>JAVWQH010000023.1:14143-33755 GCA_036635475.1 Oscillospiraceae bacterium | reverse complement strand
TTTATATTTTTTTCAGTAGGCTCTTTTGCTACCCCAACATTTATTATAGAGCCGAGATAATTATAAAGTTGTCCCTTGCTTAAATTTTTGGCTTTTTGCTGCACCAACATTTATTATAAGCCATAAAAAATGGTCTGCAGCTAAACTTTCGTTTGTTGCAGACCATTTGAAAATATAAGTTATTATTTAACGATTTCACCGTAAACTTCGCCTGAGCAACCTGCACCATTAGCTTCATCGGTGTCGATGTGCATAGCTGTTGCAAATTTTTCGCTAACACGAACAACAACGTCACCAAATACAAGGCTTCTTGCAGCTGTTGAAACTTTAACGTTGACAATTTCTTTGTCAGCAATTCCAAATTTTTGTGCATCTTCAGGAGTAACGTGTATATGACGTTTTGCAGCTATAACACCTTCGGAAATTTCAACTTCACCGCAAGGTCCAACAAGCTTGCAAGCACCACTGCCAACAATATCACCTGATTCTTTTACAGGAGCTTCAATGCCAAGAGTTCTGGCATCAGTCAAAGAAACTTCAACTTGAGTTGACTTTCTAGCTGGGCCGAGGATTATACATTTTTCAATAGATTTTTTAGGTCCAACGATAGTAACTCTTTCTTCACAAGCGAATTGACCAGGTTGAGAAAGGTCTTTTTTACGAGTTAATGTAGCACCTGTACCAAAAAGTTTTTCGATATGTTCTTGAGAAAGATGAACATGTCTTGCACTTGTTTCAACTAATACTTTATTCATAAAATTATTCTCCGTTCCGCCATAATAGGCAAAATATAATTAATTTTTGCAATAGTAGCAAAAATCATTGGTTAAGCGTGAAATAGAGCGAAAATAACGTTTATACCGATATTATTATACAACTCAATCTAATGTATGTCAAACTAATAGTGACATTTTCTTGAGCATAAAGCTTAGCTATTTATGAGTAAAGGTATATATTTATCAAGTAAAATATGTTATGATTAATTCAAAATCTTAATAAGGCGGTTTAAAAATGATTGAGAATTGGGAAGAACTTAAAAAAGAATGTATGAACTGCAAAAAATGCCAACTTTGTGAAACAAGAACTAATGTTGTTTTTGGAGATGGAAATGAAAAGGCAAAAATACTCTTTGTTGGTGAAGGACCTGGGGAAAATGAGGACTTAAAGGGACTTCCTTTCATCGGCAGAGGTGGACAACTTCTTGATAAACTTTTGGATATTGTCGATTTATCACGAAAAAAGAATATATATATTGCGAATATCGTTAAATGCAGACCTCCTGAAAATAGAGATCCCAAAAAAGAAGAAGCAGAAGAATGTATAAATTATTTGAGAAATCAAGTGCATATTATGCAGCCTAAAATCATTGTTTGCCTTGGTAGGGTAGCGGCAACAAAAATTATTGAGGCGGATTTTAAAGTAACAAAGCAACATGGAGAATTTTTTGAGAAAAATGGAATTTGCTTTATGGGAACTTTTCACCCTGCTGCACTTTTAAGAAATCCTAATAATAAACCACTTGCATTGGAAGATTTTCAGAAATTAAGAGAAAAAATTAAGGAAATTTGCCCTGAAGCATATAATCAATAAATTTATGCTCCTCTGGCTGCTAGAAGTTTTAACTAAGGGGTTTAATTGAGGAATGAGTATGTGTAAAGGAATATTACTTGTCAGTTTTTCCTTAAAATTAGAGGAGAACTAGGACGAAAGCATTAGAAAAATCTGATTTATACTATTAATATAGGAGGATTTGTTATGAACAACAATCAGCCTTTAGCGGATTTATTACGGCCAACAAGCCTTGATGAGGTTGTGGGTCAGGAGCATTTGATTGGCAAAGGAAAGCTTTTGACAAGACTTGCTGAGAGCAAAAAACTGCCCAATTTGATATTTTATGGGCCATCAGGAGTTGGCAAAACCACTGTGGCAAGAATATTAGCTAAAAATGTAGGGAAAAAGTTGCACTATCTCAATGGAACAACTGCATCAACTGCTGATATAAAAGCCGTTATTGAAGATACTGCCTCAATTGATGGTATAAGCGGAATTATATTATACCTTGATGAAATACAGTATTTTAACAAAAAACAACAACAAACTTTGCTGGAATGTATCGAAAATGGTTCGGTTACTTTGATTGCTTCAACTACTGAAAATCCTTATTTTTACATATATAATGCCGTTTTAAGCCGCAGTACGGTTTTTGAATTTAAACCTATTCCATCAAGTGAAATGAAAAAGGCTGTAAAACGTGCTTTTGATAAATCAGCAGATATTTTGGGGGAAACTCTCGAAATTGAAGAGGGCGTTGTTGATATAATTTCTCACAGTTGCTCTGGTGATGTGAGAAAATCAATAAATGCAGTTGAACTTTTAGTTACTGCCGCTACAGGTTTTGACGGCGTTGGAATTATCACAGTTGAAGATGCTAAACAGGTGGCTCAACGTTCTTCAAACCGCTATGATAAAGATGGAGATGTGCATTATAATTTGCTGTCTGCATTGCAAAAATCCATTAGGGGTTCTGACGAAAATGCTGCAATTCACTATTTAGCAAGGCTCATTGACAGCGGGGATTTGCTTTCACCTTGCAGACGGCTACTAGTCATTGCATCAGAGGACATAGGGCTTGCATACCCACAGGCAATTCAAATTGTTAAGGCTTGCGTGGACAGTGCCATTCAATTGGGACTTCCAGAGGGCAGAATACCGCTTGCTCAGGCTGTTATACTTCTTTGTACAGCACCAAAATCCAATTCTGTAATAAATTCCATTGATGCAGCAATTTCTGATGTGCAAAATGGGATTTATTCCGATGTTCCCGACCACCTAAAGGACGGACATTATGCAGGGGCAGAAAAACTCGGTCATGCACAGGGATATTTATATCCTCACAGTTTTAAAAATCACTACGTTAAACAACAATATCTTCCGGATAAAATAAAAGATAAAACATACTATGATTTTGGGGACAATAAAACAGAACAAGCTGCTTTAGCTTATAGAAATAAACTATTGAGTGAGTGCGAAAAATAAATAGATATAAAGTCATAAAAAAACTGCCCTTTATTAAAAAGGACAGTCAAACCTTCCCAAAGGAAAGTTAATATGCAATTGTGACCAGACTATAAGCCGAGTTCTGTATTGGATAACAATCTATCTTTTCTGCATGTCGCCACACAGCTTAAGCCACCTAATTGAAAACTGACGGGCAGCCATATGTTTTCGTTGCGGTGTTGCTTCGAGTAGGGTTTACAGGGCAACAAGGTCTCCCTTGTTCCGGTGAGCTCTTACCTCGCCTTTCCACCCTTACCTATATAAATATAGGCGGTATATCTCTGTTGCACTATCCCTAAAGTCGCCTTCGGCTGTCGTTAGCAGCTACTCTTGCCCTATGAAGCTCGGACTTTCCTCATTCGCAGCCTTTCGGCTTTTGAACGCTGTTATCTGGTCTGGTCACGTTGAACATTATACAATATAACAAGACATAATGTCAAATAGTTTATTTTTGAATGTATGACATTTGAATTAAATAAGCAATTATTCTTTCAAAGGTATTCCAAAACCATCAACATTAATGCTACCTGTGAGTATTTGAATACCTTCAATAATTGACCAAATCCAGACAGCCACACCTGCGATACCGCAAGTTACGACTGAGCCGATGAGGGTTAATAACAATTGTGCGATTGCTTTTGAGTTATAACCCAAATAGAAATTATGTATACCTAAATATCCGATTAAAATAGCCAAAACGCCTGCAACAATTCTTGAATGTGCGCAAGTTTGTTGAGCATAGTAGTTAGGCTGGTTAAGAGGAATTTTGCAATTAGCACAAATTGTGTCCTCAGGAGATGTTCGAGTTCCACAATTGGAACAAAAATTGCTACCTATTCCAGAAGGAGTACGGCAACCTTGACAAACGTTATTTCCAGGAACCATATTAGCTCCACAATGTCTACAATACATATTGTTCTCCTTATAAATAATTTAATGGATATACTTTATAGTGACATTTTATCACTTTTTCAGCCAAAATACAAGTGGACAATAAATATATAATTTATTAAATAATACAGAAAAGTAACTCAGAGTCAAAATAATTAGTTTTATTTTTGTATCGCAATTTTTGACAAACTAATATATAAAATCAAAAATAAACAATAAAATACGTAAAATAACCCTACAAATAGTCGATTATTTTAAAATAAATACTATTTGTATATTTATAAGGAAGAAATATTGGATTTATTTTCGTTGTATATAAATTATTTAGTGCGTTTTTCTGAAATTAAGAGTAAAACAATGTTTATCTTTTGAACAGAAAAATACAAATTAAGCTGATTAATTATAAAAAATTCACAATAACAACTCAAAAAATTTTAATATTTTACTATAATTATACGCACAAATTCACAAATTTATATAACTATACAAAAAAAACGAAAAGGAATGTATAATTTTCTTGACATATTGTATATATAATTGTAAAATAGTAAGGGTACTTTTGTACTGCATAATAACAGTTAAATAATATTTTTTGTGAAAGGAGGATAGTAAACTGTTATGGATAATAAAATGATAATATTAATTATTTCGGTATCTGTATTTGTTGCTTTTGTTATTGGTATAATAATCGCCTTTAATATGGGCGTTAAGTATAGAAAGAAAATAGCTGAAGCTGAAATTGGTTCCGCTGAAGATGAGGCTAAAAAACTTGTAAATGATGCAATTAAAGCTGCTGAAAGCAAGAAAAAAGAAGCGATAGTCGAAGCAAAAGAAGAAATCTACAAGATGAGAAATGAAAATGAAAAAGAACTCAAAGAACGAAGAGGCGAAGTTTCACGTCTTGAAAGAAGAATTCAACAAAAAGAAGAATCACTTGAACGAAAACACGAAAACATTGAGAAAAAAGAAGAGCAAATCCAAGCTAAAATTGTTGAGGCTGAAAAAACTTTGACAGAAGCTGAAATTGTTAAACAGCACCAGTTCGATATGTTGGAGAAAATATCGGGTTATACTGTTGAACAAGCAAAAGAATATTTGCTGGCAAATATTGAAAACGAACTCGTCCACGAAAAAGCTATGAAAATTACTCAGATTGAATCTCAACTTAAAGAGGAATCTGACCAAAAAGCAAGAGAAATTATTTCTCAAGCAATCCAACGCTGTGCATCTGAACATGTAGCCGAGGTTACAGTATCAGTTGTGCCTTTGCCTAACGATGAAATGAAGGGCAGAATTATTGGACGTGAGGGAAGAAACATCAGAGCTATTGAAACTCTCACAGGCGTTGACTTAATTATTGACGATACCCCTGAAGCAATTACCCTTTCAAGCCATGATGCAGTTAAGAGAGAAATTGCAAGATTGTCACTTGAAAAGTTAATTCTTGACGGACGCATACATCCAACCAGAATTGAAGAAATGGTTGAAAAATCTAAAAAAGAAGTTGAAACAAAGATTAAGCAAGACGGCGAAAGAGCTGTTCTTGAATCGGGTATTCATAATATGCACCCTGAGCTAATCAAGCTTTTGGGACGTATGAGATACCGTTCAAGCTTTGGACAAAACGTTCTTGAACATTCCATGGAGGTTTCTCATCTTGCCGGTATGATGGCTGCCGAACTCGGAGCTGATGCAACTTTGGCGAAACGTGCCGGATTATTGCACGATATAGGCAAGGCACTTACTCACGAGGTTGAGGGTTCTCACGTGGCAATCGGAGTTGATATTGCAAAGAAATACAAAGAATCTCCAGATGTTATTCACGCAATTGAGGCTCACCATGGCGACGTTGAAGCTAAAACAGTTGTTGCTTGTTTGGTTCAAGCTGCTGATGCAATTTCAGCTGCAAGACCAGGAGCACGTCGTGAAAATCTTGAAAATTACATTAAACGACTTGAAAAATTGGAAGAACTTGCAAACTCATTTGAGGGCGTTGAGAAATCATTCGCAATTCAAGCAGGTCGTGAAATCAGAATTATGATTAAACCTGATACTGTTTCTGACGACCAGATGATAGTTACAGCAAGGGACATAGTTAAAAAGATTGAAGAAGAACTTGTTTACCCAGGACAAATTAAAGTTCATCTTATCCGAGAAACCAGAATTATTGATTTTGCAAAATAAACATATATTATTAGAGCCTATGCTAAAAAGCATAGGCTCTAGTTTTTTTAATTAAACAAAAGATGTTATTTGGATTTTTCAAAAAATATTCCGATGGAATCAGGTCCACTTTGAGTTGTCATAACGCAATTTGTTTGGAATATTTCATATTTAAGATTAGGCATTGTTTTTAGTAGTCGTTGAACTAATTTCATAGCCTTATCAGCACAATCGGCATGAGAAATATAAAGAGTTGTGTTTTCTTTAGCCTCGGTGATAAAGTAGTTTGCTAATTTTTCAATACCATTGTTATAGCCAACAGCATTGCAAAGGTTTGAGCCAGCTCCTAAACGAATTGACACTATTGGTTTAAGCATTAATTTCAAGGCAATTGTACCTTTTAAAGTTGAAACACGACCGCCTTTAATCAAAAACTGGATATTATCAATTAGATAATATGCTGCAATATTGAAACGTATTTCCTCTATTCTAGCAAGAATTTGGAAGATATCACAACCGGCTGTTGCCATCTCAGATGCGGTTTTAGCCTCTAAAGTTTCATTTAAGCTGCAACTTTTGGAGTCGATAACGTGAATTTGACAGTTTGATTTTTCTTCGTCAAACATCTCTTTGGCAAGCAAAGCACTGTTATAAGTGCCAGAACCGGCGGGAGCCATTGTGAAACAAATAATATGGTCATATTCGTCTTTATATTTATTGAAAATTTCCACAAATTCCATCGGACTTGGCTGGGAGGTTGACGGAATATCTACACAAGTTCTCAGATATTCACAAAATTCAACAGAATTAAGTTCATAAAAATCCTTGTGGGTTTGACCTTTATAAATAACAGTTAATGGAACAACGTCGATGTTATATTTCTCACAATATTCTTTTGAAATATCCGAGCCTGAGTCTACCAATATTTTAATTTTTTCCATAATAATTCACCTTTCTAACAATCAAGTACAATTCATTACATCATATCATTTTCATAACTACATTACAATATATTTTTTCAAAATATATAGTTTGTTTAGTCATTATTAATAATTTACCGACAAAACAGCGGAATTTCAGTTTACTTATAACTTTATTGGTGAAAATTGCAAATCAGAATTTGATTTTTTTGGATTTTCCAGTAAAAGATTGTACTGATTTGTTGAAGAATTTTCTAATTGCGTAAACTTTTTGCAGATATTATTTTCACATTCAAGCCTTTTGAGGGAGTGGGAAATAGGTATTTTACAGCGGCTTTTAGCAACTGATAGAATTTCTTCACCATTTTTATTCATACCAAGCACTCTAATATATGGTATCGGAAGTTTTGATAAACCATTTTCAATCCCTAAAAACCCACAAAGTGCAATTCTTCTGATTCTTGCGTGTGAATATCGTTTGGATTTTGCAAGTTCAAAAAGTTCTGAAATTGTTGCAGAGTATTGGATTGAATTGAAAAGTTTGTATTCCAATCCCTCCGAAATATTCGGCAGTTTAGTTAAATCTTCAATTGATAATGTTCTCAATTTTGAAAGCATAAGCAATTCAAATTTGTTTTTATCAATTAAAGCATTGCCGTTAGCTAAACATTCCATCAGCAATTCATAGGAATATTCAGGCATAGAGCATCTAATCTCAGGTTTTTCGAGATTATCTCTTATAAATGTTGCACTGGCTGTATTGGAAATAATGTGATTGTCATTATGGTTAGCGCCCTCACGTTTGATTGCAATTGGCTGGATTGAGGTAGTGGAAAGCTGCTTTAAATATTCAACAGCCAAGATATTATTGGGATTTTCCAGTATTTTTGAACATTCAAAAGAAACTTCAGCTACTGCTTTTTGTCTTGCATCGGCAAATGAAATACCTGAGGATAAATGTTTTTTTAAAGTGTTTGAAAAATCATCGCTTGTTAATATATGAGCAGTTTGGCTCAAAATAGCACAATTGTCACATTCGCACCCAAACCCAATATTATCAACACAACCCAAGGACTTAATTATTTCAGCACCACCAAAGGCAAATCGCTCCGCAGTGTCGATTGCATAGGGCAGGGGCAGTTCCAAAACTAAATCAGCTCCACCCATTAGTGCAGTTTTTGTGCGAATATCTTTCGGCAAAAGCGATGGCTGGCAACGCTCAACAAAATTCCCGCTCATTATACAGATAATATGTGTAGCACCATTTTCTCTTATTTTGCTCAATAAATACTGATGTCCATTGTGAAAAGGATTATATTCACAAATTACAGCACAAATTTTCACGTTTTTCACCTACAATACTTGAAATTTACTCTATAATGTAATAATATATAATAGTGTGACTATGTGTCAAGTATTTATTACATAATAGTAATATTATGCGTAGAAATTATAGCACAAAACAAAATACAGGAGGAATTATAAGATGAAAATTCTTGTTATTAATGCAGGCAGCTCATCATTGAAATATCAATTGATTGATATGAATGGTGAAAAGGTTCTTGCAAAGGGTCTTTGCGAGAGAATTGGGGTTGACGGAAAGATTTCTCATAAATCTGCTGATGGCAGAAAATGCGAATACAATGTTTCTTTCCCAACTCATAAGGAAGCTTTTGAAGAAGTAGTTAAGGTTCTTTCAACCGGCGAAACAAAGATTATTGATTCAATGAGCGAAATCGCAGCAGTTGGTCATAGAGTACTACATGGTGCTGAGATTTATAAGGTTTCCACAATTGTTGATGATGAAGTTATCAAAAACGTTATGGACCTTAAAGAACTAGGCCCTCTACACAATCCACCACAAGCAATCGCTATGAAAGCTTGTCAAGAAGTGTTTGGAAAAGAAACTCCAATGGTAGCTGTATTTGATACATCTTTCCACCAAACAATGCCTGAAAAAGCATATATCTTTGGTATTCCTTATGAATACTACGAGAAATATCATATCCGTCGTTATGGTTTCCACGGCACAAGTCATAGATATGTTGGAGCTAGAATGGCTGAACTTTTGGGCAAAAAGCCAGAAGATACAAAAATAATTTCCTGCCATTTGGGCAATGGTTCATCAATAACAGCTATTGATGGTGGAAAATGCGTTGATACAACAATGGGCTTCACCCCTCTTGATGGCTTTATTATGGGAACAAGAAGTGGTGCAGTTGACCCTTCTGTTATCACATATATAATGAATAAAGAAAAAATGACACCTGATGAAATGGCTAGTATGCTAAACAAAAAATCAGGTTTCGCAGGACTATCAGGCGTTTCACCTGACTGTCGTGAAATTGAAGAAGCTGCTGCTAAGGGCAACCACAGAGCGCAAATGACACTTGACATTGTAACATATCAAGTTAAGAAACAAATTGCTGCTTATGCTGCTGCAATGGGCGGAGTTGATGCTATCTTGTTCACAGGTGGTATTGGCGAAAACTCAGCTTCATTCCGTCAAACTGTATGCGAAGGTTTGGAATTTATGGGAGTTAAAATCGATGCAGAATTGAACAAGAAAGCTTCAAGAGATGAAAATAAATTCTCAACAGAAGATTCTAAGGTTCAAGTTTGGGTTCTTCCAACAAACGAAGAACTTCTAATTGCTCGTGATACTAAGGAAATTGTTGAAAAAAACAAGTAATAATTACCAATTTAAAGGTGTCTGTTTGAAAAAACAGGCACTTTTTTATTTTTATATTTAATAAAAAGTATTTGCAATTCAATATTGCCTTGTGGGATATATCAAATTAGTTGTAGTATTCTAGCTAATAATACTAAAAAGAGGGTTGTTAACAGAAAGTTTACAATTAGTATAACATATATTAACACAAAGTGACAATAATTATTTGATAAGTTAATTAATTTTGTTATATAATACAAATATGGGACTATGAGGAGAATTTTATGGCATATTTTAGCTACCATAATATAGCCAAAAAACTTATAAATAGTGGAAAGCTTAAATGCTTTTATTATACAGAAAGATACAAAAATATTTGTCCTGCTCTTGTTTTGATTTTTGATGATATTGTGCACCCTGTGATGCCTATCAGAAAAGAACACTGGGAAGAATATTTTTCTCTGCTTATTCCTTACCAATATCTAGAGAAATTATTTGATTGAATGGAGGATTACAATGGTGTGTAAAATATTTTTCGGCGGAAAAATTTTAACAATGACGGGCGAAACGCCTGAAGCAATTATGGTTCAGGACGGCGTTGTAACTAATATGGGAAAGCGTAATGACATTTTTAAATTGGCAAGTTCAGATACAATCCATATAAATCTTCACAATACTTGCTTAATGCCAAGTTTTATAGATAGTCATAGCCATTTATCACAATACGCTATATCACTAAGGTCGGCAAACCTTTCTGAATGTAAAAATTTTGATGAAATAATTAAAATGTTGTCTGATTACAAAACCTCGAACCACCTTAAAAAAGGCGATTGGGTTGTTGGATTTGGATATGACCATAATAATTTGGAGGAAAAATCTCACCCTACCAAAGAATGTTTTGACAGTGTTTTCCCTGAAAATCCTGTTTTAATTAGCCACGTAAGCGGACATATGGGAGTTGTAAATTCACAAGCACTAAAGCTTGCAAACATTGATGCTACAACTAAAAATGTTCAAGGCGGAATGATAGGCAAAGATAAAAACAATGAACCAAACGGATACATTGAAGAAAACACATTTTTTAGCGTTTCTTCAATCATTCCTCAAGCAAGTCTTGAAGAAAAAATTAAGTTGCTTAAAAAAGCACAAAAAGTCTATCTGCAATATGGAATAACAACAGTGCAAGATGGAATGTTGGGAAAAGATGATTTTGAACTGCTGAAAATTGCCTCAATAAATCATATTTTGGTCTGTGATGTTGTTGGATATGCTGATTTGAAAAAAGCACCAACACTTTTATCTGAAAATCCCGAATACAATAAAAGATATAATGACAATTTAAAACTTGGTGGTTATAAGATTTTCCTTGATGGCAGTCCACAAGGCAGAACAGCTTGGCTTACAAAACCATATAACAAAGTTAGCGATAGTGACAGCGAGGACTACGTTGGATATCCTGTTTATAAAGACGATGAAATTCAAAATTTTATCAAAATAGCAGATAGTGAAGATGAACAGCTTTTGGCACATTGCAATGGTGATGCGGCTATTCAGCAATTTGTTAAGTTTTGTCCTGAAGACGGAAAAATGCGTCCTGTGATTATTCACGCACAAATTATGCCAATAGATGCCCTTGACGAAATCAAGAGAAAAGGAATTATCCCATCTTATTTTGTGGCACACACTTATTATTGGGGCGATACTCATATTGAAAATCTCGGTTTTGAAAGAGCAAAAAAGATAAGTCCGGCTAAGTCAACATTGGCGAAAAATATTCCATTCACATTTCATCAAGACACACCGGTTTTAGTACCTGATATGATGAAAACGATTTGGTGTGCAGTTAATCGTAAAACAAAAGATGGAGTAACTATTGGAGAATATGAAAAAATTTCAACATTTGATGCTTTGAAAGCGATAACAATTAATGCAGCTTATCAATATTTTGAAGAGAATAGCAAAGGCACAATTGAGATTGGGAAGAAAGCTGATTTTGTTGTTTTATCTCAAAATCCTGTTGATTGTCAAAAAGAAAAACTTGATAAAATACAAGTGCTTGCCACATATAAAAATGGTATGAAAGTTTATCAAAGCGATATGGCACAATAAAAATAATCAGCATAGCTTAAAATAGTTATGCTGGCATCTGGCGGTATCAAAAGGTACCGTCATTTTTATGCTGAAATTTCAATTATAACAAAACTTACTATTAGCTATAAATAATTGATTATGATATGGAACACAACAAATAAGCCGTTAAATTAACAGCTTTAAAAAAAATATCTGAAATTAAATAGACTGAGATTTATAGTATTTGTGAGGGGTATATTTAAACAATTATTTGCAGCTTTTTCATAGCATGAACTAAATTTTCAACGTCTAATTCAATTTGATTTTTATATGTTGAACCAAATTCATCTGTAAGCGAGTCTACAATTTGATTATATGAGTAATTTTTTTCAATAAGTTCAAATATTAAAACAGATGCACCCTGCATAGTATATATGCTTTTGTAGTCATCTATGTGTTCAATAACTATACAATTATCAATTTTTCTCCAAACTAAATCATTTGAAATTTTCACAATAAAATACTCCCTTAATTCTAAGATTTTTGCTGTATATGCTTTTATTTAAGCCCGAGTTGAATAGCGTATATTAATGCAATTATTTTTAATGTAATTTATCATTAGATATTACAATTGCCAATATATTTGTCAGTAATGGAGATATTTTATCATTAGTTGTCGATATATGCCATAGTGTTACAGGAAAATATAATATTTTTTATTCATATTATTAACAATAACTATTCATAATATGTTGACATTAATAAAATGATGTAGTATCATAAAACATAATTAATGATTTGACAAAATATGAGAAATGAAGAATAAGGAGCATAAAAATATGGCATTTTGTACATCTTGTGGTAGTAAAATTGATGATGATTCCACTTTTTGTGAACATTGTGGTGCAAAACAAGACTTACCATTGGAACTTTATTCAGCTTCAATTGAACCATCACAATTATACGATAGCAAACCTGTGACAGCAAAGGAAAATACATCTAATTCTGACGATTACAATGAAATTGAATACGATATAACAAATTCAGCCAATACTGTTTCAACGCAGAAAAAGCCTTATGCACCATTATCACAAGAAGTTAAACTTGCAATTTTGGTTTCAGCTTGTGTTTTTCTTTTGTTTGGTGGATTTTTCTTTATTACAAAGCAAATATTTACTCCTGAAAAAACCATCAGCAAATTTTTGGAATCAATTCGTGACAAAGATTATGCAAAGTTTTCATCGGTAACAGTACCTGTAAAAAAAGAATTGGTCATAAATAAAGAAACAATTGCTCCGTTTTTTGAAATTTGTGATAATCATTCTGAACTATTGACCCAATTCAAAAATACATTAAAATCTGACATCAATGAGCTGAGAAGTGATGTTCCGGCTGATGGTGACGGATTTTTGCGTTTAATAAAGAATGAACATATTTTTTTCACTACTTATAAGGTTGAGATGAGCGGTGTAGGCGTTGCTTTTACTTCTGCAATACCTGATGCAACCGTAACACTGGGTGAGAAGTCTGCTTCAATACCAGATGCTGATACTGATGTGATAATGAAAAATATCATTCCCGGTGTTTATGATTTTAAAGCCACTGCTAAAAACGATTTTAATAGTGATGATTTTACATATAAAGTTGATAAAATGGGGATTTTCCCATATGGCAACGGAAAAATCGACTTAAAATTTGATTATGCCACTTTAACAATTCAACGTCCGGAAAATACCATATCTTCACTTACTATCAATGATAAAACCTATAAAGGTGATATATTATTTTTGAATAATAAAGATTTAAAGATATTCCCTTTGAATATAGGAGATGATATAAAAGTTTCATTTGACATAGACAAAATTAAAATGTCAGATAGTTATAAGATTAAAGAAAACGAAAATACATTTACACCACAACTCAAACTTCCACAAAGCTGTCGTATAGAAGCAATGGAATTAGCAGGCAATTTTATTAAAAGCTATTATGCAGCGATAAATGCTAAGGATATAGAAAAACTTAAAACTCTTGGAGACTCTAAAAACAATTTTATAAATGGCAATATTAAACAATTTGAAAAAGATTTAGAATATCCTGAGTCACGAATTGATTATAAATTTACGATAACCAATATACAAGGTGACCTTGATTTACATATAACACGTAGCAATAAATATAATCTTTATTTTTCCGGAAAAGTTTTTGTAACATATGATTATCACTTTGACAAATACAAGAGCGGTTCAACAGCTCCAAGTGAAACAAAAGATGATAAGGGTTCTCAATGTTTTAACGTTTATTTTGGTTGCAAAGAAAATGGAAAATGGGTGTTGGACACTGTTGAATCCTCACACTACAGTGCCAATGAAAAAGTCAGTCAGCCAATATCCTTGATGTAATATAAACTGAAAATAATTATATATGCTTAAAATTAAGGAGGATAATATATTATGGCAAAATTCTGTAAGTTTTGTGGCAATCAGTATGAAGAGGGCGAGGTTTGTACTTGTGAAAAAGCTCGGGCAGTGGCTACACAACCTAAAATACAGGCTGAATGGACCAGACAAAATATCCAATTTTCTCAAGTAGTACATAAGTTAAATAGTATTTTTTTGTGCTTGAAAGCTTATTTTTGTTTTCCTATTAAAACTACACAAGTTGCAGTACAACGTGGAGATTTACACTCAGCTATAGCATTTTTAACTGCGGAATGGATTGCTTCCGGATTGTTGCTGTTTTCAATATTATCCAAAATTTGCGATATTATAAGCGATGGAATTAATATGTCAGCAAAAACCATTGGTACTTTTCAAATAAGCGATTTGATGAATTTTCCAAAAATACAAGCTCCAATGGGGATAGGGTTGTTGTATGGTATCCTAATTGCTGCTGTTGCGACAGGATTATGTGTTTTGTTGGTGTTTGCACTGGGCAAAATCTGCCATTCTGATGCAACCTTGAAGGATTCGCTGATTGCTTATGGAATAAACAGTCCACTTGTAACAATATTTTTGTTAGTATCATTTTTGACGTCTTTTCTTTCTCTTGAAATTGGTTTGTTTTTCTTTTTAATTGCAATGATAAGTGGAATGATTATGGTTGTTGTATCTGCACAAAATTCAGTTAAAAGCTGTGATAACCTCTGGTTTTGGATTGTTGCCATTGTGGGCATTGCTTTAGTAGCTCTCACCGTTGCTGCTATTTTCACAAAAGTGTTTATGATGTCAGCTATTGGCAATATTACTGTATCAATGAATGGTGAAACACGTCAAATTAAAAACGTTCTTGATATGTTGCCTGCTGAACTGCGTAGTCTTGAAACTTTTATTCAATATATCGCTAATAAAATTCTCTGATTTACAATTAAAAGCCATAACCTGTATGATAAGGTTATGGCTTTTATATATTATTCCAAACATTGATAATTAACAATTTATATGTTATTATTTGTACATCATTTCAAGGAAGGTTATAAAAATGCAAAATTATAGAATTGGTGATGTAATCAGGAAAAAACGTGAAAGTTTGAATGTTTCACAAGAAGAATTATGTTATGGAATTTGTGCAACAAGCACATTATCAAAAATTGAAACAGGGATATCCGTTCCCAAGAAAATAACACTTGATAAATTAATGGATAAATTAGGTATTAAAACAGAGCATTATTACGATATGATAAGTGATGATGACTTCGTTCTTGAAGATATAAAATACAAAATAATATCAGCAAATGTCAATAATGAATATGAAAAGGCAAATAAGCTATTGGAGGATTTTGAAAAACTTCCTCAAGCAAGCGAAACATTTAATAGGCAATTTTTTCTTCGTTCAAAAACTCTTTCAGACAAAAGTTTAAGTCAGAATGATATATCAAAAATGCTTTATGATGCGATCAGATTAACAACGCCACAATTTGATGAAAATAATATTGGAAAGTGCTTATTGGGCATTGAAGATGTGAAAGTGCTTGTTAATATTGCAAATGTCTATTCAAAAGAAAAATTATATTCCAAAGCGATTAACATATTTGAGCAATTATTCAAATATACTGAAAGCCATTTTATAGATACTGAAGAAAAAGCAGTTATTCTAATTTTAATCACATATAATTATTCAAGAGTTCTGTCATTGGAAGAAAAATACGATAAAGCGATTGAAATTGCAGATATTGGAATAGAATGTTGCAAAAAATATAATCGCACCAAGTTTTATGGTGAAATATTAGCAAATAAAGCATACAGCCTTTGCAAAAAAGGTTGTATGACACAAGGAAAAACAGCCTATCAAAAATCGGCATTAATATTTTTTTGTTTTGATGAGGTTGAAAAATTCAACACTGTTATTAGAGTTGCAAAAGAGCGATTTGAATTAATAATAGAACAAATCTAGATATTTTCGCCCATTTCTCCAAAGTCAATTCTAGCCATCATAGGATAGTTGTGATGATTGGTATTAATATTATATGCAGGAAATGATGTGTAGATAAAAAAGATAAAAGTGGCTGAAAGCATTGCAACAACCTGTTTTGACCTATTTTTAAATTGCATTTTAAAATCTCCTTATATATATTATTTATTTTATTAATGATAATACTAATAAGTGATTTTAACCATAGTGTTATGGGAAAGTTTTACTGTTTTAAATTGGAAATTATATTCGTTTGATAAAATGAATGGGGGGGAAATATTGTGAATGGACAAATAAGAACAAATATTAAAATCGGTGCTGCTGTAAAAATTGTTTTAAAAGCTGACCAAAGAACGGGTAAACTAACTCAAGGTAATGTTGGAAAAATTCTTACCAATAGTAGCACTCACCCACATGGGATTAAAGTAATGCTGACTGATGGACAGGTTGGCAGAGTTGCAGAAATTATTGAATAACAATATCTTATAAAAAAAGATGCCAAATTCTTTTAGAATGAGGCATCTGTTTTTTTTATTCTGTAATTGGCACATAAAGCTCGCTCATTTTTGCGATTTCTTTTTTCATATAGTCAACAAAACTTTGGGGAGAAACAACTTTTACCGATGCACCTTGAGAGAGCAGATACATTCCTATTCCGTCGCCAAATACCTCCGCTTCAATTGTGTATATATTATTTATATTGGTAAGAATTTTTGCAGTTGGGATTTTGTCTAAAATTTCTTGTACAGATAAACCTGAAAATTCAAATTTTATTTTTTGCAATTCACCTGGCCACATAAATTGGCATCTCTTTCTCAAGTAACCTTCATCAAATTTTTTCCCTATAGGCAGTTTGAATTTATCGCAATTTATCACAATGTTGGTTAATCTGTCAATTCTGAAATGTTGCGGGACATAACTTGTATCGCCAAATTCATATGCAATAAGATAAAAATAATATTCGCTAAACATAATGGAGAGTGGTCTAACTTTGGTTTTAATTTGTAAATTATCTTGAGAATAATAAGTTATTGTGATGACTTGTTTTGTTTCGATGTTTTTGGATAGTTCCCACACATTATCTAAGATACTTATGCAGTCAAAATGGATTTCCTGATAATGAAAAATTTCTTTGCGTATTGAATCTTCAAGCTTTTGTCGGTCGCCCGCTGATGTATGGAGTTTTAGTTTTGAAATTATTCCTAATAATTCCTGTGTGTTAAAGGGTTTGCAAGCAATAAGTATTTTCGTAATAGCAAAAAGTTCCTTACTGGAAATAAACTCGTCCAATATTAATTGATATGATTTATCCTTGCCGCAATAGATTAGTTCTGCGTTGCCAATCAGTTCACGATGGTCAGCGAGAAATACTTTTAGTGATGTTATATCTCTTGAGATACTTCTGGTGGAAACGTCATAATAGTCAGCAAGTTTTCTTACAGAAAGGGATTCACCATGAAGACCTCGGAAAAATAATTCCAAAACTCTATCAATTTTAATTCCACGCATAAATTATCCTCCATAATAATCCAATAAAACTATTAGATTGTTCAAAATTTGACTGATGATAATATATTATTTCAAAGGAATAAATATATATTTAAGAGATGTTTCCATTCAGACATACGTATGTCCTACAAACACTGTATAATTTAATCATAATATTTATATAAATATACACTGTAATGTATTAACAATGATAGGTTGATAGTTGATAGTTGACAAAAAATTCTAGCGAATTTCAAGCTATTATGAATGTTATTCAATAAATATTAAGGCTATGAAAATAGCTTCTATACAAAAATACGAGTAAAAGGGGTATAATTATGATTAAATTAGCAGATAACGAAAAAATACTTCACGAAGGCAAAGCAAATATGTTCAATATCTTTATTTTAAGGTCAGGTCAACTTTACATAACAAATAAACGCATTGTATTTGAAGGCAATGGTATGAATATGGGTAAAGAATACGCTTCAGTAGACCTAAGCGATGTATTAAGTTACACAAACAGCTTAACTGTGACACTATTCAGATTATTTATTCCAATTCCAAATGCAATTAAAATTGTCAGCAAAAAAGGGGATAACTTTAAATTCAGAGTGTATAATCGTGAAAAATGGTTGAAAACTATTGCAACTATAATAGCAGAAAACAAGTAGTTTTAACTGACTTATTTCTAAAACCTAATAATTAATATTTTTACTGACAATTATAATAAACTATGATTTCAGCTTACTAAATGTCCGCAAACACGTTTGAAAAGTGTTTGCGGACATTTATAATTGGTATTAAATATTATTGTACTTTTGGCTTTTTCTGGCATTTATCTTTGACAACTGAGGACAATTTCACTGTTTTTGTTAAATCAAAACTTTGTTGAATCATTGCAAAAAGTTCCTCCTCAGGTACATCACCATTGATTGTTACAGTATTCCAATGAACTTTATTCATATGCCAAGCAGGGGATACATCAGTATAAACCCGTCGAAAAAAATCAGCCTCCATAGGTTTGCATTTTAGATTGATACATAGTTTCCCATTCATTTCAAAGATAAGTGCAAACCATTTTCGATTGTTGCTATGTCGAATGATTGTGCTGTTTTTATCATCAAAAGGATAATCCTCAATTGCATCTGGATAAGTTCGGCAATATTCTATAATTTCTTCTCTAGTCATTATTATGCCCCCATTTTGGAAATCTATCTAACTTATTATATCAGAATTTATAGCAAAAAGCGATAGAAGAAGTATAACAGTTATTTTAGTAAAAGTGTCAGCAATGAAATAAAGTTTTTGCTGACACTTTTTTGTCACCATTTTCCATTCTAAATCATATTATATATAGAAATAATATGTGGGCAAAGTTGTGAATGATTTAATTAATTAAATTTGAAATTTAGGGATAAAGAGCGATGTTTTAAAACATAGTTCAAAAATTTATAAGAAAATATTCTCAAAGATTAATAATTATATGAGTCTAAAACATTTTAAAAGGTAGGTTTGACTATGGATAGAAACTATAATATTGAAACGACTAGATATAATTGCAAAAATAGCAATTGGGGTGGAAATTGTAATCATCATAATTGGCAAAACAATTCTCAATGTTTAGGTAACCTGAATGGTCTTAATGAGATTGAGCATAGAATCCCAATAGATAATTTTGAATGTGAAGAGGAATTTGGTAATTGTCAACGCAGTGATGATTGTTGTCGTTGTAAACCTTATGATAGTTGCAATTGCAATTGCTGTTGTTGTTGTTGCCGTGGAGCAACAGGAGCAACTGGAGCAACAGGAGCAACAGGAGCAACAGGAGCAACAGGAGCAACAGGAGCAACAGGGGCAACAGGAGCAACAGGAGCAACCGGATTAACTGGAGCAACAGGAGCAACCGGATTAACTGGAGCAACAGGAGCAACAGGAGCAACAG
>JAVWQH010000023.1:0-14043 GCA_036635475.1 Oscillospiraceae bacterium | reverse complement strand
GGAGCAACAGGAGCAACAGGAGCAACAGGAGCAACAGGAGCAACAGGAGCAACAGGGGCAACTGGAGCAACTGGAGCAACTGGATTAACAGGAGCAACAGGGGCAACAGGAGCAACTGGAGCAACAGGAGCAACTGGTCCAACGTTGACCAATACACTGGCAGTAGCTCAATTGCTAAAGACAACAACACAAACTTTTACTGTAGTTGGCACATTGGCAAATTTCAACTTACCAACTGCTTTTAAAAATTCAACCGTTTCTTCAACAGGTATTACTATAACTAATCCAGGAACTTATCTCATACAATATGGATATACCGCAGTATGTAAAGATAACTCGGCTATGAGTTTGTATATAAACGGCATAGAAAATGCTAATTCAAGATTAATGCTTGTTGCTGAAAAAGGAAGTGTATCTGCAAGTATAATCATAACATTAGGTGCAGGTGCAGTTATTGCTTTTGGAGCTTCAAAGATTGACACTAAATTAATTTTGCCAAACGATACACTAAATGCTTTTGTTACACTCACACCACTATATATCTAAAAATATAATGTCGAATATAGTTGCATACTCATTGTTACAGGCAATGGGTATGCAGTTGTTTATAAAAACCAAAAGCTTATTTTTTAAATAAAGGAGAAAACTAATGAATAAATTGAGGTTTCATTTGTTAGGGTTAGCTCATCTTGAAACGAATAAAACTAATTCAGCTTGTGCATTTACACAAAAAATAATTAAGCTAGCTGATATGATAAAAAAGTATGGTCACTTCATTTATTTTTATGGCGTAGAGGGTTCACAAGTAAATTGTGACGAATTTGTTCAAGTTTCAACTCAAGAAATTCTTAGAAAAGCATATGGAGATTATGACAGAGCCACAACGGTTTTTAAGCAAAACCCAGATGATATAGCCCACGAAACATTCAATAATAATGCGATAAAAGCTATTCTTGAACGTAAAGAAAAAGGAGATATTCTGCTATGCCCAATGGGTGTTTATCAAAAACCTATTTCTGATGCGGTTGAATTGCTTACAATAGAGTCGGGAATTGGTTACGAAGGTGTGTTTTCACAATATCGTATTTTTGAATCTTATGCTTGGATGCACTATATTTACGGAGTGCTGGGAATAAATGACGGTTGTTGGTATGATGCAGTTATTCCAAATTATTTTGACCCCGATGATTTTCCATTTCAAAGTGAAAAACAAGATTATTTACTCTATTTAGGAAGAATAATTAATCGTAAAGGCGTACAGATTGCTTCAGATGTGGCTAAATCAACAGGAAATCAGTTGTACATAGTGGGGCAAGGCTCTTTAGATAATCCAAAAGAGTTATTAAACTTAGGAGGAGAAAAACACATCAAATATCATTGTGCAGTAGGTGCTGTTGAACGTGCAAAACTATTGAGAAATGCAAAGGCTGTTCTTATGCCAACTCATTACCTTGAGCCTTTTGGCGGCGTAAATGTTGAAGCTCAACTTTGTGGAACACCTGTTATTACGAGCGATTGGGGAGCTTTTCCGGAAACAGTACTGCATGGTGTAACCGGTTATCGCTGTCGAGTTTTTGAGGAATTTTGTTGGGCTGTGAAAAATATTGATAACATCAACCCGCTTAAATGCAGAGAATGGGCAGTTAAAAATTATTCAATGGAACGAATTAGCAAAATGTATGAAGAATATTTCCAAAGAGTTTATAAATTGTTTGGTGAAGGTTGGTATCAATCGAATGATGAAAGAAAAGAATTAGAATGGTTGGAACGATATTATCCACAGCAATAACAAAAGCACCACTATTATAATATCTAATAATAGTGGTGCAATTAATTTTATAATTGAGATTTTATATGAGGAAAATTAATACTTAGATGAATTAGTATAGTCTTGTTTTAGATCAGATGTTTTGTTGCTATAACTTTTAGTATTCACAGATACATCTTTATAAGTTGAATTTTCCAACAGTACAAAATTTCCAACAAGATTTTTAAGCATTTGTGCTTGACCATTTAGTTCTTCACTTGCTGCGGCACTTTCTTCTGCGGTTGCGGAGTTAGTTTGAACAACAGAGGAAATCTGGTCTATGCCCATTGTTATTTGCATTGCTGCTGTTGCTTGTTCTTCACTGGCTGTTGCAATACCAACTATCAATTTTGCAACATTTGATGCTTTTGCAACAACATCTTCCAAAGCTTCAGCTGTTTCATCAGCAATCTTAGAACCGTTTTCAACAGATTGAACAGTTCCCTCAATTAATGCAGTTGTGTTCTTAGCTGCTTCTGCTGATTTTTGTGCAAGGTTTCTTACTTCATCAGCAACAACGGCAAAGCCTTTTCCTGCCTCACCGGCTCTTGCGGCTTCAACAGCGGCATTAAGTGCAAGGATATTTGTTTGGAAAGCAATGTCATCAATTGTTTTAATGATTTTGCCAATCTGGTTAGCTTTATCGGTTATTTCAGTCATAGCAAAAACCATTTCGTGCATTTTTTCATTACTTCCGGCAACACCGGCACCAGCATCGTTTGACAAATTATTTGCAATTTTTGCATTGTCAGCATTAGCCTTTATTTTTTCTGAAATTTCTGCCATTGTAGCAGATAGCTCTTGAATTGAAGAAGCTTGTTCAGTTGCACCTTGAGAAAGTGCTTGTGCAGCATTGGAAACTTGGTCAGAACCGCTGCTTACTTCGTCAGAAGCTTGGTTAATTTCAGAAAGTGTACTGCTTAGATTACTATTAATATTGCGTATTGCAAGAAGAATATTTTGATATTCACCAACGTATTTATCTGCACATTTTGAATGTATGCGGAAGTTTCCGTTTGCCATTTCGCCCAGAAGATAATTAACATCTCCGATAATAGATTCCAAATTGCCTGACATATCTTTAAATGTTGTTGCAAGCAATCCAATTTCGTTGTTATCTTTAACTTCAATATCAATATTCAAATTACCATTTGCAATATCTTGAGCTGCTTTAACAACGTTATCAATAGGTTTAAGTTGTTTTTTCAAAACTGTTATAACAACTAGAATAATTACAAGCAATGATATAACAGAAATCAAGATAATTGTCCAAACTAAAACGGTTATATCTTTATTCATATCATCTTTTTCGATTACTGATTGAGCCCACCATTGTCCTTCTCCAACAGAAATAGGGTAGAAGAAACGTGACATAACTCTTCCGTCTTCTCGAGTTGTTGAGCAAACAAAAGATTTTTGTGTTGCCATACCGTCATTTATTTTTGAAATTTCTTTAGGGTTTTTCATATATTCATTGAAGTTGCGTCCAACGTCTTCAAGGGATTCACTATCATACATAATAGTTAAATCGTCTTTTAGTATGTTTGCATATAGTGTTGGGAATTTTGAATCAGTTGTAGTGATTTTATCAAATCTGCCAACATTTATATCAGTGAAAACAATACCAAAAAATTCATCTTTAACCATAATTGGATAAGCTGCGGTTACCATTGTAACACCTTGATCCACATATGGATTACTGAAATATGGCTTTTTTGTTTCAACAACTTTTTTATAATATTCTTTTTGGCTGTATGAAGAATAATCGCCATATGTTTGGCTCTTTTTGGAATTGGCATCTGCATTTCCAACGTATAATGTGTAGTCTTTAATTGATGAATCAAATTTACCTTGTTCAAAGAATACACCAACACCAGCAATATCATCATTGTTTCCAACAGTTGACCACATAGTGTTAATTATGTAATTTTCCATTTCAAATCCTAAATCTGAAATCTGCTTGTTTGAGAAAACAGTACTCTTGTGAGGTGTTTCACTTTTGGTCATTGCTTTTCCTTTACTTAATGTATTAACAATGTAATCATTAAGATTTAAAGCAGTATTACTTGCTGTATCAATAACCGCTTGAATTTCCATACCGTTTGAATGAGCCAGATTAACAAACTGAGATGTTATTGCTTGACTTGTGGAATTACTCGATACATTTACAATTACAATACTTAGAACAGCAAAAATTCCTACTAACACAGCTCCCACAGTTATTGCAATTTTTTGTGCCAATTTCTTTTGTTTTACTTTCATAACTTGCATACCTCTGCTTTCATAATGTCAATACTTCATTTTAATATTAACAAATCGAATAAATCCTTTTATATTTATTAATATTAAATGATTGCAGTTATAATTGAATAAAAATACAGTTATAATTGCAGACCGCTAGAAATTAAGGGGAAATATTCTTCTTCTAATAATGATTTTAGCATATATTGTTAAAAAATACAACCTTTTAATACAAAATGTTCATATGTATTACTTAGATTTATTAATATACTTATTGTTACTTTATACAAAAAAGTAGTTTTCTTTATCTAATGATTAAACATATACTATAAATTAATTCACATTATACAATGAAAAACAGTCTTTATGCAAAAACAAACAGCCTTTAAACATTTTATTGTATAAAGACTGTTTATTTTTTATCAATATACTAATTTTCAAGTATATATGAAACTAAATTTTGAAAGATACTGCTTGTTCAGCCTCAACATCTTCACCAAATGTGTAGGTGTTTCCGGGGAGAACTGCATTGAGCAAAATACCAACTATTGCTGCAATTGCAAGTCCTGAAAAATTGATGTTTAGTGTTTCTGTTAATTGCAAGTTAATGCCTCCAACAGAATTAAATCCAAGCGCACTAACCAAAATAACTGCTGCTATGATTAAATTTCGTGATTGTGTAAAATCAACTTTATTTTCAACCACATTTCTAATTCCAATTGCGGAAATCATTCCGTACAGTACAAATGATATTCCGCCGATAATTGCGGCTGGAATTGTTTGAATTAATGCACCAACCTTTGGAAACAGCGAAAGGAAAATTGCAAAAGCAGCTGCAATTTGCATAACTCGTGGGTCATAAACCTTAGTTAATGCAAGAACACCTGTGTTTTCGCCATATGTTGTGTTTGCAGGGCCGCCAAAAAATCCTGCGATACTTGTTGCAATACCATCGCCTAAGATTGTTCTGTGTAGTCCTGGGTCAGCTAGATAATTTTTCTCAGCGGTTGCACTTATTGCCGCCATATCGCCGATATGTTCCATAATTGTTGCAAGTGCTATTGGAACGATGGTTATACAAGCACTAATACTAAATTTTGCAAAGCTTGATGGGTGTAAAGCCAATCCGAAAATTTGTGCATTATTGACAGCTGTAAAATCAACATCACCCATTATAAGTGCGAATATATATGAGCCAACTATACCTACCAAAATAGGTACAATTTTAACCATTCCTTTTCCCCAGATATTGCAAATTATTATTAATGCTAGTGCAACTAAGGCTAAAGGCCAATTTGTTTGACAATTATTAATTGCAGTTGGGGATAAAATCAAACCGATTGAAATTATTATCGGACCTGTTACAACAGGTGGGAAGAACCTCATAATTTTGACAACACCAAAGATTTTTATAAGTCCTGACATCAAAACATAAACCAAACCCGCAATAACGATACCTCCACAGGCATATGGAAGCATTTCAGCATTAGGTTTTCCGTCAATCAAAGGCGCAACAGCGGCAAAACCGCCTAAGAATGCGAAACTTGAGCCTAAAAATGCTGGAACTTTGCCCTTTGTGATTAAATGGAAAATTAATGTTCCAATACCTGCCATTAATAATGTTGTGGAAACATCAAGTCCCGTTAGAATTGGAACAATAACTGTTGCTCCGAACATGGCAAATGTATGCTGCAAGCCAAGAAGCAACATTTTTGGAAGTCCAAGAGTAGTAGCATCATAAATCCCCTCATTACCGATTTGAACTTTTTTCCCTTTTGACATAAAAATTCCCCCTCTTTTTTAAGCAGTTTAAGTATATAAGCACAAAAAAAAAGTACCTTTGCAATTTCTAATATTGCAAAAAATACTTATAATCTATTAATGGAAAAGTCGAATAACTATAGTTTTCATATAAAAAACCATATTCAAAATGGATATTTAATTTTGAATAACATTTTGACTTTCTCATAATATACTCCCTCTGCATTTTTTATATAATAGCAAAAAACTTTGTATAATGCAATATATTTTAACAAGAAATTCATTTTAATGCAAATTTTCTACATATTTCTCATATTTAATGTGCATCTTGAATTGATTTTGCATTATTATTCCCAAATTAAATTCAGTTTGAATTTTTGCAGATATACAATAAAACGGAGATATTTTCTGTTTATATAAGATGTAGTCAAATTATTACTTTTATGATAAAATATAATATAGTTAGGGGAGTGGAGATATTGATAAATATTGGAATATGTGACGATGAAGAAATTCAAAGAAATTATCTTATTAAATTACTTGAGAAATTTGAAGATATTACAATAAAGACTTTTTCATCTGCTGAAGAGTTTTTGTTTCATTTTGACGATAATAAAAATTTCGACATACTTTTATTGGATATAGAAATGAAGAAAATTAATGGCATTGAACTTGCCAAAACTATAAGAAAAGAAAATTGCGATGCACAGATTATATTTATAACAGGATTTCCTGATTTTGTTATGGAGGGATATGACGTTGGGGCATTGCATTACCTTTTAAAGCCATTAAAAGAGGATAAATTTTACGAAGTATTGGAAAAAGCAATTGCCAATTTGGATAAAATAGATGAGTTCATTTTGGTTCAAACGGATACTGAAAGTGAGCGAATTAACTTAAACAATATAATTTATATTGAGGCAATGCTCCATAATTCCATTATTACTTGCACTGACAAAAAAATCCCAGCAAAAGACTCTATCAGCAAAATTGATAACGATTTGAATGAAAATTTTATCAAATGCCATCGCTCTTATACAGTAAATTTAAGATACATTAAATCCATTACAAAAACAGATGTTATTATGGATAACGGGGATATAATCCCCCTGTCAAGACGTTTGTATAATGAAATTAACAAGAAATTTATAGAATATTATAGAAGATAGGATTGATTTTAAATGAATCTCGTTGATATATTCTTTGGCAAAATTATCGAAAAAAGAATAAATGATTATCAAAACGACCTTATTACAAAACATTGTGATGAGGTTGAGAATATGTATAGGCAAATGCGAGGTTGGCGACACGATTATCACAACCATATACAAACGATAAAAGCCTATATATCATTAGGTGAGATTGATAAAGTGGGAGAATATCTCGGCAGCCTTGAAACTGATTTAACTCAAATTGATTCTATTGTTAAAACGGGAAATGTTATGGTAGATGCAATTTTGAACAGCAAACTATCCCTTATAAAAGCCAAAAATATCCCAGTGAATGCTAAAGTAACTGTTCCGCCTAATCTTGCAACAAGCGAAATTGATTTATGCGTAATTATCGGTAATTTGCTTGATAATGCTATTGAAGCATCACAAAAATTTGAAGATAAAAACAAGGCTTTAATCAGAATATATGTGGGAATTTTAAAAGGACAACTTTATATTTCTGTTGTGAATTATGTTTGTGGAGATATAAAAAAGCAAGGCAAAAAATACATTTCATCAAAAAACAATGAAACTCATGGTTTTGGTTTAATGCGTATTGACGGTATTGTGAAAAAATATAATGGTTTCATAAATCGACAAAATGAAGATGGCGTTTTTGCCACAGAAATAATGCTGCCATTGTAATAGCTTATATATATTAATACATTTCGTGCTAAAAAAAATACCATTGGTGCAAAAAACACCAAAACTTTTTTAAAAATTGCTATCATACAGTCATAGGAGGGCGATAATATGAAAAATAAAAAATCAAGTCCAAAACAACTGCATAATGTTTTTAGTAATATGGTATATGTTTTAAAGGAAGCGTACGAATATAAACCGATAATATTGTTCTTTATCTTCGCTGAGATAATCTGTTCGTCAATTATTCCTATTGGTGGAATATATCTTCCCAAAATTGCAATTGAACTTGTGCAGAATAATGCAGAACTTTTGGAAATTATTATGAAATTAGGTACATTTACAGTTGCATTATTGATAGTATATTTAATTGATAACTGTTGCAGTCACGGTAAATATATGTATCAAAATAATTTAAGATCCATTATAGACAAAAAAATATTTATGAAATCCATTACTTGCGACTACAATATAATGGAAAGTTCGCAGGGGCAAACACGTAAATTTAAAGCCATACAATGCCTTGAAAGCGGCGATTGGTGCGGAACATCAAAAATGTTCACATCTATCTCATCGTTATCAATTAATTTAATTTGTTTTGTGGCTTATTCAACAGTTATATCTTTTTTAAACCCATTAATTTTATGTATGCTTTTAGGTATGTCGGCAATTAATTGGTTTGTAGTAAAATATTGTCGAGAATATAAGTTGAAACAACAAGAAAAATTTGCTGTTGCTGAAAAGAAATATTGGTATTTGGATTCTATGACGCAAAACAATTCTTTCGCTAAGGATATCAGAATTTATTCAATGGCAGATTTTATTACCAAGGTTCGCCAAAAAATAATGAATGATGAATATGTTATCAGAATTAAAATTAAAAATCATGGATATATTGCAAATATTGTAAATGCTTGCACATTGCTTCTTCGTGATGGTATTGCATACACATACTTAATTATTTCTGTGTCCAATGGAAGTATTAGTGTTGCTGATTTTGTATTATATTTTGGTGCTATCGCCGGTTTCTCAAGTTTTATTTCAACAATTTTCCAAGATATCGGAGAGATGTCCGGTGCTTCTTATTTAATTAATGGTTTGCGTGATTACTTTGAACAAACTGACTCACCAAGTCCTGAAAATCCAAAGCATCTTCCAAATAATATGCCAAGCTATACAATTGAATTTAAAAATGCTTGTTTTTCTTACGATGAGAACAGCAAAGTATTGAATGATTTTAACCTTAAAATTGAAAGTGGCGAAAAAATCGCTCTTGTTGGTGTAAATGGTGTGGGAAAAACCACCCTTGTTAAGCTATTATGCGGATTTTACAAGCTTAATTCAGGAGAAATTCTCGTAAACGGCATAAACTTAAACGATATTCCACGAGATGAAATTTTCGACATATATTCAATAATATTTCAAGATATTACTATTTTGCCTATGACAGTAGCTGAAAATGTTTCCATGAGGGATATAGCTGAAACCAATTTAGATAAAGTTACTGAAGTATTGAAAAAAGCTGATTTATATGAGGATATTATCTCACACGCAAACGGAATAAAAACACATATGACAAGATTTATTGATGAGAATGGATTAACGCTCTCAGGTGGACAACAGCAAAAACTATTAATGGCTAGGGCACTTTACAAAAACGCTCCCATTATGATTTTTGACGAACCCACAGCGGCACTTGACCCAATTGCTGAGGACGCAACATATCAACAATTCCACAGAATTATCGGGGATAAAACTGCTATTTATGTATCTCATAGACTTGCAAGCACAAGATTTTGCGACAAAATAGTGCTTATAAAAGATGGCAAAGTTTGCGAAATGGGTACTCACAGTCAGCTAATGAGCAAAAATGGAGAATACAAAAATATGTTTAATATTCAAAGTGAGTATTATAATCAGAGTGCAAAGGAGGAAACAGAAATATGCTAAAGAAAAATTGGAATATGATTAAGAAAATACTCAAGACTGCTTGGAAGATCGAGCCTACAGCAACAATTACATTGATAATTTCAACAATGACAGGGTCGCTTATTTCTATAATAACTATTTTGCTGTCTGCATATGTTCTGGATTCATTGGATATAGGTATAACAGCAACGGAAATTTTGAAAACAGTATGGATTGGTGTTATCGGCATATTTATTTTAACTCTGATAAGCTCATATAGTGACAGAACTTCCGAAGCTCATATAAGCATTTCATATATAAATTTTGGAAATTTGATACAAAATAAAACGATGACAATGGATTATCAACTTCTTGACAATCCGGAAGTTAAAAAGATTAATCGCAAGGTAAGTATGGATAGATGTTGGGGTGCCGGATTTATGAGTGTGTTTTGGGATATGAAAAATACACTTCAATTATTTTTAACAACATTTATGTCAGCTATTATTCTAGTGCCATTGTTTTCCCTGCAAACTATTCAAAAAGCACCGGAGTTTTTAGTTATACTAATTGTTCATCTAGTGATAATAATTGTATTATCAGTTTTAAATTCAACAATATTAAAAAACAAATTTATGGAGTATTTGTTTAAGGTACAAAACCAAAAATTAACTTTGGCAAGCTATTCAAATAATATGAGTTATAAAAACGGAATGGATATACGACTTTATAATGCAAATTCAATCTTTGAAAATGCAATTGCTAAATGGAAAATTAAACAAGATGAATTTTTGGTAAAAATGGTAAAAAATATGAGCATACAAGGTGCTAACAGTGGGTTTATCATTGGGCTATCCAAAGGTGTTGCATATTTAAGCGTTGTAATTGCATCTTTAGCGGGAGGAATCAGCATTGGTAATATTGTTAAATATGCAGGAGCTTTATTCCTTTTTGCTGAAAGTTTAACAAAATTAATCGACAGTGTTTTTGAATTTCTACAGACAGCTAAACGTCAGGAAAGCACTTTTGAGTACATCAATTATCCCAATGAAATGTACAAGGGAACATTGCCTGTTGAAAAGCGTTCGTTATGTGATAACGGCGATAACGACTATGAAATTGAATTTAGAGATGTTTCATTCAAATATCCGGGCAATGATTTATATTCCCTTAAAAATGTATCGTTTAAATTTAAAGTTGGGCAAAAACTTGCTGTTGTAGGTATGAATGGCAGTGGCAAAACAACAATGATTAAGCTATTATGCAGACTTTATGATCCAGTAGATGGAGCTATATTGCTCAACGGAATTGACATTAGAAAATATGATTACAACGAATATATGTCAATCTTCGGCATAGTATTTCAAGATTTTAAATTGCTCTCCTTTGAACTCGGACAAAACGTAGCCTGTTCACCGGAATATGACGAGGAAAAAGTTATTGATTCTTTGAAAAAGGCTGGGTTTGGAGCAAGACTTGACAAAATGCCTAATGGTGTAAAAACTTGTTTGTACAATGATTATGATGAAAATGGTGTTGAAATATCAGGCGGTGAGGCTCAAAAAATAGCATTAGCAAGGGCTTTATACAAAGATGCACCTTTCATTATTTTAGATGAACCAACCGCAGCACTTGACCCAATTGCGGAACATGATATTTACTCAAGATTCAATGAAATTGTTGGCAACAAAACTGCAGTTTATATTTCACACAGGCTATCTTCTTGTATATTTTGTGATAAAATTGCTGTATTTGACAATGGAAGTCTTATTCAAGAAGGTTCGCACCAACAACTTATTAAAGATGAAAACAGCAAATATTATGAATTATGGAACGCACAAGCTCAATATTATACAGATGAAGAAATTTCAAAGTTACTTTCAGTTTAATCGTTTTGACCGTTTACCAAACTTTTATGACAACAATGTTTAGGGGAAAATCCTGCATTTCTCCAAGGGGAAAGTTTTAAAAGGTGATTGACTTCATAGATAGGTTATGCTAGAATAAAATAGTTTTATAAATAATGAGCAAGGAGAATTTCAGATGAATATGTATATAAGGCTTCATGGTCGGGCAAACGTTGACAATGTTGTTCGAAGCTATGCAATATCTTTATTGGAATTCAATGCTCTATTACAAATATGTAGTAGGTAAATTAGCAGGAACATTGCTGTGTTTTCAGCTTTATGCTTTTTTGTAATTTTCCAATGGAAATTGATATTGAATGCCACGGACAGCTATGCCTTGTCCGTGGTCTTATTTTTTTAAGGCCGCTTTCTTTCTTTTTTCAGAAAGTCAATGGTCTTTTTATTATGCTTAAAAAACAAAATGCAGGAGGCGTTATTATGCGTGGAACAAATATGTGCTTGTCATTTGGCAGAGATGTAATTTTTGAACAAGCAGAGTTTATAATTGAAAAACAAGATAAAGTTGGAATAATTGGTGTAAATGGTGCAGGGAAAACAACACTTTTCCATGTGCTTTTACAAGAGCAAGAACTGGACAGCGGTCAAATTTCAGTAGATAAGGCACAACTCGGATATCTCCCACAAGAAATTACTCTCATTGACAGTACAATGACAGTGTGGGACTATTTACTGGAGGGACGTCCAATTCAAAAGTTGGAAGAAGAACTGGAGAAAATTTATGAAGTTCTTGCTGCTGAAAGTGCTGAACAAGAAGCGCTGCTTGAAAGAATGGCAGTACTGCAAGAAAGGCTTGAATACTATGAATGTTATGAAGCCGAAAATATTTTACTTGAAATAATAGAAAGTATGGATATAGATTCTGCATTGTTAGAGATGCCGCTGAACAACTTGTCAGGTGGACAAAAATCGAAAATTGCGTTTGCACAAGTGTTGTATTCCAAACCGGAAATACTTCTTTTAGATGAACCAACCAACCATCTTGACGTATCCACAAGAGCATTTGTGACCCAGTATCTAAAAAATTACAAAGGAATGGTACTGATTATTAGCCATGATACGGATTTTTTAAACAGCATTATTAATAAGGTATTGTTCATCAATAAAGTAACAAAAAAAATCTCTGTATATGATGGCGACTACAATGTATACCAAAAGAAACATACGCAAGAACAAAAATTACGTGAGTGTGCAATTGTTAAACAAGAAAAGGAAATTAAAGTTCTATCTGATTTTGTGCAAAAAGCACAGCAAGCCAGCCGAATAAATCACCACTTAAAACGAGTTGGTATAGAACGTGCCGCAAAGCTTGAGAAAAAGAATCGTGAACTTCAAGTCCGAGATAGAGTTTATAAACGTGTTAAAATGGATATTCGCCCCAAAAAAGAGGGAGCTAAAATACCGCTTGAAGTGGAAAATATAACATTTGGTTATCCCAATCAGCCCTGTCTACACCGAAATTTGTCATTTGCATTACAAGGAAACGAACGTTTTTTGGTAGTAGGTGAAAACGGCGTTGGTAAATCAACTCTTTTAAAGCTATTGATGGGGATTTTAACCCCTGATTTTGGACGTATTCGCTACAACCCTAAAACAGATATTGCCTACTATGCACAAGAATTGGAGCTGCTTGACCTAGACAAGCAAATTATAGAAAATGTCGAAACTCCGGATTATACAGAATGGCAACTCCGCACAGCACTAGGAAATTTTTTATTCTATGGTGAAGATGTATTCAAAAAAGTGCAGACACTCTCACCTGGGGAAAAAGCGAGAGTTGCATTATGCAAAGTGCTTTTGCAAAAGGCGAATTTGCTTATTTTAGATGAACCAACCAACCATCTTGACCCCGAAACGCAAGCAATCATAGGAGGAAATTTCAATGTTTATCCCGGAACAATCATTGCTGTAAGCCATAATCCATCATTTGTTGAACAAATTGGCATAAGCCGAATGTTAATTCTGCCATCAGGACGCATTGAGCCTTATTCACGTGAATTACTTGAATTTTATTATGATGTCAATACACCCGATGAAGATAAGTTCAGTTAAGCATTATAAGTGAAGTTTCAACCATAACTTTCAACCAATACTGAGAAGTTATTTAAAGTATTTTCTAAATTTTATGGTATTCTCAGAGCAAGTAAAAAATAATATTTTTTTAGAGATAACGCAAATTAAGACTATTTAATAAATTATGTGTTGCAAAATCAGAAAAACTAACTATAATGCAAAATGTTTGCACAGGATTTAGGAGCTTTCTAATTAAGAGGTGAAACAGGGAGATTGTTGTACTCTCTGTTATGTACAGCAAGTTTCTCCTATTCGTTATTTTTGCAACATATAAATTTTAGTCCTATAATTTACTCTGTTTTATGCTACTATTGTAATTGACATTTTTATTATTCAGTGATATAATTTCACTGGTTAATATGCAAAAGCATACAACTTTGGAGAAGTACCCAAGAGGTTGAAGGGTCTGGCTTCGAACACCAGTAGGTCGGGTACTCCGGCGCGAGGGTTCAAATCCCTCCTTCTCCGCCAAAAA
>JAVWQH010000022.1:0-33782 GCA_036635475.1 Oscillospiraceae bacterium | reverse complement strand
GATTTTACTTGCAGCCCGAGCTTTTGTACTAATCGTTGGACTTTCTTTTTATTAAAATTATACTGTTTATGACATTTTATTTTTATTTTCGATAACACTGGATATTATCATACCAATAAAACATATGGCAATCGTTAAAGTTCCATACCCCATTGCCAGTCCGATATCATATTCTTGAATAGCGGAAACCATTGCTATTGAAACCGGTTGATTGTGAACGCCATACAAAAAGCCGGACATAGTGTACTCCCCTATCGTCCGAATATAAACCAAAATTGCACCTGATAAAATTGAAGGCATAACAGCAGGAATGACAATTGTTCTGAAGGAATGAATTTTATTAGCACCTAAACCTTTTGCAGCATATTCTAAATCATTATTGAAATTTCTCATTGAAATAATATTAGTTCTCAGCAAAAGCGGTATCGCTATTGTTATATACGCAATTGGCAGTATGGCATATGTTCCGATTAAACTATTATTGAATGCAAAAATATTTCTTCTGTTAAATGTATTTATCAAATTGATTGCAATACTACTCACAGGCATTGTAAGCGGCAGCATAACCAAAAATTCAAGTAGTGAATTAATTCTATTTGTATTTTTAACAGATAAATATGAAATTGGTATTGTAATTATTAAACCGCATATAACGGCAATAGCAGTCATACTGACACTGTTTATAAATGGCTTCAAAACTCTTTTTTTAGTAAATATTTTAAGGTAGTTCTCAAATGTAAATTTACTCGGAAACATATCAACCATTAAGGAAGATGAATCTACAAAGGACAATATGACAGTCGCAATTATTGGCAATATAATCAGAATAATAATTGACCATATAGCGAATTGATATAAAAATGATAGTATTGGACTTTTGATTTTATATGGTTGAAAAATGGTAGCTTTCAAATTGCGTTGAACTGAAAATTTTCTCTCATAATATCTAATTAAAAACAAAATTGATATTCCCATCAGCATTAGCAAAACAACTTGCATTGACGCAATATTCATATAATTATTAATCTTAGAATACATAATTTGAGTGCTTAAAACCTTGTAATTTCCTCCGATTAAATTGGGAGCTGAAAAAGAGCTGATGCCGGAAATAAAAGTAATTATCGCTGAGGATAGCATTGCAGGAAGTATTGTTGGAAAAATAATTGTTTTAAATATATGAAACTTTGAAGCACCCATTCCTCTTGCTGATTCAATTGTTGAAGAATCAATAAAGGACATTGCTACTGACACATTCATATAAAAATATATATATTGTGTATACGCATGAACAAATAATATTCCCCAAAATCCTTGTAAATAGTATGGCATTTTACCGAAGATTAGTTTACAAGCGCTTGTTATCAGTCCACTTTCGCCATAAAGTTGAATAAATGATATTACAATTAACACTCCGGGTAACATCATTGGACACATTAACAACATATTTATTAGTTTTTTATATGGTATCTTAACCATATTAATGCTGACGGAGAGTGCTGTGCCTATCAATCCACAAATTAAAACTGTGGATACACCTAAAACAAAAGTATTTTTTATAGTTTTAAATCCATTCGGATTAGTTACATAATTGATGTAATTTTGAATACTAAATCCATTTTTTGTTTGAAAACTAATTCCAATGGTGTTAAGCATTGGTAATAAAATAAATCCAACTAAAAACCATAGCAAAGGAATATATATGAAAAGTAATTTGAAATTTCTTTTTTTCATAAATTATACCTCATCATTTTGACGTGAAATATCAAATTGAAGATATACTATCTCCCCTATTTGAAATGTGCTGAATACTTTTGAAAGCTCTATTACTATGAATTTCTGATTTTCATCAAAACACTCATACTCGGTTGTGCTGCCATTGAAAATTATTTTTTTAATGGTAGCTTTAATTCCTTGTTTTGTTTCACATTTTTGAATTTCGATTAATTCGGGACGAATGTTTATTTCATCTGAATTGATGATTATATTTCTTGTTGCAAGATATTCCCTCGTTATAATATTAGTTTTGCCAACAAATTCAGCAACAAAACGATGCTTCGGCTTTTGGTATATATTTATAGGCGTGTCAACTTGCAAGCATTTTCCATTATTGAAAACTGCTATAAAATCAGAAATTGATAACGTTTCATTTTGGTCGTGGGTTACAAAAACAGTTGTAATTTTAAGCTGTTGCTGTAGCTTTTTTAATTCTTCACGCATTCCTTCACGCAGCGATATATCTAAATTAGACATAGGTTCGTCAAGAAGAAGTATTCTAGGTTCGATTGCAAGTGAGCGTGCTAAAGCTACTCTTTGCTGTTGACCGCCTGAAAGCTCGTTTACATTTCTGTTTCTATAATCATACATATTAATCATATTGAGATAATGGCTTGCTATTTCTTTGCATTTTTGCTTAGAATATTTTTTGATTTTCAAGCCATACATAATATTTTCTTCAACGTTCATATGAGGAAATAAGGCATAATTTTGAAAAACTGTTCCAATATTTCTTTTTTCGGGAGGTAAACTTGTGATATCTACATCATCAATTTTTATCTTTCCCATTGTTGGCTCAATAAATCCCGCCAAAATGCGTAATAGTGTTGTTTTTCCGCAGCCTGATGGACCTAAAAAAGTAAAAAAACTGCCATCTTCAATATTTAAACTTATATCATTAATAACAAATTTATCATCAAATTTATGACTTATATTCTCAAATGTTATATTGCTCAAATTAATCACCTTATTTCAAAAAAGCGAGGCATATCGCCTCGCTTTAATATTTTTTGCTTACTTGCTTGCTGCTACGTCTTTTGATGTATCTCTGATTTCTGTATCAAATTTTTGTAGCCATTCATTTTGATTTTCAGCAATTACGCTCCAATCAACGTCCATAACCTTGTACTCTTTTTTCATCCATTCAGGTGAATCTGTCAAAGCAGCTTTAAGTGTTGGTATTCTGTTTTCTGTATTTGCCAAAAGTGCTTGTATTTTTGCACTTCCTGCAAATTCAACGAATGCTTCTGCTGCGTTTGGGTGAGGTGCATTTTTGATAGCTGCAACACCATCTGTTATAACAACTGAACCACTTGCAGCATCAATTATTTCAAGAGGCATTTCATTTTTAGTTTGGTTTTGTGTAATTGCACTTAGTACAGCAAAACTGATTGCAGCTTCTTTTTTGCCAACTGCTTGGAACTGCATTGAGCCACTATTATAATAGTTTTTCATATTTTTGTCAAGAGCAGATAAATATGTCCATGCTTCATCAACTTTACCATCTTTTTGATATTGATAGATAAGGCTCATTAATGTAGCACGAATTGAAGAAGAAACAGTGTCCCTTGAAACTATCATACCTTTGTATTCTTCTTTAGCCAAATCGCTCCAATCTTTTGGTGCTTGCTCTGCTGTCAACATATCCTTGTTATAGAACATCATTACTGGGGTTTGTATTGTTCCATACCAATTGCCGTTTGCATCTTTAAACATTGGGTCTAATTCACTTGCCCAAGTTGGTGTTGTTGATGCAAAAACGTCTTCTTTTGCCATATCCATAAATAATGAAGATGCACCGCCGTACATAATATCTGCTTGTGGATTAGCTTTTTCAGCTCTTACTCTGTCAGCAAGTTCACCTTTAAGATTAATAAACTCAACTTTTACATTTGTTTCTTTGGTAAATTCATCTGCAACTAATTGCAATAGACTTTCTGGATGAGTTGAATATATTACCAATTTGTCTTCAAGTTCCTTTGGAGCTGTTGCTTCAGAACTAGATGATTCTGTGCTAGATGAACTAACACTTGATTCCGAACTATCAACTTTTGATGATTCATCTTTTTTAGGTGAAGAACAAGCTGTTGCAGAAAACATCATCAACAAAGACAAAATAACTGCTGATATTTTTTTTCTCATTTTAATATTCCTCTTTCAAATTTCAATATATATTTCGACATAAGCCGACATACCTTGTACATTATAACAATCACTCACGTAAAAATCAAATAGCTAATTATTATAAATTTTCATATATGTATTAAATTTTGTAATACATAATCAAAAAAATATTTTTTATGTTATAATGTAATAAATTATATAATACAAGGAGATTATCTATGCGAATTCTAAGCGTAACGGCACAAAAACCGGATTCGACCGGAAGTGGCACATATTTAACTGTGTTAGTGAATAGTTTCAAACTTTTAGGTCATACACAAGCTGTTATTGCAGGAATTAACGTAGAAGATACTGATAAATTTATTGATGGTGTCTTGTTTTATCCTGTTCGTTACAACACTTGCGAACTACCATTTAATGTGCTGGGTATGTCTGATTCTATGCCATATGAAAGCACAAGATATAAAGATTTAACAGTAGAAATGATTAATCAGTTTGAATTGGCTTTTATAAAGGAAATGAAGCTTGTCATTGAAAGTTTTAAACCCGATATAATTATCTGTCATCACTTATATTTTTTAACCGCAATAATAAGAGAACATTTTCCAAAGGAGAAAATTTTTGCAATATCTCATGGCACTGACTTGCGACAACTGCAAAAAATTGATTTAGATAATGACAGAATAAAAAAGAATATTTCTAATCTTAATCATATATTTGCACTGCATCAAAATCAAAAGGAAGAAATATCAAGATTATACAATGTAAATTCTGATAAAATTACTGTTATTGGCAGTGGCTACAACGACAAAGTTTTTTTTGATAGATGTATTAGAGAAAAATCCACAGTCAAAAAGATAATATATGCAGGCAAAATTTGCGAGAAAAAAGGTGTAATATCATTATTGCAAAGTTTAAATGATATTTACAAGCATTACACCGATTTTGAATTATATTTAGCAGGTGGGTACAGCGATAAAAATGAATATAATAAAATTTGTAATATAGCTAAAAACTGCAAATACAATGTGACTTTTTTAGGAAAACTTAATCAAGAACAACTGGCAAATAGATTTAATCAATCCGATATTTTTGTTTTGCCATCATTTTTTGAAGGCTTACCTCTTGTTATTATTGAGGCATTAGCTTGTGGACTAAAAGTTGTTGCAACGGATTTACCGGGAGTTAAACAATGGATTTCTGATAATATCGGTGTTGATATTGTTTCATTTGTACCTCCTCCTATTATGAAAAATATAGACGAACCTGATGAAAATTCTCTGAATATTTTTGAGGACAGTTTGTCAGACTCAATCTATAATGCAATTATAGATGCAAAAAATGTTACTATTCCCAATACCGAAAATGTGAAATGGAATGTAATTTGTCAAAAAATATTATCATTATGCTAAAATTTATAGCCTAAACAAACAACGTTCAAACTTTTTATGGTTTGAACGTTGTTTAAATTTCTACGATATTGTCTTTACGCTGCTATAAATAATAATTTATTCTGGGGCTTTCATACTAACTACCATATCAATCTTTTTAAGTTTGTTGTACATAGCGCCATTAACTATGAAGCTAAATATCATTGTTAAAACAAATGAGATAACATAGCTTAATATTTTAATTGCCCTTCCGAACATTAGCACATCGGATTCAGCTTGCAATATTACAAATCTATGGAGAAATACTCCTAAAACAAGTCCCATTAACGCACCAATTGCACTGAGTATAATAGACTCTCTATAAATATATGCTGCAACTTCTCTGTCGTAAAATCCCAGCACTTTTATAGTTGCAATTTCTTTTATGCGTTCATTAATATTTATATTAGTTAAATTATATAAAACAACAAATGCTAACAATGCCGCTGCTACAATCAGAACATAAACAATGTAGTTGATTTTTCCAAGCATATCATCAAATCTTGCGCTCATTGTGGTTAAAAAATTCACTCCATTAACAGCATCTGTTTCAAGTAACTTCGTTGTTACTTCTTCATTAGAAGATAATGTTTCACTGGATTTAGCAAAATAAGTGTTATTATTTGGCACTCTGTCATATCCACTGTTGTATGTTTTTGCCGTCATATATACATAATTATTAACATAGTTTTCAGTAATTCCAGATACCATAAATTCGGATTTTGATTTATCATCATTTGTGATTAAAATCATATCTCCAATATTTGTATTACTCATTTCGGCTAATTTTTCAGTGATAATAACTTCATTATCCCCTGTTGGCAGGTCAAGTTCCTCCTGAGTTTTTCTATTTTTAAGTCGTACAAATGAATTAAAATTTTCAAAAGTTGGTGGAACTATCATTTGAATAGTTATATTTTCTCCATTGTATTTATTGATAGATGTTTCTTGATGAAGTAATAGATATTGGTCGACGTAATTTGGATTATCAATTATATCTAATAATTCAGGAGATTTTTCTTTTTCATCATTAACCGAAATTGAAAAATCATATGAGAAAATTTGATTATATTGTTTATCAATTATTTCACCAATTGAATTTCTTATACCAAAGCCTGTCAATAACAGTGCTGTACAGCCTGCAATGCCAAAAGTCGTCATAAAAAACCTTTTTTTGTATCTGAAAAGATTTCTTGCTGTAACTTTATGTGTAAACTTCATTCTCTTCCAAATTGGAGTTATATATTCAAGTAAAATGCGTTTGCCGGCTTCCGGAACAGGTGGCAGCATAAGTGTCGATGCGTTTTCGTTAAGGCGAACTTTGCAAGCACTTGATGTAGCAATCAGAGAACTGAATATTGCTGCCGCAGTTGCTATGGCTGCATAAAATAAATTGAACTGACAATACAGTTTTGGTAAGCGATACATCGTTGTATACGCATTCCATATAACTCTCGGCAAAACATTAAATCCGACTAGTAATCCAAATATTGAGCCTAAAAACGTTGCAACTATGGAATAAAAAACATATTTAGATGCTATGGTTGATTTGCTATATCCAAGAGCTTTCAGTGTTCCTATTTGTCCTCTTTCTTCTTCAACCATTCTTGTCATTGTTGTTAAGGCTACCAATGCAGCAACTAGAAAGAAAAACACTGGAAATACTTTTGCTATTGCAGCTACTTTTTGAATATTTCCATCAAAACTTGCAAAACCGATATTAGTTTCTCTGTCTAACACATACCATTTTGGAATTTTAAGTTTTAGAAAATCAGATTTTTCTTCTGCAATTTTCTTTTCAGCATCATCAAGTTCTTTGAATACTTTTACTTTTTCCTTTTCAAACTTATCCATTGCTTTTTGAAGTTCAATTTCACCATCAGCAATTTTCTTTTCAGCTTTTTGAAGTTCTGATTTTGCTTTTTCAATTTCAGTTCTTCCATTGCTAATCTCAACTTTACCGTATTCTAAAGCTTCACTTTGAGAAGAAATTTCTGTACTCATTTTTTTAACTGTACTTTTAATATAAAGAAGTTTTTCTGTGTATTTTTGCACAGTAGCTTTCTTTTCATAGTTGGACATTTCTTGATTAGATTTAATATCTTCTATTTGGTTTTCTAAATCTATAATATTTTTTTCAAGATCATCTTTTTGCTTTATTGCATTTAAAATTTGTTCATCTGCATTTTCGATTTCCGTCTGTTTTTCATCAAGGAGAGATTCATTTGTTATAATTTTGTTCCTAGCTTTTTTGATTTCAATTTTTCCGCTTTTCAAATCAGCAACTTCATCAGAATTTTCAATTTTATCTTTTGCATCGTCTAATTCTTTTAAAGCCTTTTTCTTCTCATCATCAAATTCTTTTTCAGCATCAGAAATTTCAGATTTAATATCATTATATCTTATTATAGACCTTTCTTTGCCAATTTCCTCTATGATATCCTGAGATTTATCTATGGAATTTGTGTAATCCTCAGAAAAACTATTGAATTTCGTAGAGTTTTTTATTGTCAAATAAACGTCAGTATAAACATCTAATTTAAAATTTTCATCAGATATATACATAATAATATCAATTATTCCATCTCCGACAGTGGCTGATTCCTTGTCATTTGAAAAATAATATGAACTTTCAACAAATCCTACTACTTTATATTTGTATTGAGAAAAATTATCAGTTAAATTTTTGTTTGTTGATGAGAATTTAACTGTATCGCCAATTTTAATATCAACTTCTGTGTTATTGCCTATATCAATAACACATTCATCTTTTTTAGTTGGCAATCTTCCCTCTTTTATATCAATCTTATTGATATAATCTGTTGAATTATCCTGATTTATTTTATCCAGAGGTAAACCATGAACCCTTGTTACTGTTGGTTGATTATTACTAATCTTACAAATTAAATCTTGTGTATGTGTTGCCATAATTTCATCAACTTCTTCAATTGTTTTAATTATTTCAACATCATCATTAGTTAAACCAAAATCGCCTAAAATTCTTACATCAAATAGCTTGCTATTGTCAAAATATTTATCTGCGCTCAAACTCATATCGGGAGTACAAGCTAGTAATCCTGCCAAAAATCCTACTCCCAATGCAACTATCGCAAATATTGCAACAAATCTGCTAAATGTATGTTTGATTGTTCGAAATACGATTTTGCGATATGTTTTTTTCACTATTACCACTCAATCCTTTCAATAGGCATTGGTATTTCATTAGTTTCAATTGAACTAACTTGTCCATTTTTTACGTGTATAACTCTGTCTGCCATTGCAGTAAGCGCACTGTTATGAGTTATAACTATAACTGTTGTTCCTGTGTTTCGACAAGTATCTTGCAGCAATTGCAAAATATGTTTTCCTGTCATATAGTCTAATGCACCTGTGGGTTCATCGCAGAGCAATATTTTAGGGTTTTTGGCTAAAGCTCTTGCAATTGAAACTCTTTGTTGTTCTCCACCTGAAAGTTGAGCCGGAAAATTGTTAATTCTTTCACCCAATCCAACTTTTTCAAGTGTTGTTTTTGCATCAAGGGGATTTTTACATATTTCTGCTGCTAATTCAACATTTTCCAATGCGGTTAAGTTTTGAACTAAATTGTAAAATTGAAAAACAAAGCCAACATCATAACGTCGATATGCTGTGAGTTTTTTGGCATTATATTCATTTATTTTTTCGCCATCTAGAATTATTTTTCCTTCATCACAAGCGTCCATACCGCCAAGCATATTCAAAACAGTTGTTTTTCCTGCACCTGAAGGACCTACTATAACGCAGAACTCACCTTTTTTTATTTTAAAACTAATATTATTTACCGCAACAATTTTTGATAAGCCCGATTTATAGTATTTTGAAACATTACTAAACGTTACATAGTCTTCATCTTTATTTGTCGTTTGCATAATAATACCTCCTCGTTCATAATCTTTAAATTAGATTACTATAACTATATTATAACATTTACACAACTAAAAACAACATCAAAACATAAATTCTTCTTTACCAGTATATGAACCCTTATAAATCTTCTATTATAGAATTTATTGACAGCATTTGCAATATTATTTACAACGCAAAAAACCGACCTGCAATAAGTAGATTTTTATATCTAACTTATTGAGGTCAGTTAAAAAACTACCTACTATTATTATTCAGCTAAAGCGGCTTTAATCATTATTGCACATTCAACACGCTTTTTTTCCATTTCACAAGCTAGTTTAAACGGCTTATGTATATCCCCCGCATATTCTAAACCATTTGCATTGCAGCCACCGCTACAATAAAATTTTGCCCAACATTTTGAACATTCATCTTTTGTATATATATTACACTTAACAAATTGATTTCTAATGTTGTCATCGAGTACGCCATCATAAATATTGCCCATCTTCCACTCTTCTTTGCCCACAAATTGGTGGCAAGGATAAATACTTCCGTCTGGGTCAACAGCAATATATTCGTTTCCGCAACTGCAACCTCTTAATCTCTTAATTGCACAAGGACCTTGTTCTAAGTCAATCATAAAATGGAAAAAGTTAAAGCCTTTTCCTGCTTTTTTACGGTAAATCATTATTTTCGCCAATTTTTCATATTCAGCAAAAATTTCCGGCAAATCCTCTTGTGATAGAGAATAATCATATTTTGGGTCAGATACACAGGGTTCAACACTAATTTGGTCAAATCCCATTTCATTCATATGCAATACATCGTTTGAAAAATCTTTATTCCATTTTGTAAAAGTTCCTCTTACGTAATATTGTCCGTCGCCTCTTTGTTTAACTAACTTTTGGAATTTAGGCAAAATGGCATCATAACAGCCTGTTCCATCAATACGTTTTCTTGTTCTATCATTAATTTCTTTTCTGCCATCAATTGAAAGAACAATATTATTCATTTCCTTACACAGAAAATCAATTACATCATCTGTTAAAAGCATACCGTTAGTTGTCATAGTAAATCTAAACAATTTATTGTATTCTTTTTCCTTAGAACGTGCATATAAAACAACTTTTTTGACAACATCAAGGTTCATCAATGGTTCTCCGCCAAAAAAATCAAGTTCAAGGTTATGCCTGTCACCGGAATTTTTAAGTAGAAAATCAATTGCTTTAATTCCAACTTCTTCAGACATCAACATTCTGCCTTCATGATAATCGCCTTTGCCTGCAAAACAATATTCACATCTCAAATTGCAGTCGTGTGCAATATTAAGGCACATTGACTTAACAGGTGATTTAATCATCATATTTGTATATTTTTCATAGTCATCAATAGTAAAAAGTTGCTCAGTTTTATAGAGTTCAACTATTTCTGCATATGTTTCTTCAATATCTGTTTTACTATATTCAGATGATAAATCATCAATTGCCTTTTCAGGACATACATCAGTTGGAATTTCATTTTCAATATAGTCAAGAAGTTTATATGTCAATTCGTCAACAATATGTATTGCTCCGCTATTTACATCAATTACTATATTAAATCCATTTTGTTGGTATTTATGTATCATATTTTCCTCCGATTTACAACATAAAAATTAGGGACAGTAACTGCCCCTAATTTCTAAAGTCTGAATTACAATTACTTATTTACGTTTTCGCACTTTTGGTTAGCAACAGTACAAGAAACTTTACAAGCGGATTGACAAGAAGCTTGACATTCGCCGCATCCGCCTTTACAAGCAGATTTCTTTAGATTAGCTTTGTTTAGTGTTTTAATATGGCTCATTTTCTTTACCTCACATTTGTAAATTATTTCAAAGATTATTATAACATAGATTTGTTAAACTTTCAACACTATTTATGCTTTTTCCTCTTATTGACACCCATTATGCCACCAATTATGGCAGCTAAGATAATAGCAAAAAATTTGATTAATATTAACATACCAATCTTATTTCCAACAGCTAAATTTGAGATTGTCATAATTATAAAAATAACAACACCGCAAACCGCTCCTGCAAACATACCATTCTTTTTAAGAATTGATGATGCTAAATATCCGGAAACAAATGCTCCCAATACTCCAATTACAATTACAATTGGCTCAACTGCTCTCAATGGAATACCCGCAGTTTTCATAATAATATGGGAAATCATAAATCCAAAATAGATTACTATTAACCCAATTATACTGGAAAACATTATGATTTTAAAATATCCGAACTTACTAATGCTATTATTGCTTTGATTTTCATTTGGCATTGTTTTATCACCCTTCATATATCTTTCATTATATTCAAATATATTCAGGGAAAGCTATATTATTCAGCTTTTTCTGTTTTTTCTGTTTTAGCAACTTTTTCAGTTTTTTCTGCTTTTTCTGTTTTAGCAGCATCTTCTTTAAGAGCTGGCTTTTCTTTTACAGTTAGATTAGATTGAATAGCCCATTTAGATATTCTGATTTTGCTTCTGTCACTGCCTGTTTCAATAACAAGAGTATCATCTTTAATGCTAACAACTATACCGATAATTCCGCCAATTGTTATAATTTCATCGCCTACATCAAGAGCTGATCTCATATTAGCGAGTTCTTTATCCTTTTTTTTCTGTGGTCTAATCATAAAGAAATAGAGAAATCCGAACATTAATGCCAATAGTCCAATTTGAGTAACAAACGCTGTTGTTGTATTAGGCTGAACTTCCATCAAAAAATTTGTCATAATATTTTCTCCTCTGTTTTTTGTACATCTAAGTACTATCTTAATAATATAATCAACATATATTATAACTTTTATTCAGTTTAAAAGCAAGTATAATATATGTTGTTTTTTTAAATTCTTTTGCTTAATATCTCAACGTTTTCTTCTCTAAATTGGTCAAAAGTATCATTATCCAAAGAATAACGTATTTTTTCCATTAATGTATTGTAAAAATACAAATTGTGTATAACTGCTAATCTCATTCCCAACATCTCTTTAGCTTTCAGCAAATGTCGTATATATCCCCTACTATGGTTGCGACAAGTCGGGCAATCACATTGATTATCAATAGGTTCTAAATCTCTCTCATATTTTGCATTGTTAATATTAATTATTCCACTCCATGTAAAAAGATGTCCATGTCTTGCGTTTCTGCTTGGCATTACACAGTCAAATAAATCAACACCACGATATACTGCCTCGATTATATTAGCAGGTGTACCAACTCCCATCAAATATCTTATTTTATCTGACGGCATATATGGTTCAACTGCTTCGATTGTTTCATACATCTCCATTGCACTTTCCCCTACTGCAAGTCCACCTATTGCATATCCATCTAAATCAAGATTGGCAATATCTTTCATATGTTGTATTCTTAAATCTTTATATGTTGAGCCTTGATTTATGCCAAACAAAAGTTGGTTTTGATTGATAGAATTAGGATTAGCATTAAGCTTTTCCATTTCTTTTTTACATCTTACAAGCCATCTTGTTGTTCGGTCAATGGAATTTTTAGTATAATCATACGGAGCAGGATTTTCAATACACTCATCAAATGCCATTGCGATTGTTGAGGCAAGATTTGATTGAATTCTCATACTTTCTTCAGGTCCCATAAATATTTTTTTGCCATCAATATGAGATTGAAAATATACTCCCTCTTCTTTTATTGTTCTAAGCTTTGACAGAGAAAAAACTTGAAATCCGCCGCTGTCTGTTAAAATTGGTTTCTCCCAACCCATAAATTTATGAAGTCCACCCATATCTTTGATAACATCATCGCTTGGGCGAAGATGAAGATGATAGGTATTGCAAAGTTCAACTTGACATTTTAAATCTTTTAGGTCATATGATGAAATTCCGCCTTTAATTGCAGCAGAAGTTCCAACATTCATAAAAGCTGGTGTTTGAATTGTTCCATGAACTGTTTGAAATTCTGCTCGACGAGCATTTCCTTGTTTTTTTATCAATTTATACATTGTTTTCTCCTTTTGCTTTAAAACCGTTTCCAACCCTTTTGGGTTTTTAAATCTGTTATACGATAAGCATAGCGTCCCCAAAACTGAAAAATCTGTACTTATTTTCAACAGCATATTTATATGCATTCATTGTATGTTCGTACCCTGCAAGTGCTGATACTAGCATTATTAATGTGCTTTCAGGCAGATGGAAATTTGTTATAATTCCATCTAAAACTTTAAATTCATATCCAGGATAAATAAAAATGTCTGTTGAACCACTGCAAGCCTCTATTTTACCTTTGAATGTTGCAACAGATTCAAGTGTTCTGCAACTTGTAGTTCCCACAGCTATAACTCTTTTTCCGTTTTTCTTTGTTTCATTAATTAAATTGGCAGTTTCTTCTGGCAAATAATACTCTTCTGAGTGCATTTTATGGTCAGTTATTTCGTCCTCTTTAACAGGTCTGAACGTTCCCAAACCAACATGCAATGTTACATATGCCAAGTTAATACCTTTTGCTTTAAGTCTATCCATAAGTTCAGTTGTAAAATGCAATCCTGCTGTTGGTGCTGCCGCTGAACCAACTTCTTTTGAATAAACTGTTTGATATCTTTCCTTATCATCAAGTTTTTCGGTAATATATGGAGGCAGCGGCATATTGCCAATTTGGTCTAACACATCATATATATCACCATTATGCGTAAACTTAACAAGCCTATTTCCGCCTTCTATTATTTCAAGTATCTCAGCTTTTAAAACTCCATCACCAAAGACAAATTTTGAACCAGGTTTAGCTTTACGACCGGGTTTAACCATAATCTCCCAAACATCTTCTTTATGTCTGTTTAAAAGCAAAAACTCAATTGCTCCACCCGTTTCCACCTTATTTCCATAAAGTCTAGCCGGAATTACTCTTGAATTATTTAGTACAAGTAAATCCCCTGGATTAAGTAAATTTTCAATATCTGTAAACACCTTATCTTCAACTTGCCCACTGATTTTATCTAGTTTTAATAATCTTGAACTATCTCGTGGATAAACAGGAGTTTGAGCAATTTGGCTTTCAGGAAGGTCGAACCAAAAATCTGATTTTTTCATTAAATTATATCACCTTTGATTGTTATTAATTTTATTTTATTAAGTGTTAAATTAATCTTATCTTTTAATAATACTAGATTTCAGCAATTTTGTCAAAAGAAAATATAATTATTTGTATTGGTTTTTAATAGAAATTGCAATTTTAAATTATAATAAATTAATAAAAAAGCAGACGATATATTATATATCTTCCGCTTTTTTAAATCTAAAACATACTTGCTAATTCAATGAACAAATATTTTCAGTTGTAATTTATTTTTTATTATTATCTGAATTAGAATTAATAAAACCGTATGGGAAAAATTCGCTGAAGAATGCTTTCTTTAATCTTATTATTTCATCAATTTCTGTGATGTTTTTTTTACGGCAATACATATATAAGTTAAATGTGGAGGTAACAAATAAATATAATGCTAATTCAGGGTCAGCAGATTGCGAAAGTGTTCCATCGCTATATAATTTGTTGAAATTATTTCTAAATTGTTCTACTAATGAATCATCATATTCGCCAAAATAGAATTTCTGCATAACCGATGATGGGACTTTTATCCAGGTTTTATCAAACAAAAGTTCTTGCTTTGTTAGATAAATACTAAAATCAATATTAGTATCTTTAAAAAGAATACTTTGTTGATTTTCTTCTTGTTGGTGTTCTTCTTGAATTTTCTTAATTTTATATTCTACTTGTCCAAACAAATATAAGTACAAATCATCTTTATCATAAAAATACCTATAAAAACTTCCAACGGGTATTTGTGCTCTTGTTGTAATATCAAGTATAGCCACATCTTCATATGGTTTTTCAATAAAAGGGGCATAGGAAGAATCAATTATTCTTTGCCTTTTTTCTTCAGATAAATTTAGAAAAGTGCTTTTTGGCATAATTATTACCTACCATTTGTATATTATTTTTCCATCTATTACAGTATATAATAAATTAGCAGAAGTTTCAAGTGCCGGAATATGACTAAATATCGCTAAATCAGCATCTTTTCCAATTTCAATTGAACCTACTCGGTCTGATATGTCACAAATTATAGCTGGATTTATTGTAATCGTCTTGAGTGCTTGTGTAACTTTCATACCAAATCTAACTAGTTCACCTGCTTGTAGTACTAATCCAAATGGTGTAAATAATGGGCCATCAGTTATGAGGGAACAAACAACACCATTTTTAGTCAGTTCACAAACACTTTCAATGTCAACAATACCGCACTCTCCAGGGGTCATATGTATTCCAATTGGGCCAAAATTAATGCCCTTAACTCCTGAATTGGATATTTCTTTAATATAATTGCTTGCACCCCAAGCATGCTCTAAAGTGAATTGTATATCAAATTCTTTTGCAATACTTATTACAGTCAACATATCAATTTGTTCACAGTGTACCTTTAATGGTATTTCTTTTTTAAGCACCTTTGATATATTTTCCATACCCATATCAAATTTAAAATCTTCAGAGTTTTTTTCTTTTTTATCTAAATACTTTTGCCCGTCAACAAGAGTTTTGCGAATAACATCTGCAACTCCCATTCTTGTCATTGGAAGTTGATTTTTTTTGCCATAAACTCCTTTTGGATTACCGCCTAAAGCAGCTTTCATCGCAACAGGATTTTTAATGCACATATCACTGATGTTTTCGCCCACAGATTTAACAGCAAATGCTGTTCCACAAATTACATTTCCACTGCCAGGGGTTATAATTGAAGTTGTAATTCCTGCTTCAATCACCCTTTGGAAGTCAACAGAATCAGTATCAACACCATATATTGCCTCAACGCTAGGAGTAGATGGGCTTGTCATTTCGTTAAGGTCAGGGCTTGTTCTTGAAACTCCAAATCCCCCTACATGGGAATGGGCATCAACTAACCCCGGAAGTACAACTAAACCGCTTGCATCAAGTACTTCTCTATTATCAACGGATATATTTCTGCCAATTTCTTTTATTTTTCCATCGTCAATTAATATATCACAATCATCAATAAATTCATCAGATGTAGCTGTAAAAACTTTAGCATGCTTTATTACCAACATGTTGTTCTCCTTTCTAACTTTGTTAAGTCTTCACCATTTAAAAATGAATGTTTAACTCTTGCATCAAATGTCAGAATAGGGTTATTGCTCCATATGATAATATCAGCATCTTTGCCCTCTTCAATGCTACCTACTTGATTATCAATTCCAAGTATCTTCGCAGGATTTAGTGTTATCATTTCCAATATTTCTTCGCAATCAAATCCCTTTTGAAAGTATAATATTGCATTCCATAACAATGCTTCTTTTCCGCCGCTGCTGCTGTCACCATTGGAGCATACAGCCATCAATGTATCTGCCTTTATTAATTTTAAAGCATCAGCATCAATATGATAATTTTCAGGCAGCATACTGTCAGTTAAATTACCCAGCAAAATCTTTTTGAAATGTTTATTGTTAATATCAGCTTTAGATAGATTGTATGCGCCTATTAAAACAACATCAAAATTAAATTGGTCTGCTATCATTGACACAGCATTTATCTCAGCTTTTGTTGAACAATTGACAATTAGCGGTATTTCATTATTAAGTATTTTTTTCAGATAAAAACTTTTTGGGTTTTCTTTTTCATCACCCTCATATTTTTGTGCATCAAATAATGCTTGTTTCAAAAGTGAAGCTATTCCGAGCTTTGTCATTGGACAAACTCCCCTGCTTCTATATGTGTTTTTAGCTGAATTAGAAAGTGAGGCTGTTATTGCAATATCTTTTTTGATAAGCATTTCATATGGATTTTTTCCGTATGTTTTAAATGCACAGGCTCTACCGCCTACAATATTATTGAATGTTGGCATAAAGCCAAACGATGTAACACCATATTCATATGCACTTTGAAAATTCATAGCATCATGGTCAAAGGCATAAACCGAGTCAAGATGCGGAGTAATTGGGTCTGTTGTTTCGTTTAAATCATCATCTCCCCAACCTGGGCCTACTGCTCCCCAGTTTTGTGCTGCATCAACAAATCCAGGGAAAACAGTACAATCAGTTGCATCAATAATTTCATCAATACCCTCAGATGAAATGTTTTTTCCAACTTTAATGATTTTTGAATTATCTATAAGAATATCGCAATTGTTTATAATATCTCTATTTCCAATATGCACTTCGCCATTTTTAATTAAAATCATTTTACATTCTCCTTTGTACAAAGATGACAACTAACAAGTCTGTCATCGCCAAACTTAGTGTATTCAGGATATGTTTTGAAGCATTTTTCTGTAGCCATAGGACACCTTTTTGCAAAATAGCAACCAGGTCCCGGATTAATAGGTGTTGGAGGTTCACCATTAATCTTTATTGCTTTTCTTTCTTCATCAACATCAATGGAAGCACAGTTGGAAATAAGTGCTTTTGTATATGGGTGCATTGGATTTTGAATAATATCTTCTGTTTTGCCTGTTTCAACAATTCTTCCCAAATACATTACAGCTATTTTATCTGAAATATATCTTGTTGTTGCAATATCGTGGCTGATGAATATTATTGATGTATCGTGTTGTTTTATCATTTCTGCGAACATATTGATAATATCTGCACGAACTGAAACGTCAAGCATTGACACAGGTTCATCTGCCACAAGAATTTTAGGTTGAAGTATCATAGAACGCAAAATTGAAACTCTTTGCAGCTGTCCGCCCGATAACTCGTGAGGAAATCTTTCGTAAAAATCTTTTCCCGGCAATAGTCCAACATTTTCCAATTCCTTTATAGCACGTTCTTTTCTTGCCTCATTACTATCTTCTATATTGTGAAGTTTCATTATTCTCTCAAGAATTTTTCCGATTTTATGTCTTGGGTTGAATGTGTCAAATGGGTTTTGGAAAACTATTTGAACTGTTTTTCTGAAGTTTAATCTGTCTGTTTTCAGAAAATTTATAGCATCTTTTCCATCTATTATTATTTCACCTTTTGTTGGTGATTCAAGTCCTAGCAAAACTTTTCCCAGAGTCGATTTGCCGCAGCCACTCTCTCCGATTATTCCCAAAGTTTCTCTTTTATTTAATGTAAAGCTTACATCATCTACAGCTTGTACATTGATTTTTTTCAAACTCATCAATTTGTCATTGCGTTGTTCATACCATTTATATAAGTGATTGACTGTAAGAATATTTTCTTGCATATATCCTTTCTCCTTTCCGCTATAAGCTTAATTATATAAGTGACAGGATATAACTCTACCATCTTCCAATGTTTTTGGCATAGGTTTTTCCTCAAAGCATTTCTTTGTTGCGTGTTCGCATCTTGCTGCAAATATACAGCCTGGGCATCTTTCAGATAAGTCCGGCAAAGAACCTTCTATTCCTTTAAGATTGGTTTTTTCACCTTTTAACGTTGGGTAGGAATTTAAAAGTCCTATTGTGTATGGGTGACGAGGATTTTTTATAACGTCTTTAACATATCCAAACTCCATCAATCTTCCTGCATACAAAACTATTACCTTTTCACAAGAACTTGCTACAACTGCCATATCGTGTGTAATCATAATTCTTGTCATTTTAAGCTTTCTCTCAAGCTTTTTAATTTCTTCAAGAATTTGCGTTTGTGTTACAACATCAAGTGCCGTTGTTGATTCGTCCAATACAATAACTTTTGGTTTGTGCATAAGTCCTAATGCAATTGAAACTCTTTGAAGCATGCCGCCTGATAATTCGTGTGGATAAAGTTTTAATACTCTTTCGTTCAAATTAACAAGTGCTAACATTTCTATAATGTTTTTGATTATTTGTTCTTTTGAAGATGTTTTATCATGTACTCTGTAAATATCTTCAAATTGGTCGCCTATTTTATGAATAGGACTCAAAGTATTCATAGCTTTTTGGAAAACAACTGATATATCAAGCCATCTTAACTCATTAAATTCCTCATTCGTCATTTTAAGAAGGTCTTTGCCATTAAACAAAATTTCTCCTGTTATTTCTGAACAATCAGTAGGCAAAAGTCTTAATATACCCATTGCAAGAGTTGATTTACCTGAACCGGACTCTCCAACTATTCCAACGGATTGCCCTTGATCAATAGAGAACGTTATATCATCGGCAGCAAGAACTTCTCTTTTATTTGTTTTATAAGTAATTGAAACATTTTTTAAATCAAGTATTTTGCTCATATTTTCGCCCCCTACTTTTTAGCTGATTTTAGCTTTGGATTTAATACAACATTCAGTCCATCGCCAATTAGATAGAAACTTATAACCAATATCAAAATAGCAATACCAGAAAATGTTGTTATCCATGGTGCAACAGCTATATATGCCTTGCCTTCAAAAATCATCTGACCCCAGCTTACTACGTTCGGGTCGCCCAGACCTAAAAAGCTCAAGCTTGCTTCTGTTAATATTGCACCTGAAATGCTAAGAGTTGTGTTTGAAATGATAGGATAAATACCATTTGGAATAATATAGTTGAACAATATTTTCATATTATTTTCGCCGCTTGCAATAGCACTTTTGACAAATGTACGTTCCTTTAGTGACAATGCTTGAACTCTCATAAGTCTTGCATTACTTGGCCACGAGGTAAAACCTATTACCAACATTACATTAAACATACTGCTTCCGAACATTGCAACTATCATAAGGATTAGAAAGAATGTTGGAATCATCAAAAATATATTGATTATTTCTGATATTACTTTGTCGGTTTTACCCCCGATGAATCCGGCAATACCACCGATAAATGTTCCTAATACACCCGAAATTAATGCAGATACAAGACCTATAATAATAGAAGTTCTTGCACCGTACAATATCATACTGAAAACGTCTTTTCCAAGTCCATCTGTACCCAAAAGGTTTTGAGAATTTGGAGCTAACAACATATCACAAGATATTTCATATGGAGAATAGCGTGTAAGAAACGGAGTAAATATTATTACGACAATTATCAAAAGTAGTATAATACAGCCCCATTTGAGTTGTCCGTTTGAATTTATTGTTTTAAGTAATTTCTTTAATTTTTCACTGATTTTACTCATAGTCGTATCCTTTCTGCAGATATTCACAGGATTAATTGTATGAATTTCTTATTCTAGGGTCTATATAAGCGTAGATTAAATCAACAATTATCATCATAATTGAAATAGACAAAGAAAGAATTAAATATATACCCATTATTAAAGGATAATCTCGATTCATAATCGCTGTCATCATCAATCTTCCTGTACCTGGCCATGAGAATACTGTTTCAACCAATACAGAACCTGTGATAACAAATGCTAAGCTTATTCCGAAAACTGTTACTACAGGCAAAATTGCATTTTTAAATACATACTTATTATATATTTTCTTTTCACTCATACCTGTTGCTCTAAATGTTGTGATAAAATCCTCTGACATTACTTGCAGCACAGAGCTTCGTGCAATTTTAAAATAAACTGGCAATTGAATTAATGTTAGAGTCATTACAGGCATCAACAAATGCCACAATACATCGACAATTAATCTAATTCCTGTATAATTATTTCTTAAATCACTTATACCGGAAGTTGGTACCCAACCTAAATTTGTTGCAAAAACCATTATAAACATTATTGCCAACCAAAATGATGGCATTGAATTTAATACATATGATAAAGCCGTAAAAATTTTGTCAAACCACCCATTTTGATGAGTTGCCGCATACAATCCAATTGCAGTTCCTATAATTAACGCAAGAACTATCGCACTTAATGCCAACAACAATGAAGCACCCATTTTATCAAATATTAGTTTTAAAACGCCTTCATTGTATATTACAGAATTGCCAAAATCGCCTTTAAGCATATTTTTAATATATCTTATAAATTGAATATGCATTGGCTGGTCAAAGCCATACTTTTCATTTAGATTATCCATCAGTTCTTGCGATGGATTATCCCTTCCCGCCAGTATCGAAACAGGATCTCCAGGTGCTAATCTTACAATCACAAAGTTAATTACAAAAACAATTGCAACAACGAAAAGACCTGTTAATATTCGCTTAAATACATATTTTTTCATTTTACACCACCACAGTCTTTAACAGTTATTTGTCTTTTTATTATTTAGCAGTATCTTATGAGTTTCGGGCATAAGATACTGCTTTTTAAAGGGAGAGAGTTAGTTAAATTTAATTTTGAAGTAGTTTGCTGAACCGATAGAATCTTGAAGTTCGATTGGGTGACCGCTCATATTATCTTTTGATACAATGATGTAGCACCATTCTGTCATAGGCATAATTGGCAAGTCCTCTGATATAATTCTTTGAACTTCGGAATAAATTTCTGCTCTTTTTGTTTGGTCAGATTCCATTCTGCCATCTTGTAGTAATTTTTCTAGTTCTGGATTATTATATTTCATAAAGTTACCCCAACCGCCTACGCCAACACGTCCTGATAGGTTGTCTGGGTCTGGTCCATGGAATCCACCTGTGATACCAAAGTCGAAATCGCCATTCTTCATTTTATCCATCCAAGCGGCATATTCGAGAGTTGTGATTTTGGATTCAATACCGATGTCTTTTAAGTTTTGTTGAAGAATAGTTGCAATATCGGAGAATACAGCAAATTCAAAAATAACAATTTGTGCATCTTTAATTCTTACACCATTAGCATCTTTTTTAAGTCCTGCTTCATCAAGCAATTTGTTTGCTGCTTCAACATCTCTATCAGGCATTTTGTATTTATCTGTGTATGCCCAGGATACTGCTGGTGTATAAAAACCTTCAGCAACTTCTGCAAATCCTTTATGAGCTTTTTCAACAAATTGTGGTCTATCAAGACAAAGTGCAATTGCACGTCTTACATTAACATCATTCCAAGGTGATTTTGCCATATTTGTAACAAGATATTGTCTGTCTGCGCTAATCATTGTTTGAACTTTTGTACCTTTTAGGTTCTGCAAAGAAGGTACAGCAGCCGGTGATATAGCAGCTGGTAATCCCAAAAGGTCAACCTCGCCGTTTAAGTAAGCTTGTACAGCAGTGTTTTCGTCAGGAATTATCTTATAAATAATCTTATCAACCCCAGGTTCACCTTTAAAGTAGTCTTTATTTGCTTCAAGAGTTATACTAACATCTTTTTCTTCACCAACAAATTTAAAAGCACCTGTTCCGATTGGATTTTTATTTGCTGGGTTTTCCAACCAATTTGTACCTTCATACAAATGTTTTGGAAGAATATCTGTCATAGGAATATAGGAAATAAGTGAAGCATCAACATTTTCCAATTTGAAAATTACAGTATCTTTATCAGGAGTTGTAATTTCTTTAATGTTTTTATATTTATCAATATTTACGCCTTTTTCCTTAATAATTGTGTCAAATGTAAATTTTACGTCATCTGAAGAAAAATCTTTGCCATCGTGCCACTTAATGCCGGAATTTAATTTAAACGTATAAGTAAGTCCGTCATCAGATATAGTGTATTCTTTTGCTAAATCGGGAATAATAGCACCGCTGATTGTTGTTTCAAGAAGTCCGCTAAAAATATTTACAGCCGGAAATGAACCTGCCATCGCATTGGCATCAGCATTAAAATGAATAGGTGCAGAACTTGTTGCGACGATTAATGTGCCTTTACTTTCTGTACCCGTATCTTTTGACGAATTAGGTTTTTCTTCATTGCCACCGCATGCTGTCAAAGTGAAAACCATAGAAGTTGCTAAAACTGCTGCTAGAATTTCTTTTACTTTCATTTTTTGCACATCCTTTTAATATTTGTCTCGTGATAATATGCGAACCTATTCACGTGAACTTATTCACATTATAGCTACAACTTTTATCAAAGTCAATACTAATTATGTAGTTTTTTGTATATTTTATCACTTTTGTAAATTCTTCTATAATTTGAACATATTATTTGTAAATTATGAATAAACAAATTGCATTATTATTATATCTTGTCATTTACCAAGTTATATGGCTTATATGCTTATGTTTCTAATATTTATTTTACTTTTATTTTGCAACATCTTTGTATTTTCTTAAAATTTATTTACAATATCTGTACATATACACATTATTATATATATGTGTTTTGCGAAAAGTATGTAATTTTATACATATTATTAAGACTATAATTCATTAACAATTGTTGTATGCTTTCCTTAATATGACAGCTTAGCTATTGGGCGCATAATAAATATTATGGTATGTCCTAACACAAGAATTTTTCACAAATAGCTTTTATTTGTTGTTCAACACTGTTCTGTACAGATATCTGTTGACATATCATCAATTGCACAACGTAAAAAACTGTGATATACTGAATTAGAAAAATCTCCTGCATTTGCTATGAAAGTGCATGAGTGGTTTAATTTATATTGACGGAGGAGAAATATGAAAAAATTTTTACTAGTTTCCAGTGTATTTATGGTTTTTATCTTGCTTTTTGTGGGCTGTACGCAAAAGCCCAAACAGCTAACGCAGTCACAAATTGATGAGGTGAATAAAGCATTTGAACCATTACAGCCAATTGATAATGAAAAATATGAATTAATAGTAAACCCACTTAGCTTTTTTATATCTTCCACTTATGACAAGCCTGAGGATATGAATTTCGAAGAATTTATTAGGTATTTTTCAACAGTAAATATGTTAAACTCCGACGGAATAAACAAAGATGAATTTGAATTGTTGAAAGAGCTGAGTAATTTCCCTTTTAATGAGGTTGAAACCTTAGGTGATATGCCTGTTCCAATTCAAAGAAAACCTAAAAATGAAATCAATGATGTACTGCAAAAGTATATGGGCATTACAGTAGACAGCATTGAAACAAGCGAAGTGCCTTATTTAGGAGAGCCTTATAATTCGTTTTATACATTTACAAGCGATGCTGGCTTTGCTCAGTTTATTTGCAAAAGCGGAGAAATTAATGGCGATATTGTAACACTTTATAGTGACGATATGATTTTAACATTAAAAAAATCTAATGATAAATACTTAATCGTTTCTCATAAAGAAAAATAGTATCCATTATGAGCATTAAACGGAATATTGCTCAAAACCGCACCATTTTGAGAGTATCAAGATAACCTACACAAACAGCCACCGCACTAACTTTTTACGTTTAGTGCGGTGGCTGTTTTTAGGCAAATATTAGTTCTGCAAGCACAATCATATGTTTTAACATAATTGACACATAGCCATATAGATTGAATGAGTGACATCATTGTTTAAGATTATTTTTAAGGCAGAGAGATATCAAAATACATTGGTTTTCAAAGGTTGAAGCTTATTTGTTCTCCTCAGTCATTTTCGCCTTATATATTTTTTTATCTTCATACATATTTTGGTCCGCTTGAGAAAATATTAATTGAGTAGTCGGTGCTGTGGTAGCATCATAAAAGGCATAGCCAAAAGCAACACTTTCTGTATATTCTTTTTTATTACTGTGCTTTTCAAGTTCACTCTTCAAAAGTTCGTATTGCTTCAAAATATAATCTTCTTCAAAATCCAAAAAGATTATACAAAATTCATCTCCACCAATACGATAAACAGGAGATTGATTAAAGGATTTTCTTAATAGGTCAGAGAAAGTTTTGAGGTATAAATCGCCTTCTTGATGGCCAAAGCGGTCATTGACACTTTTCAACTTGTTCAAATCGAAAATGCCAATACCGAAATGTTGATATTTAGCCATATTTTTTTCATAATTGCCAATATCACACTCGTAACTGGTGCGATTTCTAAGACCAGTAAGTTGGTCAACTTCAGCAAGAATTGTCATTAGTTTATAATTGCGTTTCAAAATAAACGTCAAAACAGTGATAATAAAACATATTACAATAATTGTAAGTAATGTGCTTAGCCATAGTTGAACGAGCATTTTTTGGTGCAAAGCATCTGTGCTTTTTTCAACAACCAGATACCAATTTAGATAAGAGATATATCTTGTTACAAAATACCCACGTTCTTGTTCAGTTGAATACCACTTATTTTCTGTTGAAGTTCTGTTGTTTATTATTTGAGTTTTGATTTCATTATATGTGGGTTTGTCGAAGAGATTTACTCGTTCAAATTCTGTCAATGAAGAAGATAGCTGTATATTTCCAATATCATCAATTAAATATGCAGCTATTTGATATTTATTTTCATTTTCGCCAAGCAGCTTTTGTATGTATGGTGTTTCCATACCAACGCCGATTACGCCCAAAAGGTTACCATTGTTGTCTTTGAGCTTACAGTTGACGAAAATCGTGATATGATCGTCAGTTGCTTGGTCATTATCAACATTAAGAGCATATTCATCATCGGATTTCAAAAAATCATAAAACCATATATCCTCTTCATTATTTGGCGACATTACTCGGTCAATACCATTTTTATAATGATAATAATTTCCGGTTTTTGTGGACACTAAAAATACAGAATCAAAACCATTTTTATTTTTATATTCAGTCAGATAATTTTGGAGTTTAACAAGTCTTTGGGGAGAATGAATTTCGCTGTTTTCTTCAGCCATAAATTCACGCAAAAAATTATCCCTTGCCATTGATAATGAAACATTAAGAGGTTGGCTCATAAGCTCTTTAATTCCCATATATATGTTTTCAGAAGTCAACTTTGACACATATTCAACATCTTGAACAAACAAATGTCTAAAGGAAAGATTGGTTGAAATTTCTATCACAATAAACCCTATAATTATTACCATAGCTATCAATAAATTTGTGCGTAAGATTGTTTTTTTCATATATATCCCCTTTGCAAGAACTATTAAATAATACTTTTATAAAAACTATAAGATTATTAAAGTAACATATAAATGATAGAAATAATAAAATTGTTAATAGCAAGTATTTCGTAATTTCACATAAAAAATTTGATAATATTTAGCGCTAATACATAACGTTAAAATATTATCAAATTTAGTATATGATATAAACTTTAAAAAAGCAATAGCAAAATAGAAAAAAACGATGAATAAATATTGTATAATATATTGCTTATTTGTTGTAAAGCCTAATTAAATGCTGTCTTTTAAAGCTTTAGCATATTTTCGCCAAATAATAAATGCAACAATAAAAGTTAATGCGTTGGATAATGTTGCAGTGAAAAATACTCCGTAAACTCCCATAAAAGATGTTAAGCCAAACAAGCAAATTAGCGGGAAAACAACTGCTCGGAATGTCATTATAAGCATTGATTCTTTTGGCTTATCCATTGAGGTTAAAAAGGCACTTGTTACCATATTAAACCAAGTAAACAGATAAGATGGAGCAAATAAGAACAATGCGGCAACTGTCATATTGATAATTTCCAAGTTGTTATCTTTCGTGAAAATGCCAACTAAAAATTGTGGGAATAGAAGAATTAAAGTCATACAAACCAGAGATACACTTGCTGTTGTTATACTTGTAATCTTAAAAAATGAAAGAGTTCTTTTTATCTCGTTTGCACCTAAATTATAGCTGACTGCGGGTTGTATTGCATCAAGAATACCGTACAAAATTCCGATTAGCAACGTGTCGATATACATAACAATTCCAAAGCTTGCAACAGCAATTGCACCGCCAAGATTTAGAAGGAACACATTGATTATTGTAGCAATAAAAGAGCCTGCTATATTTCCGAAAAATTCAGATGCACCATTATATACAATTCCGATTGTTTCAGAAAGTGATATTTTAGGTTTGGCAAAATGCAATGTGATTTTCCCTGTAAAGAATGGGAAGAAAGAGAAAAATGCTCCTATAAACATACTGATTACCGAGGCAAGAGCTGAAAATCCAATTCCCCACCCAAATTGAGCAATAAATAACCAGTCAAGGAAAATATTCAGCAGCGAAACCATAATATTAATCCACATACTATATTTTGCTTTTCCGCATGCTCGTAAGAAATTATCCATTGCAAATAATGGCATAATAAAAGGTAAACCAATGGTAAAATAGCTCACATAGTCATATGCCATTTCAGCAAGAATGGGGTCTTTAATTAAGGCATTAATAAGTGGTTTTGTGAAAAGAATGCCCAATATTGAAAAAACAAAGCCCAAACCGATAATCATTAATACACTGGCTGTAAATATATTTTTAGCTTTTTCAATTTGACCTTCGCCCATTGTTGTTGATACTTTAACCGATGAACCTACTGCGATCATATTTGATAGTGCAAATATAATCATCATAACCGGTGTTACTAAATTAACGGCTGCTAATGCGTGTTCGCCGATGAAATGTCCTACAAAAATCCCGTCTGCCATCATATATATTGAAGAAAAAAGCATACTTAATATGCCGGGCAAAGTTAAACTAAAGAAAACTTTTTTAACAGGAAGAGTAGCAAATTGTTTTTCTATCATAATTGTAATTAAGCCTTTCTTTAAAATAGTTTTAAGATTGTTTCTTTCCACACAGCTTTAGAGTCTATTGGAAATTCATATAGAATTGATTGGTCAATACCTACTAAAAGTGTGTAGAGAATTTGTGAATTTATTTTTATATCAAAATCTTGCGGAAATGCACCAATTTCAACCCCATGAACCAAACATTTTATCAAAAATTTGTTGATATTTTCATCTGATATGTTTATGATGACTTTTAATCTTGGTATACGTGTTGTTTGTAAATCAATCTCAGCATAAACTTTGCGCAAGTCCTTATTCCCAAAATAAGAATCAATGAAATCAAATCCCACTGAAATCAACTCTTTTTCATAGGAGTTTGCATCAATATTTTTATCAAAAAGCTCGTTTCTATCATAGTAATCTTCCTTATAAAGTCCTTTTACCATTTCCAAAAATATGTCTTCTTTGGATTTAAAATAGTAGTAAATTGATGCTTTTTTTATACCAATTGCTTCAGCTATTTGACCTATGGATGATTTATCATAACCTTTTTCGGCAATTAGATGATACATAGTTTCTATTATTTTGGCTTTTGTATTGCTGTCATTCATTTTTGCACCTCCATATTCTACCTAACGACAGGTAGAATATTATCATAAATAATCTAACCTGTCAATGCTTTTTTTCAAATTCAAGCTATTCTTTAAAATTGCATAATATATTCTTTTAAAGTTTGCTGCAATAATATTGTTGCAGAAGAGCGCAATATTCGGACTTCCCTCAAACTTTTTCAAGTAATTGCACAATACAAGCACTCTGCACATATACTGAGAGTGAGCCTATGAGGTTCAAAATTTTCTCTGCAAAAATGCAAATGCTTTATCATTCATAGGCTTTCAGCAGATTATTTTATCTGCACTATAAACTAAAACTTGGAGGTTATCTTATGGGCATGCCTATTATTAAGCCAGGCACTATCACTCGTGGAGATGCCATTGGAAATATCATCGAATCCGTAGCAATGCAAGAGTCTGCCTTGGCACACATTTTGAACGCCGAAAGCGAAAAAATTATGGCGGTTGTGAACAACAGCGATGCAACTGCTGATGACCTTTTAGCGGTTAATGCATCTGTTAAAAACGCAATTGTTGCCATTTCCCGTCTGGAAATGCAGCTGCAAGCTAAGCTTGATCTGTTTCAAACCACCATCTGTCAGTAATATGCTAGACAACTAAAACATCTTGTAAAGGAGACATTTTTATGTCATTCTCGTATGCAAATCCCGGCTCTGGCCCATCTGCTGGTGGCATAGGCTGGTTTAACTTTGGCAATTTAACGATAAATCCTGGGCAAATAATTACAGGTCTTACAGGTACTCTTAACGATGGTTCTACTGTCACTTTTGATATAAAATCTCTTCCAACATCAATTGTTCCTTTCACTGCTGTTCCAACTCCTGTACAATTTTCTTATTTTGGTTCTGCTGGATATACAGGAATTTTGGGAAATACAGCACTTAAAACTCCATTATTATCCGCTTATTCAGCTCCTAGCACATTAGTATTAAGTAATATTGTTGTAAAAGACCCTAACGGTAATCCTGTTACAAACTTTACAGCTGTGGTTGCTGATGCTGAAAGCACAAACTCATTCCCTCAATACACTGAATATTTGAAATTTAATACAGCAGGTGGTCCTTGGAACTTGTTAGCAACTCTTGGTGCAAACCCACCAACATTGGCAGGAGTAGGAACAAATCTTGTCACTATAACAGGTACTAATCAATCTGCAAGCCAAGCATCATATGTTTTAACAACACAATCTCCAGCAACTCTTACTCTTGATGTTTATGGTCGTGAAGCTGTTGCAGTTGGTTTTGCTGTTACAAAAGTATCACTTTTCAAAAATATCGGCAATAGAATCAATTCAGCTGACCAATTTGTTTTGAATATTGCCGGAACTCCTAATGACCAAGTAACAACTGCTGGTTCTGCTGTTGGTCTTCAATCTAATAATGCTGTTGTATACGGTATTGCCGGCAACACCTATACCATCAGTGAGCTGATGGCACCTGGTAGTGTCACTCCACTTGCCGGATACACGCAAACTGTCTCCGCCATTAATCTATCTGCCGGCGGAAGTGTTCCTCCTACGGGTAGTTTGCCAATTAACTTTACACCCGCACTGGGCGATATAGTGCAGTATACTATTTTGAATTCTGCACCCGAAACTTTCCAAAAGAGCGTGGATAAAACCTTTGCAAAACCAGGAGATATTTTGACCTATACAGTTACCGGTGTGAACCCAAATAACTACTCCATTCCCGGTGTAGTGTTCACTGATGCACCACCCGCTGGCACAACCTATATCGGCAATCTTATTGTCAGTGTACCATATACCGGTACAACACCTGCCACCGGACTAACTCTTACAATGCCTGCAAACTCAACAGTAACAGCCAGTTATCAGGTACAGGTTTCCTCAACCGCACCAGTTAATAACCCAATTGTGAATCTTGCTTCCGCCACTGTTCCCGGCGGTACTGGTGGCAGCACTAACCCTGTTTCCACTCAAATTAACTATGCGGATTTGACTACCACAGGCAATGTTATTAAGTCAGTTGCTCCACCTTTCGCACAGTTTGGCGACACTCTGACCTATACCATTACCCTCCACAACACCGGCAACGTATCAGCAAATAATGTAGTGGTTACTGACCCTGTCCCCGCAGGCACAACCTATGTGGCAGGTTCTCTCATCGGCGCAACAGGCGCACCTCCAACAATGACACTCACTGCACCAATTCCAGCCGGTGGTACTGCTACAATCTCCTACAAGGTAAAACTCGGCACAGGCGCACCTCCTGTAAACCCAGTTCCTAACTTTGCTACTGTCAACTATGCCTACACCGTTGACCCTACAAATCCAAACGGCGTAACGGCAACTGGTTCTAGCAACACAGTAAGCACTCCTGTGTCTACTGCTAAGTTGAATATCACCAAAACTGCCAGCGAGAGCCTCGGCTATATTGGCGATATCATCACGTATAACCTTGTTGTCACCAACACTGGCAACGTGCCTGCCAATAATATCGTCATTTCCGATCCTGTTCCAAATGGAACGGTTTTGGTTCCTGGTTCTCTTTCAGTCAGTGTGCCATACACTGGCGATCCGAACACAGCAATCACACTGACAAATGCCCTTCCAGCTGGCGGCTCTGTGACAATCACATTCAAAGTGAAAGTCATCGCTATCCCAAATCCAAACCCAATTGTGAACGTAGCAAATGCCGCATTCACCTACACTGTGAACCCAAATAACCCAAATGGTGTAACGGGAACCTCCGCAAGTAATCCTGCTAGCACCATCATTTTCACCAACAACTATCGTCAGCAAATCAGTGACCTGATTAATTCTATTGCACTGGAAGAGGCTGCTTTAGGTGCTATTGCCAACGCAGAGGGCGCTAAAATTCAAAAGTTTGTTTCACTTCCAAATGTCACATCACAACAGCTACTCTGCCTCAACAAGAGTATCACAGACATGACAAATGCTATGTCTATGCTCGAATCAATTCTATTGCAGAAACTTGACACAGTAGACTGCCAGATTGACGGAAACCCAAAGTGCTAATGGCAATATAAAAGATTGTCAAACGGCAATAAAACAAGACAGATAAATTAGCATCACTGCAAAACTCAGAAGTCCACTGTGAGTAAAATCTCGGTGGGCTTCTGCTCATTTAAAAAGATGATTAACTATACACTAAACTTTGAAAAGCTTTTTGGGATTGCCATATCACATCTACTATGCGATACTGTCATCATTACTGTGGCGACAATTGTCACAAATGTTTTTGAATATTTTCATTTAATAATTAATCTATTTGTACAAATTAATATTATAAAACAAAACATAAATAGTCCCTCCACATTGTGTGAAAGGACTATAATAAATTATGTATTATCTAATCTGTTCCGATACTTTCTGTTTCGTGTTCACTAACTGATTTCTGCATTGATATAAGGAAATGGAATTGCTCTGTTATGAGCTACTTCATATCAGAACTTTACTTGATTTCTCTTATACGAATATGTTGGGCGTTGGATTGGTCAGAAATAAAATCGGTATAGTGAGTTGTAGATGAATAAAGTTTGCTTATATTCAGAGGAATATATTTTTCAAGTTCAGTAAGTTCCTTGGCTTTTTCACTGTAAATATAGCTTTTGGGATTATCTATATTTTCCTTGTTTATTGCTGAAAATATATACTCCAAATTTCCTACCTCACCTCTTACATTAATAAGCTCAAATTGATACATATTTTCTATCTTAGGGCAATACATACTTAAAATACCCTCACCACCATCAATTATATCAAAAACATAAAAGGTATCAGCTTTTTCCGGCAGTGGTTTTCCCTCAAACAAAATACGCCCACCTGTTTTGGTTTTGTAGGCACTATGGTAAAATGCCCAACCATTAACAGGAGGAATTTCACCTCTGCTTTGATTTTCATTGTTAAATATAAATTCTGTTTTTTCAATATCTCCTGTTTCTGAATTGGTGTATGTCTGTGTAAAAGCGATACCGTCCTCGCCGAACATATTTCCAAATACTTCACCATTTAAAAAATCTATATGTCCCCCATTTGAGTCACCATAATAGATATGCCCCTCAAGATTAAACTTTCCAGAAATATCATTTGCAAAATAAAGGCAGCCATCACCTTGAGGAACAACATTTTTCAAACCATAATATGCACCATCTTTATTTTGCGGTACTATTTTTGAAAAATCGTCAATCAAAATCAGCTTATCCGTTGCAATTTCATAAAAAAACAGTCTTTTATTTCCAAAAAGTGCAATAGTGCCATCATTAATCCAAATTGCTCGCTCTAAATTCTCATATTGGTTATAATCTACAGTAAAATCAGCCTTTTCGCCATCAATCGTAACTTCATTGTTATCCGAATTAATATTAAATTTCTGAAAAGCCTTTATTAAAATCCCATCACGTTTATGGATAGAGGCATTGTAGAGCTGCCATTCACCATTTAACTGATAAGCGGCTGTTGTATTAAATTGGTGTAGTATAAATAAGTTACTGTCACCATAAATAATATTATAATCATTGGGGAAAAAATCAGGAGAAATTTCTATTGAAGATTTTACTTTATTATCAAGCCCAACATAGTTTATTTTTCCATCTTTTTCTATTGCTACTGTTTCTGCATTATCAACCCATTGAAAACAATGTACAGGATACTCCGTATTCACATCTGCCATCTCTTTGTCGGTTTGAGAACTACTCAATTCACTTTGCGATATTGTATCAGAAGTCTGAATTGATTTGCGCTCCGAACACCCTGTCAATGTGATAGCTACTGATACTGCCATCATAAAAATCATAGCTTTTTTCATAATATTAACATCTCCATATTAATACAACATTGTTTATTTTTAAAATTATAATAGTTTTACTTGTGTAGCTTGATGTTTTATATTTGATAATTAGTTTGCTTATTTTTTTCGCATACCATTGCACAATATTATAAAATCGTTTGATTTGTAAAAATCATCATTATCGCTCAATACATCAACAGAGCAAGAGGGGTATTTTCCCCACACTTTTTTAAGAAGCTCAGCACCAATTCCTTTACGGCGAAACATATTATCAACAATTATTTCGCAGCAATATATTGTAAAATATCCATCTGTTATACATCTAATAAAACCACAATATTCGCCATTGTCAAATGCAACATAGGTTTGTGATGTCAACAAAGCTTTCTGAAATTCTTGCTTTTTTGTAGTGTAGAATTTAACCCAGTTTTCTTTTACGCAAGAATTAATAATATTTTCAAAATCACGTTCTTCATTATAAGTCATTATATCAATCAATTATTTCACCTTCTTTTATGATATTACCACATTGTATCTGACATATCAACAACTTGTATTTATTCTTAATTGATAATTTGACTACCATTGGAATTTCATTTCGTTATTGCAGTATGAAAAATTCCGCCCTACTGCGTAGCAGAGCGGAATTAAAGCAACTGAATATTTTTTTAGTCTGTCTATTTGACATTGTGCGGTTCATAAACTTGAATTTATGTCTTTTGTAATTTTAAAAGAAACTATTTATCAGCTAATTTTACATAATGTTTTAGTGTGTGTCCGG
>JAVWQH010000021.1:0-34284 GCA_036635475.1 Oscillospiraceae bacterium | reverse complement strand
TTATAAGTCTTGATTTTGAGAATAAAACAGTATATAATAAAACCATAGTTAAAACTTCATCATAACTTTTACAAACTCCAACTCCTATTATGACCTCCCCTTTCAGCGTCCCATTTGAGCCGCCGCTTAAATGGGACTTTTGCTGTTATAAAACGAGTTTGCTATGACAAAATGTAATAGTATCAATCCTTTTATCTTAATATTAGTCAGTATTTTACAAATCAATTTTCAGATAAAATATGCAGATTGAAATTAAATTTAATTGTATTTTAATCACAAAAAACCATCGGCTAAATAAAAATTCAACCGATGGTTTATATCAATTATTTACCTATATATTTGCTAAATCCTCAGGCATTTCAGTTGGATATAGTTCATATGCTATTCGCACAAGTTCCATAAACATTTGAGGGGAACGTCTTTCAAAATAATCGCCTCGAACATGAAGAACTTTATTATTTTGTGCAGCTGAAGTTGTTTTGTACATTGTGTCCTCCAAAATTGTTGGAGCATCTATTGAATTGTGATACAAAATCAGTTCAGGTTCAAGAGTTGTGGATTCTTCCATTGGATATTTCCAGTTTTCATATTTTGAGGCAAGATTTTCAAAGCCTAAAACATCAGTCAAAATATAGTTTTCAAAGGTATCTCCTGTGGCAAGAGTGAGCGGAAACATTCGGATATATATTGATTTTGTGCCTTCACCCGAAGATTTAGATACTGATGAAACCTTTTCAAGCAGATATTTGTATCTTTCGATTTTTGCATCAGAATAAGCTTTGCCATCAGTTTCACCAAGCATAATTTTGCTGACAGTTTCATAATTGGCAAAAACCTCATCAATTGTTTGAGCAAAGGGGATTACAACAACTGTTACATACATTTGCTGCAATTTGCGAAGTTGGTCATCTGTCAATTGGGTGTGGGTGAAGAGAATATCGGGTTTACAATGCTTTATTTCGCTCATATTAAGTTCCATTAAAGTTCCGATATTTTCCACATCAAATTCATCTGTTTCGTCACCCGAGGAGATAACGCTGCCATCTCCAACGCCAACAATTCGTCCGCCAAAGCCCAAACCATATATTAAATCAGTCATAGCAGGGGATATTGTAGCAATTCTGACAGGTCTTTCCGAGATTATTGTTTCATTGATAGTTACAGGATATTGTGGTAATGTGGGCAACTCTTCCGAAACTGGTTTTGCCTGACAAGCAGTCATACCAAAAATCAAGGAAATTGCCAATATTACAGATAAAAACTTATGCTTCATATGCCCTCCAACTTGAATTTTTATTTATAATTCTACAAACAAAATAAACCCACCCACAATATTTTCGTCGGCGGGTTTTAAAATCAAAATACTAAAATTTTATTTTTCCTCGTCAATGTGTTCACCGCTATAATTTTGTTCTTTGTCATCGCCAATTACGAAATCTTCGTGGTTCGGCGTGACGTACTTGCCGGATATTTTTTCATAAGCGCAATTTACAAGTCTGTTGATAGCATAGGCTGCACCGGCTGTTAAAGCGGTTAAAGATATAACTTTACTAATTAATTTCATTAAAAAATCCCCCTTATTAATAATCAGTTATGATAAATTCTCCATATTGTTCGTATGGATTTTTCGTTTTGAAGTCGACAGGATAAAGCGAACCATAATGAACTTTTTCGCCATTTTCGCATAGCTTAAAAATATTACCATTAATTTTTTTATTATTGGCTATTACAAAATCATTAAAATATTTTTTAATTGCGGAATTGTCAAGTGTAATATTAGCTCCCCAATATTTTCCTTGAAGGTCTTCACCATTAAAAAAGTGAAATTTCACTTCATCTACAACATCAGTTTCTCCGATTTTCGCAGCTTTGCGATTGTCAGAATAGATGTCAACAATAAATGGCAAGTCAGTTTCAAAGCAAAGTACAAGTTTGAGTTGGCTGTTTTTCTCGGGTATTGCTTCAAACGCCATCAATTGACAGGACAAGCCATCTGACGAAAAACAAAGTTTGCCTTGAGTGTACGGTTTATAGTACCGCTTTTCAAGAGGATAGTTTTTTATCAGTGCAACAGGTAAAACATCAAAGTTAGTGTTTTCCTTAGTTAAAGAAATTCTATAACACATTTATTTCACACCACCATTCATATTCTAAGTCAAGTATATAATTAATATAAGAATTTTGCAAACATTTTCATTAAAAAAGTCATTAATATTTTATTATTCCCATATTTTTTCAAATCTAGGATAGAATACATCATCTTTTTCAACAGCTTCGCCCCACATTTTTGCAGGTCTAACCCACATTCCGCCATCTCCATATAATGGCTCATACACGCAATATTCCGATAAATCCTCACTGTGTTTGGCGATGAAATGAAGATTATAATGATTGCCTTTAAAATGAATATACTCGCCCAATAAAAGCGGCGAGTTTTGCCACTCAAAATAAAGCTTATTGTCAATTTCTTTTTCCTCACCCAAAAGTTTTTTGCACATTTTAAATTCAGCATAATTTTTTGGCAGGAGAAGTATTGATTTATTTTGAAGTACGGAGAGAGCATATTTTATCAGCAGACAAATGCTCATTAAATAGTAGTTTTCATCATATTTGTCTAAGTTCACTTCACAAATTAATAGTGGAGTATTATCCTTTGGTTTAATGCAGACTTCACCAATTTTTTTGTCGGTTTGATTAGTTGATATGTTAAAAATATTTTCCGATAATTGCGATAATGTAATTTTATTGCCAATAATTTTGTTCATATTTCTTCCTTTTGATTGATTATTAATTGTTTTGATGTTAGTATATAATAACACGAAATAGTGAATTGATAAACAATATTTTTATAACAATTTCTGTATAAATGTTTAACTCATTGATTAATATAATATCATTAACTAGAAGTATTATAATAAAATATAACGAGTTATCATTATTTGACTTGATATGATTTGTTAGCTCTGATAGAATATTTCAGTACACTTTATAATAAATCAATATTTTCACAAAATGTTTTGACAGTGTATATAAATTGGGGGTGGGTGTGCAATGACTAAAAAGGATATTCTTGAAATTGGAATTGAAATTTCAGAGGAAAGTAATCAAAGTAAACTGCTGGATATTATTCTGTCAAAATCAATTGATGTAACAAATTCTGATGTTGGATTAATTTACAGAATTAATTCTGATTCAATAATTTTGAGAATAGCTAAAAATAAATCCATCGAAAAATTTAATAGCACTCAAGAGCCTATGCCAACAAAAGATATTATACCCCAAGTGTTTATAAATGTTATAAAACACTGCATTAAAAATAAAATTATTTCCAATATACCTGATGTGTATAATAACGATTTAATCGACAGTTCCCTTATGCAAGAATTTGATGAACAATTTTTTTGTGCAACAAAATCAATGTTAATTTTCCCGATTATTGATAATCAAGGAGAAGTATTGGGAATTTTGCAGCTCCTTAACGCATTGGATAAAGATGAAAACCCAATTGCGTATTCTGCTAAAAGTGAAAAAATGATTTCCACTATTATGTCATTTTCCGGTGTTACTCTTTCTAATTTAACATATCAACTGGAAATTAAACGTCAAATGTTTTCTTTTTTTGATGTAATTATAACAGCTATTGACGAAAGAACTCCATATAATGCAAGACATACAGTTAGAATTGTTGAAATTATGCTTTCTTTTTTAGATTATGTTGAAGATAACGAAAAAGCAACTGAAATTTTCGGAAAGGTGACAAAAGACAGAAAAGAAATTCTTATAATGACTGCTTGGCTGCACGATATCGGAAAACTTGTCACACCAATTGAAATACTCAATAAATCTTCAAGACTTGCCGAAAACGAAAAAGAAATCGTCAACAGAATGGAAAAAATCCGACTTTTAGCTAAAGTTGACTTGCTGGAAGGGGATATTTCTCAGGAAGAATACGAAAAAATCGAAAAATATGCAATTGAAACAAAAGTAATATGCCATAATCTGAATATTGCAATGATTATTTCTGACGATGATATGGAAGTTGTTAGGAAAATTGCTGATAGATATTTCATTGACACAGATGGTGTGAAACGCAATTGGCTGACTCAAGAAGAAGTTGAGGAATTATCTATTCGCACTGGAACTTTGACAGAAAATGAGAGAAAAGCAATTCAAAATCACGCTGAAATAACAAGTAAACTTCTGTCTAAGATGGTGTTTTCAAAAAAATATAAAGTAGTTCAAGCTATTGCAGGTTTACATCACGAACTTTTAAACGGAAAAGGCTACCCTAATGGAATAAAAGAAGACAGTATTCCAAGCGAAATAAGGATACTAACAATTTTGGATATTTTTGAGGCACTAACAACGGACGATAGACCTTATAAATCACAAATAACCGTTGAAAAAGCCTTTGATATTTTATATTCACTTGCTGAAAATGGTGGAATTGACAATGACATTCTGAATATTTTTGAGCAGAGTTGTGCTTGGAAAACCCCAAAAATGATGAGAGAATATATAGATGAAGAACTTTCACTGTTGAGCTAAAATAATTATTAATAACAAAAAGGGCGTGTATCGTTTTGATACACGCCCTAAATGTTTATAATTTAATAGTCTATATGCTAAATATTGAGGTAGAAAAATTGCCTGCTTAAAAATATTAAAATAATCTAAATTGGCAATTCCAATACCTCTTTTTTAGCTAAAAGCTTAAATCTTATTTATACCTAAGCTTTTTTAATTTATAGATACTATTCAGCATCGAATGGCTTAGCAAGTTTAACAAGCTTTTCGTACTTATCAGATGCAGTTGCTGTTGCTCTTTCGAACAATTTTTCTGCTCTTTCTGGGAATGCACGAGTTAGCGAGCTGTAACGAACTTCATTTGTGATGAAGTCTTTGTAACTTGACTTAGGCTCTTTTGAATCAAGAACAAATGGGTTTTTGCCTTCTTCTTTTAGACGTGGGTCAAATCTGAACATATGCCAGTAACCTGCATCAACAGCATTCTTGATTGTTGTCATTGACTTGCCCATACCGCCCTTTGTACCATGGTTGATACATGGAGAGTAAGCAATAATCAATGATGGACCATGATAGCTTTCAGCCTCAACAAATGCCTTCATACATTGATTGTAGTCAGCACCCATTGCAACTTGTGCAACGTATACGTAGCCATAGCTCATTGCGATTGCAGCCAAATCCTTTTGCTTAACTTCCTTACCAGCAGCAGCAAATTGAGCAACAGCACCGGTTGGTGTTGCCTTAGAGGATTGTCCGCCTGTGTTGGAATAAACTTCAGTGTTGAATACTAGGATATTGATATCTTCGCCTGATGCGATAACATGGTCAAGACCACCAAATCCAATATCAAATGCCCAACCGTCACCACCAAGAATCCAAACGGATTTCTTAGCAAGGAATTCTTTATCTTTAACGATTTCCTTAGCTTTTTCACAACTGCAGTTGTTCAAAGCAGAAACTAATTCTTTTGTTGCAACTTCATTAGTTTTGGCATCATCAAGAGTAGCAAGATAGTTTTCGCAAGCTGTTCTTGTTGTAGCAGACTTCGCACAGCTGCTGTCTGTTGTATCAGCAAGAATTGCATCAACCTTAGTAATCAAGCCGTTTCTAATTGTAGATTGAGCTAGATACATACCATAACCGTACTCAGCATTATCCTCGAATAGTGAGTTGGACCAAGCTGGACCATGACCTTCGTGGTTTACTGTATATGGTGTGGAAGGAGCAGAACCGCCCCAGATTGAAGAACAACCTGTTGCGTTTGCAATGTACATTCTTTCGCCTGCAACTTGAGTTAGAAGTTTAGCGTAAGGTGTTTCACCGCAACCAGCACAAGCGCCGGAGAATTCAAGAAGTGGTTGTTTGAATTGGCTGCCCTTAACTGTAGTTTCCTTGAATTTCTCAAAAACTTCAGCCTTAGGTTCAATCTTAATTCCGTAGTCAAAGCCCTTTTGAGAATCAAGTTGGGTTTCAAGAGGCTGCATTGACAAAGCCTTAACACCCTTCTTACCTGGGCAAACGTTTACGCATGAACCACAACCTGTGCAGTCTAGTGCAGAAACGGACATAGCAAACTTAAATCCAGGCATACCTGTCATATCAGTTAGTTTCATTTCAGCAGGAGCATTTTTAGTTTCTTCTTCATTTAGAACAACTGGTCTGATACAAGCATGAGGACAAACATATGAACAGAAATTACATTGGATACAGCTTTCAAAATCCCAAGTTGGAACGTCAACAGCAATACCACGTTTTTCGTATGCAGCAGAACCTTGAGGAACTTCACCGTCTACGTAATCTATAAATGCGGAAACAGGCAAACCGTCGCCTCTTTGAGCATTAACAGGGATTAGAATGTTGTTTACATAGTCAGTTAGGTCTTTTCTGTTGCCATTAACCTTTGGAAGTTCAGATGTGCCGGAGATTGATTTCCAAGATTCAGGAACATTAACTTCGATGTAGTCCTTAGCACCACGTTCGATAGCATCATGGTTCATCTTAACGACAGCCTCGCCCTTTTTACCATAGGACTTTGTAGCAGCATCTTTCATATATTGGATAGCATCTGTTTCAGGAATAACCTTAGAAATGCTAAAGAATGCAGCTTGCAAAACAGTGTTGATACGTCCGCCCAAACCAATTTCTTTACCAATCTTAATTCCGTCGATTGTGTAAAGGTGAATATTGTTAAGAGCAATATATCTCTTCATTTCAGGAGGGAATACATTTTCAATTTCAGCTAAATCCCAACCGCAGTTAAGAAGGAATGAACCACCCTTTTTAAGGTCGGAAACCATATCATATTTGCCAACATAAGATGGGTTATGACATGCAACAAAGTCAGCCTTGTTGATAAGGTATGTGGACTTGATTGGCTTGTCGCCGAATCTTAGGTGAGAAACTGTTATACCACCGGATTTCTTTGAGTCATAAGCAAAGTAAGCTTGAGCATACTTGTCTGTATGGTCACCGATAATCTTGATGGAGTTTTTGTTTGCACCAACTGTTCCGTCTGAGCCAAGTCCCCAGAATTTACAGCTTGTTGTGCCAGCTGGAGTTGTATCGCCAATATCAGCATTTTCAAGAGATAGGTATGTTACGTCATCTGTAATACCAATTGTAAATCTCTTCTTAGGTGCTGGTTTAGTTGCATTTTCATAAATTGCAGCAATTTGAGAAGGAGTTGTATCTTTTGAACCAAGACCATATCTGCCTGAGTAGATTGGTAGACTTGTGAACTTAGAATCCTTCAAAGCAAGAACAACGTCTAAGTATAGAGGTTCGCCAAGTGAACCTGGCTCTTTTGTTCTGTCGATAACAGTGATTTTCTTAGCTGTTGCAGGGATTGCATTAATTAGATGTTCAGCGGAGAATGGTCTGTAAAGTCTAACTTTAACCATACCAACTTTGCCGCCGTTAGCATTTAAGTAGTCAATTGTTTCTTCAATTGTTTCACATACAGAACCCATAGCAATAATAACATTTTCTGCATCTGGAGCACCGTAGTAGTTGAATAGTTGATAGTTAGTTCCAAGTTTAGCATTAACTTTGTTCATATATTCTTGAGTTGTTGCAGGAACAGCATCATAGAATTTATTACAAGCTTCTCTTGCTTGGAAGAATATATCGCCGTTTTGAGCTGTTCCACGTAGTGCTGGACGCTCAGGGTTCAAGCTATGTTTTCTGAACGCATCAACTGCGTCTTTGTCAAGCATTTCTTCAAGGTCTTTGTAATCCCATGTTTCAATTTTTTGAATTTCATGAGAAGTTCTGAAACCGTCGAAGAAGTGCAAGAATGGAACTCTGCTCTTGATTGTTGTCAAGTGAGCAACTGCACCTAAGTCCATAACTTCTTGAGCGGAGTTAGAACAAAGCATTGCGAAACCTGTTTGACGACAAGCATAAATATCGGAATGATCTCCGAAAATATTAAGTGCGTGGGAAGCTACACATCTTGCAGAAACGTGAATTACGCAAGGTAGAAGCTCGCCTGCTATTTTGTACATATTTGGAATCATCAAAAGTAGACCTTGAGATGCAGTGTAAGTTGTTGTTAAAGCACCTGCTGCTAAAGAACCGTGAACAGTACCAGCGGCACCTGCCTCAGATTGCATTTCAACAACCTTAACTTTTTGTCCGAAGATGTTCTTTTGACCGTCAGCGGACCATTTGTCTGTTACTTCTGCCATAACAGATGATGGTGTGATAGGATAGATAGCAGCTAAATCAGTAAACGCATATGAAACGTGTGCTGCTGCATTGTTACCATCCATGGTTTTCATTTGTCTTGCCATGATAACTTTTCCTCCCTAGTTTTATTAATGTTATTGGACAACATTATTTTTTAGGGGTAGTGCTAATACCCTAAAAAATCTCATTAAATACAGCCGAGATTACCCGTTTTATGTACGGGTAAAATTTTAGGGGTAGTGCTAATACCCTAAAGTTCTCAAAATATAAATGAGAAATTATCATTTAAAGATATAATTATAAAATGCAAATTCAAATTTCTTAAACTAAGAGATAATCCTTGCATTTCCAATAATCTTTACATGTCCTTTTAAATTTTAACATTTTTCTTCCCTGATGTAAAGAGATATTGCTGTAAAAAAACAATGTTAACGTAAAAATGTTAATTTAGTAAATATTATTTCATTATATTCCCTTATTTTAGCCTAAACTTTAAAAAATGCTATTAAAAGCACTTTAGCAGCCTAAATTGTTTTAGTTTATATAATTTGAATTGCAGATTTTCCTATAGCAAAAGTGCCGAATAAAAAATATTATTCGACACTTTTATTAAAATAGTATTATTAAATTTAATGTAAAAAACAATTAATTATGTCTTGGAGAACCTTTAACTTTGATAATTGCTTTTATAACAATCGGTGAAACATCTATCTCCGATTTTTTAATGTAATCCGCCGTTAACTTAACAATCTCATCTTTTGTAGCGGCAATATATTTGGGTGGCAACAAATTAAGGGATAGTGCTGCCATATCATTCAAACATTGTTCGCACATACAACAGTTAAAATTTTTGACGTTTTTATTAATTACACTGACAACAAGGTCTTCCATAACATTATGTACAACCAATTTGTTATCGTTATCATTTACGTCATTTAAACTTTTTTGTATGGGGGAGGGTATAAAGGAAGAAATTTGAGTTTCTGCGCAATTGCTTTGTCCATTGGTGACAGTTGTTGATTTGTTCTGCTCAAATGATGTGTTCACCCACTCAACATTGGGAACAAAATCATCGCTGAGTTCCTCTTCAGTGAACTTTTGTACAATAACATCTCTACTGACGTTTTCAGTTGGATTAGTTTCCACTGTCTGATTTTTTGCAAAAGCTTTGTTGTTTTCGCCTGCTATACCTTCACTTTGCAAACTTTGGGTTGGCATTAACTTTCGATAAAGCTCTTCTTTATCAAAATCTTTTCTTGCTCGAGCCATTTCTTTTAAACTCTCCTTCCGATAATTTCATCTGTAAATTGCAAATAATCCATCGCAATTGTGCTTTTGGGGGCATATTGCATAATATCCATTTGGCTTGCTTGTGCCTCAGAAATAGTTATATTAGGTCTAATCTGGGTTTCAAAAATATGCGTTCCAAGGGTTTGAGCAATAAGTTCGGCAGTTTCCAAAACTTGCTTGCTGAACACAGAACGTTTATTGAATTTTGTAAGCAAAATACCCTCTATTTTTATTGAAGAATTGCATCTTTGACGAATACTTATTATAGTTTCGTTAAGCTGCGCTATTCCTTGCAAGCTGAAAATATCAGAATGGATTGGAACAATAACTGAATCTGCGGCTGCAAAAGCATTAATCGTCAATATGCTAAGTGATGGTGGAGTGTCAATCAATATGTAGTCATAGTAATCAGCTATTGGTTTCAAAATCTCTTTAAGCAAAAATTCTCTATTTGCACTTTCAAATTCAAGTTCAGCACCGGACAGCAGGATATTTGAGCAAACAGTGTCTGCAACAGCAGTGTGTTGAATAGCGTGTTGAATGGCAACAGTTCCTCGTAGCACGTCCATTATATTGGCATTTAATCGAACATCTCCGCCAACACAAAAGGTCAAATTGCCTTGAGGGTCAAAATCTATAAGCAAAACCCTGTATCCACGACATTTTAGTCCACAGCCCAAAGCGTATGTTGTTGTTGTTTTTCCAACTCCGCCTTTTTGGTTGCTGATGGCCATAATTTTAGCCATACTTATATTACCTCCTCTATGCAATTCAAAAAGAGAATAAACATATAAAATCAAAACGTAAAAATAAAAAAGCCGCTTCATCGTAATAATAAAGCAGCCTTTAAAAACTATTGTTTTTTGTCAAGAACATTTCCAAGGTTAGCAGATTGGTAATTTTGGTTATAACCAAAAATTTGCTTACTGTTTTTCACTTGCTCAATTTGGACAGACAAACTTTCTCGAGCAAATTTTACCTTTGAACTTAACTCTAGGTCAGCTTCTTTTATGTTACACAGAATATTATATATTATTTTGCATTTTTTGTCTATAGCTGACAGCATTGGAGGTAAAACAGTATTTTCAGGAACTTTGTATCGCAAAATGGCGATAAGAGCTTGAGATTCGTTGCCAAAAAGCTTTCTTGAGATTGAAACTATTTTATGGTCACATTCTGTAGCCTTAACAATTAATTCTTGTCTTTGATTTATTATGGTTTCAAGGCTGTCCAACAATTGTTCCCCATCAATACTTTGGGTAATATCAAAATATTGGTTCAAGAGCTTTTCTTTTTCTTCAAGCTCTTTCATAATTGAGTCAAAAACTGATTGGCTGTATCCTGTTAGCATTTAACCGCCTCCATTATATGTTATTTCCTTTGGAAAGCTTATTAGCTTGAGTGAATGTATCTCTCAGTTCAAAGAGGATAGAGTGGATTTCTCCCAACATCTGCGTATCTTTTTTCAAGTTAGCCTCAACAAGGCTGTTGTATATATGTGTGTAAAGAGTTTCAAGCTCTTTTGATATTTCATATCTATCATCAAGGTTAAATTTGAGTGCGTTGACAATATCCTCGGTTTTAACAATTGCTTTATTGGCAGAGGCAATATCTTTTTCTTCAATAAAATTAATTGCCAATTTAATTTGTTTAACAGCCTCATCAAATAATTTCAAAACAATTTCTGCGGGTGTCAGTGTTGTCAATGATTGTTCCTTGTATTTTTGGTATGGATTATACACTAAAGCAGCTCCTATCTAAAACTTAAAGCTTGCAACACCTCAAGAAGAAGTGTTGCAAGTATTTTTAATATAAAATTAGCCCATTTGTTCCGTCAACCACGAACTTTGAGCATTCATTTGAGAAACAAGTTTTTCAAGCTGAGTGAATTTTGCCCAGTATCTCTTTTCTTCTGTTTCCATTGAACGTTGATATTTCTTGATTGTTTGCTCAATTGATGTAACTTGTTTTGATAATAGGTTGTCGCTGTCGCTGAATGTTCCCTCAAGACCGGCTATATTAGCTAAGTATCCTCTGTTGCTGATTGTTGTGCTGACAGCATCTTCTGTTATTTTCTTAATTCTGTCGGCAAAACCTGTTTCAGGGGTTGTGAACATTTGAACAACTTGCTCGGAATTTGTTGACAACATCTCTCTTAAAACGTCTTCACCTGTTTTGCCGTTTTTGAGGTTATCAGCAAATTTAAGCTTACCGCCGTCACTGTAGTCGCCTGTTGTAATACCAATATCATACAATGCAAGTCCGCCCGCACTTGGCTGGTACATTGCTGTTCTTAAATCTTGAAGAAGACTGTTGACTGATTGGTCATTTTTCAAAGCACCACTTTTTGCTTTTTCGTCCCATTGTTCGATTTGCTCTTTTGTCATTTCTTTCTTTTGCTCTTCGGTCAATGGCTGATAATCTTTATAAACTTTTTCGTTAAGTTTACCTTTTGCGGAATCAATCATCTTGTTGTAGTCTTCGATAAATTCTTTTACTTTTTTAACTGTATCTTCAACATTTGGGGTTACATTTATAGTAGCTTTTTCGTTGGTCACATTTGTTGCGGTGATTTCAACACCATCAACTGAAACAGTGTTGCTTGAACGTTCAATTCTTTCGCCGTTGATTGAAAGAATTGCATTTTGACCTTTGACGTTTCTTGTTACTTTAATTGACTGGTCGCCAATTACTTTGTTATTTCCGAAAAGTTTTTGCAAAGCATTTCCGCTTACTGTTGAAACTTCTTCAGCAAACTTAAATGCGCCTTTATCAAGAGTAACAGTGTTTGGCTTAACAGCATTAATAGCGTCCATTACTTGATTGATTGTCATATTAGGTGTCAAATTAACGTCAGTACCTGCAACTTTGATAACGGAGTTTTCGGTTATACCAAGAGAAGACAATTTGTCATTAGTTGAAACATAATTATCGTTTTGGGTTGTTTGAAATTCTGTTGTGCCAAACAAGCTGAATAATCCAACTTTATCTGTTCCAGTTTTAGATGTTATTGAAAGATTACCTTGTTCTGTACCTGTCAAAAGAAGTTTTCCGTTGACAAGTTCCATCTTAGCTTTTACAGTTGGGTCATCATTTACAAGTTTCATCACATCTGCAACGGTTTGGTCCTTAGTAAAGTTAATCTCTTTGCCGTTTATAAGCCAACTTTGATTTTCTGTGATACCGAGTTTTTCCATTGTTGTAGTGGTTTCAACTTTATTTGTTGCTCCATTGGTAAAGCCCAAAAAGTCCAACATTTGTGAGTCTTTTCCCGAAGCTTTAAGTGTAATTTCAGTTCCATCACTGTGAGAAATAGAAAGATTTCCCTCAGCTAATGTAACGTTGAATTTTTTTGTATCAAAAGCCTTGTTAATCTCAGTATTGAGCAAGTTTCTGATTTGGTTTGCATCATATTCGGAATAATCAATTTCGTGACCTCTGCTGTCACGTGCCGGAATTGATATTGTTTTTGTAACTTCTTTGCCGTTTTCGTCAATCATACTAATTTGGAAAGGTGAGCTTATATTTTTCTTAATTTGTGCTAAATCCATTTTTTTAGTGGAAGAAATAGCTCCATTTAGTCCCACTGAGCTTAGTTGAGAACCGCTCTTTGTACCAAACAAAACTCCGAATAAATCGCCTGTCTTTTGCTTGATATCAATGCTGCTGCCTGCACCGTCAGTAGTTGATGTCATTTTAAAAGAATCGGAAAATTCGGAATAAGACATTTTAACTCCACAGGTTGAAGAGTTAATTTTGCTCATAACAGTTGAAAGAGAATCTCTGTTTGAAAATTTAAAATCAGTTCCGTTTATTGAAAACTCATAAGTTCCACCTGAAATATTTTTGCCTAAGTTTCCAATAGATTCTCCAAGATTAATCTTATTAGATGACCAGTTTTTAAGTCCAAAATATTCTACACTCTTCATACCGCCATTATATATAGTAGCTTTACTTGAACCGGAAACAAGGATTTTTCCTGTTAATACGCCACTTTCAATTCCCTCAAAAGTAACTTTACCTTTGCCGAAAGCTTGATTAAGGGAATCTTGCAATGTAGAAACCATATTGGATTGTACAGCTTCTTTGGTCATAACCTTGCCGTCTTTATCCACAAATTCTTTCAAAGTGCTGTCATATTTTCCAAAATCATAGCTGATTTTCTTTGTAACACCGTCAACTGTGACATTCATATATGGTCTTTCACCATCTTTTAAAGTTGCGGCAATCTGTTTAATTTCAGTGAAATTTTCGTCAGTTAGTGTTGTTGACATTTGGATATCACCGGAAATTCCGGAAGTTCCGTTTATTGCTTCTTTTGTAGCAAGCTGTTCTATGTAGTCAACTGTTAAATTGCTGTTATTTGCGCTTGAAGTTGAACTAACTGTGAAGTTTTTTGATGTTGTAGTAGCAGATGTTGTTTGCCAAAAAGCAGGACTTCCCATATTGTTTTTGGAGTCCAAAACGTTAAACCATTTATTTTTAAATGAGTTAACTGAACGAATAATTTCTCTATAAGAGTCCTGTTTCCACAAGATGCTTTGTTTGTTTCTGTATTGTTTATTAATTCTGTTTTGGCTGTTTGCAAGCATACCTTTAACTATTTCATCAGTATTCATTCCTGAAGCTAATCCGCCTATACGTTTACTGCCAAAATTACTAATTGAGCTCATATTTTATCCCTCCATATGTTAAATCATTTTAAGATTTACTTTCTCTTTAATATATATCGTCACTTATTAATTAAAATTAAGCATTATTTTATAGGAATAATTTTAAATGGTATATAGTTTTTTATGCAATAATCAATTATATGAGCTGTACCTCTTGATTTTAAATCCCAAAATGCCAACACAAGATAAACTTTTGAGGCTATTTCCTCATTTCTTTTGATTGCGGCTGCTCTTCCATATTTTTGGTAGTCGGGAAGAATTTCCACAAAATCTATATCAAGGTCAATAGCCGCTTGCTTTGCCATTTGGTCAATACCATTTGCTCCTCCCGATATAATTTGTGAGCAATTGAGGGGAATATATTGTATCATTTCTTGCAAAGCAAAATTTTCAAATTTTCTTGAGCCTACAATTGCAATTCTCATATCGTATACCTCAGCCATAATTAATTCTATCACTTTAATTATAGGATAATTGAGCAAACAATGCAATTGTTAATATAGCCTAATTTTTGCAATTAAAGTATCCGCTTAAAGGAAAAATCCCAATTAAGCAGATACTTTTATTTTACGGCAAATAATTAAGGGGGTTGACATATCTGCCGTATATTCTGACTTCAAAATGGCAATGATTTCCCGATGAATTGCCTGTACTTCCCATTTTTGCAATAACCTGTCCCTGCAAAACCTTATCGCCCGGCTTAACCAGTAACTGGCTGTTATGGGCATAAAGGGTTTGAACTCCACTTCCATGGTCGATTATAATGTATCTGCCATAGCCTGTGTAGCTGTTTGCAGCCATGACAACTGTACCCGAGGCAGCAGCCATAATCGGTGTTCCATATGATGATGCCATATCAATAGCTTTATGTCCCGAATATCCATACCAACCACAGGTGATTTTCCATTTGCCTCCATAAACAGGCCACATTAATGCGGTTGATGAGGCTTGAGAATTGCTCAAAACATTTGTACCATATGATACAACTTGAGTTTTTGGTTCTTTTATAATTCTTTCTGAAATAACTTCGGAACTTACCGCTTTTCCGTTTATATAAGTGGTTTGGGAAACAACCTCTTTTTCGCCCTTTATTCCCTCTTTTACAATAGCTGAAAATCCTTTCAAAGCCTTGCTGTCGCTAACCTTTTCTGTGTCATATGCAACGGATTCTATATGAGTTTCTTCCTTTGTTATTTTAACATCAAGATAGGATTTTGCCTGTGATAAAACAACTTCTTGCCCCGGCATAAGTTTTGTTTTAATGTTGGGGTTAAGGCTCAGCAATTGTTGATAGGGTACATCGGTTTTATCTGATATTGCCCAAGGCGAATCTCCTTCTTCAACTGTATAAAGGGTTTCGCCCTCGATTTCCGAACTTATTACATTGTTGAGTTTATTCAAGTCAACAACTCCCGAAACAGGGTATAGCCCCTCTTTCAGTTCGATTTTGTTGGCAAAACTTACTTTAGCCTCGGGATTATCTTTGCGGTAAGGCTCAAGAATACTGTCCATTGTGGCTAATAGTGCATTTGGTTCTTTTACTGCACCTAAAAATTTGCCGTCCACATAAAGTCCACTGGCATCTTCAATTTCATTGCCTGAGGCTTTAATTATCTGATTGCTGAGGGAAAAAGAATCTATAATTTGTTCGGGTGCAACGGACATAAGAGTGAATTTTGTGTTGGGTTTTTCCGGAGCAATATATTCCTCGTTGACAATTCTTTGCTCAACATCTCTTTGTGCCTTGATAAAATCGTTTTCCGAATTGACATATCCAATAATATTGTCGTCATATTCAACCATAATCGCCCAAGTTTTTGCATTAAAATGATTTACACAATATATCAGCAGAAATGCCGATAAAATGGGGGCGGAATATTGAAAAAGACTAATTCTTGCCGCCCATATTTTATTAGCAGATAGGATAAGTTTTTCTCCAAAGGATAAGCCATTAATTGCGAGTTTTATGTTATTTATTTTATTTTTGCCTGAATTTATTGTATGTAGTAAGGAATTTTTATTTTGAATATATATTTTAAATAAATGTTTTTTAATAAATGTTTTTGTTTTACAGTTTGCTAAGACAATTTTTTTCTTATTTTTGCGGTATTTTCTTATAATGAAGCAACCTGTTAAATAAAAAGTCGATGAAACTTTCTCAAGTATTTTTTTCAGTTTTAAAATAAGATACACCTCCGTTTAAATTCAATTTTTCAATCATAACATATATTTGTGAATTTTTTGTTATTATATTGCAAAAATGTAATCTTCAACAATCTTATTTAGTGTGTTTTAACTATATTAGGTTAAAACGATTAAAATAATTCCAGTAAATTACTACATTGGAACAAAAAACAAGCACCCTTGCGGAAGGTGCTTGTTTCTTTATAGTTTGAGGTGTTTTTCTTTTGAGGAGGGGTAGAGTACTCAATAATGCTTGCGAACCACTACTGAATTCTCCTTAATTATAGCATAATATAAGATTCGATTGTTACGGTCTTATTAATAAAGGTTTAAAAATAATGACTGTTTGTTTTAACATTTTAAATTTCCGCTCATAACTACAACTAAACTAAGCATATATTTATAATATATTTATTGTTATTAACAATCCATTGTAGTATAATAGTGTGTGTTTAAATATCAAAATTTAATATTTGGAGAGATTTGATTGGAACTTTTGAAACGCAGTTGGGCAGTTGTTGACCTTGATGCAATTGCCGATAATATAAAAACAATTAAGAATATTCTAAGCCCTCACTGTATGTTAATGGGGGTTGTTAAAGCTGATGGTTATGGTCATGGGGACAAATATATCAGCGATGAACTTGTTCGACTTGGTGTGGATTGGTTCGGTGTTTCTAATATTGATGAGGCTATTTCTTTGCGAAAACAAGGAATATATCACCCTATTCTCATTTTTGGTCACACCCCTGCAAGATTTGCAAAAATATTAAATCAATACAATATAACTCAATCGGTTTTTTCCCTTGAATATGCAAAATCACTTGCCGAAACCTGTGAAAAAGAGGGCGTTACAATTGATGCTCACATTAAAATTGACACAGGTATGTCAAGGCTGGGTTTTGTTGTGGGTTCGGGACTTATGGAAACAGCTATTGATGAAATTTCTCAGGTTTATTCTTTGCCACAGCTCAATTATACAGGTATTTTCACTCATTTCCCTGTTGCAGACGAAACAAATGAAACCTCAAAAACATTCACACTAAGCCAATTTGCGCTTTTCAATGAAGTTATAAGCAAACTGGAAAATTTGGGAATGAGTTTTAAAATCAAGCATTGCTGCAATAGTGCCGCAACAATTTGCTATCCGCAAATGCATATGGATATGGTTCGACCTGGCATTATTACATACGGATTAAGTCCAAGTGCAGACTGCAACGCAATGATACCGCTTAAACCCGCAATGAATCTTTATTCCACAATAACACTTGTTAAAAATGTTTGTGCCGGAACGAGTGTGAGTTATGGAAGAACTTTTATTGCTCAAAAAGATATGAAAGTTGCAACCGTTGCAATAGGCTATGCTGACGGAATTGAAAGAGAACTCTCTGACAAAGGTTGTATGCTTGTAAGAGGTAAACGTGCAAGAATAATCGGCAGAGTTTGTATGGACCAATTGATGCTTGATGTAACGGATATTCCCGATGTATGCGCACAGGATATTGCTACAATCGTTGGCACAGATGGAGAAAATACTATCACTTTTGAAGAAATGGCTGCTATTGGCAACACTGTAAACTATGAAAAAATATGTATAATTGGAAAACGTGTGCCGAGAATTTATATGCGTGACGGCAAAGAAATCGGTGTTGTGGATTATGTTAGGAAAAATATTGATATGTAAAAATAAATTTATGCGTTGCAATAATGTTGTAACGCATATTTTATTCCTTGTTGTATTCATTTATACACTAATATATATATGATATGGTGTATATTTATTAATATATACAATTTATCTGAAATATTTGTCATTTTCACCATTATGTCATCATATTGACATAATATTTATGTCAGTATATAATGATAAAAATGGAAAAGGGGATGTTATAATTTGAAATTTAGTGAAATGCCATATGAGCGTCCTGAACTTAAAACGTTGCAGGAAAGCATTGACAAAATAATTTCAGCAATTAATTGTGCTGAAAATGCAGATGAACAAATAAAATCAGTTAAAATGTTTGAACAAACTATGAAACATTTTAACACTCTATCAAGCATCTGTGAGGCTAGAAATGCTATTGATACAAGAGATAAATTCTATGAAGATGAACATAATTATTTCAACACAATTATTCCTATATTAGAAGAAAAATATAATGCTTATTACAAATCACTTTTGAATTCCAAATTCCGCCCTGAAATTCAAAAGATTTTGGGCGATGTTACTTTCAAAAATATGGAAATGCAGCTCACTGCTTTTACACCTGAAATTATCCCACTTATGCAAGAAGAAAATGCTCTTTGCTCCGATTATCAAAAACTTTATTCCAGTGCAAAAATTTCTTTTAGAGGTGAAATTTATACAATTGCACAATTGGGAAAATTCAAGCAAAGTGATGACAGGGAAACACGTCGTGAAGCTTGGTTTGCAGATGGACAGTTTTTTGATGAACACAGAAAGGAATTTGACGAAATTTTCGACAAATTAGTCAAAAATCGTACACAGCAAGCAAAAAAACTCGGTTTTGACAACTTCGTTCCACTGGGTTATATCCGCCAACAAAGAAATTGCTATGGCCCTGAGGGTATTGCAAACTTCCGCCGTCAAGTTATTGAAGATTTAGTGCCACTTGTTAAAAAAATAAAAGTTAAACAAGCTCAACACATTGGTCTTGACAGCTTAACTTTATATGATGACGGCTACAATTTCAGCGATGGCAACCCAACTCCAAAAGGTACACCGGAAGAACTTCTTCAATGTGCCAAAAAAATGTACAGTGAAATGAGTCCCCAAACAAAAGAATTTATTGAACTGATGTTTGATATGGATTTGTTTGATATCCTTGCAAAAGATGGCAAAGCTCCGGGTGGGTACTGCACATTTTTCCAAGAATATGATTGCCCATTTATCTTCGCAAATTTCAACGGAACTTCTGATGATGTCGAAATTTTGACTCATGAAGCAGGACATGCTTTTGCTGACTATACCGCAAATCAATTCATCGAATTTGAATGTCAAAAATCTCCGTCAATGGAAGCCTGTGAAGTACATTCAATGAGTATGGAATTTTTAACTTCTCCTTGGCACGAACTTTTCTTCAAGGAAGAAACAGCAAAATATGAATTATCACACGCAGAGGGAGCATTGTTCTTTATTCCTTATGGTACTGCGGTTGACAATTTTCAGGAAATCGTTTATTCTCACCCTGAAATGACTCACGAGCAACGTAATGAAGAATGGGCAAAACTTGAAAAAACATTCCGTCCATGGATTGATTTTGAAGGTATTCCTTTCTATGGAAGGGGAGCAGGCTGGCAAAGACAACTCCACATTTACACTCTTCCTTTCTATTATATTGACTATTGTTTGGCTCAAACAGTAGCATTGCAAGTATTTTCTTTAATGATAAAGGACAAAAAGAAAGCTTGGGAAACATATTACGATTTTGTCAAGCTTGGCGGCACAAAATTCTTTGTTGAGATATGTAGAACTGTGGGTCTTATCTCTCCAATTGATGATGGTTGCTTGAAAACGACCTGTGATACAATGGGCGAATGGCTAGAAACAAAATATTAAGTGATTTTTCTCTTAAAATTGCTTTAATATTTCAATAAAACCATTTTTAGCCTATTAAATTCTCACAACGTGCAAAAAAAATTTACTTTTGTTGCATAAATTGAAATACAATTGTAATATTTTTGTAAAATTTTGTTTTCCTATTCCAATATTGGAATATATGAGTTATAATATAATTACAAATTTTGTAGGGGGTAAAAAATCATGAAAAAATTTCTAGCGTTGTTTCTAACATTAACAATGTTGCTCGGGGTTAATTCAATTACAAGCTTTGCAGCAACTACTGTTGATTATGCGGAAATTGATGTTAAATCTAACTCTGCTGGAACATCTTTAGTTCCTGGTATTGCATATCGTTATGATTTGAGAACATCAAGAGGTTATCGTATTGACAAGGACTATATGAAAGATTATTCCGTTACTGTTGAAATTCTTGCAGGTAAAAGCTATTTGGAATATGCAAGAATAGTTAAAGGCACAACAGGCGATTATCAACTTGTAGTAAAAGGCAGAGGTACAAGAAATGCTATAACTGCAACTGATATTCGCATAAAGACAAAGGAAAAACGTGGTTCAAGAAACGAAGCAACTTCAAGTGTTGTAGCATTCGAAGTAAACGGCGAATATGAAGAAGTTTACGACGATGAAATCGAAGTTGACAATTACAGACCATTAATTGAATTTGACAGAGATATTACCAAAGTAAGCATTTCATTTGATCGTGGATTTGTTGTTTACGATGGTAAGGTTTCATCAGGTAACAGGAAATTTAATTTTTCCTACAACACTGATGAAGATATGGCTATTGTTGACGAAAACCCAAGTGCTTACATGAATTTCGTTTCATTCCCTGGTGAGCCATCTTTCTCAACTTTGGGCAGCCTATCATTTAACACAGAAGACAGCTATTTGTACGAAGTAACTGACAATGGACTTGTTAAGCTTAATCCTTCAAAGAGCAATGGCATTTTGAAGCTAAAAACAAAGACTCTAACAAGATACGTTACATCAAACAAACCACTTAAAAACGCATCAACAAGTTCTGATAGCACAGAAGACACTACTGAAGATACAACAACTTCCGATAGTGTTGCTCCTATCAATCCTGGAACAACATCAAACACACAACTTTCTTTGACAACTTCCGTTATTAATACTGCAAAACGTGAAGGAATCTATGCAATTATCAATATGGCAAATGACACATTGTACACTTCAGGTTCTGACCTTTTCAATGCTAAAGATGTGTTAAAATCCGGCGAAAGATTGATTTTAAGAAGAGTTGATAATGGTACAATCCCATATCAATGGTATATTGATGCTAAAAATACATCTAAAGTTCCTGCTAAATTCAATCTTGGCATGAATCAAAACCAAACTTCAACAAAAACTTTCTTTGAAAAATGGTTTAACAACAAGGTTGCAGCAGTTCGCTTTACACAAAGTGGTAACTTTGGTATGACAGTTAGCATTGCAATTAAGGCTGATGTTTCAGGTCTTAACACAAAAACATTGAGAGCTTATCGTTATGACCCAAAAACCAACAAATATAAAGCTTTGCCAAATGCAGCACCATATGTTGATAGAGCAGGTTTCTTGCATTTTAATGTAAGTGAAGGCGGAGATATTGTTTTCACAGACAGAGCATTAGCAAGAAGATAATTAAACCATAGCCACATTAACTTATAAACATTTTAGGGTGTGTATCATTTCGATACACACCCTTTTGTTGTTATAATTATATTGTAATTTTTCAGTAGGTCTTTGCTGCCCCAACATTTGATAGAGCTATATTTACAAACAAAAGCAAGACCTACGCAATTCGTATTGCATAGGTCTTAAGATTTATATTAGAATTTTAGAAAACTATTTATTTTTTCGATGTGCGAGCTAGGCAGATTTGAAAGTATATTCTTGTGAAGCCATGCTTCCATTGATTATCTTGTCCCCCAGAATGTTTTCTAAGGAAAAGAACATACAACTTATTTTATAATCTCTATCTGCACATGTGATGCGCTCGAAACTTGAGGAAACGATTATAATTAGTTAAATGTAGTGATACGAGAAAACTCGATTCAAACTGGACTAAAATTCTACTGGATTATTAATTATTTTTTAAATCTGTAGTTAGTGACTGTGCGTTAATTAAATTTCCATTGGATTTCGCCTTTCATTTGTGATAATCAAACTGGACTAAAATTCTACTGGATTATTAATTATTTTTTAAATCTGTAGTTAGTGACTGTGCGTTAATTAAATTTCCATTGGATTTCGCCTTTCATTTGTGATAATCAAACTGGACTAAAATTCTACTGGATTATTAATTATTTTTTAAATCTGTAGTTAGTGACTGTGCGTTAATTAAATTTCCATTGGATTTCGCCTTTCATTTGTGATAATCAAACTGGACTAAAATTCTACTGGATTATTAATTATTTTTTAAATCTGTAGTTAGTGACTGTGCGTTAATTAAATTTCCATTGGATTTCGCCTTTCATTTGTGATAATCAAACCGGACTAAAATTCTACTGGATTATTAATTATTTTTTAAATCTGTAGTTAGTGACTGTGCGTTAATTAAATTTCCATTGGATTTCGCCTTTCATTTGTGATAATCAAACCGGACTAAAATTCTACTGGATTATTAATTATTTTTAAATCTGTAGTTAGTGACTGTGTTTTAAATTTTAAGGAAGATTTTTGTCTGTAGATAATTAGACTGATTATTTGATAATCAATGGATTTTATTGGAGGACCTCCAGAGTTTGCGTTAATTCCTCAGCGTACATCGGAATCACTCCTCTCATAATCTTTGTGTATTCATTAATCCTTTTTTGTATCTTTATTATAGTACTCAATTGAGCAATATTCAATAGTAATTTTCAACAAACTTTGATTAATTTATTGATAATTCACACAAGATTAATTGTTCTTGACTTATTGCTAAGATTGATTTAAAATATATTTGGATATAATTATAAGTAAATCGGTATGCCATTACCGCAAGAATGGCAGCCTCTCACCAAAGAGGCAGGAGGTTTTGTTATGACTGATATGGATTACGGTATGGATATTCTAACTCTAGTTGACGAAAGCGGCGTTGAGCATGAATTTGAAGTAGCAAACACTATGGAAGAAAACGGCAAACGTTATATGGCACTTGTTCCTGTTTTTGATGGTTCTGAGGAATTGCTTGAAGACGACGGCGAGCTTGTTGTTTTGCAAGTTGTTGAAGAGGGCGAAGAGGGCGAATACCTTGAAGCTATCGAGGACGAAGACGAATTTAATAGGATATCTGCAATCTTTATGAAAAATCTTGAAGATGAATATGACTTTGTTGACGAAGATGCTGAAAAGTAATTTCAAATTTACCAAAAATTTCTCTTGTTAAAAGCTTATTTATGTTGTATAATAACCTTAGTAAGATGTTTCTGCTTTGTTGGTTGATATCGTTTTTTATGATCCAACACATCATTAAAGGGAACCCTATCTCCATATGTGGAATGCAGACCTCCTCGTTTACGAGATGAAGGGAGTACGAAGCATAAGGGCGGTACCCACCTGTCAAGTGACGGGTTCTAACATGCGGTATGACGGCACGGCGGATTCTTACTTTTATTGTATAAAATATAGGATTTTAAAATTATTAGGGACATATCCACTAAAACGGATATGTCCCCTTTTTTAACCCTTTTAATAATTACAACTTAAAAGAGAAAATATAAAGGAGCTATTCGTCAAAAACGGACAGCTCCTTTTAAAATTATTTCTGTTGGGATTCATTGATAATGCCAAGTCGATATGCTTTTAGCAGAAGCATTAAATCGTCAATTTGAGTTCTTAACTCATTGCCTGTGTCAGTGTCGCCAACAGTTTTTCTTTTTTCAACTGTTTCAAAAACATTACTAGTTGAAACAATATCATAGTTATTTTCAATTGCATATTGAGCAGTTTTGAAAGGTTCGTGACTGATTAAACGCAGACAATATGAATTATATGTCAAAGTGTAGCCTGCAATACCTGTTGTTTTTTGGTAGTGCTTGCAAAATCCACCATCAATATTAATGAGTTTTCCATTAGCTTTGAGAGGACTTTCACCATCTTTGATTTTAACGGGAACGTGTCCATTAATAATGTGAGAAGAAAATGGGTCAAGACCAAATTCTGCTAGAATTTTTCGGCAATATTCAGCATCTTTCGTAAAGGTGTAGTAAGGGTCTTTTTTTTCTTTCCAAACTTCTTCGTCAGCAATTTCACAACGTTCAAATGTAGTCATTGCGTGTCTGCCAAAAAGAGGAGAATGTTTTCCGCACCATAAATACCATATAAAATCCTTGCCATTTTGTTTTTCTTCACTGGTTTCAGGCAGGAAAAACGCATCTCTAGCCATTTTGTCGCAGTAGTCCAGATATTCTTTGCCACTCATTTTTTTCGAGTCAAAACAAAGTTCGGTGAAACTGCCATCATCATTCATAGGCACACAGCCATGATAGAGCAAATTAGAGTTAAAACACTTGTAAATACTACCTTTTGAGTACAAAAAGGCAATGTGTTTTTGGAGTTTTTCACTTTGCATAAATGCTCGTTTAAGTTCTGCAATTACAAGCTTTTCTTCATCAGTTAGTGCATATGGGTCGTCAGGGTTGATTGTTGGGAAATTAACGTCTTTGATAGGGTAAACATTGTCATCAATTGTCACAGTTTTGTCCTGATAATTGATTTTATCCAAAAGAAGTCTTGGCTGCATTTCAAAAAGAGGATTTCTCTTGATAATTGTCCCTTCAGTTTTGAAAAGGATAACAGTTATGGCTTTACGCATTTTAGCCAGAAGCAGTTTATCATAGTCGCCAAGATATTCCCCATATTGTTTTGGCTTAAACTGGTCACCCTCGGTGTAGGTGGTTTCAGCAAATGTCATAAGTGGTCTAAGGCTTATTCCGTAGCCGATTTCCAACAAATCAAGTGCAGAAAATCTAAGGCAAATATTGAGGACATTGCTGATACAAGTTTCACTTCCGGCAGCAGCCCCCATCCATAAAATATCGTGATTTCCCCATTGAATATCAACACTGTGGTGGTTCATCAAAGTGTCCATAATTATGTCGGGGCGTTCGCCTCGGTCAAAAATATCTCCAACAATATGAAGTCGGTCCACAGCAAGACGTTTTATAACATCGGCGAGCGCAACAATAAATGCGTCAGCTCTGTCTATTTCGATGATAGCTTTGATGATTTCATTGTAGTATTCGTCTTTATTTTTGCCATCGTGACCTGCGTGAAGAAGTTCATCAAGAATATATGCAAAATCCTTTGGTAAGGCTTTTCTCACTTTTGAACGAGTGTATTTGGAAGAAACAAGTCGGCATATCTCAATAAGTTCCACCAAAACTTTTTTGTACCATTCATCAATATTTTCAACTTCATCTTTTATCAGTTGAAGTTTTTGGGAAGGATAATATATGAGTGTAGCAAGTTTTTTACGTTCTTCAAGGGATTGTGTTTTGCCAAAAAGAATGTCGATTTTCTCGTGAATTACTCCCGAGGCACTGTTTAGAATGTGGATAAAAGCCTCGTGTTCGCCATGAATATCGCTGACGAAGTGTTCAGTGCCTTTTGGCAAATCCAAAATAGCTTTTAGATTTATTATTTCAGTTGAAACACTTTGAATTGTAGGAAAATTTTTGCTTAAAGCAGTTAAATATTTTATGTTATTTTTTATTAATTCACTTATTTCCAAAAAAACTCCTCCTTAATTAAAAAGATTTTATTTTCTAATTATATCACAATTATTCTAATCTTTAAACAACTTATTGCAAGCTTTTAACGCAATTTGAACAATTTTTTAATAAATGCGAAAAAAATTAAAGTTTTTGTATAATAAAGTCTTTATTTATGGTACAATATCTTTGATTGATAATAGATAGATTTTATTATTTAAGTAAAAAGGTGGGTGTATTTGTGGATATTTTTTCACTAATCAGCTTAGCGGGAGGACTTGCTCTTTTTCTTTACGGAATGAGCGTGTTGGGCAGCAGTTTGGAACGTGCAGCCGGAAGTAATCTTTCAAAGATTTTGGAAGGACTTACAAATAACATATTCAAGAGCGTTGCTTTTGGAGCAGTAGTTACAGCGGCAATTCAAAGTTCGTCAGCAACAACAGTCATTGTTGTCGGACTTGTAAACTCACAAATCATAAATCTAAAACAGGCAATCGGTGTAATAATGGGTGCTAATATTGGAACAACAATAACAGCACACATATTAAGGTTGACCGATATTGGCTCTGACAATTTCTTTTTAATGTTAATTAAGCCAACCACTCTTGCCCCAGTGGCAGCAATAGTGGGAATAATGCTTTATATGGGCAGCAAAAAATCAAGGCTCAAGGATTTAGGACAGGTTTTGTTGGGATTTGGAATTTTATTCACAGGTATGTTCAATATGGAGGCGGCTGTTGCGGGATTACGTACACACCCTGCATTTTTCGAGTTGTTTTCCACATTATCCAACCCAATTTTGGGAGTATTGGTGGGAGCAATAGTAACAGCAATAATCCAAAGTTCATCAGCATCTGTGGGTATTTTGCAGGCACTTTGTTCAACTGGTCAAATAAGTTTTGCCTCGGCATTTCCGATAATAATGGGACAGAATATCGGAACTTGTATCACACCTATTCTCGCAAGTATCGGAGCGTCAAAAAACGCAAAACGTTCAGCAGTTGTACATCTTTCGTTTAATATTATCGGAACAGCAGTGTTCTTGATTGCTACATATTTAATACAATCAACAATTGGATTTGAATTTTGGGATCAACCAATTGATAAGGGTGGAATAGCAAATTTCCACACTGTTTTCAATATAACCGTAACATTACTTTTCATTCCTTTTGTGTCTGTTCTTGAGAAAATAGCAAAAACTGTTATCAAAGATAAACAAGAGGAAACAGAGGTTGAGGATATTGCAATGGAACTTGATGAAAGATTTTTGGTTGCACCAAGTCTTGCAATTGAACATTGTACAAAAGTAACTGCAAATATGGGATTGAATGCAAGGGAAAACTTCTTGAATGCAACCAGTCTGATTAAAAAATATGACCCGAAAATCAGAGAAATTGCAAACGAAATGGAAGATATAATTGATATGATGCAGGACAAGCTGAGCATTTATTTGCTGAAACTGTCCAAAAAAGACCTTAACGAAAATGATAGCCGAAAGGTTTCACAGCTTCTTCATATTTCAACGGACTTTGAAAGAATTGGCGATTATGCAACCAATATGATGGAGTTTGCGCAAACTATGAATGAAAAAGATGTTAGCTTTTCCCCTGAGGCAATCAAAGAATTTGACACAATCAGCGATGCTGTTTTGGAAATAATTGATATTGCCAATGATGCTTTCATTAAGGCTGATACGGAAGTTGCAATAAATATTGAACCTTTGGAAGAGGTTATTGATATTATTGAAGAAACATTAAAAGATAGACATATCAACCGTTTACGTGATGGACTTTGTACAATTGATGCTGCATTCCCATTTGTTGAATCTCTTTCTTCAATGGAAAGAATAGCTGACCACTGTTCAAATGTTGGGGTTTATATAATTTCCCACGAAAACCCAAAAACGGATTTGGATATGCACGAATATATTAAAACAATACATAAGGGCGAAACTGAGCATTTCTCGGAAAATTATTTGAAATATGAGGAGAAGTATTACTCCAGAATATCGTAATATTTAAGAAGTCGTATTTTAGAGTTCAGACTAAAATGCGACTTCTTTGTATAAAGGACAAAAACACAGTGGAATTTACAAAAAAGCCTTTAATAATTGCTTAAAATGTATTATAATAATTGTGTATGCGAGTTATATACAGAAAGGAAGTGCCATTGGCAATGGTAAACAGAGTTAGAATAGAAATACAAGGCGGTAAATACGTTATCGCAACTCCGGAAAATGAAGAATATGTTAAGGGACTTTCCTATGAATTAGATAGACAAGTAACGGCTATAATGGGACAAGATACCAGATTATCCCTAAATGAATGTTTGGTTTTATGCTGTATGAGTTATCTTGATGGGTACAAAAAAAGCGAAGAGAGTGCCGATAGAATGAGGGGACAACTAAGCGAGTATCTTGAAGACGCAGCAAAAGCCAGAATTGAACTTGATGAAACAAAAAGGGAATTGGAGCAGAATAAGCGCCAGTTGGAAATGAGTAAAAGATAGTGAAAAAAAATATTGAAATATTAGCACCTGCTGGCTCATATGGGGCTATGGTTGCCGCAGTTAGAATGGGTGCTGATGCGGTTTATTTGGGTTCTAAGGCACTGAATGCAAGACGCAATGCAACAAATTTTGACGATGATGAACTTTTGGAGGCAGTTAAATATTGCCACGAAAGAGGTGTAAAAGTTCACCAAACTCTTAACACATTGATGTATGACGATGAACGTGAAGAAGTTGAAAATGCAATAAAAACAGCCGTCAATGTTGGAGTTGATGCACTTATTATTCAAGATTTAGGGGTTTTGGAACTTGCAAAAACTATAGCACCTGATATGCCTTTGCATGCTTCAACTCAAATGGCAATACACAATCTTGAGGGAGTTAAAGTGGCTCAACAATTGGGATTTTCAAGAGTTGTTTTGGCTCGAGAACTTTCTCAAAAAGAAATTGAAGAGATTACAAAAAACGCTGAGATTGAAATTGAAGTGTTTATTCATGGATCACTTTGTATGTCAGTTTCGGGACAGTGCTACCTAAGCTCGATGATTGGCGAGAGAAGTGGAAACAGAGGTTTGTGCGCCCAGCCTTGCCGACTTCCTTTTAAAGTTGAGGGCGGTATTGACAGCGGATTATCCCTAAAAGATTTATCCATTGCCGATAAAGTTAAGGAACTAGCCGAAATTGGGGTTACATCTGTTAAAATTGAGGGCAGAATGAAACGTCCCGAATATGTTGCGGCAGTTGTGAGCGAAATCAAAAAATGTGTTAATGATGAACAAATTGATTATGATACATTGAAAAACGTATTTTCAAGAAGTGGCTTTACAAACGGATATTACACATCAAATATTGACTATGAAATGTTCGGAACACGTCAGAAAGATGATGTATTGGCTGCAACAACAGTTCTCAAAGATTTGGAACGTAGTTACTCAAAGGAAATGCCACTAATTCCAATTAAGATGAAACTTATTGTTAAAAACGGCGAAAAAATAAAGCTGATTTGTTCTGATAATGACAACAATTCCTGTGAAGCTTTGGGCGCAATTCCTGAAGTTGCAATAAATAAGCCAACAACGGCTGAAAAAGCCGAACAAAATATTTCCAAAACAGGCGGAACACCTTATTATATTGAAGAATTTTCTGCGGAAATTGATGAGGGATTAATTGTTCCTGCTTCCGAACTTAACTTAGTTAGACGTGAATGTCTTGAAAAGCTTGCTGCGATGAGGTCAGACTTCAAAAAAGGCAGAATTTGCGAAGTGGTTAATGAGCATAAAATTATGGCGGATATGAACGTTTTGCCAAACATCAGAATCAGAGTTGCAAAAGCCTCTCAATTGACTGAAAAAATGCTTGATAATGCAGAACTTGTGACAATGCCGCTGGCTCAGCTAAATGCTTGGGTAAAAACAGGCGGAAAAATAGACGATAAAATGTGTGGAGAAATCGCCTCAATAGAGTTTTCAACAAGCTATTCCAGAAGGATTTTGCAACAGCTCAAAAATGATGGTTTAAAGCACGTTTATGCAGCTAATTTAGGCGCAATTGAAATCGCAAAAGAACTTGAATTTGAATATATACATTGTGGATTTAATCTCAATATTTTTAATACAGATGCAATGGAAACTTATGCAAAAATTGGAATAACCGATGCTGAATTGTCATTTGAACTGAATTTGAACAAAATTTCCGATATCTCAAGACCTGTTCCAACAGGAATTGTTGCTTACGGTTATTTACCTCTTATGACAATGAGAAATTGTCCGGTTGATGCAGCAATCGGCTGTGATAATTGCAAGGGTTGGAACAAAATAATTGACAGAAAAGCCGTTGAATTTTTTGTAAATTGTGATGGCGGATTGAGCAAGATTTACAACAGTGTTCCGCTATATCTTGCGGAACGTTACAACGAATTAAAAGGGCTTAACTTTATTACTCTTTATTTCACAAAAGAAAGCACAAGTGAATGTGAAAATATACTGAATGCTTATATGACAAAATCAGCTTATGACGGAAATATAACAAGAGGATTGTACTACAGAAATGTATTGTAATTAAAGGATAATAAAAATGATGAAAATAAAAAAATTATACAGTAATTCAATTGTTCCCAAAAGGGCAACGCAGTATAGCGCAGGGCTTGACTTGTTTGCACATATTGACCAACCAATTGAAATTGCAACAGGAGAAATCGCAAAAATTCCAACAGGCATTGCAATTGAAATTGAAAATGGAACAGCAGGCTTTGTTTTTGGGAGAAGTGGACTGGGGATTAAAAATGGAATATCGCCGGCAAACGCAGTTGGAGTGATTGACAGTGACTATCGAGGGGAAATAATTGTTGGATTAATCAATAATTCCAATGAAAAATACACCATTGAGCCTGATGACAGGATTGCACAATTGATTGTTATGAAGATAGAATTGCCTGAAATAGTTGAGTGCGACGAGCTTTGTGAAACTTCAAGAGGTGAAGGCGGATTGGGTTCAACAGGCAAAAAATAGCTGAAGGACAAGAGGGTATGATATGAAATTTAAAAAAGGACTTATTTTCCTATTTTTCATTTTGGCTGGGGTTATTCTCGGCTCACTTCTTGCACAAATAACCAGTGATATTTCCGGATTATCTTGGCTTGCCTATGGAAAACAAATTGGAATTTCCGCATCAAACCCGATGATACTTGACCTTGCAATTATAAAAATAGCTTTTGGGTTTGAAATGGGGATAAATGTGGCACAAATTATATGTTTAGTACTTTCGTTTTTTGCATATAATTCATTTGGGAAGAAAATCTAGTATAAGTTAAAGGAATGTGATAGCTTTGAATATAGTACTTGCCTCAGCATCGCCACGCCGAAAGGAACTTTTAGGCAAAATTGTCAGTGAATTTCAAATAATTCCGTCAAAATGCGAAGAAATAATTCCCGATGATATTGATTCAATTGAAGTGGCAGAATACTTAGCATTTCAAAAGGCAGTTGATGTTTGGAAAGAGCATAAAGATGATTTAGTAATCGGTTCGGACACTGTTGTTATATTGGACGGAAAAATCCTTGGAAAGCCAAAAGATAAAGATGATGCCGTAAGAATGTTGCAGGAACTATCGGGCAAAGAGCATAAAGTTGTGACAGGGGTTGCAATAATGACATCAAAGGAAAGTTCATCATTTAGCTGTACAACAAAGGTGAAATTCTCCAAAATGACAGAGTGCGAGATTGAGTGGTATGTTGCAAGTGCAGAGCCAATGGACAAAGCCGGAGCATATGGAATACAGGGACTTGGCGGGATTTTTGTTGAAGGCATAATCGGAGATTATTTTAATGTTATGGGACTACCGATTAATTTGCTTTACTCAACACTCAAAAATATATGCCCTGAAAAACTAATTACGCAAAAATGTTGCTGGGAATGTGAAAATTAGACAAATTGACTAAAAATTTAACTGGCAAAAAGATGTAATTTTTGTTGAGTTTATATGAGATAAAGGTTATAATATAATTATTAGCTGAAAGGGGAAAAACAGATATTATGTTTTCATTAAATAAAGATATTGGAATTGACTTAGGTACAGCGAATACATTGGTATTTATGAAGGGCAAGGGCATAATTATGCGTGAGCCTTCTGTTGTTGCCGTTGATACAAGAACGGATACAGTGAGATATGTGGGAAAAGAAGCTAAAGAGGTTATCGGACGTACACCGGGTTCGATTGTTGCCGTAAGACCGCTTAAAGATGGCGTTATTGCTGACTTTGATATAACTGCAAATATGTTGCAGATTTTCATAAAAAAAGCATTTAACAATTCGATTTTTGCAAGACCACGAGTTGTTATATGTATCCCATCAGGAGTAACAGCAGTTGAAAAACGTGCTGTACGTGGTGCTGCATTTAAAGCCGGAGCAAAACACGTTTCAATTATAGAAGAACCAATGGCTGCGGCAATCGGTGCAGGTTTGCCTGTGGCAGAAGCAACTGGAAGTATGGTTGTTGATATCGGCGGCGGTACAAGTGAGGTTGCTGTTATATCTCTTGGAGGTATTGTTGCAGCAAAATCAGTGAGAATTGGCGGAGATGAGTTCGATTTATCAATAATTCAATATGTTAAAAGAAAATACAATCTGCTAATAGGCGAAAGAACAGCCGAAGAAATTAAAATTACTATAGGTTCTGCTTGTGAATTTGAAGGTGAAACACCAATGAATATCAAGGGAAGAAACCTTGTTGATGGCTTGCCGAAAAACATCAGCATATCCCCTGAAGAGATAAGAGAAGCTCTTGTTGACCCGCTTTCTTCAGTGATTGATGCAATCAAAACAACATTGGAAAAAACTCCTCCTGAACTTTCCGCCGATATAATTGACCACGGAATAACGCTGACAGGCGGTGGAGCAATGCTAAAAGGACTTGATGTTCTTATTGCAAAGGAAACAGGAATGGACGTACATATTGCTGAAAATCCTCTTGATTGTGTTGCGATTGGAACGGGTATGGTTTTGGAAGATTTAGATAAACTAAAAGATGTCTTGACAGAGGTTGACGATAGAAGCTACTAATAATTATCACAATCAGGAGGAACAAAATGGACGATTTCTTTAAAAGTAAAAAGTTTAAGTTTCTCCTGGCTTTGTTTGTAATTCTGATAACATTTGTTTTAAGAGCAGCTTGGACAGGCGGATTATCGCCTATGACTTCCCAAATATTAGGGTCAATTTCTGCACCTTTTCAAAAAGTTTCAGCGAAAATTTCCTACAAATTATCTGATTTTTTCAGTGTATTTGTGAAAACAAAAGAAATTTCCAAAGAAAATGATGAGTTAAAGGCAAAAGTCGAGGAATTAAACAAAAAAGTGGTTGACTACGATAAATTCAAACGTGAAAATGAGCATTTGAAAAAATTCTTACAAATTAAAGAGCAAAATCCGGAGTTCGTTTTTGAAACAGCAACAGTTATCGGACGTGATGCAAACAGCAGGTTTCACTCGTTTACTATTGACAAAGGAACACTCAACGGAATTGGCATAAGAGATACAGTAATAACTTCAAAAGGAATTGTTGGAGTTGTGAACGAGGTTGGATTGACATACTCAAAAGTTGTAACAATTTTGGACGTATCCCTTGAAATAGGTTCATATATCAGCTCCACAAGAGATGTTGGAATAGTCAATGGAAAAGTCACTGCAGCAGAAGATGGGAATACAATTTTGACACTGTTGCCACGAGAAACCAAAGCTCAAAAGGGCGATATAGTTTTAACATCAGGATATGGCGGACTTTATCCAAAAGATATAGTTGTTGGTGAGATAGTTGAAATTAAAAATGAAACACATGGCTTGTCAAAATATGCAGTTATTAAACCATCTTCCGATATTAAAAATGTAAAAGATGTTTTGGTTATCAAGAGCTTTTTGGGCGAAGAAAATGATACAAATAAAGATGATAACGAAAATAGCGGTAAAGATTAAAAATTTTGACACTGTCTTTAGTAGGGCAGTGTCATTATGCTAAAAGAGAGGTGGTATTCAATGGAAAATAATAAAAATAAGGGATTATTTTTGAAATACACCACCTATGTTTTAATTATATTTATAACATTTATTTTGCAAAACACACCTAATTTTCTGGAAATTCTAGGTATTAAGCCTAACTTATTATATATATGTGCAGTTATAATCGCCATGATTGAAGGGGAATTTATCGGCGGAATATTTGGAATAGTTGCTGGAATGTTCTGCGATTTAGGTTCTTATAATATTTTTGGATTTAATACAATATTTCTCTTAATAGTTTGTGTGGCAATCGGGTTGGCAGTTATATATTATATAAAAAATTCAAAAATCAATGCACTTATTTTATCAACAATAGTACTAATATCTAGGGCATTAATTGAGTTTTTCTTTGTTTATATGATTTGGAATTTGGAAGATGTCAATAATATTTTAATCAATCAGCTACTGCCAACAGCAATATATTCGCTTATTTTTGTAATTCCAATATATATTATGTTGGAGAAAATTTGTGTATATTACAACGAAAAGTACAATATTGATTAATCTTTTAGGAGGATAAAATGAAAAACGATTTAGTAAAAAGAAGAATATTTATCCTCATATT
>JAVWQH010000020.1:0-41120 GCA_036635475.1 Oscillospiraceae bacterium | reverse complement strand
GGAATGGCTGCTTAGCTTTGACTGCCCCTTGCGCTTCATCTGGTCGCATTCCGCATTAAAAGAGGGCTGGGATAACCCGAATGTGTTTCAAGTTTGTACGCTGATTGAGCAAAAATCCACCTTCACCTGCCGTCAAAAGGTGGGCAGAGGTCTGCGCCTTTGTGTAAATCAAGACGGCGAGAGAATTGAGGACAAAAGCATCAATGTGCTGCACGTGATGGCAAATGAGAGCTTTGCGGAATTTGCGGAAACCCTACAACGAGAAATCGAATCGGAAACCGGCGTCAAGTTTGGTATTTTGCAGCTTAGCCTATTTGAGGGCATGACCTATGAGGAAAAAATCGTGCAGGAAAAAACGGTGGATGAGCAGGATGCAAAGTTGGTGGTAGATTACATGGTCAACCACGGTTATCTGACCGAAAATGGCAAGCCAACCGAAGCGGCAAGAGCAGTAGTAGCAGAAGCAGCTTCTCTCCCCCCGCAAATGGAAACCGCAAAGGAAAGTCTAATCAAAGCAGTGGCGGAAAACACAGAAGTCAAAACAGAGGATATCGTTGGTGCAAGCTATACGGAAACTATCACAATTGAAAAAACGGTGAGCCACGAAGAAGCCGCAGAGCTTATGGAGCATTTTGAGGAAAAAGATTACATCACGAAAAGCGGCAAAATCAAAGATACGATGAAAAACGCCCTGCTGAGCGGCACCTTGGATTTGCCCCAAAAATTCGAAGCAGCCCGCAGTCGTTTTGAAACAATTATTATTCGTGCTGACCAGCGCCCGCCGCTACGAGACGCTTCTCGTGAAGTAACAGTACGGCTGAATAAGCAGGTGCTCATTTCGCCGGAATTTTGTGAATTGTGGGATAAGATTAAGCAGAAAACAGCTTACCGTGTGCAAATTGACACCGAAAAATTGGTGGACAGGAGCGTTCAGGATTTGCAGGAAATGCCGCCAATTCCAAAAGCACGTTTGATGACACAAACAGCGGATATCAACATTGAAAATGCCGGTGTGACCCATTTTGAACGCGGCATGAAGGTGACCGATTTGGAAGGCACCTATGAAACACTTCCGCACATCATCAGCATCATCAGCGAAGAAACACTGATGAAACGCGCTACCGTGCGCCGTATTCTGATGGAAAGTGGCAGATCCGGAGACTTCCTTCACAACCCACAGGCATTTTTGGAGCAGGCGCTTACGATCATTCGTAGGAATCGCCACGCGCTTGCCATTGATGGAATTAAATATGTGAAGCTGGATGGGCAAGCGTATTTTGCCATGGAGATTTTCGATGCAGCGGAGCTTACGGCGAACTTAGACAAGGATGCAGTGGCGGTCAAAAACAGCGTATACGATTATGTGGTTTACGACAGCTCCACCATAGAAAAGCCGTTTGCTGTGGCACTGGACAATGACCCTGATGTCAAATTGTTTTTCAAGCTTCCGTCCCGATTTAAAATTGAAACGCCGATTGGCACCTACAACCCCGACTGGGCGGTTTACCTCGACAAGAATGGCAGCGAAAAGCTCTACTTTGTGTTGGAAACCAAGGGCACTGATACGTGGAATCTGCGAACAACAGAACAGCTGAAAATCCATTGTGGTGAACAGCATTTTAGGGCTTTGGAAAACGAAATGACGCTGCGAGTCGCACGATCTTGGAATGAATTTAAGCTGAAAAATTAGACGAGGAACATCCCATCTCCTCAATGGAACTCATGGACTACCAGATTGATAAAAGTGCCGAAGATATTTGCCTTTGAACAGCAGTTGTTGGGAGGATGAGTATTATTAAAATTGCAACTTGGAATGTAGAACGATTGTGCCATAAAAACAAGCTACCTTTAATAATGGAAATCTGTATACGGAAAAATGCAGATATTTTTGTTCTTACAGAAACGGATGAGCAACTCCGTTTGGATTATAGGTCGTGCTTTAAAACACCCGTACCTATTTCTTCAAGTATCAATTATCGCAGTAGCGAAAGCCGAGTGTCTATATTTACCAATTATGAGGTAATCAAGCAATATCACACCTTTGATAAATATACTGCCATCTGTATTGAGGTCGCTACCGAATTTGGCAATCTGCTTGTTTATGGCGTCATTATGGGCATATTCGGTAACAGACAAATAAACTATAAAATAGATTTACCATGCATTATAGCCGATATTGCACGCTTAACAGCAAATGGAAAATCATTGTGTGTATGTGGCGACTATAATTGCAGCTTTTCGGACAACTATTATTACACCAAGGATGCAAGACTTACTTTGGAAAAATCCTTTGAAAAGAATTACCTTGAGCTGCTTACAAGGCAACAGCCACAATGCATTGACCATATCGCTATTTCTCGCCGATTTATAGGCGAGTCAGCTGTTTCAGTCATGGAGTGGAACCATGAGAAAAAATTATCTGACCATAAAGGAATTTTGGCAAACCTATATTAAGCAAAATTTGTCGTACATTCTGATTCTGGCTGACAGACGTTGTCTGGCAGCTTGATTTGGGTTGTCTGCGCAAGTAAATACTAAGGATTTTCCACGTGTTACGCCATCACTGGCTAACTGCGTGGATTTTTATGCCGTTGCGCAGTGTTGCCTTAAATAAATTTTTAGAATGCACATGACATTTTAGAGCCGTTGTGTTATAATTAAACTAAATACATAACATGATAAGGCGGTGCGGATATGGTAAATGATAAAAATAAGATTCCTAATAAAATTGCGATATATTCTCGCAAATCAAAGTTCACCGGTAAGGGTGAAAGTATTGAAAATCAAATTGAGCTGTGCAAACAATATATAGCTGTGCATTTTCCGCAGTTTAACGAGAGCGATGTCATGATTTTTGAAGATGAGGGCTTCAGCGGCGGACACATGGATCGTCCACAGTTTCAGCAGATGATGCGAAAAGCGGAAAACAAAGAATTTACCCATATCGTTTGCTATCGCCTTGACCGTATCAGCCGTAATATTGGGGATTTTGCAAAGCTGATTGAAGAACTAAATCAATTGAATATTGGCTTTATTTCCATTAAAGAACAGTTTGACACTTCCTCTCCAATGGGACGAGCCATGATGTATATTGCTTCGGTTTTTTCGCAGTTGGAGCGTGAAACCATTGCCGAGCGTATCCGGGATAATATGCAGGAGCTTGCCAAAACAGGCAGATGGCTCGGTGGAACGACACCCACAGGCTATCAGTCGGAAAGCACGCAAAAAGTCACTGTAGACGGAAAAATCAGAAAAGCGTTTAAGCTAACGATTATCCCTGAAGAAGCCCAGCTTGTCAAACTGATTTATGATAAATTTATTGAAACCAATTCTCTCACCCAAACCGAAACCTTTTTAATTCAACGTGGAATTATGACAAAAAACAATCGTAACTTTACACGTTTTGCCATTAAAAACATTTTAGAAAACCCCGTGTATATGATTGCTGACAAGGAAAGCTATGCCTATTTTACAGAACAAGGGCTTGATCTGTTCGCAACCGAAACCGATTTTGATTCTAAACACGGAATTATGGCATACAACAAGACGGTGCAGACTCGTGGCAAAGCCAATGAAACAAGGGATATGGGCGACTGGATTATTGCGGTTGGCAAGCATACAGGATTAGTCAGTGGCATTGACTGGATTCGTGTGCAGAAGCAGTTGGAACAAAACAAATCGAAATCCTATCGCAAGCCCAAGAGCAATGTGGCGCTGCTCTCCGGGCTGTTGTTCTGCGGCAATTGCGGTGATTATATGCGTCCAAAGCTAAGCCAACGCAAAAACACAAAGGGTGAATACATCTATAACTATCTCTGTGCCATGAAAGAGCGTAGTCGTATGCACAACTGTGACATTAAAAATCCCAATGGGAATATGCTGGACGCGCTTGTCTGCAATGAAATTAAAAAGCTGTCGGAGGAACCCTCGGCTTTTATTTGGGAATTACAGAATTGTCAAAAGATACTAAGTCAAGACGCGACGCAAAACGACGCAGAGCTTGCGAGACTGCATAAGCTCTATTCTGATACAGAAATCGAAATAAAAGCCTTAGTAACTACCCTGTCAAGAGCAAGCGGTACGGCATCTGAAGAATACATTATGGCTCAAATTGAGGAGCTTGACGGCAAATGTAAGGGCATTCGGCAAAACATTGACGAGATGGAGAGTTTAACCAAACAGCATGAATTGTCGGATATTGAGTTTGATATTCTCCGTGACATTCTGTCCTCTTTCAAGAATACCTTTGACAATATGAATATCGAGCAAAAAAGAGCCGCCCTACGCACCTTTGTGAGAAAGGTCGTTTGGGACGGCGAAAATGTGCATATCTATTTATTTGGTAGCCGTGATGAAGATATTGAGCTGCCGCCATTGCCAAGTGACGATACCGATATAGAGCCACTATGTGAGGATAGCAAATGAAATACTGATGTATTTTCGCAGCAAAAAAAAATCAGCACAAGATGTTTACATTTCCGACCCGATTGACACTGATAAAGAAGGGCATGCTTTAACTTTAAGCGACATTATGGCTGACGACGAGGACATTATCGACAATGTGGATTTGAAATTAAATTCCGATAAACTCTACGAATATATGACATCTTGTCTTGATAAACGTGAACGTGAAATAATGATTAATCGCTATGGTCTTGCGGGACATAAGCCATTAACGCAAAGAGAAATATCAAATAAAATGGGGATTTCTCGTTCATATGTGTCTAGGTTGGAATCAAAAGCAATCGCTAGATTACGTGAAGAATTTGATAAATGCGGAAAATAATTGCAAAAATACCCCGAAGTCTGTATGAAAATCAGGCTTCGGGGTATTGAAATGATATCCCAATTTTTAAAAGAAAACAGGTACAATACAATGAGTGGAAAATATCATAAATGAATTTGAAAGACAGTATAAAACTTTTTTGGGAATTATTGCATTTTGCATAAAAGGGAATTTGGGTTTCTAATAATTCCTTGAATATGCTTGTTCTTATACATTTTTCAGCTATAATAGGAGCATACAACTTGTACCCATATCCCTAATTTGATAACAGAGAGATAACTTTTTTTGCAAAAACAGAATTTTGTTACAAAGAAAATGGAGAAAAATCTATGCAAGAAATGAGGAACGGTATGGATAAAAATTTTAGTTCTGATGATATGTCATATGAATATTTGCAAAATTTACGCAGCTACAATCCCACATGGAAACTGCTGACAGCCACACGTGCATCTCTGATTATTTCCTTTCTCTATGCCACTTTTGTGAGAGATAATAAACGTGAACTTCCTGAATATCAATTAATTAACAGTTGGGATTCACATATGGAACAATCAAATATTCCATTAGATGACCGAGTTCCGGCAAAAGAACTGTTGACACAGTGCGCAGATGATGACTTTGGGTGGTTGCGCAAATTTTATCCAGCAAACAGCGATGAGGTTCATTACGACTTAACATCTTCGGCACAAAAAGCAATTGAATGGGTGCAAAGTTTAAAAGCGCAAAGTTTTGTTGGAACTGAGTCACGTTTACTGCTGGTGTTTCAACTTTTCCATCAAATAGTAGAACAATCCGACGAAGATCCAGAATGGCGCATTCAAGAACTGGAACGACGCAAAGGGGAGATTGATGAAGAAATTGCACGAGTGCAGCAAGGCAATGTGAAAGTGCTAGATTCAGTACAAATAAAAGAACGCTATTTACAGGCAATGCAAATATCTCGAGAAATACTGGCAGATTTTCGCTCTGTAGAGCAGAATTTTCGTGACCTCCGCCAAGAAATGCAAGGCAAAATAACCAGTTGGGATAAAGGCAAAGGCGAGTTATTAAAAGATTTCTTTCAAAATCAAAGCGGAATACAGCAATCAGAGCAGGGGAAAAGTTTTCAAGGCTTTTTTGACTTTTTGATGTCCCATGCGGCACAAGATGATTTTGAACAAACAATTCGCAGTGTAGGAGAGCTTGATGCAGTCAAGACATTAGCGGGAAGTAAAAATGCTTATCACATTATTCGTGAGTGGGTGAATGGGAGCAAGCACGTTCAAGACACACTGGTGGTGGTTTCGGAGCAACTGCGCCGCTATGTGGACGAAAACTTTCTGCAAGAAGAACGGCGAATCAATCAGATTATTAAGGAGATAGAAACAGCGGCAGTTCACATCAGGAACGATATACCTCGAGATATGTTTATGGATATGGACGGAACAAATTCGGAAATTACATTGCCGTTTGACAGACCGCTTTTCAGCCCGCCTGTTCCAAGTAAAATAGAAGAACCGACACTCGTTTATGGTGATGTGCAAGAAGATGATGGCTGCGCCCTATATACACATATTTCTGTTGACAAAAAACTGATTGAAAGCCAAATTGACCAGATACTGCAAACAAAGCCAATTGTTTCACTTGCACAAATAATTGAAACATATCCGCTCAAAATGGGACTAGCTGAGCTTATGGCTTATCTTTCTTTAGCATACGAAAAGAAAAACACACTGCTACAAACCGAAATTCAAGAGCCGATAATGTGGAAAGAAATAGATGGGACAATTTATAAGGCAAATTTCTGCCGTGTCATATATTCTAGAGATATAGAGGAATAAAAAAATGATGGACGAAAAAAGTGCGGCTTTTTCAGCTGCGTTGATTAGCTTATTAAAAGGCGTTGTAAATCGTGAAATACATATCAAACAATGGAATGCGATTGTGACCGGACGCACTCAAATTGAAGACTATGTTGCGAAAATTGGGTTGATTTTGATGCTAGATGAAACAGATGGCTACGCATATCTCAAACAGCAAACGCAGACGGAGGATAATTTTGAATTTCCACGTCTTATCCCCCGATATGCCCTAAGTTATCCGGTAAGTTTATTATTGGTGCTTCTAAGAAAGCAATTACTGGAGTTCGACTCAAAAAACAGCGAGCAGAGATTTATTGTGTCCAAACAAGAAATCGTCGAAATGCTGCGCCCATATTTAAAGGACACAACCAATGAGGCAAAGCAAATAAAAGAAATTGAGCTTCAAATAAAGCGTATTAAAGAAATGGGTTTTGTGCGACTGATGGATGAAAGTACCGAAAATTATGAAGTGCTTCGGATATTGCGTAGCTTTGTTGATGCACAATGGCTGGGTGAAATGAACGAGCGACTACAAGCATATAAAATTTATGCACAGGGACATCAACAGGAGGATACAAATGATGATGAATCTATTTGATTATGTACAGTCAGAAGATAAAAAAGAGTTTCATGCTTCACAAGAAGGCTTACGGCTGCAAAAATTAGAAGTATATAATTGGGGAACTTTTAATCAGAAAATTTGGAATTTCACTCCACAAGGAGAAACTACTTTGCTAACAGGGGATTCCGGTTCGGGTAAATCCACCTTGGTAGATGCACTGATTACACTATTAGTTTCGCCCCGCAAAACGGCGTACAACAAAGCAGCTGATGCAACTGCTAAGGAACGCAGTGTAACCTCCTATGTTCGTGGATATTATGGACAAAAATATGCCTATGAGGGAAAAGGAAAGCCAGAGGCATTGCGTGACACGAACCAATATTCCGTACTGCTTGCTGTTTTTGAAGATAAATCTTTGATGCAAGTTGTTACCTTAGCAATATGCTTTTGGTTCAAAGATCAGCAATCAGCCCCTGAGCGATTTTACACAGTCGCACAAAAAGAGCTTTCCATCGAGCATGACTTTTCCGGATTCGGAGGCGATACCAAACAACTGCGCACAATGCTAAAGAAAAACAATTGCGAGTTATTTTCGGATTATAATCACTATGCCGAGTATTACCGCAAGCTTTTAGGAGATTTGTCTGCACAAGCAATTGATTTGTTTCAGCAAACGGTTTCCATGAAAAAAGTCGAGGCACTGACAGACTTTGTTAGAAGCAGTATGCTTGAGGACAGCAATATCTTAGATGAAAAGGATAAACTGTTAAAGCATTATTATGACTTAAACAAGGCTTACGAATCAGTACAACGATCACGCAATCAAGCACAGCGCTTGCAGCCAATCTGTGAAAATGGCAGTCGCTACAGCTTGCGAAAAGCTGACAGTATTGCTGTGAAGCAAGGTCAAGATACGTTGGAACTTTGGTATGCAATGCAAAAGACAACATTATATGAGCAAGCGGTGGCACAGCTAAAATTGGATATTGATGAGGCAGCCAATCGCATGGACGGCGAACAACAAAAACTGAAAAACTTAGAAAATGAATTAAAAGAACTCGAAAAAGCAATTGACAAAAATGGCGGAGGTCGGCTGGAAACTTTGCGCCAAGAATTGCAACGCAAAAAAGAGGCTTTGGCAGTGTGTTCAGAAGCTTTGCACCGATACACAAGGTATATTGATACGTTAAAGCTCCCGATTCCAAAAACAAATGCAGAATTTTTGAAAATTAAAGCTGATATTGACGATATGCAAGCATACTTATCCCACGAGCAGACAGAATCTCAGAATCATTTGATGGAAATTTCCATGACAAAAAGCGGTCAAGAGTCAGAGTTTCAATCTATTCAGGAAGAAATTTTTTCACTAAAAAAAAGAACCTCTAACATACCAAACTCACTAATTCTTCTGCGTGAACAAATTTGTGCCAATCTTTCAGTTGCACCTGAACTGTTGCCGTTTGCAGGTGAATTGTTAGAGGTGAAAGAAACACAAGTGCAGTGGGAAGGCGCCATTGAACGGTTGCTCCATAGCTTTGCATTGTCTTTGTTGGTGCCTGAACAACTATATGCACAAGTGGCAGACTGGGTGAATGAAAAGCAGTTGGGTATGCGACTTGTTTACTTTGCTGTCAAGCCACAGTCGGGCGAAACCCCAAAGTTGCACCCTTATGCCGTTGCCAACAAGTTGGAGATAAAACAGCCAACAGCATTTTCCAGCTGGCTCACACAGGAAGTGGCTCAGCGGTTTTCTCATATTTGCTGTGATGATTTATCTCTGTTTCGCAGAGAAAAACACGCTATCACCAAGACGGGGCAAATCAAGTCTGCGGCACGACATGAAAAAGATGACAGGAAAAATCTATCAGATAGAACGCAATATGTGTTGGGATTTTCTAACCAAAAAAAATTAGTGGCTTTGTCACAAAAATCATCTCAGCTAGAACAAACCATTCAGCAAACACAAAAGCAAGAAACTCAAGCAAAGTTACATATAGAGGCTATTGCCAAACAGACGAATGCGACAGAAGAATTAGTCGGGTTTTCAAACTTTTCACAGATTGAAACAGAAATAATAGAACAGGCAATTGAAAGGCTACAAGAACAAATTGCTGAAATTGAAAGAAATGAAAATGGTTTACTTTCGGCTTTGCGTAAGCAAAAAGAGTTTACTTCATCGCAAATAGGCGAGCAAGAAACATTCATTGAAACAGCAAGGAATGTCCATTCTCGCATAAAAATCGATCTGGAAAATACGCAACTGGCTCAAGTTGAAAATTCTCGTAAACTGGAGCTTGAAACAACCGCAGATCAGGCTACATATCCATACTTAGAACAAAACAAGCATCAGTTTTTAGATGATGTGGCGCTAACTTTAAAAAACAGTGATGTTCAAGAAAAACGCTATACAAAAGCTTTGCAAGAAGAACAGAGTAAACTGCAAGAGAAAATCGCAGACCTGAAAATAAATATTGAAAAGGCAATGGCATTGTTTCGACGTGATTTTCCCGAAATGGCTCACGAAACGGACGATAAAATAGATTCACTGTCGGAATATTATCGTATGTTAGAACAGCTTCAAAAAGACGATTTGCCAAAGTATGAAACTGAATTTAAAAATCGTCTTTCATCTCAAATGATAAACCAAATCGTTCTGTTTCATGCAAGCTTGCGCCAACAGTATGAGCAAGTAAAGCAACGCATAGAAGATATTAACGGTTCGTTGCATAAGATTGACTATAATCCGCAACGATACATTCGCCTTAATTGCGAGGATAATCCAGATGCAGAGATTAGGAATTTTCGTACACAACTGAAAGCGTGTTCAGAGGGAACAAGCTATGGTTTTGGTGACGAAGAACAGGAAATTACTCGCTTTTTGCAAATCAAAGATATTATTCAGCGGTTTGATGGTCGAGAAAAAGAAACTGAGACAGATAAACGCTGGACGAAAAAGGTGACAGACGTTCGGAACTGGTTCGTGTTTTCGGCATCGGAGCGACTGCGGGAAAACGATGAGGAATATGAACATTACACAGATTCAGGCGGAAAATCAGGTGGGCAAAAGGAAAAATTGGCATACACCATTTTAGCCGCCAGTTTAGTGTATAATTATGGACTTCATCAAGATTATATCAATCAATCAACATTTCGTTTGGTGGTAATTGATGAGGCATTTCTGAAAAGTTCAGACGATGCCGCAAAATATGGACTTCAGTTGTTTGGCCAACTTAAATTTCAAATGATAATTGTGACACCGCTTTTGAAAATATCCACGATTGAACCCTTTATTGCCCATGTGGGATTTGTGAGCCATTATGATATTACGCATCAATCCTCGCTGGCGAACATTCCTATTGAGGTTTATAAAGAAAAACGGAGAAATTGGGAGGTGAAACGATTTGCCGAATTGGACAGACAGTAAAGGAATCAAGCAAATAGTTTTGAAAAAATGGGAAAAAGGAACTATTTTGAGCAGTGCTTTCCAACAGGACAATCTTTTCCCATTGCGTATTAAGCTTACAAGTCCCACTTCCGATGAAATGAGTAAAAATTATTCAGATATTGTTGCGTGGATTAAACTGCTTAATAAGCAAGAAAAAACGGTACTCGGTTTTGGATATACATTGATAGTAAAAGAATACCATGATAAGATTTGTGGGAAAAATATTATTCCCACCCATGTAGAATTTGCTACCCCCGATGATGTGGTGCAATGGCTCGGAAAGCAAGAGGAAATGCGACTGTTTACAAATAATGCCAAAATTTTACTGCAAGATTGGGAATGTCTGCGTGCGTGGATATGCAACAATCCCTTTCAAGTGATTCGTATGGGAAACAATTGCACTGCCTTTTTGGCTGTACTGCATTGGTTTGCACAGCATGACAACCGAAATTTATATCTGCGCCAGTTAGATATAGAGGGTATTGATACAAAATTTATTGAGCTTTATAAGGGATTAATTTCACAAATGTTGGATATAATTTTGCCCGCAGAAAATGTGAATGAAAGCAGTTCAAACTTTGAAAAGCGATATGGACTGAAAAGCAAACCGATTCCAGTACGATTTCGTATTCTTGATGAAAAACTAAAAATTGCAGGCTGCACAGATATTAGTGTGCCGATTGAGGAATTTCAACAGCTTAAACTGCCCTTTAAACGGTGTTTCATTACAGAGAATGAAATTAATTTTCTAAGTTTTCCTGCCGTTCCAGATGCTTGTGTCATTTTTGGAAAAGGCTATGGTGCAGAATTATTTCAAAATACAGCTTGGCTAAAGACAGTTGATATCTACTATTGGGGCGATATTGACACCCATGGCTTCAATATCTTGAGCATGGTGCGTAGCTTTTTACCGCAAACAAAATCTTTTTTAATGACACAGGATATTTTGTTGTCACATCAATCATTGTGGGCAAAGGAAGAAAAGCAGTTTATTGCTCCGATTGAGCATCTGACTTGCGATGAATACCCCTTGGCATGCAAACTGCAAGCGAACCATTGGGGTGAAGGGGTGCGGTTAGAGCAGGAACGAATTTCATTTTCATATGTGGAAAATTTTTTGGGGATATTTTCTGAAAAGTAAGGTGAAAAATCTCTTGCCATATCCGCCAGACGAATATATGTCTAGGTTGGAATCAAAAGCAATCGCTAGATTACGTGAAGAATTTGATAAATGCGGAAAATAATTGCAAAAATACCCAAAGTGATAGGAAAAACACATCACTTTGGGTATTTAATATTATATTATGAAAAATTACTTCACTTCAAATGCTTCGGAAACTTGCCATTCTTGCCAAACATTACCGACTAATTTAGGCGATGGTGACAGCGTTTTTTTGCCCGGTTCCCAACCTGTTGGAGTGACTTCTGATGCACCGGTTTTTCTGACAAGTTTATAAGCTTTGATTTGTCTTAAAATTTCCGAGATATTCCTGCCCACAGATGGTGGCAAAACTTCAAACGCTTCCACAACTCCATCAGGGTCAATAATAAATCTTCCTCTTGCATCAATGCCCGTTTCTTCATCATATATTCCATACATTCTTCCAATATGTCCGTCGTGGTCAGACAACATTGGAAATGGCATATCAGAATCAATCATTTTGGAAAGTTCATTTTCATTGAGCATTTTGTGTATAAACACACTATCAACTGATACCGAAAGAATTTCTACGCCTAAATCGCTAAATTCAGCATATTTACTGGCTATAGCAGCAAGTTCCGTTGTGCTGACAAATGTGAAATCACCTGAATAGAAAAAAATCACAACCCATTTTCCCGAATAATCAGATAGATTTACATTAACAAATTCACCTTTATTAAAGGCTTTTGCAGAAAATTCAGGTGCTTTTGCTCCTACTTTAATCATTTTAAGTTCCTCCGCACAGATACAAATTTAATACTGTAATTGTACTAAATATAGATTTTCGTTAATATTTTAACTAATAAATGATATCATAATATTGAAATTATGTCAATAAACACTATAACGATAACAGCATATATCGAGAAATATTATATAATTTACATATTATCTTTGTAAAAATTTATAACTTGTGGTAAACTTATTATTAGATTAAACAAAGGGAGGCACCAATATGGCATTTGACGGCGCATTTATCAGCCAACTGGTTAAAGAAATTAATTCTGTTGCCATTGATAGCAGAATTGACAAAATACATCAACCCTCAAGAGAAGAAATCATCATTGCACTCCGCACGAAACAAGGAAATTACAAACTACTTTTAAGTGCCAGTGCATCTAATCCACGTTTTCACTTTACAAATATTCAAACTGAAAACCCAAAATCTCCGCCGATGTTTTGTATGTTACTGCGAAAACATATTTCCAGCGGAAGATTTATTGAAGCTAAACAAATTGGACTTGACAGAATAGTGCATTTTGTGTTTGAAACCACCAATGAGTTTGGCGATAAAGTCAATGTTACCATTGCTACAGAAATAATGGGACGTCACAGCAATATTATCTTATTTGACCAAAACGGAAAAGTCATTGACTCCATAAAAAGAATTGATGATGATATGTCCAGTGTACGTCAGGTTTTACCAGGTATGACCTACACTCTGCCACCTGCTCAAAATAAAATAAACATTCTATCTGATACAAATGTGGTTGACGTTGTTTCAAATAGCAAACGTGATATTGACCTTTCAAAAGCACTAATTGAAAATTTAAGTGGATTATCCCCATTGATATGCCGAGAAATCGCAAATTTCTCAACTCATGGTGTGAGCAAAACTGTATCTGAACTAACTAACGATAATAAGGAACGTTTGGCATTTTTTGTTTCTAACCTATCAGATGACCTGAATCAAGGCAAGACTGTTCCAACAGTTCTTGTGGACAAAAGTGGTAAACCAACCGATTTTTCATTTATGGAAATAAAGCAATATGATAATTTGTACAAGCAACTATCATATGAAAGTTACAGCCTATTGCTTGATAGTTATTTTGGCGAACGTGATGCAATTGAACGTATGAAGCAACGTTCAAATGACCTATTAAAACTTTTAGCTAATCTATCTGAAAGGACTATACGTCGTGTTAATACTCAACGAGAAGAACTAAAAGAAAGTGGAAATCGTGAACAATTGAAAATTTATGGTGACATTATATCTTCAAATATGTACTCACTCACAAAAGGACTATCTAACGCTATTTTGGCTAACTTTTATGATGAAAATTCACCTATCATAAATATTCCATTAGACATAATGTTGACACCGGCTCAAAATGCACAAAAATATTATAATGAATACCGAAAAGCATCAAATGCTGAAAAAAAATTGCTTGAATTAATCTCAAACGGTGAAGAAGAAATAAAATATCTTGATACAGTTTTTGACTCCCTTGTGCGAACAAGAACCGAGGGAGAACTGGAAGCAATAAGGCTTGAACTATCCTCAGTAGGTTATATTAAAAATTATAATGCTAAATATAAAAAGCCAGAAAAACTATCAGCTATTAGGTATCAATCCTCTGACGGATTTACAATTCTATCGGGCAGAAATAATATTCAAAACGACCAGCTCACTTTAAAAGATGCAAAAAATTATGATATGTGGTTTCATACCCAAAAAATTCCGGGTTCACATACTATTGTAATATCTGATGGAAAAGATATACCTAATCGTACTCTTGAGGAGGCTGCAATAATTGCGGCATTCAACAGCCAAGCTAGGGACTCCTCAAAAGTTCCTGTTGACTACACTATAATTAAAAATGTCAAAAAGCCCAGTGGAGCAAAGCCGGGAATGGTAATTTACGAAACGTATCAAACAGCAATTGTTGACCCTAATTATGAGCTTGTTAAATCGCTTTTAGTTAAATAATATATACAAAGAGGACTTTTCGACAAGAAAAGTCCTCTTTGTATATATTATTACAGATTAACTACATATCCGCCAAGCATTTCAGCCTCATTTATTTGATGAGTAACAATTATTGTATATCTTTCGTTAATATTTTTCTTCACATAGTCTATACATTTTGCTTTTGTTTTTTCGTCCAGGCCCTTAAATGGTTCGTCCATTACCAATATATCAGAGTTTGATAAAATCGCTCTCACGATTGCAACTCTTCTCTTCATTCCGCCACTTAATTCATATATCGGTTTAGCTATACTATCTAACGTTAGTTCTACTTTCAGCAAGTGCTGTATGATAGTATCTTTCCCCACATTAGGACAAGCTATTTCAATGTTTCTGACTGCTGTTAAACTATCACATAATCTGTCCTCTTGAAAAACCGCAGAAAATGTCTTACCCTCTATTCCAAGAATTTCGCCGCTGTCCTTACAATCAATTCCTAGTATGATGTTCAACAAAGTGGTTTTTCCTTTGCCCGATTCTCCCATTATGCAAACTATCGTTAGTTTCTCTATCTCTAGGTTGAAGTTATCCAAAACTATATTGCTTCCATAAGACTTCGACAAATTTTTAATTTCTATCATAATTTTCACCTACCTACTTTTTAATCTTGTGTTGATTTTGTTAAGCGAATAGATAAAAACTTTTTCAAATAATAAACTCAATAAAATAACAGTCAATGTCCACGCAAAAAGTTCTGGAGTATTTAAAAATAATTTTGCTTTGTAAAGCATATCGCCTATTGAACCATTTGGTGTTGCGATAACTTCGGCGGCTATGCCTGCTTTCCAGCACATTCCAAGTCCACTGCTACAAGCTGATATAAAATATGGCATAACCTGTGGCAAATATATATACAAAACTTTGTTTTTATTGGTGATACGGAAAATTCTTGCCATTTCCACCATCTTACTATCAATATTATCTATCCCTTTCAACACATTATTATATATGACTGGGAAAACCATCAAGAACGATATGAATATTGATAAGTTTTGAGATTTAATCCAAAGCAATGCAAGAATGATAAAAGAAGCTACTGGAGTTGACTTTATTACAAATATTACAGGGTGCAAAAACGAACTAACGATAGTACTCTTGCTTGCCATAATAGCGAGCAATGATGCGGAAATTGCAGCAATTATAAATCCACTGATTATTTTAGTGAATGAGAAAAAAACTATCGACCAAAATTCAGCAGTAAGCATCATTTTAAACAGCACAGATATAACAGTAGCAGGAGAAACTAAAAGAATCTCCTGCCCTATCGTCATGCTCGCAAACTGCCATATGATAGTCCATACAGTTATTGATATTAAATTTGTAATTATTCTCTTACTATTTTGCTTCAGAACTGAAGTAGAAATCATCATTAGGCAATTTACCTCCAACAGATGCTGGGTTTTGATTAAATAATACCTCAAGGTAACCACTTAATTTTTCTTTCATTTCATCGTTCACTATAAATGTTATATTGCACTTTGGTATTGCTTTTTTTGCAACAGGTTCTGGGGCAATTTCGTATTTTGCAACAAGCTTTGCACCAGCATCAACGTCATTATTTATAAATTCAACAGAATCTTTGTATTCGTTTAAAACTTCCTTAAATAGCTCTCTGTTTTCTTCCAAAAATTCGTTTCTAACAATCAAAACCCCTGTTACCATTGAACTTTTATTACCATCTTTTTGCAATTTATCCCATTCATCAGAAAGACTAAGTGCCTCTCTTAAATCAGGGTTTTTGCTTTGAGAAATTGTAACGAAAGGTTGTGGCAAAACTGCAATTGCGGATTTATCTTGTCCCATAATTGCTGCAACTTCTGTTGCTTCTGATTTATACTCGATTGTAACGTCTTTTGTTGGGTCAATTCCATTTTCAGTTAAGATATAATTCAACGCAAATTCCGGTGTTGTTCCCTTGCCTGTTGAATAAATTGTTTTGCCTTTAAGGTCAGCAACACTCTTGATTGTATCTCCGCTTTCAACAACATACAAAACTCCAAGTGTATTTATTGCTGCAACAGTAATTCCACCATTTGTTTTGTTATATAAAACTGAGGCAAGGTTTGCAGGAACTGCGGCGGCATCTATTTCGCCTTTAGCGATTTTTCCAACAATGGCATCGGCTGTACTTTCCAATGTGAAATTGTATTCAAACAAAGATTCTTTGGCTTCTGCCTTGCTCATAAGTGAAACCATTCCCATACCTGTTGGACCTTTCATAACTGCAATGTTGATAGGGGAATTTTGAGTTGGCAATTCTGTTGGACTCTCAACTGATAGCTCTGAAGAACTTTCAGCAGCAGTGCTTGATGTGGAATTTTCCGAACTACTATCGGAAGTGTAATTATTCTGATTTTTATTTGAGCAACCTACAAATGCAGTTGCCATTACAATTGTTGCTAGTAAACCACTTATTATTTTTTTGATTTTCATTTTTATAGCCTCTTTCCTTTTCTTTTCCAAATAAGTTTAGCACTTAACATATATTATGTCAATGTTGCAATTGGCTAATTATTTTGCTGTTTTTGCAGAAAAATATATTGTTTTTTCGCCTATTTTATCATAATAATATATGTTTAATTCCTTGGTATGAATTTCGTCGGAAAAGTTCCTTGTCAATTGCATTTATAACAACTTTTTTATCCAAACTCCAAATCGGAGCAATCAAAGTTGATTTTATGCCGTCCCCTGTGAGCCTTTCAACAACAATTTCCTTTGGCAAATATTCCAGTTGGTCACATACAATACTAACATATTCGTCAAAAGTAATCATCTTAAATTCGCCATTTTCATATTCATCTGCAATTTTTGTACCTTTAATAATGTGTAGCGAGTGGATTTTTATGCTGTGTAAACCCATAGTGGCGATTTTTTTTGCTGTTTCAACCATCATATTATGTGTTTCATCGGGCAAACCATTGATTATATGCACACAAACGTTAATTTTTCTTAATTTTAGCCTCTCGACTGCTTGTTGAAATTGCAAAAAAGTATGTCCCCTGTTGATACGTTCCCCTGTTGAATTAAATATTGATTGCAAACCCAATTCAACGACTAAATTTGTCCTGTGTGAAAGTTCCTCTAAATAGTCCAAAACATCGTCAGCTATCGCATCAGCTCTGGTTGCAATGGTCAATCCCACAACATTTTCCTGTCCCAATGCCTCTTCATATTTTTCACGCAGAATTTCAATTGGTGCATAAGTGTTTGTGAATGCTTGAAAATATGCAATATATTTCCCCTCACTCCATTTGTGACCCATTATTTCTTTTATCTCTGCAAATTGTGCTGAAATCGGCTTGTTCGGGTTGCCTGCAAAGTCCCCACTGCCTGCATTTGAACAATAAGTGCAACCGCCTTTTCCAACAGTTCCGTCAATATTTGGACAGGTAAATCCGCCGTTTAGACTTATTTTAATAACTTTACCACCGAATTTTTGCTTATTATAATAATTTAATGTGTGGTATCTTTTATTATTATCGGAAAAAGGGAATGGATTAGTGAACTTTTGTGTTAAACAATTCCCTTTATTGCTCAATTATTGCACTTCCTTTTCCATAATATATCTGGTTTTACCCACATTTTCTGTTATCTTAAACCCAAATTTCTCGTATAATCTAATCGCACCTGTATTTCTTGAAAATACATACAAAAATATGGTTTTATCTGCCTTTTTTATTAAGCCTTCTAAAATTTCCGAGCCTATGCCTTTATTCCTATATTCGGGAATAATATATAAATCGTCAAGTTCAAACTTGCTCCCGTCCTCGTGGAAATACAAATATCCAACTTTTTTCCCGTCATAAAACACTGTATTATATTTATCAATGTTGCTTTCAATTTTCTTTTTAACCCAATCTAAAACATAGTCATATTTGATGTTTTGTATGTCCTCGTATTGGTCAATTGTTGCCTTGCTTAATTCATAAATTGCTTGGATATCCTCGGCTTTTCCTTGTTGAAATGTCATTTTTCCACCTCTTCCAGCCATAATTTTTAGCATTATAATCATATCACAACTGCTGTTTTATTTCAATCTACTATTGTTGCCAAAATTATATCCACGCAAAAAAGGCTTGTTGTCAGGATTTGAACCGACAGCAAGCCTTTAATTGATTATTTGTGAGCCGCAACAGCAATTCTCACTGTAGCTCTTTTTTGTCTCAGCTTAGCTAAGTCAATAGTTTCGCCATTTGTTGAATTGCCATTGAGAGTAGATTGAGCTTTATCAAGAGATTTTTGGGCTCTTTCAGTATCAATTTCTTCCGCCCATTCAAAGGTTGTTGCAACGAGTGTTGTCATATCTTTTCCAACACGAATAAATCCCTCACTGGCTGCACCATATCTTGAAGTCCCATCTTGCTTGATTTTAACTCTACCTGCATCAATTGCACTAACGTATCCGATATGCCCTTTTAATATTCCCACATCACCATTAATGGTTCTAAGGATAATATTTTCGACTTCTTCATCGAGTTTTAACCCTTCAGGAGTCACTATTTGAAGGTGAAATGTAGCCATAGCTTATTCCCCCTTCTTTGCCTTCTCGACCGCCTCATCAATTGTACCAACAAATAAGAATGCTGATTCTGGCAAATCATCGTGTTTACCCTCGATAATTTCCTTAAATCCTCTTATTGTTTCCTTAATTGGAACATATTTACCCGGTGTTCCTGTGAATGCTTCAGCAACTGTGAATGGTTGAGATAGGAAACGTTGAATTTTTCTAGCTCTGTTTACAGTCAGCTTGTCTTCGTCAGAAAGTTCGTCCATACCCAAAATTGCAATAATATCTTGAAGTTCAGTGTATCTTTGAAGAATTGATTGAACAGCTCTTGCAACTTCGTAATGTTCTTGTCCAACAATAGCTGGGGTCAAAATTGTTGAAGTTGAATCCAATGGGTCAACTGCGGGATAAATACCCAAAGATGCAATTTGTCTTGAAAGAACTGTTTTTGCATCAAGATGGGCGAATGTTGTTGCGGGAGCTGGGTCAGTAAGGTCATCGGCTGGCACATAAACGGCTTGAACTGATGTTATAGAGCCCCTCTTTGTTGAAGTAATTCTCTCTTGCAAAGTTCCCATTTCAGTTGCCAATGTTGGCTGATAACCAACTGCGGACGGCATACGTCCAAGAAGTGCTGATACTTCTGAGCCGGCTTGAGTAAATCTAAAAATATTGTCTATGAATAAAAGAACGTCTTGTCCTTCTTTATCTCTGAAATATTCAGCCATTGTAAGTCCGGAAAGTGCAACTCTCATTCTTGCTCCGGGTGGTTCATTCATCTGTCCATAAACCAAAGCAGTCTTGTTAATAACACCTGATTCGCTCATCTCTCTGTAAAGGTCATTGCCCTCACGAGTTCTCTCTCCAACGCCGGCAAATACAGAAAGTCCGCCATGTTGGGTTGCAATATTGTTGATAAGCTCTTGAATAAGAACTGTTTTTCCAACTCCTGCACCGCCGAACAAACCAATCTTACCGCCCTTAACATATGGTGCAATAAGGTCAACAACTTTAATTCCTGTTTCAAGAATTTCTGTAGTTCCCTGTTGCTCTTCATATGATGGAGCAGGTCTATGGATTGGCCATCTTTCCTCTGTTACAGGGTCAGGCTTGTTGTCAACAGCCTCGCCCAATAGGTTGAATATTCTTCCAAGGGTTTGTTTTCCAACAGGTACAGTAATGGCTGAACCTGTATCAATTGCCTCTGTTCCTCTAATTAAGCCATCTGTTGAGCTCATAGCAACACATCTTACAATATCGTCACCAATGTGCTGAGCAACCTCAACAACAATCTTCTTACCGTTATTGTTTATCTCGATGGCATTAAGGAGATTAGGTAGCTTACCTGCGGCAAACTTAATGTCCAGTACAGGTCCAATAATGGATACAACTGTACCAATATTTTGCTCGTTCATCTGCATTTCTCCTTATAGTTATTTCTCTTTGATAGAAAATTATTTCAAACTATGACAAAGCTTGTGCTCCGCCCACTATTTCAGTTATTTGCTGTGTGATTGCAGCTTGTCTAGCTCTGTTGAATTTAAGGTTTAAGTCCTCGATGATATCTCCGGCATTATCGCTTGCAGCTTCCATTGCTGTTCTTCTTGCCCCTTGTTCGGAGGCATATGATTCAGCAACAGCACCGAAAATAACTCCGCATAGATATTGCGGAACAATTGTAGCAAAAACGTCAGCAGGTGAAGGCTCAAAATCTGTTGCAGAACGAATAAGATTTTGAGTAATATCTTCATCTCCAAAATTCAAAGGTAAAACTTTCATTGAATTTGGTACTTGACTCAGCATAGACATAAATTGTGTATAAACAATTTGCAATTCATCTATCTCACCATCTCTAAATAATGTTGCAGCCATTCTTGCAATTTCGTAGGTTTCGTCCATACCAAGCTCTTCAACAGTTGAAAAGCCTGTATCATAAACTTCAAATCCACGCTTTACAAAAAAATCAGCAACTTTTTTTCCGATTGGAATGATGAGTGTATCTTTGCCCTGAGCCAAAGTTTGTGCGTGTTTCAAAACGTTGGCATTATATCCGCCTGCAAGACCTCTGTCGCCGGCAACAACAATAATTCCAACCTTGTTAATTGAACGTTCTTGTGTATAAATCGAGGTAAAATCCTTATTTGAAAAGGCAATATCAACCATTGTTTCATATAAAATATTAAAGAATGGCCTTGACCTTTCAACCCTTTCCTTCGCTTTTCTAAGCTTAGAGGAAGCTACAAGCTCCATGGCTTTCGTTATTTGCATGGTGCTTTCAACGCTTTTTATGCGTCGTCTAATATCTTTCATATTAGCTCCTGCCATATGAACAACTCCTCCCTCTAATCCTTATTTTGAAGGTACAAAGATACCTTTAAATTCATTAATTGTCGATTTCATAGCCGCAGCATTTTCATCTGACAAAACAGATGTTTTTCTTATTTCTTCTGAAATTTCAGGGTGAGTTGATTCAAAGAATTGGAACAATTCTTTCTCAAATCTTCCTATATCAGCGATTTCAACATCAGCAAGCATATTATTTGTAACTGCAAAAAGAATGGTAACTTGGTTTTCAACCGAAAGAGGAGAGGATAATTCCTGTTTCAAAATTTCAACAACTCTTTCGCCTTGAGCAAGTCTAGCCTTTGTTTCTGCATCAAGGTCTGAACCAAATTGGGAGAATGATTTAAGCTCAATATATTGAGAATAAGTCAATCTCAAGCTTCCTGCAACTTTTTTCATAGCCTTAATTTGTGCGTTACCACCAACACGAGATACAGAAATACCTGGGTTTACTGCCGGTCTTATTCCTGAGTTGAAAAGTTCAGACTCAAGGAAAATCTGTCCGTCAGTGATGGAAATAACGTTTGTTGGAATGTATGCTGCAACGTCGCCTGCTTGTGTTTCAATGATTGGCAAAGCGGTTATTGAACCACCACCCAATTCATCAGAAAGTTTAGCCGCTCTCTCAAGCAATCTTGAGTGAATGTAGAATACATCTCCAGGGTAAGCTTCACGACCTGGTGGGCGTTTTAGCAATAGAGAAAGCGCACGATAAGCCACAGCATGTTTGGACAAGTCATCATAAACTATCAAAACATCTTTGCCTTGGTGCATAAAATATTCAGCCATTGTAATTCCTGAATAAGGAGCAATATATTGTAATGGAGAAGGCTCTGATGCTGTTGCAGAAACTATGATTGAATAGTCCAAAGCGCCGTTTTGTTCCAATGTATTAACAACTCTTGAAACTGTTGAACGTTTTTGTCCTATTGCAACATAAATACAAATAACATCTTTACCTTTTTGGTTAATCATTGTGTCAATTGCGATAGCGGTTTTACCTGTTTGTCTATCGCCAATGATAAGCTCACGTTGACCCTTGCCAATTGGAATCATAGCATCAATAGCTTTAATACCTGTTTGCAAAGGCTGATGAACTGATTTTCTTTCAATTATACCTGGGGCATTTGATTCGATTGGACAGTAATCAGCGGCTTCAATGCTACCTTTTCCGTCAATAGGTTGTCCCAAAGCGTTAACAACTCTGCCGAGCAAATTCTCACCAACAGGAACTGATACAACTTTGCCGGTACGTTTAACTGTATCGCCTTCCTTAATTTGTGATTCATCGCCAAGCATAACAACACCAACGCTGTCTTGTTCAAGGTTAAGTGCCATAGCATAAACCTCGCCTGGGAACTCAAGCAACTCTCCAGCCATACACTTTTCAAGTCCATGAACTCTTGAGATACCGTCACCTATTTCAACAACCGTGCCCACGTCACTAAGTTCAATTTGATTGTGGTAATTTTTAATTTGTTCTTTAATAATCCCACTTATTTCTTCAGGACGCAACTGCATGGTTTCACCAACTTTCTTATGCTATTTGAGATGACAATGCGGTTCTTAAAGCATTTAATCTGCCCTTAATTGAACCGTCAAGTTGGTCGTCCTCCATCTTGAGAACAACTCCGCCCATAATACTTTTGTCAACTTCGTTAAAAAGTACTATCTTTTTGCCTGTAATCTCTTCTAGCTTTGATTTTAATTTCAACAATAAATTGTCATTTAGAGGGATTGCTGTTATAGCAACAACCTCTTTTATGTTATTTTTAGTGTTATAAATCTTGTTAAAACTTGTAACTATCTCATTAAAATGATTAATTCTTCCTTTTTCAACAAGAATTTTCAAGAAGTTTAAAACATAAAGATTAATTTTATCTCCAAAAACATTGTCCAAAAGCTTAATTTTTTCGCCTTTTGTTATTGTTGGGATAGTCATTATCTTAAAAAAATCTTGGTTTTGCAAAAAAATCTCTTTAATTGCTTTAATATCTGACAAAATCTCATCTTGAATATTAAATTCTATTGCAACATCAAAAAGTGATAACGCATATCTTTTTGCAACTATTCCTTCCATGCTTTATCACCTACACCATCTATAAACTGTTGAATTAGCTGTTCGTGATCATTTGCGTTAATATCCTTTTCAACAATCTTTTGTGCAATCATCATTGCCATATCGGATATTTCGCCCTTTATTTCATTAACTGCTCTTTTCTTCTCAAGTTTAGTTTCTTCTTCAGCTTTTTGAAGAATTATAACTGATTTATCCTGAGCTTCTTTGACGATTTCATCGGAACGTGTCTGGGCACGTTTACAGGCAAGATTAACTATATCATTAGCCTCGCTTTTTGCTGTTGACATACTCTTTTCATACTTTTGTTTCATTTCTTCCGCATCAGTTTGAACTTTTTGAGCATTGTCATATATATCAGAAACTTCTTTTTCTCTTGAATCAATCATATCTTTAACGGGTTTAAAGAAGAACTTTTTCATTAGCAAAAAGAGGATAAGTGTATTGCCTAACTGCATAACAATAGTCCAGTCAATAGACAGGAACTGCATATATGTAGCTTCTCCCATTCAATCCTTCCTCCTTTCATAAACCTTAAACGAACTTATTCTTTTGCTATTATAGTAATTTGATAAGTGGGTTTACGAATAAAAGAATCATTGCAACAACAAGACCATAGATACCTGTTGACTCTGCAACAGCGCATCCAAGTAGCATTGTTCTTGTAATATCTGATTGAGCCTCAGGCTGACGTCCAACTGATTCTGCTGCACGACCTGCTGCATAACCTTGTCCAATACCAGGTCCGATACCTGCGATCATTGCCAAACCTGCACCAACAGCTGATGCACCTAAAACGATTGCTCTAGCCATTTCCATTTGTATTTCCTCCTGATAATTAAAATATTTGTATTATTCTATGTAAGTATTTAACTTACAACTAAGAGAAGCCTAGTCGTCCATATTTCCTGATACGAACACCATTGTTAGCATACAGAAAATAAATGCTTGAAGTGCCGCAGTGAATACGTCAAAATAAATTGACAATATAGCCGGCAATCCAAGTGCCAAAATTGGTATTTGCAATCCGCCAAATAACATACTGGTAAGCGCCGTTAATCCACCATAAAGAAGAGATGTAATAACAAGACCGGCGGCTATATTGCCGAAATGACGGAAGCTCAATGAAATTGGGTTTGCCAATTCACCGATTACATTAAGTGGTAATATAACTGCAATAGGTTCAATAAATCCGTGCAGCCAGCCTCCGATACCATGGTTTTTGATACCTTGGTAATGCACCAGGACGAATGTCATCAATGCCCAGCACAAAGTCGTGTTAAAATCGGCAGTTGGCGGTCTTATTGCAAACATTCCACAAAGGCTTGACAATAAGGAAAATGCAAACAATGTTCCAATATATGGGGCAAAAGAAAAACCTTTTTTACCCATGGTTTGTTCAACCAAATCATAAAGCATTGTCACGATTTTTTCAGCTAGCACCTGTTTACCTTTGGGTATTTTCTTCAAATCGTGAGCCAAATAAAGTGAAACGAAAAAAATTATTGCCATAACAATCCAAGAGTTTATGATAGTTTCAGTAACAGGAATGCCGCCAAAAATCGGTATATTGAATATGATTTTTGGACCGTTCATCAGTTCGCCTCCTTTCTGAATATTTTGCTATAGAGCAATACTAGCTTTGGAAAAATCAAAGGAATGATAATTCCAATATAATTTATAAAATCGACATAGATTCCAAGGAGTATAACTAATGCCGTTATAAAATATCTTATGAAATATTGTCCTGACATATAGCCACTTGCATTATTCGGAGATTTTTCAAAAGATTTTTCGATTGACCTTCCAATCATATAGAAGTTAATGATTGCGTGTGCTCCACCAATAAGAAAACCGAGTAGAAGCGGAAAATCCAATTTCCCAATAAGTGCAGAAATCCCAATAGAAACCGCCACCAGAATAATAGTACCCTTCGCAATTGACAATGTTTCTTTTTTTACAACACTATTCATCTTTGTCGCTCTCCTCACTTTTTTTAGCTTGCCTGCAAGCACATTTAAAAAAGCTGACTGCTGAAGTAAAGCTTGAGGCTAAACCTAAAATAATTGCCGCAAAAACAACCCAATCTCCCAGTAAAAATTTTGATTTTAGCCAAATTGCAATCCAAATTAAAATAAGCAAAGGTGATACGATTGAAAAGCCAAACTGAGTTATCTGCGAAAGGCTTTCCAAAACTTTATAAGCGGATTGTTTCCTTGCCAAATCAAATTTACCTCCATTAATTAATACAATTTTATACACTATAAAACATATAAAGCTTATTTAAGATTATACTACATAACGTATCAAAAATGCAATATATATTACAAATTAACTTGCTTTTACACTAATGTATATGGTCAAATTGTTTGAAAATAAATCTAACTTCATTTACTACACAAAAAAGCAGAGATTATTTCGGTAGTTCTTCTAATGATATATACATTATGTATATACTTTGTATCAAAATATACATTATAGTGAAATATTGTTATATCTAATGCCGTTTCCGCTGAAAATATTATTACTTTATAGTGCAAAATATACAAAAAAGCGATTGCTTCATTGCAACCGCTTTTTTTGACATAAAAATTATCTTTTTTATACGTTAAATCTGAAAAGAACGATATCTCCGTCTTTCATAACATATTCCTTGCCTTCAAGTCTAACAAGTCCTTTTTCCTTTGCAACAGCCATTGTGCCACATTCTACGAAGTCTTCGTAAGATACAATTTCTGCTCTTATAAAGCCTTTTTCAAAATCTGTATGGATTTTTCCTGCTGCTTGAGGAGCTTTTGTGCCTTTGGAAATTGTCCAAGCTCTGACCTCAGGTTTGCCTGCTGTCAAATATGAAATAAGTCCAAGCAACGAATAACTTGCTTGAATTAATCTGTCAAGACCCGATTGTTTAAGTCCCAATTCCTCCAAAAACATCATCTTATCTTCAATAGACATATCCGTTATTTCTTCCTCGATTTTTGCACAAATTGGAATAACTTCGGATTTTTCTGCTTTTGCAATTTCGCAGACTTCTTTGTAGAATTTATTTGTGTCAATATTATTTGCAAAATCAAGTTCACTCATATTTGCGGCATATATAACAGGTTTTGCTGAAAGCAAAGGCAACTCAGCAAATGCCTCAACTTCATTTTCGTCACGAAGTTCAAAGCCTCTTGCGCTTTTTCCGTCCTCAAGATGTAACTTCAAACGTTCAAGCATTTCTGCCTCAGACATAAATTTTTTATCAGCTTTAGCCATTTTTTGAGTTCTGTCGAGTTTTCTTGTAACTATATCAATATCGGAAAAAATAAGCTCAAGGTCGATAGTTTCAATATCTCTTGCAGGACCTATTTCGCCGTCCACGTGGATAATTTCCCCGTCTTCAAAACAGCGCACAACGTGGATTATGGCATCAACCTCTCTTATATGTGAAAGGAATTTATTGCCCAGTCCCTCGCCTTTTGAAGCGCCTTTAACAAGCCCCGCTATATCAACAAATTCAATCATAGCCGGAGTTATTTTATCGGGTTCATAAATTTTTGAAAGTTCATCAATTCTGTAATCAGGAACAGCAACAACGCCAACATTCGGTTCAATTGTGCAAAAAGGGTAGTTTGCTGCTTGAGCTCCCGCATTTGTAATTGCGTTAAAAAGGGTGCTTTTGCCAACATTAGGCAAACCAACTATACCAAGTTTCATATAAGTCAACTCCATTTCTCCGCTTAAATTGCGGCAAAATAAGACAAATTTAACATTATCCCACATCAGAACAAGCTTTTCTCCCCAGCGGTTTTAATATCTGTCAATTGTCAAACACATTATATTATAACTTCAAAGTTCAATTTAGACAATACCTATTTATCTTTATTTACAAGAAAAATAACCGCAATTCGTATATTTTTACAATAATCAAATATTTTTTAAAAATGACTGTATTATTTTGTGATTTAATAGTATAATGTGTTTGAAAAGGTTTTGTTCACAATTTGATAATATTGCACAAAATATTATACATTAATTAATTATATAGTTTGATTATGTTCAAAAATTATTAACCTAAATTCATCTAAAAGGTATATAATTAATCTTATAAGGTGTTTTTAAAATTAAGTTTAAATATATTAGGAGGTATAAATATGTCAATGGGTAAAATTTTGGTTGCTGATGATGATAAAAATATTGCGGAACTTTTAAGGTTATATCTTGAAAAAGAAGGATATACTGTTGCAAGTGCTTGTGATGGTGAAGACGCAATTGTGAAATTTAATCAAGAAAATCCTGATTTGGTTTTGCTTGACATTATGATGCCAAAGCTTGATGGTTGGCAAGTTTGTCGTGAAATACGCAAAAAAAGCGATTGTCCGATTATTATGATAACCGCAAAGGGCGAAACTTTTGATAAGGTTTTGGGACTTGAATTGGGTGCTGATGACTATGTTGTCAAGCCTTTTGATGCAAAAGAAATTATTGCAAGAATTAAAGCTGTTCTCAGAAGAACAGGAAAAAATACAGTTGAAGTTGATGCAAAAGAAGTCAACTATGACAAATTGATTGTCAATATGACAAAATACGAACTAAAAGTCAACGGAATTGTTGTGGATACTCCCCCTAAGGAATTGGAGCTGCTTTTCCACCTTGCAAGCAATCCAAACCGAGTTTATACTCGTGACCAACTCCTTGATGAAGTTTGGGGATTTGAATATTATGGCGATTCCAGAACCGTCGATGTTCACGTTAAACGTTTAAGAGAAAAATTAGAAGGCGTTTCAGACAAGTGGATTCTTAAAACTGTTTGGGGCGTTGGATATAAATTTGAAGTTAAAGAATAGCTCTCTGACAAAATCAAAATTCAATAATACGATTTATTGTTTTCTGCGTTAAAATAAAAATCAAAATTTCTAATCACAATTATTTTGTTTAAAACACAAAAAGTTAAGATTGGAAATTTTGTTATTGATAAGGAGCATTTGATGATAAAAGATACAAGAAGAACTTTAATGTCAAAATATTTTCAAATATGTGTCTCCATTATTTTGGTGAGCCTTGTTATTTTGGGTATGATGCTTCTTCTTTTTGCAGCACAATACTTTAAAAACGATAAGTATGAGTTGTTGATAAGAAATGCACTGCAAGCATCAAAAATAACAAGTGTTGGTATTTCACAAATTCAAACAACATATGTCATTGATGATAAACTCACACTTTCAACATATAGAATTTTGGGGAATGCAATTGGTGCAGATATGTTTTTGGTTGATAACAACGGAAAAACAATCCTCTGTACTGACAATGAAAACTGTAATCACACAACATACTTAATAGATAAAAAAATATTAGAACAAGCTTCTAAGGGGTATTTTAAGGAATTTGGAACACTTTGCAACATATATAAATCCCCACATTTCACTGTTGCAACACCTGTTAAAACAGTGGACGGGATAATTCTGGGAACAGTTTTTGCCTCATCTGATGCTTCAAGCTTAACGGAGTTTTTAATGGAAATTTTCAAAATGTTTCTGCTTAGTGCAATTGCTGTTTTGATAATATCTTTCATTATAATTTATTTTACAACAAGCCGATTAATACGACCTCTTCGTGAAATGGTTGCGGCGACTGAAAGCTTTTCACGAGGTGATTTTACCGTTAGAGTTCACGTTGAAGGATACGATGAAATTGACAGGCTTGCAATGGCTTTCAACAATATGGCATCTTCCCTTGCAACACTTGAATCCACAAGACGTTCATTTATTGCCAACGTTTCCCACGAGCTAAAAACTCCTATGACAACAATCAGCGGATTTATTGATGGCATTTTGGACGGAACAATACCGCCGGAAAAACATAATCATTATCTCCATATTGTTTCTGATGAAGTCAAAAGGCTGAGCCGACTTGTGCGTTCAATGCTTAATATAGCAAGAATTGAAGCGGGTGAAATGTCAATAAGTCCATCGGGATTTGACGTAAACGACCTTATATGTCGAACTGTTTTTATTTTTGAACAAGCTATTGAAGCGAAAAATCTCGAAATCAAAGGTCTTGACGTTGACAAAATAATGGTTGAGGGCGATAATGATTTAATCCATCAAGTTGTTTACAATCTAATTGAAAATGCTGTTAAATTCGTAAATCAAGATGGATATATTGAGTTTATTTATGATACTAATCGTGAGGGTGGAAAAACATATATTGGCATTAAAAATTCAGGCGAAGGATTCTCAAAAGAAGAAATGCCAAAACTTTTCGACCGATTTTACAAAACGGATAAATCCCGAAGTCTTGATAAAAACGGAGTCGGACTTGGCTTGCACATAGTTCGCTCAATAATCAATCTCCACAATTCCGATATTATGGTCAAGAGTGTGAAAGGTGAATATTGTGAATTTGGGTTTGATTTACCGTCTTTTTCGGAAAAAAGAGGAGTTTCACGATTTAGAAAACAATCATAGTATGAAATTTAACAAAAGATTATTATGTAATTAATTTATATTTTAATTTATATCTAAATATTGATGATACTATTATAGTAATGCAAAGCACTCAGTGCTTTATCAATTTTAATGGAGGTTTTTTTATGAACAACTTAAATTCAGACGAGAAAAACAATATTAATGAAAACAACGAAAACAACGAAAATAGTGTAAATAATGAAAATCAAACACCACCTGTTTTCAATTCAAACAATTCTGACCCCGCATCTGAAAACCCTGATAATCAGCAAGGGGATATGAATACTAACCCGTATACTAATCAAGAGAGAACTTCAACTCAATACAATCAAAACCAAAATTCTTACAATAATACCCCAGATTATAGCAGATATAACTATTATAATGCTGCAAATAATTATGCAAAATATAATGGCAATAACTATCAGCCACCAAAATACAATTCTTTTTATGGCAATAAAAATCAAGAAAACATTCCGCCATATCAAGACCCCAAAAATTATTATCATAGTGGAAAAAACAATACTAATAATTTTCAACAGGAAAATAATGATACTTATAAATGGAACTTAGATGATTATAAATCACCGACAGAAAATTCAAGTGTTCCAAAACGCAAAAAAAGCAAAGGGCTTTATGTATTCCTTTCAATGGTAGCAATTGTTATTGGAATTTCAGTTATAGGCTTAGCCGGATATGGCATATATGCTTTGAGCATTGGACAATCAATAATAGATGAATCTTCTCAAACTGATTCAGCATCTAGTTCACCTGATACTGTAATGCCTAATGTCAGCATTAAAAATAAACCTGACGTTACAGAATCCACTTCAAGTGATGGAACACTTTCATCGGTTGAAATAGCAAAAAAAGTTAAACCCTCTGTTGTTGGAATCCAAAGCTATTCAGCAGCAGGTTTTGGTGTTCAAAGTGAAGGTTCAGGAATAATAATGAGTGCTGACGGATATATTATAACAAATGCTCATGTTGTTGATGGTTCAGAAGGCATTAAAGTCATTTTGGATAATGATGAAGCCTTTTCAGCAAAAGTAATTGGACTTGATATTCAATCTGACATTGCTGTTATCAAAGTTGATGCAGAAAACTTAACATATGCTGATTTTGGTAACTCAGACCAACTTGAAGTAGGCGAGCGAGTTCTTGCAATAGGAAATCCTTCAGGTATGGAACTTGCCGGCAGTGTAACTCAAGGAATTATTTCCGCAATTAACAGAAATTTAAAAACAGATGGCGGATATACTATGAAGTTTATTCAAGTTGATGCTGCTATAAACCCCGGCAACTCAGGCGGTGCGCTTGTTAATGAATATGGTCAAGTGGTTGGAATTAACTCCTCCAAAATTGCAGCAACTGCCTATGAGGGAATTGGTTTTGCCATTCCTATGAATGAAGCTATGGAAATTATCAATGATTTAATTGCTAATGGAAGAGTAACAGGCAGAGCTATGCTAGGTTTTCAGGGTATTCAAGTTGACAGTGTCGATGCCTCACGCTATGGAATACCTCTTGGCATTTCAATCCAAAAAATCAATGAGGATTCTGACCTTAACAACAGAAATATTCTTCCCGGTGACATTATAACAAAGCTAGATAAAGTTGATATCGTTGATTTTGCTGATATCAGAACTGTTCTTGCAAGTCATAAACCTGGGGACTTTGTTGAAATGGTTATTTTCAGAAAAAATAATGTTTCTGCAAAAGGTCAATATATAAACGTTCCTGTTAAATTAGTTGAAGCAACCATAGAAAAAAAGGCTATAAATTAATTATTAATTTTACTCAATTCCGTAGCATTTTAAAGGAAATTAAAGTGCTGCGGAATTTTTTTTGAAACTAATTTATAATTATATATTATTAAGTATTGAAATATAAACCTCAAAATGGTAAACTTATAATAATTGAAAAAAATAACTGTTTAATATAAATTGAAATTGTTTATGACTTCTTTAAGCAGCTTATGAGGGAGGAATGAAATGATTAGTTCACAAGCTCCAATCGGAATTATCGATTCGGGTATTGGGGGTTTTACTGTTGTCAGTGAAATTCAAAAACTTTTGCCAAATGAAAGCATAATCTACATAGGTGACAACAGAAATTGCCCTTATGGCAATCGTGACGAAAAAGATATTGCTAAATTGACAAAGAAAATGCTTGATTTCTTAGAAACTAAAAATATAAAGGCTGTCGCTATTGCTTGCAATACAATCTCCTCAGCATTAAATGAATGTAAAAATGATTATAATTTTAAAATTGAGAGCATCATCTACCCAACTGTAAAATATATTCAAATGCAAAACATCAAGGAAGTCGGTATTCTTGCAACAGAATTTACTGTTAAAACCGGATATTACCTTAAATTATTAAACAAAATCAGCAAGGATATCAAGGTTTATTCCCAATCCAGTCCAATTCTCGCAACACTTATTGATAATGGGGATTTTTCTTCTTCGGAGATTGACAAAGAGATTAAAACGCAAATCGACAAACTTTTAATGCAGTCACCGTCTATTAAAAATATTATTTTAGCTTGCACTCACTACCCTATTATTATCGAACGTTTTCAAAAATTCTATCCACAGATTAATTTTATCAATCCTGCATATGAACAAGCGATGTCTGTTTGCAATTATCTCAAAAACACTGACAACCTCAATACAGACACATCACCTTTTTTTGAAGTATATGCCACAGGTCCAACAAGTCCAATAAATCTTGTTTGCCAAAAATTGAGCATTAATCCACCTCAAATTATATCTTCAATAAATCTGGATTTTATTAAATAATCGTCGTTGGAAAACTATGATATTTCTTTTGTAATTTTAATAATAAATAAAAACAAGACGCATTCTTTGATGAGCGTGTCTTGTTTTTAAATTCTGCTATTGTTTTGCCAATAATATAAGAGTATTATTATTTCATAAGTTTTTTTAAGACAGGCTACGCATTTAAACTTTAAATATATGTTTTAAAATGGCAAAAGAGAGGAATAGTATGAAAAAAATTAAATCGCATTTATTTTATTCTATAATTGTGACTTTTTTCACAACCATCTATTTTTCCCCAATTAATTTTGATAAAAGCTTTATTTTTTCCTTTGGTGTAGTCGCTTTTGCAATTATATCTTTAATTGTTGAGCCTATTAATCCCTTCTTTTTGGGTTTATCTGTGGGTATTTTCAATATTGCAATGAGGACTTTAACTGATTTAGTCGTATCAATTCCATTCAAAGTTTCATTATTAAACAATGCTCCTGCACTGGCGTTTTATGTAACATTCGGTTTGATTTTAAATTTCACATTGAATGATACAACAAAGTATAATCCAAAACGTTTTTTCCCAATAATATTTTTAGCTGAAATACTGTCAAACATTGTTGAAATACTGGTGCGTGGGGATTACAAACTATCTTTTTTCATAACGATAATTATTTTTGCATTCATCAGAACAAGTATTGCAACTTCAATTTGGAGCATTATAAAATATCAAAAGACCTCTCTCACAAACAAATCCGAACGTGAACGATATGGAGAATTAAACACAATTATTTCTGATATATATGCTGAAATGTTTTATTTGAAAAAGTCCTCAGGCGACATTGAAAACGTTATGACAAAAAGCTATAATCTATATAGTGACCCTGACGTTTCGGAAAATGTTAAACAAAAAGCTTTGGAAATTTCCAAGGATATTCACGAAATTCGCAAGGACTATTATCGCTGTATAAAAGGCTTTGATTCCCTTATTTCTGAAAATAATGCGGGCGAAAAGCTATCTGTAAATTCAATTTTTGAAATTATTAAAAATAATATTAAAAGAGTTATTTCCGCAGATAATAAAAATATTGAAATTGTTTTTCACTGTGAATATGACTGCGAAGTCAAAAGGTTTTATGATTTTTTTGCAATACTGAATAATTTAATTTCCAATGCTATTGATGCTTGTGGAAATGAAGGCAAAATCCAAGTAAATTCAAGCTATTTCAATGACAGCATAATATTAACCGTCAAGGACAACGGCAAGGGAATTGATGAAGATACCTTGCCATATATTTTTAATGCCGGATTTACAACAAAATTCAATGATGTGACAGGCAATGCCTCGGCAGGTATTGGACTTTGCCACATAAAAAATTTGACTGAGGATTTAGGCGGTCAAATTTCTGCGGAAAATATTAATGGACAAACTATATTCAAAGTGACAATCCCAATAAAAACGATACAATAAGGAGGATTTAATATTGGAAAAAACAATAATGATTATAGATGATGACCCTAATATACGAAAAATGCTTGAAATTATAATTAACAAAAGCAATCTCGGCAAAATCGTATGTCAACTGGAGAGCGGTGAAAACGCAGCTGAAAAAATAGAATTTTTCAATCCCGATATTGTTTTAATCGACCTTCTTCTGCCTATTTGCGATGGTGTTGCAATAGTTTCAAAAGCAAAACTTAAAAAGTGCAAGAGCAAATTTGTTATGATTTCACAAGTTGACAACCACCAACTTGTTGGAAATGCCTACAACGAGGGCATAACATTTTTCATTAAAAAACCCATTAATCATATTGAAGTGGAAAATATTATAAAAAATATTTCAACCACGATCGACCTTGAAAATTCTCTTTCCGTTGTGAAAACAGCGATTTTTGGTGTTGGCGAGCCAACTGTAGAAAAGCCAAAAATCAATGTAAAAGCTTTAACTGTTGATGAGCAAATTAACGATATTTTCACTGAAATAGGAATAATCGGTACAACGGGAAGTGCTGAATTAAAGACAATTCTCATCAAAATTATTGACTACAAAAAGCACAATCCAAACGATAATTACAAACTTTTAACAATATATGATGACCTTATTGCACAAAGTAAAAATACAACAAACCCAATTGCCGACAAACGTGCAATGGAACAAAGGATAAGACGTGTTCTGCAAAAAGCCTTGACAACTATTGCTGAAATGGGTTGTGAGGACTATTCCAATGCTACTTTTAGCGAATATTCCACACTTTTATTTGATTTTAAGCAAGTTCGACAGGAAATGCGTCACATATCTGAAAATAGTGAACCAGGGAAAATCAATACCAAAAAATTTATTGGTGGGATTATTTCAAAAATACAAAATTAAAAAATGCGGAACAAAATGTTAAATCACTTTGTTCCGCATTTGGGTTGCTATAATATTTGAGTATGCTCCAAAAATATTTTTAATCCAATTAAAACAAGTATTGAGCCTCCGAAAATTTCAGCTTTTTCTTTGAATTTGCCTCCGAATTTTTCGCCGATTTTAACTCCAATATAGCAGCAAATAAATGTTACAATTCCAATCATCAATCCCGCATTGATAATATTAACATCAATTGCAGCGAACCCAACTCCAACAGAAAGCGCATCAATACTGGTTGCGACAGCCTGAACTATCATTAGTTTGTATGTGAATTTTGGAAGATTTTTTTCTTCATCGTCCCTCATTTTCATATTTTTTATAGCTTCTATTATCATATTAATTCCAATGAATCCCAATATAATAAGAATAACCCAATGGTCTATTTTGGAAATAAAATCTATGAAAAGACTTCCACAAAAATATCCGATAACGGGCATCATTGCTTGTGCAACACCAAAAGAAAATGCACAAAGAACTGCGTGGTTTTTCTCACTGTTTTTATATGAAAGCCCATTGGTTACTGAAACTGCGAATGCGTCCATTGCAAGCCCTAATGAGAGCAACAGCAATGTTATAAAGTCCATTTTAAAATCTCCAATCCATATTCTTTATTTTAAGAGTACATTTACAATATATTAGCATATTTTTACCTACAAATAAATACCTTTAAAGACAATTTACATTTTCTTAATGAATTTAGACAAAATATAATGTAGTATTATATTATCTGAAAAACTATTTTAAAAAATAGTGGGAGGTTATCTTTTGTTTGGATATATTCGTCCATTTAAACCTCAAATGAAAATAATTGAATACGATATTTATAAATCTTTTTATTGCGGCTTGTGTAAAGAGATGGGGAGAAAATACGGCTTGTTTTCAAGGCTTACTCTAAGCTATGATTTTTCTTTTCTTGCTATGCTGGGGGTTGCTGTCAACGGAAATATGCCTAAAACGAACTCCGAATGTTGCCTCTTTAATCCCCTTTCAAAAAAAGATTGTTGTACAACCTGTGAAGAACTCACTTTTTCCGCAGATGTTGCAATGATAATGTTTTATTATAAAACTCTTGACAATATCTCTGATGAAAGCTTTTTCAAGCGAATATTTTGGAGAATTGTCCTGCCATATGCCAAAAGTGTACGAAAAAAAGCCGTTAAATCTTTGTCGGAAATTGATTCAGGGATAAAAAAAACTATGGAAAATCAAGCTGAACTGGAAAAATCCGCTTGCAAAAGCAGCGATATGGCGGCAGAACCAACTGCGCTTTCCCTCCAACTTATTTTTGCCCAATTAACAGATGATATATCGCAAAAACGTGTTCTTGAAAAACTTGGATATTTTTTGGGCAAATATGTTTATCTCTGCGATGCTTTTGATGACCTTGACGATGATTTAAAATCTAAAAATTACAACCCTTTTATATTATCACACAATTTGGTTAACATAGAAACAGTTAAATTAAATCAAATTATATCCGAGGCTAAATCCTCCCTTTATTTAACCATTGGTGAAGCAATCAAGGCTTATGATTTGCTTGAAATAAAATGCTATAAACCCATTTTTGACAATATTTTTTATTTGGGTTTACGCTCAACTGTTGACACTATTGAAAAGAAAAATTTAGATTTAATTAAGTCATAACTGTGCGTGACTGATAAAATAAAAATTATAACCGTTGCACAGCGGTAGATTGGACGTTTGACTATGACTGACCCTTATAAAGTTTTGGGCGTTTCGCCTGAGGACTCCGATGATAAAATAAAATCAGCATATCGTGAACTTGCAAGAAAATATCACCCTGATTCATATGCTAACAACCCGTTGGCTGATTTGGCAAGCGAAAAAATGAAGGAAATTAATGAAGCTTATGACACAGTGGTTGCTGAAAGAAAAAATGGTACAACTCGCAACAATGGCTCATATCAAAGCAATAATTCATATTATGGCAGTTCTCAAAATTCCTATGGCAGTCAAAGTTCATCACAATTTTCTGACATACGTCGATTAATCAACCAAAATAGAATTACTGAAGCTGAAGAACTCCTTGACGGTGTTCCACAGGATACAAGAGATGCAGAATGGTATTTCTTGAAAGGCAACATTTTTCACACAAGAGGCTGGACTACAGAGGCTTATAATTATTTTACCATTGCAACTCAAAAGAACCCATCTAACAATGAATACAGGGCAGCATTAAACCAACTTGAATGGCAACGCAAAACAGGCTCACCATTCAGTAACAGTGGCTATAACACTCAACAAGTGGGCGGTTGTAGTGGCTGCGATATGTGTTCATCGTTAATTTGTGCTGATTGCTGTTGTGAATGTATGGGCGGAGATTTGATTAGATGCTGTTAACTCGGCTCAATAACATTTTAGAGAGGGTTTTTAAATGAGAAAAAGTACACAGGTTGCCATTGGCGGACTTTCGGCTTCTCTTTGTGTATTGCTGATGTTTATGACAGGGCTTATGCCTTTTGCAACTTATGCCTTGCCGGCAATTGCTGGTGCAATACTGATAACTGTTGTTATTGAAAATGGTGCGGCAACAGCTTGGATTGTTTATTTTGCTGTTTCACTTTTGTCTATTTTCATCGTACCGGACAAAGAAGCGGCACTAATGTTTATCGCATTTTTCGGTTACTACCCAATACTGAAAGAAAAACTTGAACTGATTAAATCAAAATTTCTTCAATATTTCCTTAAATTTTCAGTATTTAATGTCGCCATCGTTTCTTCATACTTTGTAATTATAAATATTTTTGGATTTACTGAAGTAATGGGAGAAATGGGAGATTTCGGAAAATATGGATTACTGGGTTTGCTTTTGCTTGGAAATATCACTTTTCTAATATATGATTTTGCTCTCACAAACCTGCTTGTAATGTACTTAAAAGTTATTCGTAAAAATCTTTTGAAGAAAATTAAATAATTTTTTGTCTGATTTTTCACTAACTTATCTTAAAATTTATGTGAGGATTTCTTAATGAATGAAAAAATTCTATGCCAAAAAATCTCGCAAGCTATAACAAAAGCTCTGCTTTATGAGGTTTCAGCATCGCCCAAACCCGGATTAGTTGATAGATTTAATAATGGTTCTCATAAGGATATGAATTTTTTCACTTTCATTGACAGTGCTTGTGCCATCTCGGGATATTTTGAAAAATTCGCTGAATGTGGCTTAAAATGGGAGGATATCGACCAAAACTCTTTGGCGACAATCCGACCTTTGGGTATTCTTTGTGACAAGGAAATGTTCGAGGCAACTAATGGGATTAATGTACATAAAGGTGCTATTTTTTCTCTCAGCATAATTGCAGCTACTGCCTCTTTTTGCTACAAAAAAAACGGCAGTATCTCACCACAACTTCTTTGTGAATATGCTGCAATGGTTGCAAAACCCGCTATGAGTGACTTTGAAAACATCAAAACAAAAAGCCAACTAACCAATGGTGAAAAGCTGTTCCAAAGCTATGGGATAACTGGTATTCGTGGCGAGGCAGCTTCAGGATTTAAGTCAGTTCTCCTTTATGCTCTCCCCCACATCAAGGATTTAGACAATCCTAATTTAGACAAAGATTGTGTGATTATCAACACTTTACTTTCCTTAATCGCAAATGTTCAAGACACAAATATCATTTCACGAAAAGGAATTGATGCACTGAAAAAAGCTCAAGACCTTGCAAAAAACTCCTTAGAAAATGGCGGAATGAACTGCGAAAAAGGGAAAAAACTTGTTTTGCAAATGGACAAAGATTTTCAAGAAATGGGCATTAGCGGTGGTGGCTGTGCGGATTTGCTCGCTATAACAATTGCTCTGCATTTTTTGGGGAAAATATAAAAAATATTAGATTGAAAATTAAGTTAATTATAAAAAGAGGGAATTGCTAAAAAGCAATTCCCTCTTCATTTTGTGAATACCTATTAATACATTCCGCCCATACCTTGGTTTGGCATAGCAGGAGCTTCTTTTTCTGGTAAATCTGCAACAAGAGATTCTGTTGTCAAAACCATAGCGGCAACAGATGCAGCATTTTGCAATGCACAACGTGTAACCTTAGTTGGGTCAACAACACCAATTTCCATCATATCATTATATGCTTCATTGTAAGCATCAAAACCATAGCCCATCTTCTTGGAACGTTTGATTTTATCAATGATAACTGAACCCTCAAGACCAGCATTTTCAGCAATTTGACGAATTGGCTCTTCTAATGCTCTAAGAACAATTCTAACACCTGTTTTTTCGTCACCCTCACAAGTTGCTATTAGCTTTTCAACAGCAGGAATTGCGTTGATTAAAGCTGTTCCACCGCCTGCAACAATGCCCTCTTCAACAGCAGCCTTTGTAGCAGCAAGAGCATCTTCAATTCTTAGTTTCTTTTCTTTCATTTCGATTTCAGTTGCAGCACCAACTCTGATAACAGCAACACCGCCTGAAAGTTTAGCAAGTCTTTCGTGAAGTTTCTCTTTGTCAAATTCTGAAGTTGTATCTTCAATTTGAGATCTAATTTGAGCAGTTCTAGCTTTAATCTCGGTCTTTTCGCCTTCGCCATCAACAATAATTGTAGCTTCCTTGCCTACGATAACTTGTTTTGCACGACCTAGCATATCAATTGTTGCATCTTTGAGTTCATAGCCTAGTTCGCTGCAAATAACTTTACCGCCTGTTAGGATAGCAATATCGGTTAGCATTTCCTTACGTCTGTCGCCAAAGCCAGGAGCTTTAACTGCAACGCAAGTAAATGTGCCTCTTAGCTTATTAACGATAAGTGTTGATAGAGCTTCGCCTTCAATATCCTCAGCGATAATAACAAGCTTTTTGCCTGATTGAACAATTTGTTCAAGTAGAGGCAAAATTTCTTGAACTGATGATATTTTCTTATCAGTTAGAAGAATATAAGCATCATCAATAACAGCTTCCATTTTGTCCATATCAGTTGCCATATAAGGGGTTATGTAACCTCTGTCGAATTGCATACCCTCAACAACATCGCAATATGTTTCAGCTGTTTTTGATTCTTCAACTGTGATAACGCCGTCTGTTGTAACTTTTTCCATTGCGTCAGCAACTAGTTTACCAACAAAATCGTCTGCGGCAGAAACTGTTGCAACTCTTGCGATATCTTCGCTGCAAGAAACTTTCTTTGAGTTTGCAATAATAGCTTCAACAGCTGCTTCAACAGCTTTTTGAATACCTTTTTTGAGTACCATTGGGTTAGCGCCGGAAGTAACGTTCTTCATGCCTTCTCTAACAAGAGCTTGAGCCAAAATAGTAGCAGTTGTTGTGCCATCGCCTGCTGCATCGTTAGTTTTTGTTGCAACTTCTTTAAGAAGTTGAGCGCCCATATTTTCAAAAGCGTCCTCTAGTTCGATTTCTTTTGCAATTGTAACGCCATCATTTGTGATTAGAGGTGCACCGAATTTTTTATCTAAAACAACATTACGTCCCTTTGGACCTAGTGTTATTTTAACTGTATCAGCTAGTTTATTAATACCTGTTTGCAAGGATTTTCTTGCTTCTTCACCATAAATAATTTGTTTAGCCATTATGAATTCCTCCCTATTTTTTATAAATTAAAGTACAATTGCAAGTATTTCAGATTGGCTCAAAATAGTATATTCTTCGCCATCGAGCTTAACTTCAGTTCCTGAATATTTGCTCATAAGAACTTTATCGCCAACCTTAACTTCCATTTTAACTTCCTTACCATCAACAAATCCGCCTGGGCCAACAGCAACAACTTCAACTACCTGTGGCTTTTCCTTAGCAGAACCCGAAAGAATAATACCGCCTTTGGTTGTTTCTTCAGCTTTCATTGTTTTAATAACAACTCTGTCTGCAAGTGGTTTAATGTTCATAAGAATTCCTCCATTTTATATTATTTAATTGCATATATTTTTTAGCACTCATCATATTTGAGTGCTAACTATATTTTACACTTTTTTTAGAAAAAATCAAGGCTTTTTTA
>JAVWQH010000019.1:11748-41278 GCA_036635475.1 Oscillospiraceae bacterium | reverse complement strand
GAGTGCATTGTTCGGCTTTACCCGAACAAGCGGCGAGCGAAGTTTTGCAGAGATTGAAGCAGAGGGGAACGGACAAAAATTTTAGCAAATTTACGAACCGACAAAAGACAGAAGAAGAGAATAGATCACATAAAGATTGAAGTTTTACTCGATTTTTTTCAAAAAATCGGCTCACGTAATAAGTTGGTGAGAAACAAAAGACAGAAGAAGAGAATATATCAGATAAAGATTGAAGTTTTACTCGATTTTTTTCAAAAAATCGGTTCACGTAATAAGTTAGGAAGAAACAAAAGACAGAAGAAGAGAATACATCACATAAAGATTGAAGTTTTACTCGATTTTTTTCAAAAAATCGGCTCACGTAATAAGCTGGGAAGAAACAAAAGATAGAATAAGAGAATGGATTAAATAAAGAGGGAAGATTTACTTAATTTTCAAAAATGAGTGGCAAAGAAATAAAAAGGAAATAACGCTTAAAAGGAGCGAAAAATATATGGAATATACTGGTGAAAGCTATGATATAGCGGTAATAGGTGGAGGACATGCGGGGATAGAGGCAGGGTTAGCAGCGGCGAGATTGGGATTAAAAACGATAGTATTCACAATATCGTTAGATGCTATAGGAAATTTGCCTTGCAATCCGTCCATAGGAGGAACAGCAAAAGGGCATTTAGTGAGGGAAATTGATGCGTTAGGCGGAGAAATGGGAAAAGCGGCTGATGCGACATTTATACAAAGCCGAATGTTAAATTTGGGAAAAGGTCCGGCAGTGCATAGTTTGAGGGTGCAAGCGGATAGAATAGAGTACCATAAATACATGAAAAAGGCGTTAGAAAATCAAGTTAATTTAGATGTAAAGCAGGCGGAAATTGTTGATGTAAGAGTTAGCGATGAAAACAGGGTAGAGGCAGTTGTGACGCAGTTGGGGGCAGTGCACCCTGTTAAAGCGGCAATTTTATGTACAGGAACGTTTTTAAATGGAACGATACATGTGGGGCATCAGCATTTTTCAAGTGGGCCTGACGGTATGCATGCGGCAACGCACTTAACAGAAAAGCTTATGAGCCTTGGGGTTGAATTGCGGAGATTTAAAACTGGAACACCAGCAAGAGTTCACAAAAGAAGTATTGATTATAGCAAGCTTGAAATTCAGCAAGGGGACGAAATTATCACACCATTTTCTTTTGAAACAGAGGGTGAACTTGTAAATAAAGCTGATTGCTACATTGCATATACCAACGAAAATACTCATCAAATTATCAGGGATAATATACAAAAATCGGCTATGTACAGCGGAAATATTGAAGGAGTTGGCCCGAGATATTGCCCGAGCATTGAGGACAAAGTTGTTAGATTTGCTGACAAAAAACGTCATCAGATTTTTGTTGAGCCCATGGGATTAGATACAGAAGAAATATATTTGCAAGGGGTTTCAACATCACTTCCTGAAGAAGTTCAGGTTGAAATGTATCGTTCAATTGTGGGAATGGAAAACGTCAAAATTATGCGAAATGCTTATGCGATTGAGTATGATTGTGTCAATCCGACAAGCCTTAAAGCCACTTTGGAGTTCAAAGTTATTGAGGGATTATATGGAGCAGGACAGTTTAACGGAACTTCGGGGTATGAAGAAGCGGCTGCACAGGGACTTATTGCCGGAATTAATGCCGCAAGAAAAATCAAAGGACAAAGCGAATTTACCCTTGACCGCTCCACATCTTACATTGGAACTTTAATTGACGATATTATTATAAAAGGCTGTTCCGACCCTTACCGTATGATGACATCACGTTCAGAATACCGCTTGATTTTGCGTCAGGATAATGCCGACAAGAGATTAACACCTTTTGGAAGAGAAATCGGACTTATTTCAGATGAAAGATGGGATAAATATCTGCTGAAACTGCAATTAATTGCTGATGAACTCAAAAGAGCCAAAGCCACAACAATCCCACTCACTGATGAATTAAATGAGTTGCTTGTTTCACGTGAAACAGCGCCGCTGCAAAATGCGGTTAAACTCATTGAACTCATAAAACGGCCTCAAATCAACTACTGCGACCTCACAAAATTTGATTTAACTCGTCCAGAACTGCCTCTTGCAGTCTTTGAACAGGTTGAAACTGATGTTAAATATGAGGGATATATCAAAAAACAATATGCTCAAGTTGAAGAAATGCACCGATTGGAATATAAACAGCTTGACGAAAAATTAAATTATTTGCAAATTACAGGTCTTAGATTGGAAGCTAGAGAAAAATTGAACAAAATTAAACCACAAAACCTTGGACAAGCTTCCAGAATATCTGGAGTTAGTCCAGCCGATATTTCTGTTCTTGTGGTTTGGCTTGAACAAAATTCAAATAGAGGTATAAAAGACGATGAATGAGATATTATTAAAAAAAGCTTTTGACGAGAACAAAATCCAGTATAATCAGAAAAATATTGACGATTTTAACAAATATAGCCAGCTTTTGGTGGAGTGGAACGAGAAAATCAACCTCACCGCTATCACTGACCCAGACGGGATTGCTATTAAACACTTTTATGATAGCATTATGCTGCTCAAACTTTTTGAGGTTGTTAAAAATTGTAAGATGATTGACGTGGGTACTGGTGCGGGTTTTCCATCAATTCCTTGCAAAATTTTACGCAAAGATATCAAAATTACCCTTTTGGATAGCCTTAATAAAAGAATTAATTTTCTCAAGGAAGTTTCCTCTCAACTGGGGCAAAACGATAATGTCTGCGTTCACGCAAGGGCGGAGGACGGTGGCAAAAATAAGGATTTACGTGAAAAATTTGATGTGGCTACCGCTAGAGCAGTGGCTAATCTAGCTAATTTATCTGAATATTGCTTGCCTTTTGTCAAAATTGGCGGTTATTTTGTTGCATTGAAAGGTCCGTCCTGTGACGAGGAAATGGAACTTGGAAAAAGTGCTATAGCTAAACTAGGTGGGGAAATTACTGATGTAATTACCTATAAATTACCAGACGATAGCCAAAGAACAATGGTTATTGTAAAGAAAATATCGCAAACTCCGACAAAATATCCACGTACTGCGGCAAAAATCGCCAAAGAACAATTGTAATTTCTCTTTTCTGTGTCAGAATTAGGCTAATTTTGCGATGAAAACATATGGTAATATATGTAAAAATGTGTTAGTATAACAGTGGACAAGCTGATATTAACACATTTTTTGTTGGGAGGAATTATTTTGAGCGAAGTTTTTAATAATGATATTGTTCTAAATCAAGTTGTGGCTGTTCCATTAGAATATATTTCTGCTAATCCTAACCAACCACGCAAAGAAATTATCACTAGGGAATTAGAAGGACTTATGCAAAGCATTAATGAAAATGGACTAATTCAGCCTGTTTCATTAAGAAAAATTTCCGATAAGTCCTACGAAATAATAGCCGGTGAAAGACGTTGCAGAGCTTGCCTTGAACTTGGTTACAAATTAATTCCCGCCGTTATTCAAAACGTTTCTACGGAAAAATCCGCCGTTTTAGCTCTTGTGGAAAATTTGCAAAGAAAAAATCTGGATTTTTTTGAGGAAGCTGTTGCTATCAACCAATTAATTTCCCAATTTGACTATAATCAAGCAGAACTGGGGAAAATACTGGGAAAAAGTCAAGGTGCTATCGCTAACAAGCTTAGATTGCTTAAATTAAGCAGAGATTGCGTGAATATTGTCATCAATGAAGGCTTAACTGAACGTCACGCAAGGGCATTATTGAAGTTTAATGATGCTAATTTGCAGATGAAAGCTGTTAAACATATTGTAAAATATGGACTGAATGTTGACCAAAGCGAAAAATACATTGATGCTATTTTAGCAAAATTAAAAGGCGAACAAATCGGTGCAAGCATTATTTTTGTGAGTGATGTGAGAGTTTTTTTCAACACACTAAAAGAAGCTATCGGATTTATGAAATCTGCGGGAATTAACATTCAAAGCGAACAAACCGAGGACGAGGAATACATTAACTGCACTGTTCGTATACCCAAAAGTCAAGCGAGGAAAATCGAACGAAGATTAAACGCATAATACATTTTTTATGTATTAATATATATCCCACACTGTTGTAACGGCGAGCTTAGACTCGCCGTTATTTTTATTGTGATAAAATGTTCCACATGAAACATTTTGTCATAAATTGTCGATAATGTTTCATATGAAACAAATAGCAATTGAAATATAGTTTAAATAGTGTTATAATGGGCTATAGAACATTGAAACGATTAAAAGGTAGAACGTGAGTTATGTTTTAATAACCTTATGCTACTTTATAACGATTGAATTAGACAAAATATGTTTAAATGGAGGTAAATATGGGTAAAATTATTGCAATAGCTAACCAAAAAGGCGGAGTGGGCAAAACTACTACTGCAGTTAATTTGTCCGCCGCTGTGGGTGGCTTGGGTAAAAAAGTCTTGTTACTCGATATGGACCCCCAAGGAAATTCAACAAGTGGGTACGGTATCATTAAAAAAACTGTCAAAAGTACTTGCTATGATATACTGGTAAACGGCTATAAAGCTGAAGAAGTGCGAATAGCTACGAAATTTATGGGTGTGGACGTTATCCCATCAAGCATTGATGTTGCTGCTGCCGAAATTGAAATGGTTGGAAATTCGGACAGAACAAATATACTAAAAAAAGCTATCGCTAAAGCCAAAAGCGAATATGATTACATATTTATTGATTGCCCACCATCTTTGGGACTTATCACAATCAATGCTTTAACTGCCAGCGACAGCGTTATTATACCTATTCAGTGCGAATATTATGCTTTAGAAGGACTTTCACAGCTTGTTTCTACAATAAAACAGGTTAAAAGACTCTACAATCCTCATATTGACATCGAAGGAGTTTTGCTTACTATGTATGATGCAAGACTTAATTTGACTATGCAAGTGGTTGCGGAAGTGAAAAAATTCTTCCCACAAAAGGTGTTTAGAACAACTATCCCACGTAATGTCAGATTATCCGAAGCTCCAAGTTTCGGCGAACCTGTTATGTACTACGATAAAGCCTCTAAAGGGGCTATTGCATATAGTGATTTTGCATCTGAATTACTACAAAACAACAAAGGGGGCGATATAATTGCCAATTAAAAAAGGTGGACTGGGTAAAGGCTTAGAAGCACTTTTTGTTGACAATTCATCATCAGAAAATACGATTTCTATGATAAATATTTCTGAGATTGAACCTAATAAAGAACAACCAAGACAGATTTTTGAGGAAGCACCTCTTGCTGAATTAGCTGATTCTATTCGTGAACATGGTATTTTGCAACCTCTTCTTTTAAGACAACTGGATAATGGCAGATACCAAATCGTTGCCGGCGAAAGAAGATGGCGTGCCTCTAGAATGGCAGGAATTAGCGAAGTTCCGGCAATTATTCGTGAAATGTCAGACGATACTGCTATGGAAATTGCTCTTATTGAGAATTTACAAAGAGAAAATCTTAACATTATTGAAGAAGCTTTGGGATATAAGGTTTTATCTGAGGAACATGGCTATACTCAAGAAGAAATTTCCCAAAAAGTTGGAAAATCTCGACCTGTTATTACAAATGCTATGAGATTGCTGAAATTGCCTACTGAAATTATTTCTTCAGTTAAAAACGGCGAAATCTCTCAAGGTCACGCAAGAGCGCTTTTAAGCTTCGATAATGAAGAAAAAATCAAGGAAATTGCTCAAAAAATAATCAAAAATGGAATTTCTGTTCGTGAAGTTGAGCGAATGGCAAGGGCTAAAAAGCCAGCAAAATCTAAACCTGATAAGGAAACTTTTAAGTGGGGCGATAGCTTTTATAAAGAAGTGGAAATTGCTTTGCAAAATGAACTGTCGAAAAAAGTTCATATCAAACAAAGTGACAATAAAGGTGTAGTGGAAATTGAATTTTATAGCAAGGAAGAACTACAAGAACTTGCTCAATTATTAACCAGAATTACTAACCAATAAGTTAAAGTGAGGTAAAAACAAATGTTGGATATTAAATTAGTTAGAACCGAACCTGATATGGTTAAGGCTGCTATGAAAAAAAGAAATAAAAATATGGACGCTGCTATTGACGAAGTTTTAGCTATTGATGAAGAAAGAAGAAACATTAATACAAAAAGCGACGTCTTAAAAGCTGAACAAAATAAAGCTAGCAAATCTATCCCTCAACTTAAAAAAGAGGGCAAAGATATCACAGAATTAATGGAAAGTTTGAAGAAAACTTCTGACGAAATTGCTGCTCACGATATCGAAATTGCTAAATTAGAAGAAAAACAAAGAGATATTATGCTGAGTATCCCCAATATTCCCAACGAAAGTGTTCCATTCGGCGAGGACGATGCCGCTAACAGAGAAATGAGAAAATTCGGCACACCAAAAAAATTCCCATATGAGCCAAAAGCACACTGGGATATTGGTACAAATCTTGACATTTTGGACTTCGAAAGAGGAGTTAAAGTTACAGGAAAAAGGTTTACTTTTTATAAAGGTATGGGAGCTAGACTGGAAAGGTCTATCATCAATTTCTTCCTCAACACACACACAAGCCGAGGATATACTGAAATTTTCCCACCATTTATTGCTAACAAATATTCTATGACAGGTACAGGTCAACTGCCAAAGTTTGCTGAAGATATGTTCAAACTTGAGGGTACAGACTATTATTTAATCCCGACTGCCGAAGTTCCTGTCACAAATATGCACAGAGATGATATTTTTGATGGTGCTGATTTAACACGCAAATATTGCGCTTATTCTGCTTGTTTTAGAGGCGAGGCAGGAAGTGCCGGCAGAGATACAAGAGGACTTATCAGACAACATCAGTTCAATAAAGTTGAACTTGTTAAGTTTTCCAGACCTGAAAATTCCTACGAGGAATTGGAAAAACTAACCGCTGATGCTGAATTTGTACTGCAACAATTGGGATTGCCATACAGAGTTGTTACACTTTGTGGCGGTGACCTTGGATTTTCCAGTGCAAAAACTTACGATATCGAAGTTTGGATGCCTTCATATGACAGATATGTGGAAATTTCCAGTTGTAGTAACTTTGAAGATTATCAAGCTAGACGTGCTTGCATTAAATTTAAGGATAATCCTAAGGATAAAGCAAAGTTTGTACACACTTTGAATGGTTCAGGGGTTGCTATTGGCAGAACTGTTGCCGCTATTTTGGAAAATTACCAAAATGACGATGGCTCTGTTACTGTGCCTGAAGTGCTAAGACCTTATATGGGTGTCGACGAAATCCGTTAGTTACTTGCAATCTAAACAAACGCACCATTAATTATGGTGCGTTTTTGAGCATAATAATAAAGAAAAGGGGAGAACAATATGAGCGAAAATGCAACTTATTTTTACGACAGCGATGTTCTTGATTATCAATGTGACCTAAATGGCGATATGAAACTGTCTAATTTGATGAAAGTAATTCAGAAAATCGGAACTGACCAACTGGATAATTTGGGGATAACTTATGATAAATTATATGCGTCAGGTATCGTTTTTGTCTTGTCCAAGCTCGGATTAAAAATTAATCGTATGCCAAAAGCTAATGAGAAATTTGTGTTGAGAACTACACCACAAAAGTGCAAAGGTGCAAGCTTTTTGCGACATACTGCGATGTTTTCCACAGCAGGAGAACAACTTGTGGAATGTCAGACGTCTTGGGTTATCATTAATCCTCACGACAGAAAAATTCTTCGTCCAGCACAATTCAAATTTTTATTGCCTTGTGATGATTGCGAAAAAACAGGCATACAAGTCCTTGAAACTCGCATTAAACCAAGCGAAAATGTGGAATTTGCCGGCATAAAAGAAGTGAAATACAGCGATTTGGACGTCAACAGACATATGAATAACACAGTTTATGGCGATGTTGTGATGGATTTTGTGCCAATTGAAGTTGCAACTAATAAGGAAATCGACACTGTTTTTATTCACTACCAAAGTGAGGCTCTTTTTGGCGAAAAAATCTACATAAATACCGACAGATTAAGCGGAAATTCTTACTATGTGGGCGGAAATAAAAATGAAGTAAAATGCTTTGAAGCTGTCATCAGTTTTAAAAAATAGCATTATAACCCTAGCTTATGCTATACTTAATCAAATATATGCAATTTGCTCATACTTTGTGGAAGTTATATAGTGAAAACAGTGATTTTACATAAATTACAACAACTTTGTATCTCAATATTATAATATGATATAATATTGTATTATAGTAACAGAAGTGATAGAATAGATAAAACAAAGTTGAATGTACAAAATTTATTATTATAAAGGGAGGATTTTTTTAATGCTAAATGAAGGAAATGACGAGAAATTCGCAAAAGAAGGACTGACTTTTGATGATGTCCTATTAATTCCCGCAAAATCAGACGTTTTACCTAAGGATACTGACTTTTCAACAATTCTTGCAAAAGATATTAAATTGAACACACCTATTATTACTGCGGCTATGGACACAGTTACAACTGCTCCTATGGCTATCGCAATTGCCAGAGAAGGCGGCATCGGAGTTATCCACAAAAATATGTCAATTGAAGAACAAGCTGACGAAGTTGACAAGGTTAAACGTTCCGAAAATGGCGTTATTGTTAATCCTTTCTACCTTTCTCCTGAACATTTCGTTTTCGATGCAGAAGAATTAATGGCTAAATATAAAATTTCAGGTGTTCCTGTTTGCGAAAATGGCAAATTAGTTGGCATTATTACCAACAGAGATTTGAAGTTCCTTGACACTTTTAATGTTAAAATTAAAGACGTTATGACTAGGGAAAACCTCATTACTGCTCCTGTTGGAACTACCCTTAAAGGCGCTCAGGAAATCTTGAGAACTCACAAAATCGAAAAATTGCCTATCGTTGACAATGAGGGCAAACTAAAAGGTCTTATCACTATTAAAGATATCGAAAAAGCTGTTCAATATCCTAATTCTGCAAGAGATAAAAGCGGTAGACTACTTTGTGCTGCTGCTGTTGGAGTTACAAATGACGTTCTCGACAGAGTTGCTGCTCTTGTTGAAGCTCAAGTTGATGCTGTAATTTTGGACTCTGCACATGGTCATAGTTTTGGAATTATGGACTGCGTTAGAAAAATTAAAGCAAAATATCCTGAACTTGCTCTCATTGCCGGTAATGTTGCAACTGCTGAGGCTACTGAAGACTTGATTAAAGCCGGTGCTGACTGCGTTAAAGTTGGTATTGGCCCTGGCTCAATCTGCACTACTCGTGTTGTTGCAGGTATTGGTGTTCCTCAAATTACTGCTATATATGATGCTTGCAAAGTTGCTGCAAAATATAATATTCCTGTTATCGCTGATGGCGGAATTAAGTATTCAGGCGACGTTGTTAAGGCTTTGGCAGCTGGTGCAAACCTTGTTATGCTAGGCTCATTGCTTGCCGGTTGTGACGAAGCTCCCGGTGAAAGAGAAATTTATCAAGGCAGAAGTTTTAAAGTATATAGAGGTATGGGAAGTTTGGGCGCTATGGCTTGCGGAAGCAAGGACAGATACTTCCAAGATGAAAATAAAAAGCTTGTTCCTGAAGGTGTTGAGGGAAGAGTTCCATTCAAAGGTCCTGTTTCTGACACTATTTATCAAATTATCGGCGGTATTCGTGCAGGTATGGGTTACTGTGGCTGTAAAACAATTGATGATTTGCACAAAAAAGCAAAATTTGTTAGAATTACAGGTGCCGGACTTAAAGAAAGCCACCCACACGATATTTACATCACTAAAGAAGCTCCAAACTATTCAATTAATCCACAATAAATTTTATTATAATGAAAAACAGGCTATGAAAATTAGCCTGTTTTTTTGGTTTTTCTATTAATATAGCAACCCTAATCAGATTTTTATAATTGTTATTAACATTTTTCTAACAACTTGTGGAAAACTTTTTGTGAGAATATTTATATTTTAAAAAAACGCATAAAAACCCTTTACAAGCTTATAATATTAGTGTATAATACAAAAACAGTCCAAGTGCGATTAAATGTTTTAAAGTAGGTTTTCAAATATTTTTAAAAAACTTTGAAAATACTTCTTGACAAACTGAAAAAAAAGAGATATAATGGTACTCGCTGGTTGTGTTTATATGGCGGCATAGCTCAGTTGGCTAGAGCATTCGGTTCATACCCGAAGTGTCGTTGGTTCAAATCCGACTGCCGCTACCAATCATATTTAATTTAATAAGGCCCGTTGGTCAAGTGGTTAAGACACCGCCCTTTCACGGCGGTATCATGGGTTCAAATCCCGTACGGGTCACCAAAAAAACAGATACGAAACGTATCTGTTTTTTTCATGACCCTAGGGATTTGAAAAGGACGGCAACCAAAGGTTGCAAAAAGCAGCCAGTGGCTGGTTTTTAGTCCGCGGGTAAAATCCATTGAAACCAAGATAAAAGTTTTGCAGAAGTTCGAAAGTTGGTATGGGATAAGAAATATAATTTTTAAAAGACGAGAGTTTTTACGGAAAAACTTGTTAATAGCTGATGAAAATTTAAAGATACGAAACGTATCTGTTTTTTTCATGACCCTAGGGATTTGAAAAGGACGTTTTATACGACTTGATTTTAACTGATAGGTAATAGTGGAATAATCTTTACGCAGAATAAAATTATATAAATAGCGGAATATGAAATTAGCTCACACAAATTCCGAGGATATTTTGCGATACTATTATAGAGGGAAATTTTGGCGGCATTGTTGCAAATTTTAAATGTAATGTAAATTTTTAAATTTGTGTTGAAATTAGCTATCATTCTATGTTATTATTATAAAAGATTAATTTTAGGAGTGTATTATAAAATGAAAAGAATTTTAACTATATTAATGGTAGCATTAGTTGCTTTGTCCGTTACAGCTTGTAAACCACGAGATAAGGACAAGGATAACTCTTCAGAAACTTCCCAGTCATCTGCACCAGAAACTAAAGCTAGTGATGAGGCTAAAGTTGAACTTGAAAAAATCGTTAAATCACAATATGGCAAAGATGCTAAAATCACTTTTGTCGGCGAAGAAAAAATAGATGGCAAAAAATGCTTTGCGTTCAAAATGGATAGCGGAATTGTGGCTAACGCAGTTATCGCTATAACCGAGGATTATAAAACTTGCTTCCAAAAAGACGGCGGTAGTGGCACGTTTTTACCAATTGAACCAATTCTTACACCTGCTAAATATATGATTGACCAACTTCAAAATAGTTATGCTGGAAAGCTTGTTGGCGATATCAATGCTATTGGCGGTCAAATCAGAGGCGGAACATACAAAGAATATCCAACAGATTTCCCAGAGAAAGCAAATTTCCCAAAAGTTTCTGACACAGAACAACTGATTTATTGTTATAATGAAACTTCCTATTTAGATGAAGATTTCAATAGCAAAAAAATCATCACAATCGTTTTGCCAATTGATGACTCTCACGTTATGACTTGCAATCCTACTATGATTGACGGTGACGGTGAGGCTAAGAGCCTTGCTTTAGCTAATTTCAAATTTGAAAAGAACTTTAACCTTGAAAGCTTTGCAAAAGATAATGACTTCCAAATCTTAAAGGGTAATATGGTTAAATAATTATAGTTTTATCTAATTTTGACGTGCCGAGTTTCGGTGCGTCATTTTATTTTATGTATATATTGGATATAACACCATAAAATAGACTTAGAGTATAATTTATTTTTGAGAATTTCAAGGGAAAAAATCTATAATTAAGCTAATTCATATATAAAATAGTCAATATGCACAAAAATGATATGTGAAATTCTCGAAAACTGACAGTATAACAGAATTTTGATTTTTTGAAAAAAATATAAAAAAATACTTGCAATTGGCTTTTGGATAGTGTATTATAAATGAGCAAGACTGCACAAGATATGCGTTGAAGCGAGAGGTTGCCGCTGTTTGCGGGTAATTTTCGCCGAGTATGTCCGATTTTAAACCGGGCGACTTTAAATACTGACTTTTTTGTCACTTGAGATGTGTTCTCAGGTTAGTATAGCAAAACAGGCTAGTTCTGTTATTTGCAAAGTCCCGGCTGAGTCTGTCTATTTTTATAGATGTGGCTCGACCGGTTTTTTATTTACAAACCAAACAAACACACGGCACAGTGTTCAAGTTAAATCAAGCATTTGAAGCGTCGCTGAGTAGTTACCATTTATTTAAGGAGGCGATGTATAAGTGGCAGTCAAGGAAAAAATCAGAATTAGAATTAAAGGTTATGACCATCAATTGGTTGATGCTTCTGCTGAGAAAATCGTAGAAACAGCTAAGAAGACAGGTGCTAAGGTTTCAGGACCTATTCCACTACCAACTGAAAAAGAAATAATCACTGTTCTAAGATCAGTTCACGTTAACAAAGATAGCCGTGAACAATTCGAAACAAGAACCCACAAGAGACTCATTGACATTCTAAGACCTTCCAACAAAACTGTTGAAGCGTTGACAAGTCTTGAGCTCCCTGCCGGTGTAGAAATCGAAATTAAACTATAATATAATGTGGTTTAATTTTCTACAGCGGGTCATGTTGGAAAATCCAACCAATAACCTTAGGAGGTAGGAAAAATGCAAAAGTGTATCATTGGCAAAAAGATTGGTATGACCCAACTTTTTGACGAACAGGGCAACTTTATCCCTGTAACAGTTATCGAAGCAGGCCCATGCGTGGTTGTTCAAAAGAAAACAACCGAAAACGACGGTTATGCAGCTGTGCAGATCGGTTTCGGCAACCTAGCAGAAAAAAATGTAAACAAACCTATGAAGGGTCACTTCGACAAAGCAGACGTTGCTTACAAAAAAGACCTTAGAGAATTCAGACTTGCTGATTGTTCCGTTCTTAATGTCGGCGACATTCTCAAAGCTGATACATTTGCTTCAGGCGACATCGTTGATGTTTGCGGAATAAGCAAAGGTAAAGGTTATTCAGGCGTTATCAAGCGTCATAATCAACGCTCTTTGAAGTCCACTCATGGTACTTCAGTTACACACAGACACTCCGGTTCTATCGGCGCTTGTTCTGACCCATCAAAAGTAATGAAGGGTAAAGAAATGGCAGGCCACTTAGGTACTGAAAGAGTTACTGTTCAAAACTTAGAAGTAGTGAAGATTGACGCAGAAAATAATCTTATAGCGCTCAGAGGTGCTATCCCAGGCCCTAAAGGTGGTTTGGTTTACATCAACGATAGCGTTAAAAAGGCGTAAGGAAGGAGGAATCACAATGCCAAAGGTTACAGTATTTGATATGGCTGGTAAAAATGTTGGTGAGATGAATCTTTCTGATGCCATCTTCGGCATAGAGCCTAACAAAGTAGTTATGCATGCCGCAGTTGTAAACTACCTTGCAAACCAACGTCAAGGCACACAATCCACTCTAACAAGAACTGAAGTTGCTGGTGGTGGACGCAAGCCTTGGAGACAAAAAGGTACAGGCCATGCAAGACAAGGTTCCATCAGAGCTCCTCAATGGAGACATGGTGGTATCGCTCTCGGACCAAAGCCAAGAGATTACAGCTACACCCTTAACAAAAAAGTTAAGAGATTGGCTATAAAATCAGCTTTCTCTTCAAAGGTTTCCGATAACAACTTTATCATTGTTGATAAAATTGCTCTTGATTCCTACAAAACTAAGGATATGATTAAGATGCTCACAGCTCTTGGAGCTGAGAAAAAAGCACTTATCGTTATGTCTAAGGTTGACGAGAAAGTTATTAAGAGTGCAGCAAACATTCCAGGCGCTAAAACAACTCTTGTTAATACTTTGAATGTTTATGACATTCTTAACTGCAACAAGATGATTATTGTTAAAGAAGCTTGTGAAAAACTTGAGGAGGTGTATGCATAATGAAGGCACCCCAAGACGTTATACTAAAGCCTATCATTACCGAAGCATCTATGGCTGGAATCGCTTTGAAAAAGTACACTTTCAAAGTTGCTAAAGATGCAAACAAAATCGAAATAGGAAAAGCTGTTGAAGCTTTGTTCAAAGGAACAGAAGTTTTGAAAGTTAATACTATGAATTGTAACGGCAGATCCAAGAGAATGGGCGCTCATCAGGGCTACCAACCAGATTGGAAAAAAGCTATCGTTACATTGAAAGAAAGCTCCAAGACAATCGAGTTCTTTGAGAGCATGATGTAGTGTCCGTTTAGACACTGAGTATGGGATCTCATAATCCCGAAATCATTATGAGGAGATGAACCTAAAATGGCTATTAAAAGCTACAAGCCTACCACACCATCTCTAAGAGAGATGACTGTGACCGACTATTCTAATCTATCCAACGTTGCTCCTGAAAGAAGTCTTTTGGAAACCCTTAAGAACCATTCAGGCAGAAACAACACAGGTAGAATTACAGTTCGTCATCGTGGCGGCAAAAACCGCAGAAAATATCGTATCATTGATTTCAAGAGAAACAAGCTTGATATGGAAGCTAATGTTATGACTCTTGAATATGACCCAAACAGAAGTGCACATATTGCTCTTATTCAATATGAAGATGGCGAAAAACGTTACATTCTTGCTCCTAACGGATTAAACGTTGGAGATAAAGTTGTTGCCGGCGAAAATGCTGACATCAAGCCAGGTAACGCTAAACCTCTTTCAGGTATTCCTGTTGGTACTTTCATTCATAACGTTGAACTTTATCCGGGTAAAGGCGCACAGCTTGCTCGTGCTGCTGGTATCCAAGCTCAACTTATGGCTAAAGAAGGCGCTTATGGTCAAATCAGACTTCCATCAGGCGAAGTTAGAAATGTTCCAATCGAGTGTATGGCTACTATTGGTCAAGTTGGTAATATCGACCATGAAAACGTTTCTCTCGGTAAAGCCGGAAGAAAACGCCACATGGGTTGGAGACCATCAGTTCGTGGTTCTGTTATGAACCCTTGCGACCATCCACACGGTGGTGGTGAAGGAAAGGCTCCTATTGGACGTTCCGGACCAGTTACACCTTGGGGCAAACCAGCTCTCGGTTATAAGACTAGAAAGAAAACTAATCGCTCCGACAAGTACATTGTCAAGCGCAGAGGCTCTAAGTAAGGCGAGCTGAAAGGAGGCAAATGAACAATGGGTAGAAGTGTTAAAAAGGGACCTTTCGTTCAGCCGATTCTTCTTAAGAGAGTTCTTGAGATGAATGAAAAGGGCGAGAAGAAAGTTCTAAAAACATGGAGCAGATCATCAACAATATTCCCTGAATTTGTTGGACACACATTCGCTGTTCACGACGGTCGTAAACACGTTCCAGTTTATGTTACTGAGGATATGGTCGGTCATAAACTAGGAGAATTTGTACCAACAAGAACTTACAGGGGACACGCTGGCTCCAAAAAAACCAAGTAAAGGGCCGAAAGGAGGATAAAACATGGAAGCAAGAGCTTATTTAAGATATGTACGTATTTCGCCAAGAAAGGTTCAAATCGTGCTTGATCAAATAAGAAACAAGCCGGTAGAGCTTGCTATTGCAACTCTAAAGCATACTTCAAAGGCTGCATGTGAGCCGTTGGAAAAGCTTCTAAAATCGGCCATAGCTAACGCTGAAAACAACCACAACATGGACAAAAACAGTCTATATGTTGCTGAGTGTTTTGTTAGCCCCGGCCCAACACTAAAAAGAATCAGACCAAGAGCACAAGGTAGGGCTTTTAAGATATTGAAGAGAAGTTCCCACATTACTCTAGTTTTGAAAGAGAAAGAATAAGCTGAAAGTGAGGTAGACTAATGGGCCAGAAGGTAAATCCACACGGACTTCGTGTCGGTGTAATAAAAGATTGGGATTCTCGCTGGTTTGCTAGAGACGATGCTTTCGGCGATACCTTGGTAGAGGATTACAAAATCCGTAAATACCTAAAGAAGAAGCTATATGAAGCAGGCGTTCCACGCATTGAAATTGAGCGTGATCCAGCAAGAATTAGAGTTTTTATCAGTTGTGCAAAACCTGGTATCGTAATTGGTAAGGGTGGATCTGCAATTGAGGAACTTAAAAAAGACGTAAACAAAATTGTAAACACAGGCAAGGAAAACAAGCTTGATGTTATCATAAATGTTGTTGAGGTTAAACAACCCGATAGAAATGCACAACTAGTTGCTGAGAACATTGCTCTTCAACTTGAAAACAGAGCTTCCTTCCGTCGTGCTATGAAACAAGCAATCGGAAGAACAATGAAGCTTGGTGCAAAGGGTATTAAAGTATCTGTTAGCGGACGTTTGAGCGGTGCTGAAATCGCTAGAACTGAACACTATCACGAAGGTACTATTCCACTACAAACAATCAGAGCAGATATTGACTACGGCTTTGCTGAGGCAAATACAACTTACGGCAAAATCGGCGTTAAGACTTGGATTTATGTTGGTGAAGTACTTCAAGGTACTAAAAAACCTCACAAGGAAGGAGGCAACAAGTAATGCTTCTGCCTAAGAGAGTTAAATACCGTAGAGTTCACAGAGGCCGTTTGACAGGTAAATCACTAAGAGGTAACAAAGTAACTTATGGTGATTATGGTCTACAAGCTCTTGAACCAGCGTGGATTACATCCAACCAAATCGAAGCTGCCCGTATTGCTATGACTCGTTATATCAAACGTGGTGGTCAAGTTTGGATCAAAATCTTCCCTGACAAGCCAGTAACAGAAAAACCTGCTGAAACTCGAATGGGTTCAGGTAAAGGCAACCTTGAATATTGGGCTGCTGTTGTTAAGCCAGGAAGAGTTATGTTCGAAATCAGCGGAGTTACAGAAGAACTCGCTCGAGAGGCTATGCGTTTGGCTATGCATAAGCTACCTATCAAATGTAAATTTGTTGTTAAGGAAGAGAAGGGGAGTGAAGAGTAATGAAGGCTAGCGAGATTAGAGAACTTTCTGTTGCTGAACTTAACGAAAAGCTACTTAACCTCAAAGCTGAGCTTTTCAACCTACGCTTCCAGCACGCTATCAATCAGCTAGATAATCCAATGCGTCTTCAAGTTGTCAGAAAAGACATAGCTCGCATTAAAACGATTATCACTGAGAATGAACTTAAAAACGTGCAGTAATATTGGAAGGGAGGACTAAGCTATGAGCGAAAGAAACCTCAGAAAAACGAGAATTGGTACTGTTGTTAGCGACAAAATGGATAAAACTGTTGTAGTTGCAATCAAAGACAGCATCAAGCATCCACTTTATAAAAAGATTATGAAGCGCACTGTTAAGCTAAAGGCTCACGATGAGAATAACGCTTGCGGCGTCGGCGATAAAGTTTCAATCATGGAAACACGCCCACTTTCCAAGGACAAGAGATGGAGAGTAGCTGAAATAATCGAAAAGGCTAAGTAATTATCTTTTTAGGATATACCTAAACTGCTAATTTAAGCGCCTGCATAAACGGTTGCAGGTAGTGACCCCCTCAAAATAAAGAGGGTACAGGTAAATTAGTTTAATCCGAAAGGAGGAACGCACTGTGATACAGATGCAGACCTATATGAAAGTTGCTGATAACACTGGAGCTAAAGAGCTTATGTGTATCAGAGTGCTTGGTGGTACAAGAAGAAGATATGCAAACATCGGTGACGTTGTTGTAGCTTCTGTTAAAAAAGCAGCACCAGGCGGCCTTGTTAAAAAAGGCGATGTTGTAAAGGCAGTTATAGTTCGTTCTGCTAAGGGCGTTAGAAGAGAAGATGGAACATACATCAGATTCGACGAAAACGCAGCAGTTATAATCAAAGATGATAAGAACCCAAGGGGCACACGTATCTTTGGCCCAGTAGCAAGAGAACTTCGTGAAAAAGAATATACAAAAATTTTGAGCCTCGCCCCCGAGGTGCTTTAATGGAGGTGCATGACAGTGAACAAGCTTCACGTTAAAACTGGTGATACAGTTTCAATTCTGTCAGGCAAGGACAAGGGCAAACAGGGCAAGGTGCTTGAAGTTAGCCCAAAGGAAGAAAAAGTAATTGTTGATGGTTGCAATATGGTAACCAAGCACGTTAAGCCTAAGAAACAAGGCGAAACAGGCGGTATTGTTAAAGCTGAAAGCGCAATGTATGCTTCAAAAGTAAACGTTGTTTGCCCTAAGTGCAACAAGCCAACAAGAGCTGCTTCCAAGATTAGTCCTGATGGAAAAAAAGAGCGTCTTTGCAAAAAATGCGGCGCAACATTCTAAGTGAGGAGGAGAAAACATGGCTAGATTACAAGAATTCTATAAAAATGAAGTAGCCCCAGCAATGAACAAAAAGTTCGGCTACAAGAGTGTCATGCAAATCCCCAAGCTTGAGAAAATCGTTGTGAACGTAGGCTGTGGAGAAGCTCGTGACAATCAAAAAATAATGGAAAACATTATGGGCGACCTAAGCAAGATTACAGGTCAAAAACCTTATCCTTGTGCTGCTAAAAAATCCGTTGCTAACTTTAAGTTACGTGAGGGAATGGTTATCGGCGCAAAGGTTACACTTAGAGGCGTTCGTATGTATGAATTCCTTGATAGACTATTTAACGTAGCACTACCAAGAGTTCGTGACTTCAGAGGAATTAGTCCTAACGGATTTGACGGCAGAGGAAACTATGCTTTCGGTCTTAAAGAACAATTGATTTTCCCTGAAATAGATTATGATAAAATCGACAAGATTCGTGGTATGGACATTTGTTTTGTTACAACTGCGAAAACTGATGAAGAGGCTCGTGAGTTATTAACTCTTATGGGCGCTCCATTTGTAAAGTAAGGAGGAGAGAATATTATGGCTAAAAAGTCAATGATCAATAAGCAACAAGCTGTGCCTAAGTTCTCTACCAGAGCTTACAATAGGTGCAAAATATGTGGCAGACCACACGCTTATCTTCGCAAATTCGGCGTTTGCCGTATCTGCTTTAGAGAACTTGCCCACAAAGGACAAATTCCAGGCGTGAAAAAGGCTAGCTGGTAATTACGAGCAAAGGAGGTTGACGGCATGCATATTACTGATGCAATCGCTGACATGTTGACACGTATCAGAAATGCTAACTCAGCAAAACATGATACTGTAGATATTCCATCATCAAATATGAAAAAAGCAATAGCAAAAATCCTTTTGGAAGAAGGCTATATTAAATCTTTTGAAGTTATTGACGATGATAAACAGGGCGCAATCCGTATTACTCTTAAATATGGACCGGGCAAAACACAAGTTATTTCCGGTTTGCGCAGAGTTTCAAAACCCGGACTTAGAATGTACTCCGGATGTGAAGATATTCCTAAGGTTATGAAGGGCCTTGGAGTTGCAATCGTTTCCACATCTAAGGGTGTAATGACCGACAAACAAGCTCGTAAAGAGAATGTTGGCGGTGAAGTTCTGGCATTTATTTGGTAAGGAGGTGCAAAACTAATGTCTCGTATAGGAAGAAAACCAATAGTAATTCCTGCAGGTGTTGAAGTTAAAGTTGACGGTAATATCGTTACAGTTAAAGGTCCTAAAGGTTCTTTGACAAACTCTTTTAACCCTGAAATGAATATTGCTCTTGAGGGTGCTGAGATTATCGTTACTCGCCCTTCTGAAAGCAAAGAGCACAAAAGTCTGCACGGCCTTACAAGAACACTTATCTCCAATATGGTTGATGGTGTTACAATTGGCTTCAAGAAAGAGCTTGAAGTAAACGGTACAGGTTATCGTGCAGCTAAACAAGGCAAGGACCTTGTAATGACATTGGGATTTTCCCATCAGGTTATTATGCCTGAAATTGATGAAATTACAATTGACGTTCCTGCTCCTAACAAAATTATCATCAATGGTATCGACAAACAAAAAGTTGGTCAATTTGCTGCTGATGTTAGAGAAAAACGTCCACCTGAGCCTTATAAGGGCAAAGGTATTAAGTATATTGACGAAGTTATCATCCGTAAGGAAGGTAAAGCAGGTAAAGGCAAGAAGTAATTAAAGGAGTGAAATGACAATGGTGAAGAAGCCAGATAGCAATAAAGCAAGGCTTAAAAGACATGTTAGGGTTCGTGCTAAGATAAGCGGAACAACAGCTCGTCCACGCCTTGCAGTATTCCGCTCCGCTAAACACATCTATGCCCAGATTATTGATGACTCTACAGGTACAACACTTGCAAGTGCATCAACATTGGATAAAGATTTTGAAAGTTTTGGCGGTAATAAGGAAGCAGCTCGCAAAATTGGCGCTGCTCTTGCAAGCAAAGCTACAGCGAAGGGTATCTCCGAAGTAGTATTTGACCGCAGCGGATACATTTATCATGGCCGCGTACAAGAGTTAGCTGAGGGTGCTCGTGAGGGCGGACTCAAATTCTAGTAAAGGAGGGATACTTTTGGCACTAATAGACGCATCAACACTTGACCTTTCAGAGAGAGTTGTAGCAATTAATCGTGTTGCTAAAACTGTAAAAGGTGGTCGTATATTCAAGTTTGCAGCTTTGGTTGTTGTCGGTGACGGCAAAGGCACAGTTGGTTTCGGACTTGGCAAGGCATCAGAGGTTCCCGATGCTATTCGTAAGGGAATAGAAGATGCTAAGAAAAATCTTATTAGAGTATCTCTTAGAGGTACAACAATTCCACACGAAATTATCGGCGAATTCGGAGCTGCAAGAGTTCTTATGAAGCCAGCCCCAGAAGGTACCGGAGTTATTGCCGGCGGCCCTGTTCGTGCGGTTTTGGAAGTTGCAGGTATCAAGGACATCAGAACAAAATGTCTTAGATCCAATAACCCTTGTAATGTTGTTAAAGCAACACTTCAAGGACTTGAGGTTTTGAGAGATGCTAAGCAAATTGCCGGCATCAGAGGCAAAACACCAAAAGAAATTTTAGGTTAGGAGGAAAGCTAGATGGTTAAGATTAAGCTTGTTAAAAGCCTAGTTGGCAGAAAAGACGATCAAATTGCCACAGCTAATTCCCTAGGCCTACGCAAAATCGGAGATGAAGCAGTTCAACCCGAAAATGCGGCAACTAATGGCAAGATTGTTAAGATTTGCCACCTCATCGAGGTAACTGAAGCATAATAAGCAAGGAGGTGCAGGTTAAATGAACTTACATGAACTTTCCCCAGCACCAGGTTCTGCGAAAAGAGCTTTCAGAGTAGGAAGAGGCGCAGGCTCAGGTAGTGGTAAAACAGCTGGTAAAGGTCACAAGGGTCAAAACGCTCGTTCAGGCGGAGGCGTAAGACCAGGTTTTGAAGGTGGACAAATGCCACTTCAAAGAAGAATTCCAAAAAGAGGTTTCAACAACATTTTTGGAACAAGCTATGCAGTAATCAACATTCGTGATTTGGAGCAATTCGAAAACGGAGCTATTGTTGACACTGACGCTATTATTGCTGCAGGCATTATCAAGAAAGCTTTGGACGGTGTTAAGGTTCTCGGAAACGGTGAACTAACCAAAAAGCTAACTGTAAATGTAGCTGCATATTCAGCAACTGCTAAGCAGAAAATCGAGGAGGCAGGCGGAAAGGCTGAGGTGAAGTAGGGTGTTAAAAACTTTCGCGAACGCATGGAAAATAGCAGATTTAAGAAAGAAAATTCTCTACACACTTTTTATCGTTCTAATTTTTAGAATTGGTTCAGCTATCCCCGTTCCTTTTTTGGACCCAAGCAAAATTAAAGAAATGATCGAAGCAGGCGGAAGTTTGCTCGGCTTCATTGATGTTATGAGCGGTGGTGCTTTCGCAAAATCCACTCTTTTTGCTCTTAACATTTCCCCTTACATCACTTCATCAATCGTTGTTCAACTTCTTGCGGTTGCAATTCCTTACTTGGAAAACCTTGCTAAGGAAGGCCCTGAGGGAAGAAAGAAACTCAACCAAATTACTAGATACACAACAGTTGCTCTTGCAGTTCTTGAAAGCTTCGGCTACTATGCTCTTTTGCGTAATCAAGGTGCTGTAAACTATACTAGCGGTTTTGAAGGAATTTTTGCACAAGCTGTAATCATATCTTCATTCATCGGCGGTGCAATGTTTGTTGTTTGGCTCGGTGAACAAATCGACCAAAAAGGTATTGGTAACGGAATTTCTATGATATTGTTTGCTGGTATCGTTTCACGAGTTCCAAGCGTTGTAATGTCAATGTTTGGTTACCTAAAGCTTGCTTTTGCAGGCGGCACTAACAGTATCTACTTCCTAACAGTTCCTGTAATCGGAGTTTTGTTTGTTATCGTAATCGGATTCATAGTTGTTATGACTAATGCTGAACGCAGAATCCCTGTTATGTATGCAAAACGTGTTGTTGGAAGAAAAATGTATGGCGGTCAATCTACTTTTATTCCAATCAAGGTTAATATGTCCGGTGTAATGCCTGTTATTTTTGCAAGCTCATTGCTCGCAATTCCAGGTACAATCAATGGATTTATAAACATTTCTGGTAATGGATTCTGGCAAAGAGTCCTCACCTTGTTTAACTATAACTCACCAACTTATGCAGTTATATATCTACTTTTGATTTTGGCATTCAACTATTTCTATGTGTCTATTCAATACAATCCAATTGAGATTGCGAATAACCTCAAGAGCAATAGCGGAACAATTCCAGGTCTTAGACCGGGTAAGCCAACTTCAGACTTTATAGCTAAAATTGTTGGTAAAATAACATTCATCGGCGGCATTTTCTTGGGCATTATCGCAATCTTGCCTATCGCAGTTGCAGCTATTACCAAAATAAATGTTGCTTTGGGTGGTACAACAGTTATAATCCTTGTTGGTGTTGCACTTGACACAGTTCGCCAGTTGGAATCCCAAATGATGATGCGTCACTATAAGGGCTTCCTCGAGTAAGTGAAAGAAGGTTATCAAATGAAGTTAATTCTTTTAGGTGCTCCGGGTGCTGGAAAAGGCACTCAAGCTGAAGTAATAAGTGCGCACTATGACATTCCTCAAATCAGCACAGGCAATATCCTCAAAGAAGCTGTTAAAAATGCTACTGAGATGGGTGTTAAGGCTAAATCCTTTATGGACGCAGGTCAACTTGTTCCTGATGAGGTTGTTATCGGAATTATTAAAGAACGCCTTGCTCAGAGTGACTGCGAAAAGGGATTCATTCTTGATGGATTCCCACGAACAGTTCCTCAAGCTCAGGCTCTTGATAAGATGGGCATTACTCTTGATAAAGTCATCGACATTGAAGTTGCTGACGAACTTATTGAAGAGAGAATGACAGGCAGAAGAGTTTGCGAAAGCTGCTCCGCTTCCTATCATATCGTTAATAAACCATCAACTAAGGGTGACCTTTGCGAGAAATGCGGCGGTAAGCTCATAATTCGTAAGGACGATAAACCCGAAACCGTTAAAGAGCGTCTTAAAGTCTACCACGACCAGACAGAGCCTTTAAAGGGTTTCTACGAAGCCAAAGGCTTGCTTGCAATTATTGCAGGTGAGGGCAGCGTTGAACAAACTTCAAATGCTACTCTTAAAGCTTTGGAGGCGTAGAATATGATTGTGCTAAAGAATAAATCCGAAATAACGCTTATGCGTGAAGCGGGAAGAATTTCTGCACAAGCATTAATTTGTGGTGGTGAAGCTGTGCGTCCAGGCGTATCAACTCGCCATATCGATAAGATAATCCACGATTATATCAGGTCACAGGGTGCAACACCCTCATTTCTTGGTTATGGCGGTTTTCCTGCCACTGCTTGCATTTCTATCAATGATCAGGTTATTCACGGGATTCCCGGAAGCCGAGTTATTGAAGAAGGCGATATTGTAAGCATTGATGTTGGGGCTTGTTATAAGGGCTACAACGGAGATAATGCTGCAACATTCGCCGCCGGACAAATTTCACAAGAAGCGCAGAATTTGATGGACGTTACAAAGGCTAGCCTTTATAAAGGCATCGAAGCGGCTCTTTCGGGAGCTAGAATCGGCGACATCGGCTTTGCTGTTCAAAGCTTAGTTGAGGCGGCAGGTTATGCGGTTGTTAGAGATTTTGTCGGACACGGTGTCGGCGCTAAACTTCACGAGTCCCCCGAAGTTCCAAACTATGGAACAAAGGGCAGGGGAGTTAGACTGACTTCGGGTATGACTATTGCGATTGAACCAATGGTCAATGTGAGCGGAGAAGCGGTGAAGGTTCTCAAGGACGGCTGGACGACCTTAACTGCCAGTGGAAGCCTATCTGCCCATTTTGAGCATACAATCCTTATTACGGACAATGGCCCGATAATATTGACTCAAGCTTAAAGGGGGAAAATGATGATTTCCGTTGGTAGTGTTGTTAAATCTAAAGCCGGACACGATTCAAATCGTTTTTTTGCTGTTATAAAGCTAGATGGCGATTTCGCTTTTCTGTGCGACGGAAAACTCCGCACGCTCGATAAGCCGAAAAGAAAACGTTTAAAGCATTTGCAAAAAACGAATACGGTTTTATGCCAGTTGAGTCTTGGAACCGACAAACAGATAAGAAATGCTTTACACCGTTTTAATTACGGTGAGAATCAAAATATTACTGATATTTTTCAAGAAGCTGAGTATTGAAAACCTAAAGGAGGTAATCTGCTTGTCTAAGGAAGACGTTATTGAACTAGAGGGTACTGTTCTCGAAACATTGCCAAATGCACAGTTCCAAGTTGAACTGCCAAATGGCCACAAAATTTTAGCGCACATCTCCGGCAAACTTAGAATGAATTTCATTAAGATTTTGCCAGGAGATAAAGTAACAATTGAGATGTCACCTTATGATTTAACTAAGGGACGTATCACTTGGAGATCAAAATAGAGTTTTAATCCTGTCAAAGGGTATAAACAAGGAGGTAGTTCGTATGAAAGTAAGACCTTCCGTTAAGCCCATATGCGAAAAATGCAAAGTAATCAAGCGCAAGGGTCGCATAATGGTTATATGCGCAAACCCTAAGCACAAACAGCGTCAGGGCTAACAGTGCAAAACCTATAAATGGAGGTGCAACAAAAGTATGGCACGTATTGCTGGTGTAGACTTGCCTAGAGATAAGCGAGTTGAAATAGGACTTACCTATATTTTAGGTATAGGTCGCAAAACAGCTATGGAAATATTGGCTTCAACAGGCGTTAAACCTGAAACAAGAGTTAACGATTTGACTGAAGACGAAGTTTCTAAGCTTAGAGAATACATTGACAAAAATGTTCAAGTTGAAGGTGACTTGAGAAGAGCCACTGCTATGGACATTAAAAGACTTGTTGAAATCGGATGCTATAGAGGAGTTCGTCATAGAAGAGGATTGCCTGTAAGAGGTCAACGTACTAAGACAAACGCTCGTACAAGAAAAGGCCCGAAGAAAACAATCGCAAATAAGAAAAAGTAATTAGGGAGGGATAGTGAGATGGCAAAAGCTACTCCAAAAAAAGCCACTCGTACACGTCGTCGTGAACGTAAAAACATTGAACGCGGCGTTGTTCATATCCAATCAACCTTTAATAACACAATAGTTACTATTTCCGACACCCAAGGAAATGCTATTTCTTGGGCAAGTGCCGGAGGTCTTGGCTTTAGAGGTTCAAGAAAGTCCACTCCTTTCGCAGCTCAATCTGCTGCTGAAACTGCAACAAATGCTGCTATGGAACACGGACTAAAAACTGTTGAAGTTTACGTTAAAGGTCCTGGAGCTGGTCGTGAGGCTGCTATTCGTGCATTAGAGGCTACTGGTCTTACAGTTACACTGATTAAAGACGTTACCCCTATTCCACACAACGGCTGCCGCCCACCAAAGAGAAGACGCGTATAAGTTTTTTATATCAGGAGGTGTAATAACATGGCAAGATATACAGGTCCAGCTTGTAGACAATGCCGCCGAGAGGGCAAGAAATTGTTCCTCAAAGGCGAAAGATGCTACTCTGACAAATGTGCTCTTGATAGACGTGCTCAAGCAGGTCGTCCAACTGCACCGGGCCAACACGGAGCTTCTCGTAAGAAGATTTCTGAGTATGGTCTACAGCTTAGAGCTAAGCAATCTGCTAAGCGTTTCTACGGCATGCAAGAAGGTCAATTCTACAAATATTTTGAAATGGCTGAGCATAAAGAAGGTATCACCGGTGAAAACCTTTTGAGAATTGCTGAAAGCCGTTTGGATAATATCGTTTATAGACTAGGTTTCTCTTCTTCAAGAAAAGAAGCTAGACAACTTGTTGGTCACGGCCACTTTACTGTTAATGGTAACAAAGTTGATATCCCATCTTACCTTTGTAAAGAAGGCGACGTTGTTAGCGTTGCTGATTCCAGCAGACAATCTGATAAGATTAAAGCTATTATGGAATCTTGTTCCGCAAGACCAGTTCCTATGTGGTTAGAATGCGATAAAGCTGCATTTACAGGCAAAGTTAATCGTCTTCCTAACAGAGAAGACATCGACATTGATGTTGAAGAGCATTTAATCGTCGAGCTTTACAGTAAGTAATGCTTTTAAACAGTGTGGGAATGCGAACAGAAACGGCGGATTTATTTCTGCCCAACAAGGAGGGTTTTTATGGTAAAAATTATTGAGCCAAAGATTGAAACGGCTGAACTTAAACCTGACGGTACGTACGGAAAGTTTATTGCAGAACCGTTAGATAGAGGCTTTGGTACAACACTAGGCAACAGCCTAAGGCGTGTGTTGCTCTCCTCGCTTCCTGGTGTAGCTGTCAAGTCAATCAGAATTGACGGTATTGTGCACGAATTCTCCACAATTCCCGGAGTTAAAGAGGACGTTACTGAAATTGTCCTCAATATGAAGGGATTAGCTGCGAAGCTTGACTCCGACGAACCCGTAACTCTTTATATTAGAGCTGAGGGCGAAGGCGAAGTTACTGCAGCTACAATCGAGCCACATGAATCCGTGCAGATATTAGAACCAAGTATGCACATTGCTACTTTGGGAGTGGGAGCTAAGCTTAATATGGAAATCGTCATCGACAGAGGTCAAGGTTATGTTTCTGCTGATAAAAACAGACATAATTTTGACGACAAAACTCCTGTTGATACCCTTGCCGTTGACAGCATCTATACTCCCGTTCTAAAAGTAAACTACTTTGTTGAAAATACAAGAGTTGAACAGATAACAGACTACGATAAGTTAACTCTAGAAGTTTGGACTGACGGAACAATTTCCGCTAAGGAAGCTGTCAGCCTGTCTGCCAAGATCCTCAATAGACAACTCAACCACTTCGTAGAACTTTCTGACGATGTGGCAGCCACAGAAATCCTCGAGCATAATGAGGACGATGGTAAGGAAAAAGCACTTGAGATGACCATTGAAGAGCTTGACTTATCTGTTCGTGCATTTAACTGTCTAAAGAGAGCGGGCGTTAACACTGTTAACGACCTTATCAACAAATCCCCAGACGAAATGATGAAAGTTAGAAACCTCGGAAAGAAATCTCTTGAAGAAGTTATTGCTAAGTTGGAATCATTAGGTTTTAACCTAAGTGGGGAAGAAGAATAATTTATTTCCTAATGCACAGGTAAAAGGAGTGAAATACTATGCCAGGTACCAGAAAACTCGGTAGAGCTACTAGCCACAGAACTGCTATGCTTAGAGCAATGGTTACTTTCTTGCTTGAAAATGGCAGGATTGAAACAACTGTAACAAGAGCTAAAGAAGTTCGTGCAATGACTGAGAAGATGATTACTAAGGCTAAGCAAGACGATCTCCACTCCAAGCGTCAGGTATATTCTTATATCACTAAAGAAGACGTGGCTAAGAAGCTATTCGACGAAATCTCTCCTAAGTTTAAGGAGAGAAGCGGTGGTTACACTCGTATCGTTAAAATAGGTCCTCGCCGTGGTGACGCAGCTGAGATGGCTATTATCGAGCTTATCCAATAAACTAATTATCAAGTTTATAAATAAAAAGAGCTTGTCTTTAAGACAGGCTCTTTTGCTATCCCAATATTTATTATAAGCCAAAAAAATAAACTCCGAATGTCATAATCAACATTCAGAGTTTATATTATTTCATTAGAGTTTACTTGAATTTTGGTGGAGTGAAGTCTTTGTTTTCAGTTATCTTCACTTCTTCGATTTTTTCGCCATCTCTCATAAGTCTTGCCATAACAACAAATCTTTGGTCATTTCTTGAACCATAAGTTCTTGTGCAAGTTGACAATGTGATGATTTTATCATTGGTGTTTACATCAACGTCATAGTCGTGACGGCTCTTTGCACGTGCCTCGTCCAATATTGCTTGAAATGTTTTGTCGTCAGGGTCGGATAGATTGTAGTTAAAGCCAATTTCTGTGTAGAATGCTGCGAAAACTTTCCAAGTCATATTCTCGTTTTCAGTTGAGTAGTGCATATAAGGGGTTTTTTGTGCGAAATCAAGATGGTGGAATGCTGCAACTTGTGCAAACATCAAGTCCTCTTCTTTAGTTACATTAGGGTTAGCGGTGTAATTAGTCCAGTTGTGTCCGTAGAGAACTGTATTTTTGGAAATCTCTTTTTTTGTGCCGAATTTTGTGTCACTGTCTGCCCAAATAACACCGTTTTTATCTTTGTTTTTTAGGTAGCCAAGATTGTTGTAATAAAGATTGCTCTTGCCAACTACTACAGGCCAATTGACATTTGTTCCGGGGATTTTGAACCAGCCGATTACATCATCATTAATCTCTTTCCAAGCAGGAATACTGTTTGAACCTGTTCCGCCAACTGACTTTGGGTCAAAACCGGCAGCATTGGAACGTAGGGAAACTGATGGAGTTGAAACAACTGCAAGTGTCAATGCCAAGGCAGCACACATAATTTTTTTATTTAACTTATTCAAAGTTTATACCTCTTTTCAACATTATCAATAAAATTATAACAAAAATCAGTACTAAAGTGATTACGAAAATGTTACAATTATATTACATATATTATTTGTATGTTCGTTTACTGCGCTTATTTTGCAATATTGCTAAAATCGAATAGGAAATGATAATTGTTACTACAAAAATAATCACAAATTTAAACCAGAATGTTTCTGTAAGACTTAAAGCATTGTCCAGATATATTTTAATTGTACTGGCTTCAATGTTTTCGGCGGCAACAAGGGGAACACTTCCAATTGTTTCACCTGCAAGAATAAAGCTTGCAGAACCTATGAGATCTCCCTTTTTAACAGGCGAGTTCACCATTTTTGGAACTTCAAATGTTGTGGTGACACTGGTTACATCAATTTCATCGGGAACTAATGCAGTTATCCGATCTCCACTCATTAGCTTAATATGGTCTTTTTTGCTGTCCCTAGCTAACCTTAATCCTGTTTCAGCCAGTATTTCTCCCTTTTCCATAATGGTTTTAACTTTAAACGTTGTGAAAACCCAATCGTAAAGCTTTTTTGTTTCGTAAAATCTCACGTTTTGTTCATTCACAAGTTCGGTGGGACAACCCATCATAACCATCATATAATTATAGCCGTCTTTTGAGGCTGAGGAGATAAAACAACCGCCAGCTTCTTCAGTTGTACCTGTTTTAATGCCGCTGACATAGGGGGAATAGTACTGGGAGGACTTCTTTATCATAGAGTTAGTGCCGTTCCATTGCAAAGTATCGTGGATATTTGTAGGGCCTCCATCATAGGAAGTTGTGTTGACAATTTTCACAAATGTGGGATTTTGCATTGCGTATTTTGCGATTAAATACATATCATA
>JAVWQH010000019.1:0-11648 GCA_036635475.1 Oscillospiraceae bacterium | reverse complement strand
ATGTACATTTCATTTTGAATATAGGATTTCATTGTGACTTCAGTATGTTCCAAGTCGGGAACAAGCTCAAGGGCAAGAATTGCTGTCATAATCTTTGTTGTTGATGCCGGATACATCTTTTCGCTGGAATTTTTCTCGTAAATTACCTCATTAGTATCGGTATTTATCAAAAAAACGCCCTTTGCATCAAGTTCAAAGGGTGGAGTGTATTTTGAAGTTGATGCTGCAAATGATTCAATTGGTGTGATGACTGAAACTAAAATAACGAATGCTGTTAAAAATGAAAAAAACCGCTTTTTCAAATTGCTCTCTCCTATCTTAAACGAAAAAAATTAAACTTTGCAATATTACCAAAATTATTGTATCATAAGGTAATACGGCTTGCACGATTATTAAAGAATGGTTCGGAAGCTTATTAACTTTAACAAAATCTTACGTTTAATTATAACAAATTTATTCCGAAAATTAAAGTACTATAATGTTAATATTATTGCGGATAAGGAGCTTTTTATGATATATGTAACAGGAGATACTCATGGCGATATAAACAGATTTAAAACAAATGAAATTCGTGCTTTGAAAAAGAAGGATTTTCTTATTATTTGCGGCGATTTTGGGTTTATTTGGGACGGCTCAAAAGAGGAAGAGAAAATTCTTAAATGGATTGGAAAACGCAGGTTCACCACTCTTTTTGTGGAGGGGACTCACGATAATATTGAAAAAATCTCCCAATATCCTCTTGAGGAAGTTGGCGGAGAAAAGGCACACAAAATCTCGGGCAGACTTTTTCACTTGAGAAGAGGCTGTATTTACAGCTTTGATGAAAAACGTGTTTTCGCTTTCGGCGGCGGTGAAAGTGACGATGATGACAGTCGAATTTTGGGAAAAACTTGGTGGGCGGAGGAAATCCCAAACGCCGAAGAAGTCAAATTTGCAATAGAAAATTTGAAGCTATTTGATGACAGAGTTGACTACATTATAACCCACGAAGCGCCCCCAAAAATTGAACTTTCATTGGACAAAAAAGAAACAAGAACTTCTAATTTACTCGCAAATTTATTAGGGTATATGTCAAAAAACATTCAATTTGACAAGTGGTTTTTCGGCTGCTATCATCTTGACAAGGTTATCCCTATAAGTTATGTGGCAACATTTAGAGAGATTGTTGCAGCAAACAACAAGAAAAAATAAAATCAAACAGGCTTGAAATAAACGATACTCAGACGTTTATTTCAAGCCTTATTTTTTTGCTATATCAGTTCATTTAAAATGGCATTCATAGCAGTTTCAATTGTTGATTTATTCAAGGAATAATAAATTTTTGTGCCTTCTTGTTTGAAAGTGACAATATTATTCACCGCTAAAGCATCAATATGATAGGACAAAAGGGATTTGCTGATGCCCGATAATTCACAAATTTCCTTGCCGAACAAGTCTTTTTTTTGAAGTTGAGTGATGATTTTGAACTTGATAGGGTCGCTGATGACTTTCAAAATATTGAGGTTCGCTTCAACATTAGTTTTGGCGGCTCTTGTTTTCAAATATTCGTCAGTGTCAATCCCGATAGTTATATAGAGAATGTTGGAAAAAGCGTTGAGGGAAAGGCAATAATTTGAAAGGCAAGAGGGCGTAATCAGAATTGTATCGTATTTTGAGAGGTCAATATTATCCAGAACGTAATCAGTTATACATTCTATACCCATTGTATTGATTTTATCCAGCAATTCATCGCAAAATTCATTGATTTTCCTGTCAAACTTTGCAATTTCCTTTTTATAGTATGGCGATAGTTTTTCCAATATAGTAACAATTTCGTCGTAGTAGGATTGAGGGTTTTGCAGAAACTTTATTATATTCCATTTTGTTTCGTCGTCAAACTCCAACTTTTCAACATACTCAAAAAGGTAATCTTTATTGGAAATAAGCTGTTTTGCTTCTTCTAATACTTTTTTGCTTACTTCTTCAAAATACGTCTTATCAAGAAAATTTTCTTGCAATTCAAAAAAATGTGAAATTGATAAAATAAACTCTGCAACAATTTTTTCATGGTCAATATTTTTGAAAAAAGCAATGTAATCTTCAACAGTTTCGAGTTTTTCTGTGCCAAACAAAACTTTGTAGTTTACGAAGTTGACGCAAAAACAGTAGTTATCATATAGTGTAAACAAAAATTTGTAGGCAAAATTTTCTGTATCAACGTGTTTAATCAACTTGTTTATTAAGTCGCTTATGTCTTTATTTTCTTTTAATCCAACGTCAACTAAACGCTCTTTGTAAAATGATTGACAGCGGCACATAATCAGCAAATTAATTATCTCGCCGGATTTATAGTTTTGTTTATCAAATATAATTTTCATTTATTACCTCTAAGCATTACTTTCCTCAGGTTTTTCACCTTCATCTTTTTGGGAAATTCCGCTGTCAGCAATTATTTTGAGCAGGTGTTTGTCCATTGATATGAGGGCAATGGGAATTACTGCAAGGATTGAACCGATTATTCCAAGGGTTGCAATTGGGTAAATTTCCGAAAATGCACCATAGAAAACTGTGGACAATGCTCCTCCGCCAATACAGCTGGATTGGAGAAAGCCCAAAACTGTTGCTCGCTTATCTGCGGGAATTAAAAGCATAAAACTTGCATTAAGCAGCATATTTCCGATTGTCATAAAAAATTGACAAATTAAGAAAAATACAGAAGTTACAATGACGTTGTTGCTGTACAAAGAGATTGCACAAGTGATTAGCGACAAAATAAATGAGCCTACAAAGACTATCGGACGCTGTTTATTAGGCATTTTCCAAGAGGATATTAATATCGCACCCAAGAGTCCGCCAAAAGAAGAAAAGGACATCATAAGCCCATAGCTTTCTACGCTAAACCCTTTTTGAGTTGTGAAAACAAGCAAAAGTGAAAATAAACCCTGAAGAAAAAAATTAATAAATATAGCTGAAAAAAAGATTGAGTTCAAACCTTTCATAGTAATAATTGTTTTGAAACCATCTACAAGGTCAAGGCAGATATTTTTTACGCTGATTTTTGAGCCTTGTTTTGGAGTGCGTGGGACAGCGATAAAATATTCAGTTAATGCACTTATTAAAAAAGAAATTCCGTTGAAAATAATAAGCTCTCCAACACCAACATAAACAAGCAAATATCCGCTTATTCCTCGGCTAATCATATCAATGACGCTATATCCTGCCGATACGATTGAGTTTGCTTGAACAAAATCTTTTTTTGGAACAATATCCAACATTATTGTGCTTGCGGCTGGGCGAAAGAGCAAATTTGAAAAGGAAATTAAAACAGTGAAAACAACCAGCAGATTTGTATTAAGATGGTTATTTAAAGCCAAATAACCGATTAAAAGCATCAAAAATCCACGAAATGCGTCCATTCCAACAACCACAATTTTCCTGTCGATACGGTCAACCAAAGAGCCTGTTATTGGAGATAAAAACATTGACATAAACATTCCGATTGACGTGAAAATACCCATTAAAGCTTCCGAGCCTGTGGAAGTGTAGACAAAATATCCAATGGCAACACTGTATAAAACATCACCGAATGCGGAAATTGCGTTACCTTGAAGCATTAAGACAAAGTTTTTATTGAACAGTCTTTTTGGTTCGTTTGGCAAGATAACTTCGTTTTGCGGGGTGACTGCTTGCGTGTTAAGCTGCGTTGATTTGTTTTTTGGCATAATTCAGCACTCTCAATTCTATTAATATATTCTGTTTTGATTAAACATAGTATAATATTTATTTGACTAATAGTCAAGTGGAAGTTTGACTATTGCATTTAATTTGAACTGTGAATTTTTCCAACGTTTATTTGTACAAAAAGAGGAAAAGCTAAAGCAAAATCGAGATTATGAACGTAATATGAATGGATTTTACTCACGTTCATATATTGTTTACAATTGTTGATTTATTCATCTGGTTAAATTTTCCTATAAAACCTTGATGTTATCCCATAATTTAGTAGTTTATATTAACTGAATTAGTTTCGATAAATTCAACAAAAAGTATCGCTATCCAAAATTAAATGAATTATACTAATGTCAGTGGTTAAAACAGACAAGCCTATACAAACACACAATGTGTTATTTTATGAGATAGTGCGATTTTGGATAACCAAGATTTTTTTACGAAAGGAGAGGACTTATGTTTAGAGAAAATGAAGGGGATTTTGCTATTCCCCAAGAAATGCTCGGGGAGCTGTTTTCAAAGATTATTTGCGATGTGTTGGAAAATGACCCCGAGATTTTGCTTATGAAAGAACAATTGCGAGAATTTCGTGAAAAAGAAAACGAAAACTTCTTTAATGGGGAATTTTCAAAGATTAAAAACCTTTATCCTGACGAAACGGCAAAAGATATTTCTGACTTCGGCGAGGACTTTATTAATCTTATTTCAACCCAAAAAGTTGACCCAATTGTGGCTTACGAAGCAGTTCGACTGGCTAAAATCAAAACCTCGAAAACTCCGCCATCTATGGGCAGTATTAATCCCAAAAATGACAGCCACCAAGACTTTTTCACAAAAGACCAAGTGGCGAATATGTCGCAAAAAGAAGTTAAGCGATATTTTGACGTAATCGAAAAATCTATGAGAAAATGGTAAACTATTGCGAGAAAACTTTAAGGTTGAATTTCCATTATGATGAGAAAATTTAACTCTAAAAAGACCGCACAAAACAAAATTATATTAAAATGGAGGATTTATTAAATGGCTTTTAAAAACTTTTATCCAACTGTATGGAGCGAGGCAATCAATCGAGATTTGGAAAGACTTTGTGTCTTTGCAGAAAATACAAACCGCCAATATGAGGGCGAAGTCAAAAATCTAGGGGATTCTGTAAGAATTTTGGGCGTTGGCAGACCAACTATTTACACCACAAATAATAAAAATATTGTGCTGAATAAACCCGAACAAATTGAGGATTCATCTGTTACAATGAACATCAATCAAATTGCATATTTCGATTATATGGTTGATGATGTGGACAAAATCCAAGCCAGAGGCGACGGTATTCATATGGCATTGGCTAGCGAAATTTCCGAGGGAATTGCAAACGTTATGGATAAATATATTGCAGATTTAGCTAAGGATAAAATGGCTGTTTTGGACAGCGCAACACCTTATGCTGTCACAAACCAAAACATTCTCTCAGTTATTGACGAGGCACTAATCAAGCTTTACAAAAATGATGTTAAACAAAATTCAAAGGTAACTTTGACCTGTTCACCAAGATTTTATATGCTCCTTCGTCAAGCTTACACAAAACTCGACAGCAACAATTCCGATATTATGAAAAATGGAAATGTGGGCAGATATGGTAATGTTGAAGTTAAAATGTCAAACAATGTTGCCACAAAAGGCGGAGCTGACCTTATCCAACTCAAAACAGACAGAGCAATTGCATTTTGCAATCCAAACCCTCACACAGAGGCTTATCGTCCCGAAAATTATTTTTCCGATGCTGTTAAGGGTTATGCTTTGTTTGACGCAAAAATCGTTAGACCAAAGGAAATGATTGTGCTTAACGTGAAGTTTGCATAATAAAATGGTTATAAAATAATATAATTTATAAGAATAATTGGAGGAAAATATGGCTATTACAAAATTAAACGAAAACAAAATTGAAAATGTAAACACAGTAAGCGGAGAAATAGTTTTTGCTACAGCTACAATTGCTGACGGCTTTCAAATTCCATTTATGGGGAAGGATTATAAAACTTTAATCCTTATTAAAGGCGGTTCTGCTGTTGGGGAAATGAATTTCCTAATGGGTAACTCAATCCAAGGCATCACTGACCTTAAAGTTTCAGTACCTGCGGGCAAAACTATTGCAATAACTTTGGATAGTGGTTCATTTAAAAATGTTACAGGGGAATTTAAAGGTTATGTTTTGGCAAAACCATCTGTTGCTGATATTTCCGTGGCTGTGGTTGAACTAGCGTAATTTAAGAAAATCTAAACTTTTGTAAGAACATATGTTCTTTAATATTTGTTGGGTGGCTTTGAGTTACCCAACAAAAAAAGAACGTTTGCCCTTTGCAAAGAAAAATTTTAGAGGACAGGAGGAACAAAATGACACTGGGAGAACTTAAAACAACAGTGCTGAAACTGCTTGACGAAAAAGCCAGAGCGGATATTTTGGAAAGATTTAACAACTTTTTCAACATCGGTCAATTGGAAATTGCAACAACTTGCGGTTTTATTATCAAAAATTTCAACATAGAACATTTGGGCGGAACAAAACTTTATGATATGCCACAGGATTTTTACATTGCTCAAGGAATTTATTTGATTGGGGAAAAGGGGAATTTAATCAATACCAATGACTTCATTTGGCAAGGAGAAAAAAGGCTTGCTTTAACCAAAAAAGGCAATTATCAAGTTGTGTACAAGGCTTATCCAAAGGCAATTACTGACGAAACTAAGGACGATTTTAACTTTGAAATTCCGCTGATTGCTCAACACGCACTTCCTTTTTATGTTGCCGCACAGGTTTGTGCAACTGATGAAAGAGATAAATATGTGGGATTTTTGCAGCAGTACCAAAGCAAACTTGTGAATTTAATGGAAATTGGCAGAACTAAAACAAGGATTAATATAGACTTGCGAGGTGCAGTTTATGGGATATAAACCGATGGTATTGCAAAATATTCCCTCTGCTCCAACAAAACAATACAAAATCGAATCCTTTCAAGGTGCGGACCTTACAACTGAAGCCGCAAACGTCAATTCAAGCCGTTCGCCACAATGCCCAAATATGATAAGGGAAACAGGTGGAAAAGTTAGAAAATGGATTGGCTACAAAACAACAAAGAAATACAGTGGACGCATTAATGCAGTTCACGAGTATTTGCTGGACAAGACATATACTCTAATTCACGCAGGCAAAAATATATACCTTAAAGGTGAACCCGATACCTTGCTTTATGAGCAGGCGAATGATGAAAAAAGCATCTCATTCCAAGTTGACAAAAGGCTTTATATTCTTGATGGGCTTAAAATGTTGGCTTTTGGCGAGTTCGATAATCCAGATTTTGTGGCAGGCGGCACTGAACCCACAAAAAAACTTGCTGTCAAAAAAGTTGAGGATATTGCATATGTACCCACAATTTTAATCTCACGCAATCCCTCGGGCGGTGGAACTCCCTTTGAACCCATTAATCTTATCTCGAAAAAACGCTCTGAACATTTTTTGGCAGACGGTTCAAACAAAGTTTATCAGCTTTCCGCTAATGAGATTGATGTTAACGAAGTGGTTTGCGAAAAAATTGACGGAAACGGCGGCAAGGTCAAACTAAAGGAAAACACAGACTTCACTGTTGAGCGAAAAAGTGGAAAAGTTACGTTCAATATTGTTCCGCCAAAGCCAACAATCAGCGGGCAAGATAATGTTTTTATAACATATTCCAAAACTGTTAAAGGCTATGCCGAGAGGATTAATAAATGCAATATTGGCATTTTGTATGGCATTGGCGGTAGTCGTGACAGGCTTTTTGTAACAGGCAGTGACGAATTTAAAAATCGGGATTATTATTCCCAACTCAATGACCCAACATATTTTGGGGATTTATGGTACTGCGTTATGGGACAGGATAATTCAAAAATTATCGGATATTCAGTTGTGAGCGATAAACTTGCTGCTCATCTTGACAAGTCAGCAGATGATACAAATATTATTTTGCGAAAAGGTGAAATACTCCAAGGTGAAGCCTTTTTCCTTTTGGCAGGTGCTTTACAAGGTGTGGGTGCGGTTTCTTCAAGAAGTTTTGCTGTACTGGAGGGCGAACCCCTGTTTTTATCCAATGAAGGGATTTTTGCTGTGACACCATCGGATATTTTGGGGGAGAGATATTCTCAACTCCGAAGCTATTATCTAAATGGACTCTTGCTCAAACAGAACCTAAAAACCGCATATGCTGTTGCTTATGATGGATTTTATATGTTGGCGGTGGGCGAATATATTTTTGCACTGGACTCAACTCAATATGCAAGAGAGGACACAAAACCTTTTTCCCACAGACAATACGAGGGTTACTATCGAACAGGCATTAATGCACGAGTGGTTTTTGTAAATGGTGAAAAATTATGTTTCGGCACAGAGGACGGGCGAATTTGTGAGTTTTACACAGACTACAACGATATCAACAATTTTAATGATGACGGAAAAGCTATTAATGCCAGTTGGTTGACACCTGAAATTGTTGGACAAAGTTTTTACAGTGAGAAAACGTTCAAACGCATAAGTGTTTATTTAGGTGCAGCAGTTGCAACAGGTGCAAGAATATGGGGATTATATGACGGCTTGAAAGAGCTTTTAATTGATTACAATGCCAATGCAAGATTTTTTGATTTTAACTTTCTTAATTTTGGCAAGTTCTCGTTCAAAACCGATAGAACTCCTCAAGTTATAGGCGGAAAACGTGATGGTAAAATCAAAATTTCAAGACAGCAAGGAATGAGCTTTTTGTTTGAAAATGACGTTATAAACGAACCATTTGGGTTATATTCCGCATCAGCTGAATTTATAGAGAGGTGATATATTGGGTTTCAAAAAAATAGAAAATAACCAAACTCAAGGAAAATGGATAAGCGATTTAGCCGACACACCAAGCATTGGAGCGGTGGCACTCAAAGAAAGCTTTGACAAAATAAACAAGGAAGTTACAATCCCAACGTTTAACATTCTTGTGGACGAACTCCAACCGAAAGGTGCAAGTGATATCGGCATTGAACCTATTTTGGGGATTGGTTCAACTAAAGTTCAAGGGGCATTGAGTGAGCTTAAAACTTTAGCGGATAACAGATACACCAAAACGCAAGTGGACGATATTGCAAAACTCAAAGCGGATAAATCGGAAACTTACACAAAAACGCAAGTGGACGATATTACAAAAATCAAGGCGGATAAAGCAGAGGTTTATACAAAAATTCAATCGGATAATATGGTGTTATCCAGCCTTAATGAAAGTAAAACATACACTGACCAAAAAGTTGTTGCAATCGGTGCATCAGATATGCAGACGGCAGTTTATGACAAAGGTAGACGGAATATTGATATTTTTGATTATGCCGACAGTTTAGCAAATGCAAAAGCCGACAAAACCGCATTGGAAAACATAGACGGAGGAATGTTCACTGACAGCCCCAAATTGGCAGTACATCAAGCCTTGCCATATGCACACAGGAATATAGTGGCTGATGGGAATATAAATGTTTCCCCAACAAGCCAAACCTTAGACGAACATATTATGGATTCTAATGCACACACAAACATAATCTTAGACGGAAATGAAAATTAATTTTAGGAGGATTTATTTATGGCAATTATTAAATTTAAAAGAGGCACAGCAGCCAACCTATCATCAGTGGCTACAACAGCAGCGGCGGGTGAACCAATCTTCACAACAGATAGCGGCAAACTATATATCCACAACGGCACAGAGCTAAAGCAAATTAACCCTGACATTGGCTTAGCTGCTACAAATGCAAACGGCTTGATGTCAAGTGTTGATAAAGTCAAACTTGATGGACTGAATAAAGGCACATCAGCCGGAAATTTGCCTATATTGGGTGCTGACGGAAAACTGTCAGAATCAGTTTTGCCATCAATTGCAATTACAGATACTTTTGTTGTAGCAAACCAAGGGGAAATGTTGGCAGTATCAGCACAAGTTGGCGATGTTGTAATCAGAACAGATTCAAATAAAAGTTATATTTTGCAAAAATCTCCGTCAGCTACTTTGGCAAATTGGATTGAGCTCAAATCGCCAACAGCAGCAGTAAGCAGTGTTGCAGGACGAACAGGCAATGTTGTAATAGCAAAGTCTGATGTTGGATTGGGAAATGTAGCAAACGAATCTAAAGCTACAATGTTCACCAATGCCGCACTCACAGGTGTTTCAACTGCACCTACAGCGGCAAATGGAACAAAAACAAACCAGATTGCTACTTGCAATTTTGTTTTATCCCAAGGTTATATTAATAATTCAAGCATTATAGATGGCGGTACGTTTTAAAAAAAGGGGGAGCTGAGAAAATAATGGCAAATAAAATTCGATTTAAAAGGGGAAATAAGTCACAACTTCCAGCACTAGAAGACGGAGAACCGGGAGTGTGCCTTGACACAAGACAGTTATTTGTTGGTATCGGAGGAAAAAATGAAGAATTTGCACCTGCTTACACAGTAAGCAGAGTTGACTCTAGGTTAAATTCAGTTAGAAACGCGCTAATGGATACGATAATGAAAAAATCTGATAAAAAAAAGCCATTTGCTGCTACATTTTTAGCCGCAAACTGGAGTGCAACAGCACCTTTTACACAAACTGTAAATGTTGCAGGAATGGTGGCAGACGGACTACCATTAGTGGATAAAACAACTTTCACACAAGCACAAAATGAGGAATACAACAAAATTAATGGCGGTATAACAACAGCCAGTGGAAGCATTACAGCCACTTGTTTGACTGATAAACCTGTTGCAGATATACCTATTAGAATTGAGGTGGTCTACTAATGGCACAAGCAATTGTAATGGGACAAAGTGGCGGTGGGGGATTGATACGCAAAATCCCCACATTCACAGGTCAATCAGCAGTTTATGGTGATGACAAAAAGGGATATATGCAGATTTTCACCACTGGTAACTTGATTTTCAACAGCGATTTACTTATTGATATATTTTTAGTCGGCGGTGGTGGCGGTGGTGCAAGAGATGGCACAGGTTCTGCTCCTCGTGGCGGTGGAGGTGGTGGCTATACAGGCACGTGGACAGCACAACCATTTACTAAAAATCAAAATGTAGCTGTATATATAGGAAGTGGTTATGTTGCTGACGGAAGCTCTACATCTTTCGCTAATAAGTATTCAGTAAATGGTGGATTGTTAGCTAAGTCACAAACTGGTTACACAGGCGGTAACGGCGGTTCGGGTGGCGGTGGAGGTGGCACAACAGGCGGTAATGGTGGCATTAATGGAAGTAATGGTAATGTGAATAGCAGTTCTACTATGGGTGCTGCCGGTGTAGGTCAAGGCACAACAACTGCTGCTTTTCGTGGAGATGTTGCACCATTTGCTGGTATGTATTTTAGCGGTGGCGGTGGTGGCGGCGGTGATGGTGGCAAGGGCGGTACTGGATATTATGGTGCAGGTGACGGAGGTAGTGGACTTCAAGGTGAAAGTGTAAATGGAAAAGATGGAAGTCCAAACACTGGTGGCGGTGGTGGCGGTAGAGGTTATTACAGCAGCGGTGGCATTAGCGGTTCAGGCGGTTCGGGTATAGCAATAATTCGGTGGGGGTATTAAATATGAGAAAAGCAATAATTGAAAATGAAAAAGTAATAAAAATACTGGAACTATCCGAAGTCAGAGGATTAACTTTCCCTTTGGGACAATTTATGGTTGATTGCAGTAATGATGATGTGATTGTGGGCGATGATTTCACAGACGGAAAGTTTTTACGCAATCATAAGCCGGTTGGAGCATATATTAGTAACAGCCAGCTAAACGAAAAATATATTGCAATTGAGAATAACAATGCTGACTTAGCCGAGGCAGTAATTGCAATGCAATATGAAAATGAAATTAAAAATTTAGGAGGAAAAATTTAATGGAAAAATCTTTTACATACA
>JAVWQH010000018.1:0-45087 GCA_036635475.1 Oscillospiraceae bacterium | reverse complement strand
AAAATACCGACCTCCTTTTGTTAGTTTTTAGGTCTAACTTTTGGGGGTCGGTACAGTATATACTTCAATAATAATACTTTTTTAATACTGCGTATATATTTGACAAATCTTATAGTTTTTATTTCTATTTTGTATGAAAATGACAAATTTTACTTCAATGCTAGAATAATACCTTTAAATATAGTATTATAGTTGCATATACAAGAATGGAGGTTATGTTTATATGGGAAGAGGCGGTGGCGGCAGTTCAGGCGGAGGTAGCTCAGGTGGCGGCAGAAGCTTTGGCAGTTCAGGTGGACGAAGCTTTAGCGGAAGAAGTTCAACTTCATCAAGAGGTGGACTTGGCGGCAGTGGCTCATCTTCATCAAGAGGTGGAAGTGACTCTTCATCTTCCAATCGTGGAACAAATACTTCTTACAGACCAACATATTACTCCCCCAGATACACAAAAGTGTACGGCTCAGGCGGAGGTGGCGGCGGCGGGTCTTATAATGGCGGTTCAAACAACAATTCTTCATCAAGTGGAACAGGCACAACAATTGCAATTATAGTTGCAATAGCTATTTTGGTTTTTGGAATAATCATATTCTGCAATACGGGCAGTGGTGATATCCCAAAATCAACTATCAAAAGAGAACCTCTTCCAGCTGGAGCTGTTCACGAAACCGGCTATTTGACAGATGAATTAAACTGGCTTAACAACAAATCCACTGTTGAAAAATCAATGAAATATTTCTATAAAAAAACAGGTGTTCAACCCTATTTATACATAACTGACACTGTTAATGGAACAAAATCTCCGACTGATTCAGATGCAGAAAAGTTTGCAACTGAAACATATGACAAGCTTTTTGATGATGAAGCTCATCTGCTTATTATTTTCCACGAGAGCGTACCCAGTGAATATTCAATGTGGCAAATGGGTGGAAAACAAGCTAAAACTGTAATTGATGATGAAGCTGTTGACATTCTTTTCTCTTGCATTGAACGAAATTACTACAGTGACTTAACTGATGATGAACTTTTTTCTGAAGCTTTTGAAAAATCAGCTGACAGAATGATGAAAGTTACAAAATCGCCATTAGTTATTATCATAACTTTAGTTTTAGTTTTGGCAATAATCTCTTTTGGATTTTTCTGGTGGACTAAAATTAAAAAGCAAAAAAATCTCGAAGCAGAACAAGTGGAGGAAATACTCAATACTCCTCTTGATACCTTTGACGATGACGAAGCAGCACAACGAGCAAAAAAATACGAATAAACACAATAAAAGGAGAAATTTATTATGGGAATTTTATCAAGATGCAGTGACATTTTATCCGCAAACATCAATGCACTTTTGGACAAAGCTGAAGACCCATCAAAAATGATTGACCAATATTTGCGTAATGCAATGGAGGATTTGGCTGACGTTAAAAAGGAAACAGCCTCAGTAATGGCTGAAGAAACAAAAACAAAGAGAATAGTTGATGATTTCTCAGAAGAAATTGAAAAATATCTTGGTCTTGCAAAGAAAGCATTAGCAAGTGGAAACGAAGAAGATGCGAAAGTATTTCTTGAGAAAAAGCAATCCCTTGAAAACTCAAAAAATTCAGCACTTGAGGCTTACTCAGTAGCTCATCAAAACGCAACAAAAATGCGTGAACTTCACGACAAACTAACAAACGATATCAATTCATTAAATTCAAGAAGAGATACACTAAAAGCAAAAGTTTCTGTTGCAAAAACTCAAGAAAAAATCAACAAACTTGGAGCATCTGCTGACAAACTTAATGGAACTGTTGGTGCATTCGACAGACTTGAAGATAAAGTCAACAAAATGCTTGACTCAGCAAACGCAATGGCAGAGCTAAATGAAGCACCTGTTGATAGTGCTGCTGAACTTGAAGAAAAATATTCCAAAAACAACGGTGACGTAGATGTTGAGTTGGCTGAACTCAAAAAGTCAATGGGACTATAATTATTTTCTGAAAAGTTAATATAATTCACCCTTTATGGCAATGATATTATTAAATATCTTGCAATAGAGGGTGTTTTTTTATGAAAAAAATCAAGCTTTTATTTATTGGAATTGTAACAGGAGTGATAAATGGCTTGTTGGGAGCGGGGGGAGGAATGTTAATTGTGCCAATTCTTGAAAAGTTAGGGCTTGATGAAAAGCAATCTCACAGCACATCTATTGCAATAATTTTGCCGCTATCTCTGATAAGTTCGTATATTTATTTTGTAAATGGCAATTTAGATTTACAAAAAGCTTTGTTTTTAATCCCCTTTGGAATAGTGGGAGCGATAATCGGTGGGTTTATTTTGCCACATTTTAATTCAAAATTACTGAAAAAAATATTTGGGGTAATGCTTTTATATTTTTCTTTTAGAATGCTTTTATTTTAAAAAGAGGTGGTGATTTTGCAATAAATATAATAATAGAAATAATTGCTGCTGTTTTATCTGGATTAATGGGGAGTTTAGGACTTGGCGGCGGAACAATTTTAATAATATATTTAACAACTTTTGTCGGTATTAACCAGCTTAATGCACAAGGAATTAATCTAATGTTTTTCATACCCTGTGCCATAACCGCAATCTTTTTTCATAATAAAAACAAGCTTATAAAATGGAAAATTGTTGGATTAATTGTTTTGGGCGGCATAATCGGCACATTTATTGGAGTTTATATTGCCAATTATCTCAATGGGATATGGCTGAGAAAAATTTTCGGGGCATTTCTTTTATATATTGGAATTAGACAAATAAAAATGAAAAAATAATTAATTAGAAACTTTTAAAAAACTTAGTATAATTTCTGATACATCTGTTAAAAATAATGTCAAGGACAAGAGCCTTTGATTTCCTATCAACCACCGACAAGAGATAGGTACTCAAATTTATATCGGTCGGAGAACGGAGTAAAATATAATGTCTAATTCAAAGAATGTGAAAGAAAAATTCGTGAAATTCATTTCAGGCAAGGGGTTTTATGCTGTTTTGGCTGTTTGTCTGATTGGTGCAGGTACGGCGGCTTGGGTTGCTGTTGACAGAACAATTAACAGCATTGAGGAGAACAATAAGCAAATCGTAGAGGAAAATTCTTCTAAGAACGAACCTCATTGGGACTTTGATGAGGTTGAAGAAACCAAAAAAAATCAACCTGATGTAAAGGTTAATGATGACACAAAAGACCAATCACCCAAAACAGAAAAGGCAAAAGATAAAACAACAAATTCAGAAAAATCATCTGCAACAAAACAGATAAGACCTGAAGTATTGACCTTTGTAATGCCAATTGAGGGGGAAATAATCAACAATTTTTCTGATGGAAAATTAGTTAAAGACGTCACCTTAAATGAATGGCATACACATAATGGCGTGGATATAAAATCAACTGAGGGTGCTGCAATTGTGGCAGTTGCAACAGGAAAAATCGAAAATATCACAAAAGATAAGCTTTGGGGCGGAACAATTGAAATATCTCATACTGATGGAACAACTGCAATTTATTCGGGAATTATAGTAATGGACAATCTCAAAGTTGGCGATATGGTAAGGCAAAAACAACAAATTGGTAAAGCAGATAAAGTTCCCTGTGAAATAGCTTGCGAACCACATCTTCACTTTGCTATGAAAAAAGAAGATAAATGGATTAATCCAATGGTTCATATGGGTAAACTAAAATAGGTATTTAAACGTAAAAACTAGCCGTAGTTTACAAAAATTTACGGCTAGTTTTTGCAACTTTAACAAATTTTATCAATATAATACATTAATTTAACTTGACAATATCAAACTAAATGTTTATCATAGATATTAATGTAGTGTTCTGTTTTCGGCAATACCTTAATAATTGCCAATAATTATGGATTAGCCATAAAAGGTGTTTTGTAAAACGATTTTCCTAAGTCTGATTTTTATATGATACATACAGCCCCTAATGTGCGGATTATAGGGAGAGGAAAAGCGGAACAAACCCATTCTAAATCGATAACACTAAGCTTCCCTTGAACTGTCAATTTGCTTGACAGTTGTTTTTGTGTTGCATTTTATTCGAATTTATTTATGAAACTGCATTGATATAACTTATTATTAAAAAGGAGGACTATTGTGTCAGAAAACAATAATCAAAATGCTGAACCTTCAGCATCACCACAAATTAACAAACCAAAACGTCAATATACAAAGAAAAAAACTTACCCTTTAACTTCAGCGGGACTAATTCCTAATTTAATTACAAAGGAAAAGGTGGCAAAACTATCGGAAGTTTCTGCTCTCCCCTGCGTTTCTGCGGTTCAGTGTATCTCAAAACCAACAAAACTGCCCCTAGCCAATGCTGAAAAAGAATTGGTTTGCAACGCCCCATCAAGCCTTATTATTGGGGACAAACCTGTGCCAGCCAAAAGAGGCACACAACGCTCTTCAAAACCAAAACAAGATAATCGTCAAAGGAAAACTCCTGTTAAGATAATCTCTCTTGGAGGACTTCACGAAATAGGAAAAAACCTTACTGTTTATGAATGTTGCAACGATATCGTTATGGTAGACTGCGGACTTTCGTTCCCAGATGATGAATTGCTTGGCATAGACTTGGTTTTGCCTGACTTCACTTACCTTGAAAAAAACAAGGATAAAATCCGAGGACTTGTTATCACCCATGGTCACGAAGACCATATCGGCGCAATCCCATATTTCCTAAAAAAAGTCAACGTGCCTGTTTATGGTACAAAGCTAACTTTGGGAATACTTGAAGGCAAACTAAAAGAACATGGACTTCTTGCAACAACTCAGCTAAATGTTGTGTCCCCTGGTTCAACAATCAAACTTGGCTGTATGGCAGTTGAATTTATTGAAGTGAACCACTCAATCCCTGATGCTTGTGGACTTGCACTCTTCACTCCAGCTGGAATTATTGTCCACACTGGCGACTTTAAAATTGACTATACCCCAATTTTGGGTAACTGTATAGACCTTGCAAGATTTGGTGAGCTTGGCAGTCGTGGCGTTCTCGCTCTGCTTCCCGACTCAACAAATGCCGATAAACCCGGTTCAAGTATGAGTGAGCGAACTGTTGCCGCCTCATTTGATGGGCTTTTTAGAAATGCGGGTGGAAAACGTATTCTAATTGCAACATTTGCGTCCAATGTCCACAGAATACAAACAATTTTTGAATATGCACAAACTCATGGCAGAAAAGTTGCAGTTTCGGGAAGAAGTATGGAAAATGTTGTTGCAAAAGCAACTGAACTTGGCTATTTAACCTATCCCGAAGGTATGCTCATTGATATTGATGCAATCAAAAATTATCCCGATGATAAACTTGTTATTATAACCACAGGAAGTCAAGGCGAGCCTATGAGTGCCCTTGCAAGAATGTCATCAAACGACCACAGAAAAATAACCATCACACCAAACGATTGCATAATTATTTCCGCACAAGCAATCCCAGGTAATGAAAAATTAGTCAATCGCTTAATTAACGACTTGATGAAACTTGGTGCAGATGTTTTATATGATAAAGTCTATAATCTTCACGTTTCGGGACATGCTTGTCAAGAGGACTTAAAACTAATGATGAAACTTACAAAACCTAAGTATGTAATTCCTCTTCATGGTGAGTTCAAGCACTTGAAAAAGCAAAAAGACCTTGCAATAAGTATGGGTATTCCTGAAAACAATGTAATTATAAGCGACATCGGAAAAGTTATTGAAACTGATGGCGTTGATATGAAGATAACAGGTTCAGTGCCTGCTGGACGAGTAATGGTAGACGGACTTGGTGTTGGCGACGTTGGAAGTATTGTACTTCGTGACAGAAAGCATCTTGCCGAAGACGGCTTAATAGTTGTTGTGGCTGCCATTGATTCCGCTTCGGGAGAGCTTGTTTCAGGTCCTGATGTTGTATCTCGTGGATTTGTTTATGTAAGAGAATCCGAACAAATGATGAGTGAGGCTCGTGAGGTTTGTCTTCGTGCATTATCTCAGTGTCAAATGACAGGATTTAAAGATTGGAATACAATCAAGCAAACTGTTAAAGACCAACTTGGACAATATTTATATGTACAAACAAAACGCAGTCCAATGATTTTGCCAATTATTCAAGAAATATAATCTGTAAAAATCGTTAAATAAAAATTCAAGCTATCATTTTCCGCAATAATGGTAGCTTGAATTATTTTTTTGATAAAATATTAAAAAAATTAAAATAAAGTATTGCAATTGTGTGTCGAATATGGTATTATAAGCAAGTAATATTTTTTGGGAGCATAGCTCAGCTGGGAGAGCATCTGCCTTACAAGCAGAGGGTCACAGGTTCGAGCCCTGTTGTTCCCACCATATAAACGGTATCAACCAATAGGTTGGTACTGTTTTTTTGTGCAAAAAAGCCTTAACACAAATGATGTGACTGTGCCAACACCAAAAGTCTAAAGCTTTTTCCCATTAATTTATCCCTAATATTTCCCTTATCACAACTGATGCAATCAAAAATCCTGCTGACGGCGGAACAAAAGCGGTACTTGCCGGAGCATGTCTGCCGAATTTATCGTCAACAACTATGGGGTTAAATGGCGGTTCAGTTGAAAAAACAACGTCTAATCTCTTCACACCACTTCTTCTGAGTTCTCTTCTCATAATTCTTGCAAGAGGACAGTTTGTGCCGCTTGTCATACTTATATCCCCAAAAACAAGCTTAGATGGGTCAAGTCGATTTCCTGTTCCAAGGCAAGATATAAGAGGTATTTCATCAATATAACAGTTAAGTGCTAAATGCAGTTTTGCAGTCACTGTATCAATTGCATCAACAATATAATCGGGTTTAAAATCAAAAACAAAGCTTGAATTTTCGGGCAGATAAAATTCATTTCTCTCTTCAATGTTGCAATTAGGATTGATTGAAAGCAATCTTTCCTTAGCAACCAAAGTTTTCTTTTTGCCAATATTATCTCTTGTTGCAATAATTTGTCGGTTGATATTTGACAAATTGACGTTTTCGCTGTCCACCAACATAATATTTTCAACACCACTTCGACAAATTGCCTCAGCCGCCGCCGAGCCAACTCCGCCAAGCCCAAGTATAACTACCCTTGAATTTTTGAGCTTTTCAATTCCCTCAATTGTATATATCGGTTCAACTCTCGCAAGCCAGTTATTATCCATATAAACCTCCATTTTGATTAAATATATAAAATATCTTAAATTTTTTATAAGGCTTATATATTATACCTCAATTTGCAGCAAAAAGAAATGACCACCACAAAAAGTGATGGTCAACTTTTTTAAGTTTTAATTAGAATGCAATAAAGAACTTTCCAAGGAATAGTAATGAAAGAATCATAGTTAATACAGAAACTTTCTTGCCATTACCTGTGCAAATTCTGATAGCTGTGTATGAAATCAGTCCAATACCGATACCGTTTCCAATACCGCCTGTAACCATCATAAATACAAGCATCAAAACAACAGAAAGTGATTGTGCAATATCGGAATAATCAACTTCTTTTAATGAGCTAATCATAAGAACTCCAACATAAACAAGAGCCGCAGATGTAGCAGGAGAAGGAATTAATCTGATAATTGGTGCAATAAACATACAAAGCAAGAACATAATTGCAGTTGTAAGAGCTGTCAAACCTGTTCTTCCGCCCTCAGCAACTCCGGCAGCAGACTCGATAAATGTTGTAACAGTTGATGTACCTGTACAAGCACCAACGCAAGTTGCCAAAGAGTCAGAAAGCATAGCCTCGTTCATATTTTCCATTTCACCATTAGGTTTAAGCATATTTGCTTTTTTAGCTGTACCGATTAATGTGCCGATTGTATCGAACATATCAACCATACAGAATGTGATAATTGTCATAATAGCGGAGAATGTACCCAACTTAAACAAAGTTACAAAGTCAAATTTGAACAAAGTCAAGTCAACCATATCTTTGAAAGGTGGTATAAATGATGCACCTTCAAGTACTGCAAAAGGGTTAGTTCCAATAATAAATGAACCTATCCAGTAGAATACAGATGCACTCAAAATGCCCATTAGAATTGAACCTACAACTTTTTTGTGGGTTAAAATAGCAATAACCAACAATCCAACAAACAATGTAAGGATATACAAAATCATTGTTGGATACATTTCGCCCATAGCAGCTTTAGTTGCACTTGGGCCATTAGTGAAGAAAGAACCTAGCATATAGAAAGGGCCATTTTCAGTGAAAACGCCTGCATTACTGCCCAAACCAATGTTGACAAGCATTAAACCGATACCGGCTGGGATACCCATACGGATTGCGTGAGGGATTGCGGCAACGATTTTCTCACGAATTTTCAGCAAAGTGAGTATAGTGAAAAGTATGCCGGAAACCAAAATAATAGCAAGTCCTGCTGGGAATGCTTCAGCATAAGAAATACCCGCAACAGCAGCAATAGTTGCAACAATAGTTGCAAAATAGGAGTTAAGTCCCATACCTGGAGCTAAAGCGAATGGTTTATTTGCCAAAAAAGCCATCATAGCTGTGCCGGCAAATGAAGAAAGAATGGTTGCCATAAAAACAGCATTCCAAAGGTTTGCGCCATGTCCACCAAAATTGGTCAATAGGTTCGGATTTAACGCAACGATATATGCCATTGTCATAAATGTGGACAATCCGGCAATAATTTCTGTTTTAACCGTTGTGTTATTTTCCTTGAGTTTAAAAAGTTTTTCTAACATAAACTAATCCTCTTTTCTTTTCAAAGCTCAATCACATATATAATTTAGCCACTAAAGCAATCTATATCAACGCAATTTTCTTTTACGTTGAAGCAGTATCAGCCTTAATTTGCAAATTTATATAGATGATTGGATTTTGTGCTACTTATATATTAACATACTTTTCATAAATGTATCAAGTGAAGTTGACGAAAATATGAAAAAACTGTGAATATACGCAAATATATTCACAGTTTTTATGTAAATTGTAGTATAAATATCAATTATTCCAAACTTTTCAGTTCCATTTCCGTTTCTAATTCGTTGACTCTGTAGCAAAGTGTCATCATACTGTCGGCAAGATGAACATTTTCAACCACGATATCACTTCTATTAATGCCAAACTCAAAGTGGGAAAAATTCCAAAAACCTTTCACACCACATTCAATTAATTTGTCAGAAATATATTTTGCGCCTTCCTTAGGTATACATAAAATTGCAATACTCGGGGAATGTTCATTGCAAAATTTTTCTAAATTATCGGGTGATTGGACTTTAAGCCCTCTGACAGGAGGAATATTTTGATAATTACTGTCAAAAGCTCCAACAAGTTTAAATCCCATAGTTTCAAATTCCAAATGTGTGGCAATAGTACGTCCCAAATTTCCCGCACCGATTAAAATTGTGGTAAGATGCTTTTCAAGTCCCAAAATACCGCCAATTTCGCTATACAATGCACTGACATTATATCCATAGCCTTGCTGTCCAAACCCACCAAAGCAGTTCAAATCTTGGCGAATTTGTGATGCAGTTAAATTCATAAGTTCCGCTAATTCTCGGGAAGAAATACGGGTAATGCTGTTTTTTAAAAGTTCGCCTAAATATCTATGGTATCTGGGCAAGCGTTTTATAACTGAAAGTGAAACATTTTGACCTTTTGCCATAATAAGACACCTCCTAATTGTGAATAATATACATCATTGTATAATCAAACATACTTTTTGTCAAACTCAAAAGACAAAATCAGTATCCGAATTTGCCATCAATAGAGTCATCGTTATCCACAAATTCTTTTTCAACATCTAATACAACGTATTCATTTTTTGAATTTCTGACGATAACTTCTTTAATTCCTGCATTAATAATTAATCTTTTGCACATTGCACAAGGACGTGCATTTTCGATATAAACCTGAGTTTTAGCCTCAATGCCAACCAAATACAAAGTTGACCCCAACATATTTTCTCTTGAAGCGTGGATAATTGCATTTTGTTCAGCATGAACCGAACGGCAAAGTTCATATCTTTCGCCTCTTGGAACATTTAATTTTTCTCTTGTACAATATCCCAAATCGCAGCAATTTTGTCTTCCTCTTGGTGCACCAACATAGCCTGTTGAAATAATCTGGTCATTTTTCACTATAATTGCACCATAATTTCTTCTAAGGCAAGTTCCTCGTTCAGTTACTGCCTCAGCAATATCAAGGTAGTAATTTATTTTATCTCTTCTATCCATCACAATTCCCTTTCTGATTTATCTACTATATATAATAATTTATATATAAGATGATAGCAAGTGTTTTTTTATTTTTATTTTTATGGTACAATAGCCATAAGATGATAAATCTAGCAATCGGAGGAAAAAATGAGTAAACTTTCAAATATATCAGTAATTAAAGACGTTTTAACCCGTCATGGTTTCACTTTTTCAAAGTCGTTGGGACAAAACTTTTTGGTAAATCCATCTGTCTGCCCAAGAATGGCTGAGTTAGGCGGAGCTGGCGCTGGTGTTGGAGTTATAGAAATCGGACCCGGAATAGGTGTTTTATCGGAAGAACTGGCTCTTCGTGCAGACAAAGTTGTCTGTATTGAAATCGACAAGCGACTTATGCCTATTCTTGATGAAACCCTATCTGAACACAATAATATTAAAATAATCAACAATGATGTTCTTGATGTTGATTTGCACCAACTTATTAAAGATGAATTTGAGGGAATGGACGTTGTAGTTTGTGCAAACCTCCCCTATTACATCACTTCACCAATAATAATGCACCTCCTTGAGAGCAAATTGCCAATCAAAAGGATTACAGTTATGGTGCAAAAAGAAGCTGCACAGCGAATTTGTGCATTACCTGCAACAAGAGATATTGGCGCAATAACAGTTGCAATCCGTTATTACAGCGAGCCGCATTTGCTTTTCAATGTTTCGAGGGGTTCATTTATGCCCTCCCCCGATGTTGATTCAGCCGTTATCGCACTTGATATTTTGGATAAACCTTCCGTTGACGTAAAAGATGAAGCCACATTTTTCAAAGTGGTTAAGGGTGGCTTTTCCCAGAGAAGAAAAACACTTATAAATTGCCTAAGCGGATTTTTTTCTATTTCAAAATCGAACATCGGTGATATGTTGGAAAGCTTAGATATAAAGTCAACAGCAAGAGCAGAAGAACTGACAATGCAGCAGTTTGGCTTAATCGCCGATAAGATTTTTGATTATTATTCCGCTGAAAATTAAAGTAATTTATCCTAAATCCCCATTTTTAAAAACAGCAATATTCATACAAAAAAGACGAGGAATTTCCCCGTCTTTTTTTATATTAAAATTAAAAATTAATTATCTGTCGTATTTTTTGATAAGTGCAACTCCCAATGGGTGCGGTCCTGTGTGAACAGCGATTGTTGAGCCAATTTGTTCAAAGGCAATAGGGCATTTATTACCGATACTTCCAGCAGACTTAGTGAAATCATCGTGGAAATTTTTCCCTTCATCTACGTCATATCCGTACCCCACAGCAAGACTATAATCATTGATATCGAAGTTATTTTTAGTGAAATGTTCATTGACTTTTTCCAATACTTTTGCTAATGAGGCTTTTCTTGAACGGACTATACCGCTTGGGAAAATCTCGCCGTCTTTTAGTGTTATGATGGGCAAAATGCGAAGAGTTGATGCCGCCCCTGTGAGGACTTTTCCCATTCTTCCGCCATGTGCAAGATAGGACATACTGCCAATTGTAAAAATAATTCTGCCTGTTGTTTTAATCTCCTCGATTTTCTCCACAATCTCTTCAAAGGACAAATTGTTTTCGTTCATACGCACAACTTCACGCACCAAAAGTCCTTGCAAAACTGTGTTAATCATTGAATTTATAATGCTGATTTTTATGTTGGGGTATTTTTCTCTGACTAATTGAGCAGCATTGGTTGCACTATTAAATGAACCGCTGAATTTTGTTGTTATACAAATACAAATTATATCAAAACCCTCGCTTGCATATTTGTCGAATGTTTCCATATAATCCTGTATTGATGGAAGTGATGACTTAGGGAAGCAATCAGGATTTTCCACCATTGTTTTATAAAAATCTCTGGTTGCAATGTCTTCACGTTCTTTTATATATTTTAGTCCGTCGAAGCTTACATAAAAAGGTACAACTTCAATGTCTAATTTTTTTGCATCATCATTGCTGATGTCGCAGGAACTGTCGCTTATAATTTTAATGGGCATAATGTGCCTCCTAGTTTTGATTAATATTATGGTAACATTCTCACCTTATAATGTCAATAAATAATTTTTTTCATATTACTGTCTAAAAGCTACAATTTTTTATATTAAATGTTATAATTAATTTAAAATTTATACATTGAATAATCAGTGTAATAATACTATAATATACAAGTATATTTAATTCAACGCTTAATTGCAGAAGGACGGTAAAATGAATAATTTTAAGAAAGCACTTAGTCTGGTTATGGCGGCAGGAATGATTTTCTCCTTAGCTGCTTGCTCAACTTCAAATACTTCAAACAAACAAACAATTCCTGAGCCTGTTAATGACGAAAATTCCAAAAGAATCATCACAGCTCTAAGGGAAAAATACAAGTACTCTGAAGATAAAGTTTTGGAAATAAAAAATCTTGCAACTGGTGTAACAAAGCCTGAGGGTTCAATTGATGTTGTTATCTCCACCACAAAAGGTGATGTTGAACTAAGACTATTCCCTGATAAAGCTCCATTAGCAGTTGAAAACTTTGTAACAAAAGCAAAAAACGGCGAATATGACGGAACAATTTTTCATAGAGTTATGAATAATTTTATGATTCAAGGCGGAGATCCTGAGGGAACAGGAAGAGGCGGTCAGAGCATCTGGGGAGATTATTTCAAAGATGAATTTGCATTCCCAACCTACAACTACAGAGGTGCAATTTCCATGGCAAACAGCGGTGAAAACACCAACGGAAGCCAATTCTTTATTGTTCAAGCAAAAACCGATTCATTAAATGGTACTTTCTTTCCAACTAACCTAAAGCCAGACACTGAATTGAATTTTGAAATGGTTGAAAACTGGGCTTTATCAATGAATTTCTATGAAGAATACGTTAAAAGACAAGCAGTTATTGACAAAGCAATTGAAGACAAAAAATCAGAAGAAGAACTTGGCGCTATTGCTGAAACTTTAACACAAGAAATGATTGCAATTCAAGAAGCTCCAATTACAGATGAAATCATTCAAAAATATATGCCTGTTGTTGAATACTACTACACAGTAGGCGGTACTCCACATCTTGATAATATTCACACAGTTTTCGGATACGTTATAAACGGTATAGATGTTGTTGATAAAATCGCAGCAGTTGAAGTAATTGACACAATTGATAACAAGCCAAAAGAAGACGTTGTTATCAACAGCATAACAATTAAGGAATAATACCAATACAAAAATGGGACAGGACGCAAAAAAATTGTGACTGTCCCTTTTATGTAATTAAGGAGTAACAATGAAAAGTGACAGCAGAAATATTGTTGACAAAAAAGACTTTATAATAATTGCGGTTATCTTGTTATTGGGACTATCATTTTTGCTTTATAAATATGCTTTTGCAAACAATAGTCAATCAATGGTTGCAGTAGTTTCGATTGATGGAGAAATATGCGAAAAATATAATTTGAGCAAATATATGCAAGATGAAGAAATTGAAATATCTTTGAAAGAAAAATATAATGTTCCTGTTGTTTTGTCTTTGCAAAAAGGTACAATACGTTTTAAAGATGTTGATTGCCCCGACCATATTTGTGTTAATACAGGGGTTTTAAAAAACGAAATGGATATTGCTGTTTGTATGCCAAACAAAACCTCCATTACAATATATCGTCAAGAAGAGGCGGACAAAATGCAATGAAATCTTTAAATAAACGTTAAAATATGCTACAATATTATTATCAATTGAATGGAGGATTTAACATTGGAAAATGCAATTTATGTATTTCAAACAACAATCAATAAAAAAGAATATCAAGCCCTTTTATACCACCAAACTTTTTTCCAAAACCCATTTGTAATTCCCGCTATAATCTTGCTTTGCATAGGTGGTGCTTGCATTACAACATATATGGGTGGCTTTTTAACACTTGGTTCAGTTATAAGTTCAAGCATTGTTCTTTTTGTTCTTGGCATGGGAATAATCGTTTCCGAAGTTGAAAAAAAGCACAAACGTCGCTTGATTGAGGGTGTGACAAGTCCTGTTGGAAATCAAATGGAATTTGTTTTTTACGCAGATTGTATGGAAGTTATCAAAACTACAAGCAAACGCAGAAACCTTATTTCCTACGAAAATTTTAATGGCTTAAAAGAAACAAAAAACCTTTTTCTATTTGATTTTGATTCAACTCAAGTTGATATACTCAACAAAAAAGATATCAAAGAACTTGAAGAATTTTCAACCTTTATCAAAGAAAAGTTTGATGGCCACTACAAAAAAATATAATCGCTAATGGGACATTATTACTGCAATAATGTCCCATTTTTCTCTCTTTTAAACATAAAAAGGCTGTCATTGCATTTTAAACAATGACAGCCTTGCTAAATTGAACTATTAATATTTTCTCATACTTGGCAATACAGAAACCAAAAATCCCCATATCAGTTGATATCCGATTAATATTTCAAAAGATAGCAATGGCATTTTGCCGGTAAATGACAAAAACGCAACAATTGCATATCCAAAAACAATGCCAATAAGTTGAAGGATTGTGCCTAAAACGATAGCACCTTTTCCAGAAATAACTGCACAAATCGCCTTGATTTTGGCAACAAGTGACCCTGTATAGATAATTTTTGCTGGTGCTTTATCTCTGTCACAAGCAGCTTCATTAAAATCTGCGTGAACTTTTGAACTCATAATAGTTATCAAATTAGCAGGATATTCAAAAATTTCTTGGATTTTTTTAGATGTAATGTTAGGGTCAGTTGTATAAACGCTCAAAGAAACGCCTTTAATAGCAAGTTCATTCAAGTAATCAGCCATCTCTTCCGAACCCTTGTAGCTAATTACAAACATTGCAGTAAGTTCGCCTGAATTTGCCAAATAAACAACTTCACGTCCGTCACGTCTAAATTTATTTTCATATGCTATGTCAGGTGGATTAATTCCATGGTTAGTCATTAATTGACGGTTTCCGATAAGAACTCTCTTGCCGTCAACCCAAGCCGATATACCCATTTCGTCCTCGTAAATCAAATTGTCAACATCTTTAATAAGATTTTGTTTATGCTCAATCATCTCCATAAAAATGTCCATAAGCAATCCGCTTGCTTTACAAGAAACACTTGCCGCATCAATAATTGCCTCTTCAATACGACTTTCGGAAAATGCTTTTATACCATGAAGAATAACAGTTCCGCCTGTGAAAAGTTCATTTGCGTCAACAGTTATTGTTGTAACATCATCAAAATCCTCAAGTGCTTGATATCCGGAAATAACTGCACCCTCTTTAGAAAGCTTTTTGGAAATTGCATTAAGAGGTTTGTTTCCGATAATAGTTGTTGTAAGTGGCGCACATATGCACATCATTGCGTTAAATACAGTCAGTGCAATAAAAATATCTTTTTCCAAAACAAAAGTTATAATTGAAAGCACTACTCCAAAAACCAAAAACAAAGGGGTTGTGATTTTGTTTATATTTTCGCTGTAATCCTCTGTATATGAAAAATTCAGAAAACCTGTTGGAAAACTTGTTTTACTGCTGAACAAAACTGAGGGATTGTCAATATTTTGTCCCTTTGTGAGTTCTTTTGCCAACATCTTATCTTTCATAAGCATAATTGAAAATTTGTCGGTATTTCCAGAAATAATCTTGAAGTTTCTTATAATACGGTTTGTCATATATACTTTACCAAAAAGGTTGAAAAGCAATCCCAAGACAGCAACAGAAAAATACATATGAACTCCATCAACTTGAAGTCGTTCAGGCAAAGCCACAAGTGCAACACCTTGAGCAATCGTTGCCAAAACAGCTAATGCCACAGGTGAGTCACTATCGGGTTTCAAAGTAAACAGCGATATTAGTCCTCCGCCAACAACTGTGTTGCAAACGAGTGCCGCTAAAATGACAAATCCAAGGGAAATTGCAAGGAATATTTGCAAATTATCCTCAGGAAACATAAATGGCATAAGTGGCAAAGCTTTATAGAAATAGGAAAATCCCAGATAGAGCAGTGTTGCAAAAATCACTGAAGTTAAACCAATTCTCACAAACAAACCTGTTCGCATAGATTTTAAGTCTTTCATAACTTCATCAGTATCTGCGGGGGAATTATAATCATCAAAAGCATTCTTTTGCTCTTCGGCTGAGTCAGCAAAGGAAAACAATTTCTTTTTCTTTTGTTCGTCATCATCATTCTTCAGCGCAGGTAAACTTCGAGTAAAACCTATTGCTGCTTTTGAACTATCCATATTTTTAACGTGGATATCCATTTGAGTGTTTTCGTGGTCATTCTCATCAAAGAAATTATCTTTTAAGTTGACCTTGAAATTTTGTTTTTCCTCTTCAAAATCCCTGTTGTTATTTTCATTTTCGATTTTAACAACTTTTCTATCATTAGGATTTTCAGCATTTTCCCTTTGATTTTGGCTAAAATCTTTTACATCTTCGCTGTAATTATCATTCGCAGCTTTTTCCTCTTTGTTATTGAAAGAAAACTTTTTATGGTGTTTTTCTTGCAATTGAGTAAAAGACTTGTTTTCATATGGCTTATATGCTTGGTCGCCAAAAGCCTCCGCCATTTTCCCCGAAGCTTTTGTCTTAGGCACATTTGTACCTTGAAAATATTCTTTATTTTCCGATGTAACATATTCTTTTTCCATTACTTCGGCAATTGATGCACCTATTATATGTTCAGGTTGGTCATCTGATTGGTAGTTGCGAGATTTTGATGGGCGAGAATTTGGAGTATTTCTTCTGTAATTTTCATCAACGTCATCAAAATATTGAGGCTGCATTACTTTTTTAACCTCTTTTTTAGATGCTTCTTCATTAAAGTTAAAACCCTCAACATCTTTTCCTGTGTTTTCTTCATCGTCATCTTTTGAGGGTATTTCTTTTTTAACATCTTTTCGAGAGATTTCTTCACTAAATGTAAAACCTACAACCGATTTTCTTTCTGTTGTTCCTCTCTCAGTTGTGTCTATGCCTTGCCTTGCCATTTTTTTGCGTTTAATCTCTTCAAGTATATCATCAACTGAATATTTATTATCCATAATGCACTTTCCTCCTTTTATTTGCTTATTTTAGGGTTAATTCCCAAACGTTGTCTTGTTATTTCGTACATTACAATTCCTGCTGCCACTGAGGCATTAAGCGAATTAATTTTACCTCTCATAGGCAATGACACAATAAAATCGCATTTTTCTTTAACAAGTCGGCTGACCCCGCTGCCCTCTGAACCCACAACCAATGCAACACCACCTGCATAATCAGTTTGACACCAGCTTTGTCCGTCCATATCAGCAGCATAAACCCATATATTTTTTTTCTTTAATTCTTCAATTGTAGAAACTATGTTGGAAACTCTTGCAACGGGCATATATTCTGCCGCACCAACTGAAGTTTTAGCAACAATTGTAGTCAATCCAACACCATGACGTTTTGGTATAATAATTCCATGAGCACCGGATGCTTCAGCCGTTCTGATAATAGCTCCCAGATTATGAACATCCTCAATTTCATCACATATTATGATAAATGGAGGCTCATCGCCAGCACTTTCCAAAATTTTCTCAACAGTGCTGTATTCATACGCAGCCGTAACTGCTGCCACACCTTGATGATTAGCATATGATGTTAAACTGTCAAGCTTGAGTTCATTTACATCTTTAACAGGTATGCCTTTTTCCTTAGCCATAGCAATAATTTTTGATATACTGCCGATAGTTTCCGTTTTAGTTATGTAGATACATTCAATTTCTCTGCCTGTTTTAAGGAGTTCAATAACTGAATTTCTACCTGCAACAACGTCCTCACGAGGTTGATTTTGTGTTTCTTTCATATATAGTATCCGTTCCGCTGCAAAACAGCTAAAAATTTTATTTCATAATAAATATTGGTATTAATAACTTTATTATACCAAATATACACATAAATTGTAACCCAATTTTTGAAAATAGTTGCAAATATTTTCAAAAAGTATTAATATAATCCCCCAATCGACATTTTTTTATCTTAGTACTATATTATATCAGCCTTAAAAGCTTTTTCTACTTGACTATTCTGTCAATTGCAATTACAATAATATATTAAGAATATAATACCTCAAGGAAAGGATTTTAGATATGCTTAAGAACAGCGAAAAAACTATGGAACAAGTTGTTTCCCTATGTAAGAACAGAGGATTTGTTTATCCCGGCTCCGAAATTTATGGCGGACTTTCAAACACTTGGGACTATGGTCCTCTTGGAGTTGAATTTAAAAACAACGTTAAAAAAGCTTGGTGGAAGAAGTTTGTTCAAGAATCAAAATATAATGTTGGATTGGATTCTGCATTGCTGATGAATCCGCAAGTTTGGGTTGCCTCAGGTCATGTTGGCGGATTTACCGACCCATTAATGGACTGCAAAGAATGTAAAACTCGTCACAGAGCTGACAAACTAATTGAAGAGGCAACAGGTGTTGAACCTAATGGTTGGAGTGATGCTCAAATGATGGATTTCATCAAAGAGAAAAACATCACTTGCCCTAATTGTGGAAAATCCAATTTCACAGATATCAGAAAATTCAACCTTATGTTTAAAACGTTTCAAGGCGTAACTGAAGATAGCAAGAGTGAGCTTTTCCTACGTCCGGAAACTGCACAGGGAATTTTCGTAAACTTTGCAAACGTTGCTCGAACCACAAGGAAAAAGCTTCCTTTTGGTGTTGGTCAAGTGGGAAAATCTTTCAGAAATGAAATAACCCCCGGCAACTTCACCTTCCGCACAAGAGAATTTGAGCAAATGGAACTTGAATTTTTCTGCAAACCCGGCACAGAGATTGAATGGTTCAACTATTGGAAGAACTATTGCCACAACTTCTTGCTAAGCCTTGGAATTAACGATGAAAACCTGCGTTTGCGTGACCATGAACAAGCTGAACTTTCTCATTATTCCAATGCAACCACCGACATTGAATTTGTTTTCCCATTCGGTTGGGGCGAGCTTTGGGGTATTGCATCAAGAACTGATTTTGACCTAACTCAACACAGTAATCAATCGGGAAAATCCCTTGAATACTTTGATTCTGATACAAATACAAAATACATTCCTTATGTTGTTGAACCATCATTAGGCGCAGACAGAGTTGCTCTTGCATTTTTATGTGAGGCATATGATGAGGAAGAAATCGGCGAGGGCGATGTTAGAACTGTTTTGCATCTTCACCCTGCTCTTGCACCATTCAAAGCTTGTATTTTGCCACTTTCCAAAAAGCTAAACGAACAAGCAAGCGAAATTTATCAAAAACTAGCCGAGCATTTTGTTGTTGACTATGACGATTCAGGCTCAATCGGCAAGCGTTATCGCCGTCAAGATGAAATTGGTACACCGTTCTGTATCACATATGATTTTGAATCTGTGGAAGATAACTGCGTAACAATCCGCTACAGAGATTCAATGGAGCAGGAACGAATTGCAATTGACAAGCTTGTTGAATTTATTGAAAAAAGCTTGCATTTTGAAGTTAAAGCATAACTTCTTTCGGCAACATTTTAATTTATTTGTCTTAACAAAAGCATTTTTAAGGACTGGTATCGGTTTAATCCGACACCAGTCCATTTTTTATTTAATAATTGCCTCTTTCTTTTTTTGCTCATCTTCCATCATCATCAAAAGCTTTTTTCCCGCTGCACAAACAGGAATTTTGCTATGATTAATAACCCACATTTTTCTTGATGGGATTGGAGTTTCCAGATTGAGTTCAAAAAGCTGTCCCTCCTTAACTTGTCTGCGAGAAAAATCCTTTACAACACAGCCTATCCCCAAACCCCTTGTTGCAAATTCAACAATCAATTCGCTTGTGGCAAGTTCAAATTCCGGGTTAATTCTAAGCCCATTAAACCCCATAAAATCATCAATAAATTTTCTTGTACTGGTTCTGCCCTCAAGCATTATTATTGGTTGAACTGTGAGTTCATTTAATGTAACTGTTTTATATTTGAGATGTTGAAAACGTTTTCCCGCAACAAAAACATCTTGAATATTCCAAACGGGATATACCTCCATCCACTTGTTTTGCAAAACAGGTGATGACACTATTCCAAAGTCAATATCTCCATTTTTAAGGTTTTCTATTGTTTCGGGAGTGGGCGCATTGGTGACTTTTATTTTAATTTTAGGATATTCTTTGTGGAATTTTTCAAGATATGGCAAAAGGAAAAATTTAAGTGTCATATCGCTTGCACCAATCCTAATCTCTCCGCTTTCAAGGCTCAGCATATCCTTAAACATACTTTCCGCTTGCAAGAAATAGTCACAACCTTGGGCAATATATGAATAAAGTGAATCTCCCTCAGGCGTTAGTTTAACCCCTTTTGGGGTGCGAAAAAACAAACTGCTGCCCAAATTGCTCTCCAGTTGTTTAATAGCTTGGCTAACAGCGGGTTGAGAAATAAAAAGTTTATGTGCCGCTCCCGAAATACTTCCGTTTTGGGCAACACAATAAAAAACCTTGTAATATTCAAAATTAATGCTCATTTTTCCACCTCAATTATAATCAAATGTTATAACGTTTGTTTCTATTATAAACTATTTTTATGACTTTTAACAGTGGCAATTTTATGCTACACTATTTGTTTTTGTATACATTGAAGCAAAAATATGTTATAATAAAGCTTAACTTAAAAAATGTTCTGACGGTTTTAGACAAATATATCAATTTTTCAACAAATATTATAATTATTTTAAAAGCTGATTTATGTGCAATAAATTATGATTAATTCAACACATTATAAACAGCCCACACAATTTAATACTTGTTTCAGCTTATTTTTGATAGCATAGATTAAAAGGTGGTGCAAAATGAAAATATCCGCAAATATTGTTTTACTTGCTAAAAATGGCGATAAAGAGGCATTTGCCAGTCTATATGACAGTGTTGCCGCTGACCTTTATCGCTTGGCACTCTACAATCTTGGAAATCCCCATGATGCAGAGGATATTGTGAGTGAAACTTTTATAGAAGCTTATAAAGGCATAAAAGGACTGCGTGACGAAAACAGCTTTAAGCCTTGGATTATGAAAATCTTATACACAAGGTGCAAGAGGAAAATTGCTCAATACATTAAAGATAGACCGAACTCGGATATAGATGATGAGCTTGATTTAGTTGATGACAATTTTAGCGTTGAAGATGAAATAACCGAACAAACAACGCTTAAATCAGCTATCGATAAACTAGCGATTGATGAACGCAATATACTTTTGCTTTCGTCCTTACATGGCTACACTACAAAAGAAATTTCCAATATGATGGATTTGCCTCATGGAACAGTTAGCTCTAAACTGCATAGAACCTATGCTAAAATGAGAAATATGCTGCAAAAAAATTAGAAAGGGGGATTTAAGTGAAAATGAACAAAGAAAATCAACATCTTATAAATTCAATTAAACAATACGATAATACAATTTTGCTGCCTGAAAAGCTGCAAGGCAAAAACCTTGTAAATTTACTGGACGATGTCAAAATTGATGAACCTGAGCCAACAAATGGCAAATCTTCTAAAACTACTTATCTCAGCCTGAAATCCCCTTGGCTTTTAGCCGCAACATTTATTTTTGTAATTGGATTATCCTTTTACTTCGATAATACACAAAAATACAACAACTTAGAAACCGCACAAGACACTAATGCTGCAAAATCTAACGTTGACGCCTCCCCTCAACCTCAAATGGCACAAATGCCATCAACAAGTTTTGATGATATAAGAGCTGCGCTTGACATTATTAATATGGACAACAAGCGAAACTTTTGTGAAAATGGAACTGAAATTGTTGGCAACAGTTCTTCACAAGCGGCTGTAGCAAACGATGGAATTGTCACTGAATTTAAGTCTGCTCCGTCTTCATATTCTATGTCAGCCACAAATGCGCTCAACAGTTTTAACGTTTATTTGAATGATGATACCTACTGTATCGACATAAAAGATAATGCAAACGATGAAGTATTAGGTACAATTAAATTTGAGCAAGCCAACAATTTCAACTACTTATTTGCCACAGAAACCAATTTAATAGCCGTTTATGATGCTGTCCCTTTGAATTGTGCAACTGCTTTGAATGTTGATAATGAAACAATTTATTTGGATTGTGCAACAACTAATGTTGATGTTATCGACATTAGTCAGCCAAAAAGTCCAAAAGAAGTTTACACAATATCTCAAGAGGGCGTTTGCGTTTCAGCAACATTAAGTGATGATGCTTTCACATTTAATCTGGTTACACAAAAAAGTTTGCCATCTGTTGAATCAAAATATTTGTCAGATGAAATGCTTATTCCGTTCTTTTATGACGGCTACACAAAAAAATATGAACAACTTCCCCTTAATGCAATTTCCATCTCCCCTATGCCTGTTTTGCCGATTTATTCCATTAAATCAGTAATTCAGCTTGACGGAAAAGCTCCGGCAATAGTGGAAGCTTGTTTAGGAAGTTCGCTGTAATATAAAATTTTAGCACTGCAATAAAATGTAGTGCTATTTTTTATAAAATCAATGATACAGATTTATTATTTTATTATCATTGAGATATTTTATTGTAAGCAAGAGCAATGGTGCAATTATTATTCCTGCAAACCCCATAAGTTTAATTCCACAAAACATTGCTATTATTGTTGCAAGAGGGTGCAAGCCAATTTGGTCGCCCACAATTTTGGGTTCTAAAAAAGTTCTGACAAATGAAATAATAAAATAAATTAAAAATATACCAATTCCGAAAGGCACTTGACCTTTTACCAAAGCAAAACAACCCCAAGGCACTAGCGCAATTCCACTTCCTAAAATAGGCATAATATCCAAAATTGCTATTATAATTGCAATAGCAAGAGAATTTTCCACTCTCAAAAATGATAATCCAATAAAAAGTTCGCAAAAAGTTATTAGCATAATAATAAAATATGCCCTGATGAATTTAACTATTTTGCCTTTTAGAAAATGCTTGATGCCATTAAATATAGGTATTTGTTTTATTGGAATTTGACGTTTTAGAAATAAGACAATCTCATCATAATCCTTTGAAATTAAAATTGACGAAACAAACGTAAAAATAGTTGCAATTGCAAAAAGAGGTAAATTTTTTGAGAAATCGGTGATGATTTTTATTGTTTTTCCCGATATTGCTGAAACAATACTTGTCAAATCAGACAGGATTAATGCAGTTATTTTGTCAACTGTATTAGCTATTTCTGGGCTTAATCTTGATATAATATCTATGGAATAATTGCTCAGTTGGTTTATTGACGGCAAAAAATAATTTTCGTATATGTTCGGCAGATTTTCCGCAAAATCGGCAATTTGTGTTGCCATAAATAAAATAATCAGCCATAGACTAACACCAATGACAGTATAGAACAATATAATAGAAAGAATAGTTCCGATGGATTTATTGAATTTTAGTTTGAGATATAAAAAAGTAATCATAGGTCTGAGCAAATATGCAACAAAAAAACCAATTATAAATGGCATTAAACAAGGAAGTATTATTCTAAATCCAAAAGCAGCAATGCCAATTATAGTAACAATATATAATGTGGAAACAATAAGCTTAATTTTTTTATCGTTATTCAAAAAAATCACCTGTTTTTCTTAATATTTATCTTGAATTAATTTAACGTTTGTAGTATATTGTTTATCTATAGACATATAATTATTTATTTGTATTACTAATTATTTTTCTACATAAAAACTTAGGAAGTGTGGCACAATGGATATTCCAAGATACCTATTGGTGGAAACAAAAAATCTCCCCGATGTATATTTAAAAGTTGTCAATGCCAAGAAACTTTTGGCACAGGGCAAGGCGAAAAATTCTTCTGAAGCTGCAAAAATGGCAGGAATTTCAAGAAGTGCTTACTATAAATACAAAGATAGTGTTTATTCCTATGACAAAGATTTATCTGAAAAAATGATTAATATCCACCTTAAATTGGAAGATGAACCGGGTATTCTTTCAAATGTCCTCGCTAATCTTTATAAGGTTGGAACAAATATTATTACTGTTAATCAAAATATTCCCGTTGACTCAGTTGCACCGGTTTCTATTTGTGCGAAAATCAATAAGCCAGAACTTGTTGCTGAGGATATAATAAAATTTCTGGAAAACTTAAATGGAGTTGTTGAAGCCAAAAATATAAGCTGATTTTTTTCATATATATGTCAATAAAATGATTAAATTATCGTTTATTATCACTAACAATAATAATCAAATAATTTTTTACTTATGCAAAATTTTCACTTATACTGCAATTTTTTCATACCAATTTCCATATTAAATGACATAAAAATCACAAAAATATTCATTTTTTATAGGTAATGCGTTGATACTTTTCCGGTATTTTTGTGCAAATATACATTTTTGTTTATACCAGTTGAAAAAATGTGTTGGATAGTATATAATATTTATATTGCGGAAGGAGGAATTTGAATGAATTTTGAGGACTTACTGGAAGAGTTTAATGCGAATTTATTCTATTCAGTCAGGCAATCTCCTATTGTTACAAAAATGATTAAATATGCTAAAGATCTAAACGATGACTTCTTGCTTGGAAGGGCATATACATATAAGGCACAATTAGAATATTACAGTGACAATTTAGAAAAATCAGATAGGTATGCAAGAAAAGCTCTGAAATTACTTGAACTTTTTCCCCCTACAATTGAAATTATATATGCTAATAACTTATTAGGAATTATCACTGACCTAAAGGGTAATATCGTTGCGTCTATTGATTATTATATTGATGCCATTCGATATTCCGAACAAACCGGTATCCACAACCTTTTAGCTTTGATATATAACAATATCGGCAGTATCCACAAAGATATTTATGATTATGATAATGCAATAAGATTTCTTAGAAGAGGTATTCGTGAAATAAAAAACCGTCCGGGAGAAAGCCCTCGGGCACTTTTATACATATATGCAAATTTAAGTCTTTGTTACAACGGATTAAACGACCTTCCGAGTTTGGAAAAATTATACAGCAAATGGTGCCAGCTCTCTTTTGAAAGTTCAAAAGAAGTTAAAAAATGCAACATAAATTTAACTATTTGCCGTATGTTTATTGAAATGCGTAAAAATCAAAGAGAAGATGCAAGACGAAGCTTTGAAGAATTTATCGTTGACATCAAAGCCAATTTTGATGCCGACTTACTTAAAGATTTGCTCCGAACCGTTGAGTTTTGGATTAATATGGATTACACTGATGAAGCTGAAGAATTTTTGAAACTCTGCGGAACACTAATATATGATTATAAAGTCAACAATCTTGAACGTGAATATTATTATTCTTTGATACAACTTGCTAATAAGCTCCATGATGAAACTCTAAAACAATCTATGATTATAAAATACTATGAAGTAGGCGAAATTGAAAGAAAAAATCTGCAAAAAATTAATGCGGAAAATCTTAGAGATAAAGTCAGTATGTTTGAAATGGAAAAGAAAATTGCAAATTCTGAACTTGATTCAATGACGGATACTCTCACAAAGTTATATAATCGTCGTGCGTTTAATAATGTTATTTCTCCAAAATTTGAGGTGGCTTGCAAAACTAACCAAAGTGTTGCTATTGCATTTTTTGATGTGGATAACTTTAAACAATATAATGACAGCAACGGACATCTTGAGGGCGACAGATGCCTCCAGTTTATTGCTGAGGAAACAAAAAAACTTTGTAACCATGATATCCTCGCTTTGAGATATGGCGGAGATGAATTTTTGATGATGTTTTTTGGCAAAGAAGAAGAGGAAGTTTACTCAATTGTTAATAAACTTCACAATATTGTTCAAAGTAAAAACCTCAAAAACCCTAACTCCAGAATTGGTGTTGTAACAATATCAACAGGTATTTGTATTGAAAATGTTGAAACTAACTCCGATATTTATAGCCTTATTATCAAAGCTGACCGAGCTTTATATAAGAGCAAAGAAACCAAAAACACTATACAAATGGCTCAACCCCTTGATGTTTAAATTAAATAAAAATGCAATAAAAAGCAGCCGATAAAATTATCGGCTGCTTTTTTTCTATGCTTATTTTGAAGATGATGTGCTTTCGCTTGAGGAATTGCTTGAAGTTGGACTGGATGATGCGCTTTCCGTTGAGGAATTGCTTGAAGTTGGACTGGAAACAATATCGACAGATTCTGATGAAGTAACTGTGCTGTTTATGATTACTTCGGCTGTTTCATCAAGAGATGTTCCATCAATTTTCACTGTGGAAAAATCGTCAAATTGTTTAGTTAGCGTAGCAATTTCCTTTTCAAGAACGGAAATATCATTTTTCAACTCTCTGATAAGCGATGTATTCGGTTCTTTTGAATATGATTCATCTTGATGTTTTCTTGAAATAATATCAATTTCAAGTTCTTTAATATCTCTTTCCTGTTCTTTTTCAGTGAGCTTATAAACTAGAAGTTCCATTTCCGGATTACTTTTTCCCTCATAAAACCTGTTTACAACAGCATCAACAAGTTGAGTCCTGAGGCTGATAATTGTTTCATATGCAGAGTTAGTACAAGATAAATACTCATCAATCCCGCCCTCATTTCTCTCCTTGAATTTTATTTTTTCACTTTGGATATCAACAATATTCTTTCTTATTTCATTTCGTATTCTGGACATTGTCAAATATGAGGTTTCCTCTTTTTGAACTTCATTGATATTTCTCGAATTTTCATAAGGCTGATTAGTGTATGGGTTAATCAAATATAATTGTTCGCTTACAAGGTCAATATTTTCGGGCATATAAATAATAACATCATAAGATGTATCCAAGAAAGATTTAATTGATTTTGCGATTGTGGATTTATCAATAATAGAATTTGATGTATTCTTTTTAATCATCACTGCGGTTTCATCATCTGATAAGGTTTGAACATCAATATCCCACTTAAAATATCCTCTGTCCATAGTCATAATATGAATTTTGGAATCGAGAGATTTTCTGACTTTTATTGATGAATAATTATTATAATCAAGGCTTAATTTTTTAATATTCCCCTCAATAATCGTTTCCTTAGATAATTCAGCATCTTCTTGAAGCATTTCATTAAAATATTCTATACCGCTGTTGACAGAAATAGGTATCAAAATTGCAGCCGCAACAAGGCATACTAAGAATACAATACCCGATATAGCGGTTATTTTTTTAAGTTTATTCATTATCATTTACCTCCTCAACAGGTCTGGATTTTGTATTAAGCATTTGGCAAGATTTAAAAAACAGATTTTTGGTTATTTTCCAAAGACAAACCAAAGCCATACAAGTAAGTCCGATTAAAAATATTCCAAGTGCAAAACAAGCGATTGCAGCAATAAATGCAAGCATTGAAATAATCGGATTAAACAAGCTGAAAATAATTCCCGCAAATATAAGTAAGGCTATTCCGCCGCATAATAAAGCTAATGCAGCCGCCAAAACTACTCCTATCATAGGTACTAATAAAACAATCACAGTGCCAACCAATACACAACCGATAAAAATAATAAACAGCATTAATATTCCGATGAAAAAATATTTAAAAATATTAAAAAATTTGATTTTTTTAATTTTTCCCCAAGAATTGCTCACACTATCCTTAAAGTTCTTTTTAGCTTTTTCAACATCATATCCATTTTCGTCCAAAATTTGTTGTGCAATCATTTCGGGATTTCCCAATTTTGCGGCAATTTCGTCATCGCATTTACCTTGCACTTTGCCGTCCTCAAAATATTCGACATAATCTCTGATAATGTCATTTACTTCTTTTTGAGGCATTGATTTTCTTAGTTTGTTTTCCAATTTTTCTAAATATTCTAACTTAGTCATTACCTTCACCTCTCAATATAATGTTGACCATTTTGGAAAAATCTGCCCAATCCAGCTTTAATGAACCAAGATATGCCGAGCCTTTTTCAGTTAAGTGATAATATTTTCTCGCAGGTCCTGTTGTACTTTCTTTAAGGTATGTAACAAAATATTCGTCCAGTGTAAGACGCCTTAAAATAGGATAAACAGTTCCCTCATTTATCTCGGTATAGCAAGCGATACTTTGGACAATCTCATATCCATACATATCATTGCGTTCAATAAGAGCCAGAATACACATTTCGATAACTCCTTTTCGGAATTGGGTATTCATTAAATCACCTCTCTAGTACTAATAATATCACACTACTTTGTAATGCACAATACCTTTTATCATTTAATACTGAAATTTATTATGAACATTTTATTAACAATAGTAAGTTTAATATCACAAACTTGAAATAAAGCATCTTCCCCAAACAAAAATATTTTAAAAATGTATTTAAAATTAAAATTTGGCAAAAATAATTATAATAAACATAAAATGATTTCCGCAAAGATTTACCTTAGATATTATTGCAATATTTAGATAAAATAATATTGTTGACTCATTTGTCAACGTAAAATAAATTATGATTGGACGATGATAATGAGCTTCAAAAAAAAATCCGCAAGTTTTTTAAAAGCTGTTTGTGGAGTAAGTGCAATCAGCTTCGGTCTTTTTGCCGGAACAGCAGTTTATGCTCAAGCCTCTTTGCCCGATAAGCTTTATATTCCTGAGGGAGAAAAAATATCTTTCAATCTTCCAATGCCCATTAAAGCATCAGGAATTGCTGTTGAAATGCCAGTTAATATCTATTCAAAAGCGGGCAATAGTTTTCAAGTCAGCTTAAAAACCCTTGGAAATGCAGCCGTTAAAGATGTAAATGTTGAAGTTGTGGAAAGAAAATTGCTCATTCCGGGCGGTATGCCATTCGGAATAAAAATGTTTACCGATGGTGTTATGGTTGTTGGTATGAGCAATATTTCCACTGATAAAGGAATAGAAAATCCCGCAAAACTGGCTGGAATACGTGTTGGCGACATTATAACGTCAATTGACGGAAAAAAAGTTTTGCTCAATGAACAAGTCGGAGAAATTATCGCAGCAAGCGGTGGAAAAACTGTAACAATAGATTTAATGAGGGATAAAACTCCCTTGCAAGTAAAGCTTATTCCTGTACTTTCAAGCGATGACAAAAGTTATAAAGCTGGAATTTGGGTTAGGGACAGCTCAGCCGGAATTGGTACAATGACTTATATTGACCCTAAAAATAATAATTTTGGTGGTTTAGGTCACGCAATTTGCGATATTGACACCGAGCAAATAATGCCCTTATCCAGTGGTGAAATAACAAATGTAACAATAACCGGTGTGAAAAAAGGTGAAAATGGTACTCCGGGTGAATTAAAAGGTGTTTTCACAGGCGGAAAATCAACAGGCAGTCTTTATACAAATAATGAAACAGGTATTTTCGGTACACTATATTCAAGCCCATTAGGTGGATATCCGATACCAATGGCATTTTCAAATGAAATATCATCTGGCGAGGCTACAATTTTAACAACAATCGGTGGCACAAAACCTAAGGAATATAAAGTTGTGATAGAAAAAATCAATGTGGGAAATGCTAACACAAAAAATATTGTAATACGAGTAACTGACCCCGAACTTTTGGAAAAAGCAGGAGGAATTGTGCAAGGAATGAGCGGTTCGCCTGTTATACAAAACGGAAAACTTGTTGGTGCAGTCACTCACGTATTTGTAAACGACCCCACAAGAGGTTACGGAATATTTGTGGAAAATATGATAAATAGTAGTGCAGCCACAATGCAATCAGGAAAACTTGCCGCATAATTAAAATTTTTTATATTATTAAAAATAAAAATACTGCCATCAGATAATAACTGGTGGCAGTATTTTACTTATAATTTTTTAGCAACAACAATATAATCTTTTGTTCTGTATTGTTCCACAAACCCCAACTTTAAAAACAATTTTACGGACGGATTATCTATGGCAATATTATCGTACAAAACGTCCACATTACTGCTTTTTGCAATACTGCATAGCAGCTGCAATCCCTCAATTCCATAACCTTTTCCCCTATAGTTTGAATGAACGATTATATCGGCTAAATAGTGATTTTCCTCATCAAGATGATATGCAATTTCGCCCACAAATCCCTCATTGCTGTTATATAGATATGCGTAAAACTTGTCAGGCTGATTAATCCAACGTTTATGCCAGCTTTTCCATTTGTACTTTGGAAAATCAATGCAGCCTCCAAAAGCCTTATTATATTCCATAGTTTTTTCATCTGACAAAAGTTCTTGTTTGAAGTAGAGCTGTTCAACTGTTGGAATAGCTGCGTTTAACATAAAGTCACCTTAATTTCATAATATACTTTGTTTTTCTGTTTTACCGATTATAACATAATTTCACTTTCACTACAATCGCATTTTATTGTGATAAGATACATAAAATTACTCTGTTTTTGTATTGATATAAACAAATATCTGTGGTAAAATAAAGTATTGTATAACGTTTAGAATTTTTTTATTAATAGGGGGTATTTTTATGAATATGTCACTTGAAAAGGAAACAATTGCTGTTCTTTTCGGAGGAGCAAACAGTGAACACGAAGTTTCTCGAAGAAGTGCAACTTCAATTCTTGGCCATATTTCAAGAGAAAAGTATAATGTTTTAATGATTGGAATAACAAAGGACGGAAGATGGCTTAATTATCAAGGACCTATTGAGAAAATCCCCGATGGAAGTTGGGAAAAATCAAATGCTGTTTATCCCGCAATAATTTCTCCGGACGCTTCCCATCATGGAATGATTATTCTTAAAGATAACAAAAATGAATTTGTTAAAATAGATGTTGTTTTCCCTGTTTTGCATGGCAAAAACGGCGAGGACGGAACAATTCAAGGACTTTTTGAAATTGCCGGTATTCCATATGTTGGCTGTGGAGTTGGAGCTTCTTCAAACTGTATGGATAAGGAATATACCCACATTATCCTTGAAAGTGCGGGCATTAAAACTGCAAAATGGTCAGTTGTTAAAAAGCAAGATTTAGCTGATTTTGATGCAGCAGAAAAAAATATTTCAGCTCATCTTGGCTATCCAATGTTCGTTAAGCCAGCTAATGCAGGTTCATCAGTGGGCGTTAATAAAGCCAAAAATAAAGCTCAACTCAAAAACGCAATCGAACTTGCACTTGTTCACGACAAAAAAGTAATTGTGGAAGAATTTATCAATGGCACTGAAATTGAATGTGCTGTAATGGGAAATGACAATCCAATTGCACCTGTTGTGGGTGAACTGGAAATTCGTGCTGAATTTTATGATTATGAGGCAAAATACATTAATGATTCAACAATTATTCACGTTCCTGCAAGAATTGACGAAAAATCCGCATCAAAAATAAAAGCTATTGCCATAAATGCTTACAAAGCCCTTGGCTGTACAGGTCTTGCAAGAGTTGACTTTTTCCTATGTGAAAACAAGGATATTATTTTGCTTGAACCTAACACTCTCCCCGGCTTTACATCAATAAGTATGTACCCGAAAATGATGATGGAAAGCGGTATGACATACGCAGAAATAATTGAAAATCTAATTTCCCTTGCAAAAGAGCGGAATTAAGGAAGAGGACGCCAATTGAAAAAAGACGCAATAATTCAAATAAAAGGAACACAAACTGTTGGGGCAGAATCCGATGTTATTGAGGTTTACACTCAAGGAACATACTACAAAAAAAACGGGAGTTTTTATATATCATATTTAGAAACAGAAGAAACAGGTTATGAGGGAGCAAAAACAACTCTCAAAATTGATGAAAACCAAAAAGTCACAATGCTGCGTTCAAAACCTGCACAATCTCAACTTATAATTGAAAAAGGTGTACGTCATCTTTGCAGTTATAACACAGGATATGATAATATGATGATTGGAATTTATGGCAATGAAGTGGAGTCCAATCTTGACAATAATGGTGGAATAATGAAATTCAAATATACAATGGATATCAACTGCGCACTTGCCAGTGTAAATGAAGTCCATATAATAGTAGAGGAGTGCAAAAATAATGTCCAATCTTGTTGAAACTGCAAAAATACAACTCAATGAGCTTATCAATAAGGCAATATCTACCGCAATTAAAGACGGAAAATTGCCCGAGGGAGAGATTCCTCAATTTGTTATTGAAATTCCCTCCGACACAGCTCATGGGGATTTTGCTACAAATATCGCTATGGTATCTGCAAGAGCTTTTCATCTTGCACCTAAAAAAATCGCAGAAATTATATGTGAAGAATTTGACCTATCCAACAGCTTTTTTGAAAAAACAGAAATTGCCGGTCCGGGATTTATCAACTTCTTTTTGCAAAAAAACTGGTTTGCAAATGTTGTTTCCGATATTATATCCGAGGGCGAAAATTATGGCCGTTCCGATTTTGGAAATGGCGAAAAAGTAATGATTGAATTTGTATCTGCCAACCCAACAGGCCCTATGCATATGGGCAATGCAAGAGGTGGTTCAATCGGCGACTGTCTTGCTGCTGCAATGGACTGGGCTGGATACAAGGTTCATAAGGAATTTTATATCAATGATGCAGGAAATCAAATTGCTAAGTTTGGAAATTCCCTTGAAGCAAGATATTTGCAAATATTCAAAGGCGAAGATGTAATTGAGTTTCCCGAAGACGGCTACCATGGCGAGGATATAAAAGAACGAGCAAAAGGTTTTGCTGAAATTTATGGTGATAAATACGTTGATGCAATTGCTGAAGAAAGACAAAAAGCTCTTATCAACTATGCTTTACCATTGAATATTGAAAAATTGAGAACCGACCTTAAAAAATATCGCATTGAATTTGACGAGTGGTTTGCTGAAAGCCAACTTCACGCAAGCGGTGCAGTTATGAATGTTGTTGAGGTGCTGAAAAACAAAAATCTTGCATACGAAAAAGATGGTGCAATTTGGTATAAAGCAACTGAATTTGGCGGAGAAAAAGATGAAGTTTTGGTTCGTGCCAACGGATTTCCAACATACTTTACTGCTGATATTGCTTATCATTACAATAAATTCGTAGTACGTGGTTTTGATAAGTGCATTGACGTTTGGGGCGCTGACCACCATGGCCACGTGGCAAGATTAAAGGGTGCAATGAACGCAATTGGACTTGACGGCAACAAGCTTGACATTGTTTTAATGCAGCTTGTAAACCTCACAAAAGACGGCGAAGTTGTGAAGATGAGTAAGAGAACAGGAAAAGCAATCACACTTTCCGACTTAATCGAAGAAATACCAATTGATGCCGCAAGATTTTTCTTTAATATGCGTGAACCTAACTCAACCCTTGATTTTGACTTAGATTTAGCTGTTGAAGAGTCCTCAAAAAATCCTGTTTACTACGTTCAATATGCTCACGCAAGAATTTGCAGTATTTTGAAAAACCTCGAGGCAGAGGGCATTGAAACATCAAAAACAAGCCTTAATAATCTTGAACTTTTGACAGCTAGCGAAGAAATTGAACTTATCAGAATTTTGTCAAGACTAACAAGCGAAATTATTATGGCAGCTAAAAACTATGACCCTGCAAGACTAACTCACTATATTGTTGATGTTGCAACAGCTTTCCACAGTTTCTATACAACTTGCCATGTACGTGTTCCTGAAAAGGAATTAATGGAAGCAAGAATTGAACTTTGTAAGGCTACAAGATATGTAATTAAAAACGTTTTGACTATGATAAAAGTTGATGCTCCTGAAAAGATGACGAATAATAAAGAATAATATTAAGCCTTTATATGAGAAAAAGCACGATAATAAGTGCTTTTTCTTATGTTATGCAATAAATTATCGGAGGAACATAATTAATGAATACAACATTAAACGACAATAAGAAACAATATAATACAATACTAGCTATTGCAGGTCCGGTTTTTCTTGAACAAGTTATGGTTACCTTGGTGCAATATGTTGACACAGCAATGGTGGGTTCGCTGGGTGCAACAGCCACAGCATCAATCGCAATAAACACTTCTTCTATAGATTTAGTCAATGGAATTATGATGGCAATTGGAATTGGAATTACTGCTTTAATGGCAAGAGCATTTGGCTCGGGTGAAAAGGAAACCGCACAAAAATACACAAGGCAAGTACTGTCACTTTCCCTTGTTATCGGAATTATCACAACTATTTTAATGTGCGTATTAAGCCCCCATATTCCTGTTTGGTTGGGTGCAGCCGATGACATTTTGGACAATGCAAAAGCATATTTAACCATAATTTCCGCTGCCTATTTATTCAGGACAATAACAATACTTTTCACAGCGGTTTATCGCAGCTTTGGTGACACAAAAACGCCGCTGAAAATCAATATTCTCAGCAATATTATTAATGTAATCGGAAATGTAATCTTAATTTATCCAACAAGAAGTATTCTCTTTTTCGGCAAAGAACTGACCATTTATGGTGCAGGAATGGGCGTTGCAGGTGCAGCACTTTCAACTTCTTTTGCCACTGTAGTTGGTGCAGTTATAACACTTTTGCTTGTGTTTAACCAAAACTCATATCTTCCTCTGAAACTTTCAGATAACTTCTCCTTTGACAAAAAACTCTTGGGAAAAATCTTCAAAATATCTCTTCCAACTGCCTTGGAACGTGGAGTTATGTCAACTGCGTTAATCGTAATGACTTGGCTTATAACTCAACTTGGCACACTTCCTTTGGCGGCACATCATATTGCATTAACCGCTGAAGCATTGTTTTTTATGCCCGGTTTTGCCTTTTCAGTTGCGGGAACAACCCTTGTTGGACAGGCAATAGGCTCAAAGGACACAAACCTAGCATTTAATCTATCTCAAAAAACATTGAAAATAAGCATATTTATAATGTGTTTTGCCGGAGTTGCACTTTATTTTATGGATAATTTCCTTGTAAGTCTTTTTTCAAACGACCCTTATGTTTTGGAAAAAGGTGCATACTGTTTGAGATTATACGCAATAATCCAACCAATTCAAGTTGTTTCAACAGCAATAACAGGTTGTTTGCGAGGAGCTGGAGATACAAAAACGCCTTTCTATATTCTTTCTTGTTCAATGATTTCCATTAGAATTATTGGTTCATTAATTGGCGTTCTTGTGTTCGGATTTAATGTTGAGTGGGTTTGGCAGATGATTTGTCTGGATATTGTTGTAAGATGTGTGTTTTTCTTGATTAGATTTTACAAAAAGTCTTGGCTACATACAAAAATTTAATTAATTACAGGACTGAATTTGTGATAATACCATAAATTCAGTCCCATTTTTTTGCGAAAATTTCGGGTTTTATACAAATTAGACAAGATATGCGGCATAATTTTTCTATATGCTTGTACTTAATCTTATGTTATCCACTTGAAATTTCTTGCAATTAATTATATAATTGTACTATAATTTTAATTTGAGATTATCTATATTTAGACAATTTGTTTAAAATTCCAACTCAAATAAACAATTATCAAATTAGACCATAGAGGGAGAGATCATATTTATGAAACAGTATTTAGCAGGCAAAATCCGAAACATAGCTATTGCAGGACACGGCGGTTGTGGTAAAACTTCTCTTGCAGAAGCACTTTTATTTAAAGCAGGTGCAACAGACAGACTTGGAAAGATTTCCGAAGGAAATACTGTTTGCGATTTCGACTCAGAAGAAATAAAACGTCAGCTTTCAGTTTCCTCATCTGTTGCTCCATTTGCATGGGGCAGTACAAAAATTAACCTTGTTGATACCCCCGGACTTTTCGACTTTGCAACAGGTATGTATGAGGGAATAAGAGCTTGTGAAAGCGTTCTTATTACGATTTCCGCAAAATCTGGAGTTGCAGTTGGCGCTGAAAAAGCATATAATCTTGCAACAACTCTTGGAAAATCAAAAATTATTTTTGTAACCAAACTGGATATTGAAAATACAGACTTTTATAAAATACTGGAAGAACTAAAATCCAACTTTGGCCCTTCAATTTGCCCATTAGTTGTGCCATATATGGAGGACGATAAAGTTAAATCCTACATAAATCTTGTTGACAATAAAGCTTATACATACGATGCAAAAGGAGAAATATCCGAAGTTGCAATGCCTGATTTCGGACACAGACTCGAGGGATTGCAAGCAGCAATGTCCGAGGCTATTGCTGAAACTGACGAAGAATTATTCGAAAAATATTTCTCAGGTGAACAATTTACAAGAGATGAAATTATAAAAGGTATTCATCTAGGTGTTAAAAAAGGCTCAATAACCCCTGTACTATGCGGTTCTGCAATAACTCTTGAAGGCGTTGATATGCTTTTGGATTCAATTGTTGACCATTTGCCATCAGCTTGGGAAAGTGCCTCAGAAACTGCAAAAGACAAGGACGGCAATGATGTTTTAATCCAATGCACCGACGAAGCTCCCCTTGCCGCATATATTTTCAAAACCGTTGCTGACCCATTTGTTGGAAAAATGTCCTTTGTGAAAGTCGTTTCAGGCAAGCTATCGGCTGATATTGCCCCTGTCAACTCAAGAACAGGCGAAGCTGAACGTCTTGGCAAAATCATTTATATAAAAGGCAAAAAACAGGAAGATACTGCCTTTATTTCCGCCGGAGATATTGGAGCAGTTACAAAACTTTCATCTGCATTAACAGGTGATACTCTTTGTGACCCGAAAAAAGTTGTTTCATTCAAGGCAACAGCTTTCCCTAACTCAACCCTAACAATGGCTGTTAAAGCTAAAACTAAGGGCGAAGAGGGCAAGATTGCTCAAGGAATGTTAAGACTTATTGAAGAAGACCCGAGTATTCGCTTTGAGCAACACCCCGAAACGCATCAACAATTAGTCACAGGCTTAGGTGAACAACATCTTGATGTTCTTGCATCTAAACTCAAAAATAAATTCGGAGCAGAAATTTCCCTTGTTCCCCCACGTGTTGCCTATCGTGAAACAATCCAATCAAAAGTAAAAGTTCAAGGAAAACACAAAAAGCAATCAGGTGGACATGGTCAATTCGGAGATGTTTGGATTGAATTTGAACCAACTGTAAGCGATGACTTGGTTTTTGCTGAGAACGTTTTTGGCGGTTCTGTTCCAAAGAACTTCTTCCCTGCAGTTGAAAAAGGGCTTCAAGACTGCGTTAAGAAAGGCATTTTGGCAGGCTATCCAATGGTTGGACTAAAGGCAACCCTTGTTGACGGCTCATATCACCCAGTGGACTCCTCCGAAATGGCATTTAAAATGGCAGCCACAATTGCCTACAAAACAGGAATACCTATGGCTAAGCCTATTTTGCTTGAACCAATCGGTAATTTGAAAGTATATGTAACTGACACAAATACAGGCGATATTATCGGTGAAATCAACAAACGCAGAGGCAGAATTTTGGGAATGAATCCGGCTGATGATGGTTTGCAAGAAATTGAGGGCGAAGTTCCAATGAGCGAAATGTTTGATTTTACAACAGTTTTGCGTTCAATTTCCCAAGGTCGTGGCGATTTTGTTTTAACTTTTGAAAGATATGAACAATTACCGCAAAACCTTGAACAAAGAGTCGTTGATGAAGCTAAATTAATAGAAGAAGAATAAAAAATTCAAACTTCCCATTAAAACAAAACGATAAAGCAAGTGATATGAATTAAACAATCACTTGCTTTATTTTATCTTACAATACAAATAGTTTTCAGTAAAATTAGTATAGAGCATAATTTGCGTCATCTTTAAATGGCTGTTTACAACTCCATTTAAAAAGATTTTCCCAAATTATGCTCTACTTTTTTATAATTATTTTAATTCACTTAACTAAAATATTTTAGTACCTCTGCATTTAGTATACAGCCACTATTTAATATCATATGTTCCATCGAATGTAGCCTTAATCTTATGTTTATTCTTTCCGCTTTCAGTTACAATAACAGTGGAATCATAAATAACAAACTCAACTCGGAAATAATCTCCATCAGTGTAAACAGCAACGTGGTCACGAACTTTTGCAGTACCTGTCACAGTTTCCGACTCTTTTCCTACATAAGTGGAGATAACAAATTGCATTTCGTCCTCTTCAAGCTGTTTAGTTGTGATGATTGAATTAATATTTCCCTTTGCATCTTTACGTTCAAATTTTGCGTTCCACTTATATCCTGAAGCATATGCAGGAACAATAGGGAAATCTATTATATGTGAGAAAACTTGTTCCGGATAATAACATAAGTATTCTCCTGTTTCACGATTTATTGCAATTGGCGGTCCAACCTGTTCACCATTTTCAGAAAGTGTGAATGCTGAAAAGGTTTTATTACTTATCATTATTTTTTCTTCTAACACCGCAATTTTGTACTTTTTAGTATCAAACTGCGTTTCAACAATAGCTTTTGCCTCGTCAACTGTCATTAAATTAAAGTCAGGGTCAGGTATTAACGGCACTCCATCAGGAGAAACCAACTGTTCTGTGGAAGATTCCTCATCTTTTTTGTCTTTATCTTTGTCTTTGTCCTTATCCTTGTCCTTGTCTTTATCCTTGTCTTTATCTTTGTCGACTGCGTCACTTGACGATTGTTCAGATGAAGATTGAGAAGAACTATTATCAGTTTTTCCCTTTAATTTGGGCAAAAACAAAATAAGACAAACAACAATAATTGCAACTAAAGCAATAACAGCAATAGTAACCATTGTTGCCTTTTTGGACATTTTTTTTCTTGCTCTTTTGCCCTCAACCATCTCTTCGTCAGCAGTAGCTTGTTCTTTGTCGCCCTTGCCTTTTTTCGGCGGTTTGACTTTTTTTACTTTAGGCGGTTTTGGTGGTTTGGGTGGCTTTGGCGGTTTAGATGCTTTTGGTGGTGCATCTTTATCGTTAGGTATTTTTTTTGTTGGTAATTTTAAACTCATATTTACCTCCATAAAAGAAATAAATTATATGTAAATATTTTGAGATTTTAATACATAATAGAAGTATATCATATATTTACAAAATACTCTATAATATTTTTAATTTTTGTGTAAATTTTATGAGATTACTTTAAATATAATGTCTTTTCTATTATATTTATTTTTTTGTTGCATACAATTGTATTACTGATAAAATAAGGAGATTGATTTATGGGAAATAAACTGAAAAAGTATGAAATATTAGGTTTTGTGCTAACCTCTATTATAGGTTCATTATTGCATTTTGCTTTTGAATGGTCAGGTGAAAATACTTTTGTTGCGGTTTTTTCCCCCGTCAACGAGAGTGTTTGGGAACATTTGAAACTCTTATTTTTCCCATATATGGCTTATGCAATATTTGAATTGATACAGTTTACGGATAATTGGAGAGGTATTATCGTATCAAAAACTTTGGGTGTAATTATGGGTATGTTGAGTATTTTAATGCTTTTTTACACATACAGCGGAATTATCGGAAAAAATATAACTTGGATTGATATTTCAATATTTATCATAGGTGTTGGGATTGCGTTTTGGGTAAGTTACAAAACTTTTGAAATATTCAAAAACTCATCTAACTTTGTTGTAACCTTAGCGGTTTTTGCTATTATGCTCATCACAAGACTTTTTGTTTCCTATACTTTTGCTCCACCCGAACTCCCTTTGTTTTTGGATACACAATCAATGACTTATGGCATCAAATGACAGTTTTCCAAAAGTTTGTGCATTGTAAAACTCAACCTTAGGACTATTTTCAAGGTTAATTATGCAATATGAATTTTGGTTTGGAAACCCTCGTGACACGCTCCCCGGATTAATCATATAAATATCATTTTCAACAGAAAAAAACGCTTTATGGCTATGTCCGAAAAGGCATATATCAGCCGCTTTTTCCTTTGCAGTTCTCAGCAAATCCCCCGTTGTTGTTTTAACATTATAATTGTTGCCATGAGTTAAAAAAAATCTATAATGCTCAAGTTTTATTTCTCTTTCAGTTGGCAAATCGCTGCTCCAGTCGCAATTTCCCGCAAGTGCAATAAATATTTTATCACTATGTAAAAACTGTGCTTGTTGGAACTCATTCACCCCATCTCCAAGGTGGATAAAAACTTCAATTTCAGCAAGATTATGCTCAATTACACTCAAACAAGATGCTAAATCATTATGTGTATCCGACATTACTAATATCTTCATAGCCTACCTCCATCTTGCATATTTTTTCTGTCTAAACCATACTATTCTATATATCACAAAATCATTAACAAAAGCATATAATACATTGATTAAATATAAATAGGCGGTGATTTTTTGAACAATACTAATCTTAATCCCGACCAGCTTAACAATTTACTTAATATTGCAAGTAAAAAGTTAGGCACAGACCCAAATCAATTGAGGAAAAATCTTGAAAATGGTAAAATGAATGATGTCATTAAAAATATGAGTCCCGCACAAGCTGCAAAAATCAATCAGTTAATGTCCAATCCCAAAGCACTGGAACTAATGCTAAACACTCCTCAAGCTCAAGAATTATTAAAGCGTTTGTCAGGAGGTAAATAGAAAAATGTCCGATATCGCCTCAAAAATTAACGAAATATTAAACAGTGAGGAGGGAATGAACCAAATAAAAGCCTTAGCAAATTCATTGGGACTTGGCAGTAATACAAACAATCAAAATTCTCTCAGTCAGTTTGATTTAAACGGTAATTCGGGAGGCAATCAGAATTTTTTCAACCCTCAGCAAAATCCTTCGCAACCTCCCCAAAACCAAAATCAGTATCAAAACCAACAGCCAAACCAATCTCAAAGCACACTTGATATGCTTGCAAGTTTACTGGGAAATAATCAGCCCCCACCACCTCAAAATAATTCAGCAGGACTGAATTTTGACCCCAGTATGCTTTTTAAACTTCAAGGTGTACTGTCAAAGCTGAACACAAATGACAGCAATACTCAACTTTTAATGGCACTAAAAGACCATTTAAGTGAGGAACGGCAAAAAAAAGTGACTGATGCTATAAGGATTATGCAGCTTATCAAAATTTTGCCTGTTATTAAGGAAATGGGACTGTTTGGCGGTGATGCAAAGTGACGCCATGGGACAATAGTTCAATCGGGTATTCAGGCGATGATGTTTTGCGTATGCAGCAAGAGGCTATAAAAAGAGTTAAAGAAATGCAAAAACGTGCTGACTATAGCCTTAACCAATCCAACAACAGCTCGTTCACTGTTCCACCCCAAAATTTGAATGAGCAATTCGCAAAACCAATTAATCAAAATAGCGATAACAACATAAATCAATCGGCTGAATTTACCAATAAAAACTTTGCTAATCAATCAACGGGATTTTCCCCACCAAAACAAAATAACAGCACAAATAATTTTCTACATAATCTTTTGAATGGCGGACTTTCACAATCCACTCAAAATCTAACGGATATTCCAAAAAAAGCTTTCTCATCTATCACATCTATATTGGAAGGTTTCGGAATTGACAACGAAAAACTCATACTAATCGTTTTAATTTATCTGCTTGCCAATGAGGGTGAAGATAAAACTTTGCTTCTTGCATTGGGATATCTGTTATTCTAAGCCATTTTCCACATCTTCCGGCGACAACTGATATTTAAAAATACTCCAATTTGTTTTCTTGTAGTAGTACTCGTTCCTTCTTTTACCTGTATACTTAAATCCAAGCTTTATGAGCAACTTTTGGCTTGCTATATTGAACTCGAAAACTTCGGCATCTATAATGTTGATTAATTTATATTTGTAAAGAGAGTGTAGCAATTTGTCAAGCGCCTCAAAGCAATAACCCTCTCGATAATGACTAGCTAATCCATAACTTAGCCAACATCTATTGTGTGAATCGTCCAACCAGCCAAGACGAATGTAACCAATAGGTGTTTGGCTATTTTTTATTTCTATTATTAAATATAAATCACCTTGCTGCAAAGTTGCTCTGATATCTCTTCTTTGATTTGGGGTATTGATTAATGTCTTTAACCCAACTGACATCTCTCGCAAATTAAATTGTGATTTCCATTTTGCCAACATCGCTGCATCTTCAACTCTGACACTACGAATTATTAATCTTTCTGTTTCCAGACATTCCTCCATCAAGTATTTACCCCCAATATTTAAAAGCTCTTTTATTTATATTATCAAAGTTTTAGTCAAATATATTAGAATCTTGTATATATTATAGTACATTTATTCTTGTAATTCCATAATATAAAAAAATATAGTAAATAATAAAATTTAGTAGATATATCAGGTTAATTTATGGTATAATATTATACATATTACAATTTAATCAATCTTCAGGAGGAATAGCCTTGAGTACTATACGAAATGATAAACACAACCCAACTTCTGCGCCAAAACGTAAGCAGAAAAATGTACCCATCACTCCCTACATTGTTTTAGTTGCAGCTATTGGTGTTGTTGCGTTCAGTGTTGCAACATTTTCTATTTATGGAAAATTAACTGCGGATATAACTATCCCCGCAAATCAAACTACCCCGAACTCTCCAACCAACGATAAATTAGAAAACCCTCCCGCTCTCCCTGACAAAAAAGATGAGCAGAAAAACGAGCCAAAAGATGAGCCAAAAGACGACAAAAAAGACGACAAAAAAGACGATGGCACTAAGGATAAAGATACTGATAATGAGGCAATTGATGCTGTTAATGCCACCCCTGCATCATTATACAATGTTTTAACAGGCAAAAACTTAGATGATATTCTAGCAGAGCGAACAGGTATAAGTGGAATGAATGTTATCCCTGTTTCATCGGCAAATAAACCATCTGACACCGAAAAAGACAAGGATAAAACTGATAAAGATAAAACTGACAAAGATGAAACCGACAAAGACAAAACTGACAAAGATAAAACAGACAAAGATGAAACCGATAAAGGTAAAACCGACAAAGACAATACTGATAAATCGCCGGAAAATCCAAGTGTAGATACCGCTGTCGAGGCTTCCGGAGCTAATGCTGTATCAGAAAAAAAGCCGTATGAACCAAAATACTCACTTGAAACTCTCGGTTCTTCTGGCGCAGAAAATATTTCATATTGGAAAACTAAAAACAGCGATGTAATTGGTTGGCTGCGTATTCCAAACACAAATATTGACTTTCCTGTTGTTGTAGGCCCTGACTCACTCTATTACAATGAGAGAGGTTACAGCAAAGAAACCAGCAAAAATGGTGTTATTTGGGCAGATTCTGCAACAAACTTCGGTACAAGAAGTCAAATTTCACAAAACACAGTTCTCTACGGTCATAACTGGACAAACTATTCTCCAAAACCGCATATTGGCAGACCTCAGGACATTATGTTTGCTCAACTAACAAGTTTCCACCACCTTGATTTTGCGAAAAATACACCTTATATATACTATTCAACTGAATCTGAGGAAATGGTTTGGAAAGTTTTTGCTTCACTTTACACTGAAACAAAATGGAATTATCTTGAGGCTGATGCCGGTTCAGCATATATGCAATCCCTTATTTCCAAAGCAAAAACCAAAAGTATGCACAACTATAATGTTGATGTTAATGCAAATGACAAGATTTTGACACTTTCCACCTGTACTCGTGCTTATGGACAACGAAATGACCAAAGATTTGTTGTTATGGCAAGGCTTGTGAGAAAAGGTGAGGCAATAGACGAAGTTTCTGTCACTGAAAATCCTAATTTTGAAACTCCGCAATTTTAATTCCAAACTTTTTATATAATATTCGTTTTTCCTATTGACATCATTCCATATCTGTTATATAATAATTAAGCTGTCATATTCCATAGACAGCAGGTGTGATTAACTGAAATGGCTTTCGAGCCTGCCTGCCGAGGAAGCGATATTGAGTATTATGTGATTTTTCCCATATTTCTTGATTTATTTTGCTTCTTCTGCTTTGCGGGAGGAGCATTTTTAGTATATACAACTACTGGGAGGTGAAAGATTTGCCAAGTGAAAAAGTTTTAAAAGAAAAACAAGATGTAGTTGAAGCTATTAAAGCAAAACTACAAGGCTCTGTTGCAGGCGTTATCGTTGACTATAAAGGTATCAACGTTCTTGAGGACACTAAACTCCGTAGGGAGCTTCGTGAAGCTAACATTGATTATACTGTAGTTAAAAATACTCTTTTGAGATTTGCTGCTAAAGAAACAGGATTTGATGCTCTAACTGATGTTCTTGAGGGAACAACTGCTATTGCTGTTTCTCATGATGACCCTGTTGCTGCTGCTAAAATCCTTAATAAGTACGCTGAGGCTTCTAAGGGTAAGTTTTCTCTAAAAGCTGGTTATGTCGAGGGCAAGATTCTTGATAAAGCTGGCGTTGAACAACTTGCTAAGCTTCCAAGCAAAGAACAACTTCTTGTTCAATTGCTTAGTGTTCTTAACGGTAATATCAGAGGACTTGCTGTTGCTCTTAATGCTATTGCTGAAAAAAATAGCGAAGAGGTTGTTGCTTAATTTAAGCAACCCGATTGCGTTTTGCAATCATAAAATTGCGTTTATCGCAAAATATTAAAAAAATAAAATTTATGGAGGTATATTACTATGGCTTCTGAGAAAATAGTAAAATTTGTTGAAGAAATCAAAACTCTAACTGTTCTTGAGCTTTCTGAGCTCGTTAAGGCAATTGAAGAAGAATTCGGTGTTTCCGCTGCTGCTCCTGTTATGGTAGCTGCAGGTCCTGTTGCTGCTGCTGTTGAAGAAAAAACTGAATTTGACGTTGTTCTTCTTGAGGCTGGTGCTAGCAAGATGGGCGTTATCAAAGTTGTTAAAGAACTTACAGGTCTAGGTCTTAAAGAAGCTAAGGAAATTGTTGACAATGCTCCTAAGACTCTTAAAGAAGCTGTTTCTAAAACTGAAGCAGACGAAATCAAAACAAAGCTTGAAGAAGCTGGCGCTAAGGTTGAACTTAAGTAATTTAATTTTACTTAATCAATACAGTGTTAATAAAGACATCAGCAAAACTAAAATTTTGCTGATGTCTTTTTTGTTTTATCCCAATATATTTAATGCCTTTATCATTTGCAAAAAGCAAAAACTGCTGTATTGAACTTTCGCTCAACACAGCAGTTATC
>JAVWQH010000017.1:0-46286 GCA_036635475.1 Oscillospiraceae bacterium | reverse complement strand
ACAAAGAAACAAAAGTTTACGAAATTCTTGCTGACGGTACTCTAAAACTTCTTGAGTCAAAATATGATGAAGACCTTGAAGCAGTTACAATCAGAACAAGAACATTGGGCAACTATGTTCTTTCCAACGTTGAACTAGTTTCTGATGCTCCGGTAGTTGACGAACCAGTTATTGAAGAACCAGTTAAAGAAAACCCAACAACAGGCAGATAATAACTATTTGCGATTAACAATAATTAACTACTGAATATAAAAAGACGAGGTTTCTCTCCGAACCTCGTTTTTTTGTGCAATTTTTTAACATCAAAAAAAGCGGGACGAATTTGATTAATTTCAAATAAGTCCCGCTTAAATTTATGAGAAGATTTCTTGTTTTAGCAAGTGGATAAGCCAATTATATAGCTTAGTAAGCTTTTCCCCAAACAACCATTTTGTCAGCGGGTTTACCGCAACAAACGCAAACGTCAGAAACTTTTTCCTGTTCAAAAGGCATACATCTTGAGGAAAGAGCGGCTTTATCACGAATTTTCATTTCACATTCAAGGTCACCGCACCACATAGCTTTGACAAATCCGTTTTTCTCTTGAGCAATATTGCAAAGTTCATCAAAGTTTTCGGCAGAGTAGGTTTTGCTTTCTCGGTTTTGCAAAGCCTTTTCGTACAAGTTTTTGCGAAGTTCCTCAAGCAATTTTGGAATTTCAGTTTCGAGATTATCAAGAGAAACGATGTATTTTTCACGATTATCACGTCGAACGATAACGCATTGGTTCTTTTCAATATCTTTAGGGCCAATTTCAAGGCGCAGAGGAACACCTTTCATTTCATATTCCGCAAATTTCCAACCGGCGGAGTAATCACGAACGTCGATTTTTGCTCGGCAGAACGCAGAAATTCTATTTTTAATCTCAGTAGCCTTGTCAATAACGCCGTCTTTGTGCTGAGCAATCGGGATAACAATAACTTGAATTGGAGCAACAGCGGGTGGCAAAACCAAGCCGTCATTGTCGCCATGAGTCATAATGATAGCGCCGATAATCCTTGTGGACATACCCCAAGAAGTTTGGCAAGGGAATTGAGGTTTGTTATCTCTGCCTTGAAAAGTGATGTCAAAAGCCTTAGCAAAACCGTCACCGAAGTAGTGAGTAGTGCCACTTTGCAAGGATTTTCCGTCATGCATCATAGCCTCGATTGAATAAGTTGCAACAGCGCCGGCAAATTTTTCCTTGTCGGTTTTTTTGCCTTTGAGTACAGGGATAGCCAGTTGATTTTCGCAAATATCGGCATAAATATCCAGCATATTGATAGTTTCATCAATAGCTTCTTTTTCGGTTTCGTGCATAGTGTGACCCTCTTGCCACCAAAACTCAGTGGTACGCAAGAAAGGGCGAGTGGTTTTTTCCCAACGAACAACCGAACCCCATTGGTTATAAAGCTTAGGCAAATCACGATAAGAGTTGATAACTTTTTTATAATGCTCACAAAAAAGCACTTCTGAGGTAGGGCGAACACAGAGTCTTTCGGTTAATTTTTCGTCACCGCCTTGAGTAACCCAAGCAACCTCGGGAGCAAAGCCGTTAACGTGATCTTTTTCTTTTTGGAGCAAGTTTTCGGGAATAAGGAGGGGCAACAAAACGTTTTCGTGGTCAGTTTCTTTCAAACGTTTGTCAAGAATGTCGTGGAAATTCTCCCAAATAGCACAACCATAAGGTTCAATAATAGTACAGCCTTTGACACTTGAATAGTCAATAAGTTCAGCTTTTTTCACAACATCAGTGTACCATTTTGCGAAGTCAACCTCCATAGAGGTGATAGCCTCGACCATTTTTTTCTGTTCAGCCATATATTTGTCCGCCTTTACTTATATATTTGAAATAATAAATTACAACCGATTACTCTATTATAGAGGGTTTAGGCAAAAAATTCAACTGTTTTTGAGAGTTAAAATGAAAAACCGTTTCCTAAACGTATAAAACGCAAGGAAACGGAGTAGTTCAAACAAATAGAGATAAATTCAAAGTATAGTTTCCAAAAGATTACTTGTCGGAGTGGTTATTTCTTTTTTCCTCACGTTCTTCACGTTTTTTGTCCAGTTCCTCTTGAGAAAGGCTTGAACTTTCGGAAGATGATAAAGAGCTTGAAGAGGAGTTGGAAATATCATCAGATTGTTCAGAATTGTTGTCAACAGAAGAATTTTCCACAGGCTCAATAGTTTCCACAACAGGAGGAACAAACGTCTGGAACATAATTTTCTCCAAATTTTTAATGTGATAAGGAGTGTTTGCCGCCATAGTGTTGTTCACGAAAATGAGTTCATTAATGCCATTTTGCTTAATGAAGTCGATAAAGCCCAGTTGGAAATATCGTCCGTCAATGATGAACACCTGTTCGTAGTGGTTGGCAAGGAAAGGGGCAAAAGCATTGCCATAGGATTCTTTCACCACAGCAATTTTCCTACCATTTTTGATATTAGTGTCAATACGTGTTAGCGGAAAATCTCCATGTAAAAACACAGAATAGGAGTTAGGGCTGACCGCATATTCCCCATGGATAGAACTTTCAACAGGGGTATAAGGAAGATTTTTGACATAGCGGTAAGCGCTGTGAGGCGTTGAAATCATATAATAATCCACGTAATCGGGATTTTCCTTGAGCTTTTTATCCTTAGTCAAGGCATAGAGAGTGCCAAGGAAATTATCAAGACGGCGAGTTTCAAAATCCTTAATTTCAACAGGAGTGAACCCAGCCTCTTTAGCAAAAGCCACATAGGCATAGTAAGCACCCAAGCCGGTCCAGTGGTGGTCAGTGCGGAAGTAGATATATTCGTCCTTATGTTTTTCAATTTCCGAATAAGCATCAATAGGGGCAATCTTCTTATTAAGGTATTGATAGATGTTGTCAATGCTGGGTTTTTGCGGTTGAGTTAAGTGTTTATATTTTTCGGGAATATAGAAATCAATTGAAGTGGGGACAACCATATTGTATATTTTAACGTTGTCGCCCAGAGTGTCGCTGTATTTATTAATAGTATTAGCGTACCATTTGCCCATATCTTTATTGTAGCCGAAAATCCCCATAGCTCTGTCATCGCAGATAAAAGTTGAGCCTTGCTGTTCGCCTGTGGCATCAATGGACTCTTGAGAAGAGCTGTCGGAGTTTTGGGAGCTTTCAGAAGAGGAGCTAATGGAGGCATTATCATCGGAATTTGTTGATGAACTTTGGGGTATTTCCGTCGAGCTTGAAGTATCGGGAGTGACAATAGGCGAGCCATGAATTGTGACATCATCAACACGAATACCACGCATAATAGCGAGTTGGTCGGCAAAAGAAATAAAAACATCTCTCAAAGGGAAGTGGTCATTAACATAGAGGGAAACCTTTTCGGCAACACGTTCTTTAAAGATGGAGTTGAGAGTAATATCGGGGAATTTTTGAAGTTCTCTTTTTTCCTCATTAGAAACTTCCTGTTTAGGGAGGGCAAAAAAGAGCATACCAAAGAAAACAATGGCAGTAAACGAAGTGATAATATTGGCGAATGAAATATCCAAATTATATATTTCAGGCGATAACTTATGATAATTTTTCTGCATAATATATCCCCCTTAAAATCTAAAATATAGGAATGGGTTATAGCTTTGTCCATTGAGCATAGCAGTTGAAACAATGAGCAAAATGATATTGATAACAGGCTGAAACCAGAGCAAAATTTTCTGTTGTTTTTCGCTTAATTCATTAGCGAAAACGTTATTAAAGCCTTTCAGCATAGGCATAGTGAAGAAAAAGGCAATCGCAATCCAGAAAATATTATTTTCGATAGTAATTTGCGTGCCAATATCCCAAAGTTGTTGACCGCTGAAACCGAACATAATTTTCAGACATTGAACAAGTTGGGATAAATCTGTGAAATAGAAAATTGCCCAGCTAACTATAATAACGAAAAACATATAAATTCTTGAAATATACCAAGGCATTTTCGCAAAGTAGCCAAGCAAGAACTTCTTTTCCATCATAACAAGCGCGCCCCAAAACATACCCCAAATGATAAAGTTCCAGCTTGCACCATGCCAAAAACCTGTAGCGAACCAAACTATGAACAGATTAAGGTACTGGTGTTTTCTGTTACCGCCCAGAGGAATATAGAGGTAATCTCGGAAAAAGCTGCCCAGAGAAATGTGCCATCTGCGCCAAAATTCCGTAGCAGAGGCAGAGATATAAGGGTAGCAGAAGTTTTCGCCATAGTGGAAACCGAATATTTTTCCCAATCCGATAGCCATATCGGAATATCCCGAAAAATCGTAATAAATTTGAATAGCGAACATCATAACCCCGAACCAAACGCCACCTACAGAAAGGTTGGACAAGTCAGAATTAAGATATTTTGAGCAGAGAGTTCCGGCAACATTAGCCACAACAACTTTTTTGGTAAGCCCAAAAATAAATCTGGTAATACCTGTGCTAATATCCCGAACATCGGTTGTTCTGTTGTCAATCTCGTTAGCAATTTGGCTATATCTGACGATTGGACCGGCAACAAGCTGATGATATAATGACACAAAAAGCATAAATTTAAGGAACGATTTTTGTGGTTTAACTTCGTTGCGATAAACGTCTATAACATATGATATTGTTTGGAATGTGTAAAAAGATATGCCGATTGGCAAGGCAAAGTTAGGCACATTAAAAGTAGTACCAAATCCGCCATTAACCGAGGAAATAAAAAACGCACTATATTTAAAAATTGCCAAAAGACCTAAATTAAGTATTAATGATGATGCAACAGCTAGCTTTGCACCGATCGTGCCACGATATTTTTCAACCAGCAATCCGTGGATATAGTCAATTCCGCCTGAAAAAATCAAAAGTACAATCCATACAGGTTCGCCCCAAGCATAAAAAAACATAGAAAACGAAACTAAAACAATATTTCGATAATTGATGTTTTTTGATATAAAATATAGTATTATATTAAGAGGGAGAAACATATATAAAAAAGTCAAATCCGCAAAAACCATAACCCCCAACCCTTTCTGTAACCCTTTATTTAAGGAAAAGTCACTACTCTATTATACCCGACTTTTCAACAATCTCAATAGCAAAATGAACGATTATAGAGAATTTCGTAAATAAATTATACTTTTACCTATCAATCATAAAATAACATACTTTGAAAGTTCAGGTTGAAAATATGATTAAAAATAATAGTGCATTAAAATATCAAATGATAATGTTTCTTTGTGCAATTTTTTGGAGTTTAGGTGGACTTTTGATAAAGCTAATCCCGTGGAACAGCTTCATCATAGCAAGTGGGAGGAGCATTATTGCAGCGGCAATCCTTTTCGCCTATATGAAGATAACAAAAAAGCAGGTTACGCTCAATAAATTCTCGCTGCTTTTGGGGATAACAATGGCGGCAAAGTTCATACTTTTTGTGAGTTCAAACAAGCTTACAACAGCCGCTAATGCCATAATTTTGCAAAATACAAATCCAATATTCATAGTATTGCTTTCTGCAATTATATATAAACAGCATTTTTCCAAGCGAGAAATATTTGTTGTCACAACTTGCTCTGTGGGAATAATATTGTTCTTTTTTGACAATATTTCTTTTGAGGGAATGTGGGGTAATATTATTGCGTTAATATCGGGACTTTTGACAGCGATAATGTTTATCCTTTCCTCAAGAGCCAAAACAAGCGATATTTCAATTTCAGGAATACTTTTGGGGCATATTATAACCGCTGTTATTGGCTTGCCTTTCATATTAACAAGCAAAATTGAAGTTTCGCCAATCCCGATTTTGGCAATTTTGGCACTGGGAATATTTCAAATGGGGATACCATATATTCTTTATAGTATAGCCATAAGAGGTTGCCGAGCATTGGATTGTTCCCTTATTGGAATGGTTGAGCCAATTCTAAATCCTGTTTGGGTTTTTCTGATAATTGGAGAAGTTCCCTCAAAATTAGCATTTATAGGGGGAGCAATTGTGATAGCAACCGTTACATATTGGTGTGCATTATCTGCTAAACTTGCCGATAAAGCCAAAATTTCTTAGATAATATTTGATTTTTTGTAAAGTTTATAGTATAATCAATGCTATATCTACAATTAAAATTGATGTCCAAAATTGTTAATATTGCACTTATCATATAAATTAAAGGAGTTATGAGAATGAACAAAATTTCTTACGGGTTTGAGCTTTTGAAGAGCCAAAAGATTGATGAAGTCAATGGAGAGGCATTTGAATATGTACACGAAAAAACTAAGGCACATTTGCTTTTCCTCAAAACTGATGATAATAACAAAGCATTTGCTATCGGATTTAGAACTCCACCCAATGACAGCACAGGTGTTCCACATATAATTGAACATAGTGTTCTTTGCGGTTCGGACAAATATACAACAAAAGAACCCTTCGTTAATTTAATGAAAGGTTCGCTGAACACATTTTTGAATGCTTTCACATATCCCGACAAAACGATGTATCCTTATTCCACTCAAAATCTTGAGGATTACAAAAACATTTTGGGAATATATGTTGATGCGGTTTTCCACCCCAAAATGCGTACAATAAAAGAAATCTTCTATCAAGAGGGTTGGCATTTTGAGCTTGAAAATAAAGATGCACCGCTAACAATTAACGGTGTAGTTTACAGTGAAATGAAAGGTGCTTATTCTTCCCCCGAAGAGATTCTTGATGAAGAAATAAATAAAGCATTGTTTGATAATTGCTATAAATATTCCTCAGGCGGAAATCCAGATGTAATCCCAACGCTTACATACGAGGATTTTCTTGAGTTTCACAGCAAATATTACCACCCATCAAATTCCTGCATTTATGTTTACGGAAATATTAATGTAGAAGAAATAATGGAAATTTTGGATAGAGATTATCTATCTAACTATGAATATAAAAATGTTGATTCAGAAATTAAGCTTTCTCAGCCATTAACTGAGGGAAAATTCATTAAATCAACATATTCAATCAGTGAAGACGACAGCGATGAGGATAAAACTTTTGCAAGTGTGAGCTATGTTATTCCAGAAGCGATTGACCAAAATCTTGAGCTTAAACTGGAAGTTTTGGCAGATGTTTTGTTTAATGCTGACTCATCTCCAATCAAGAATAAACTTTTGCAAGAAAATCTTTGCCAAAACGTTGAATGTTATTGTGATAATCACAAATTACAGCCTGTATTCAGCATAATTCTCCAAAACACAACCCCAGAAAATGCACAAAAAGCTTTTGATATAATCGACAAAACAATGAGAGAACTTGTTGAAAACAAGGTTGATAAAGAACTTTCAGATGGCTGTATCAGCAATGCAGAATTTTCTTTCAAGGAAACAAGCACAATCAGAACAGGTCGTGGAGTAAACTTTGCAGCAAAACTTTTTGCTCGCTATTTCTATGGGCAAGAACCATTTTCTGCACTTAAATTTAATGAAGCACTTGCAGAAATGAAGAAAATGGCAGAGGGCAACGGATTTGAAGAGTTAATTGAAAAATATTTGCTTGGGAATACATTCAAAGTTAATGTAATCCTAACTCCTGAAAAAGGACTTTCTAAATGCAGAGAAGAAGAACTTGCAGCTAAATTGCAGGAATATAAAAACAAGTTTTCCGATAGCGAAATTGAAAAGATTATCAGTGAAAACAAAGCATTGAAGCTGCGTCAATCAACTGCGGATTCAAAAGCCGACTTGGACACAATTCCTAATCTTAAAATTTCCGATATTGACAAGAAAATTTCAAAAATTGCTCTTGATGAAATAAAAAAACAAAACTACACATTATATCATTACAACGTTTCAACAAACGGTGTTGTTTACGGAAGAATTATGTTCAATGCAAATGGGCTTAAATCCGAGGAACTTCCATATCTTGGATTAATCTCAAATGCTCTTTCCATTCTTGCAACAGAAAATTATACAGCTGAAACTTTGCCAAACGAAATTATGAGAAATATAGGACAAATAACATTTTCTCCTAATGCTTTTTCCGACATAAACGACAATACTATTTGCCATAAATATTTTGAAGTAAACTTTAAAGCAGTTGAGGAAAAACTTCCAAAAGCAATCTCTTTAGTTAAGGAAATGCTCTACACAACAAAATTTGATGATAAAGAAAAATTAAAGCAAATTTTGAATATGATAATCAGCAAAATACAAGGTTTGCTTATTTCAAGCGGTCAAAGTTTTGGATTTATGAGATTAAATTCAAAATTCTCACCAACTGCTGATTTTATTGAGAAAACTTCTTTCTATACATTCTACGATTTTGTGAAAAACACAGCAGCTGATTTTGACAAAAACTATGATGGACTTGTAGATGGCTTAAAAGCTGTTATGAATAAAGTTTTAAACAATGGAAATATTGTTTTTGCGGTAACAGGCAGCGAAACTGCTAAGAATGTTTTTGAAGATGAAGTATCAAAAATAGCTTCAAATGTTGCTCCATCTGCCTTAGTTGAAGACGAAAAATTCGTACCACAAACTCAAACAGAAGGCTTTTTGACATCTTCCAACGTACAATATGTATGTATGGGATATAATTACAAAGACCTTGGATATGAATATAATGGAAAATTTGAAGTTTTGAAAACGATTTTATTAACGGATTATCTATGGAATACTATAAGAGTTTTGGGAGGTGCATATGGCGCACCCCTTAAAGTTTCAAATGATGGCAGCTTTATATTTGGAAGTTATCGTGACCCTAATCTTGAAAATTCTCTTGAAGCATACCGCAAATCAACAGAATATGTTGCTAATCTTGATTTAGGCGAAACCGAATTTACCAACTATATTATCGGAACTATGCAAAACGTTGATGCACCAAAAACGCCTGAACAAAAATGTGCAATTGCAGTAGAAAACAAATTGAGAAATATAAGCGATGAATTTCTGCAAAAAACAAGAGATGAACTTCTTTCCACAACTCAAGATGATATCAGGAATTTTGCAAAGCTAATCAAAGATGTTACAGACAAAAACCTATATGTAACCTTTGGAAATGCCAACAGATTAAAACAGAGCAAAGATATTTTTGATGTTATCATCAACGCATAAATTATAAAAATAAAACCAGCTCAAGATTGTGATTAATTTACAATCTTGAGCTGGTTTAAAATGGGAACATATAAAATTTAATCGAATATTAAATATTGCATACTAGCCAAAGAATCGCTGTCATTATTTTTAAGACTTTGGACAACACCATCAATATAAGAGGAATGTAAGAAATAAACTGATACTTGAGATATACAATCGCATACATTTTCAATATTTGTATTTTCATTCATATTGGCTTTAATGGTAAATTTGAAAGATGAATATGCAGCACAAATTGCTAAATACAAATCCCAATAAGTGAAATCTTTTTTCTCCTCAATTATATGAATAGCACACATAACCATTACGTTTTCGAAAAAATAATCTTTATCTTTAAAAAACGAATCATATAAATCTGATTGCAATTTATATTTTTCTTTGGAATATGTGCAGTCTGCATTGGCATTATTTACCTCTGAATTAACTGAAATATTAGACAGGGTATTTATCCAAAAGTTTGCGCTTTTATTTTTCAACAAAGATGTAATCATAATTATTGCCTTGGAAATTAAAATATTATTGAATACAAATTTTTGTGAATTATGGTCAACACTTTTCCAAAGTTCATCAGCATTAAAATCTGTTGCAAGATAAGAATATTTCTCTTGCCACTTTTCAAATGTAAAATCCCTGTCAGAGGAAGTGTCAGCAAGATTTTTCATAGCTATTCCCAAAACAAAAAGCCTTTGTTCAAAGGAAAAGTTTCTGTTTTGGAGCGTGTCAATAATAACAGTGAGGATAGACATAATGTTTCTATCGGAGTCTATATTGGAGATAAGAGAAGCTGATTTTTTTAATTCAGTCTTCATTTTTTCATCACAATCGTCCATAACAAAATCAATTCCGTCTTTTAGTTCCCATAATTTTTCGGAAACCGCCTCGCAGGATAAAGACAAAGTGCGGAAGAAAATATTGTTATTATATGCAAATATTCTTGGGTAAATTTTGCATGTGTTGGACAAAGCTGAATGTCCGCAAGCTAATTGCAAGCGGCACATGGAGTTTTCGTCAAGAAACGGGCAATCGCCATTATCATTAAGTTGCATTTTGGCATACATACTATCATTTTCAGCCTTTTTGTTTCTTTGATATGCTCTTTTCACATCTTCATTTATTTTAAGACCTTTGCTGGCATTGAGTGCTTTAAAATAGTCGGTTTTTCCTATAGTAATTTTCCAACCGGCACAACAAGTATTTCTGCATTTTGCAGCCTTGCATTGAAAATCATCGTAAAAGCTGGGTTTGAATATTGAAAATTCATTTGTACTCATAATTTGTTCTCCTTTAGTGTCATTTTTAAAATATCGGCACATTTTGCACAAAATTAAGACAATTATTATTGTATCATTATACCATAAATCAGCACAAAATTAAAATATTAATTTATTCGACAAAAAAGCTGTAAAATGGTTGAAATTTAGTGTAAAATATAGTACTATTTATAGTAGTTCTATAAATATACAGAAAAATGGTTTTTTCGCCATTTTTTATGTTTTGTAAGGTGATAAATGATGTATTTTGGTAGTGTAAAATTCTTTAGGCATATTATAACAGCAACTGTTGCTGTTTTAATTTTAACTTTATTGATTGTAGTTATTGTTCTTTCTGTTGAAAACCGAGCATTGAAAAAAGATTTGGAATATTCGCAAAATGATGTTGAAAGCATAACCGCAACTTTCAATTCATTCAAGAAAAACAGTTCGGAAACTTCATCTGACCAACAATCCTCAGCGGTTGAAGAGCAATCATCTTCTCAAGCTGAAAGTGATGTTTCCAAAGTTGAAAATGAGAATATTGATTTTGAAGTTCCTGCATATCAATCCCTTTATCCTGAACTTTTCAGTGAGGGTGTTGGGGAATATGTAGATGATGTGGGCTGTGCGTATCTCACTTTTGATAGATGCCCCTCCAAAAACACCTTGAAGTTACTTGATGTTTTGGACAAGGAAAATGTAAAAGCAACATTTTTTATTTCAAAGTCTACTATTGAAAATGAAGCTGAAGTTTTAAAAGAAATTGTCAAAAGAGGCCACAAAATTGGAATCCAAAGTTATGGAGCGAATTTGGGCAAAATTTATAACAGTGTTGCGGAATATCTTGATGATTTAAACAAAATTTATAACTATGTTTATGAAGTAACAGGAGTTAAAGCGAACTTAATTCGTTTTGCCGGCGGTAGTATTAATACATATAATTCCCATATTTATCGTGAAATTATTGCCGAAGTTGTAAGGCGAGGTTTCGTTTATTTTGATTGGAATGTCAGCACTGACACCTCTATGTCAACTAATTCACCTAAAAAAATGTACAACACAATTGTAAGGGACAGTGCTTATGCGGACCGACTTATTATTCTTTCAAACGATTTGAGTTCGTCTGCCAACATAAATCTCGCACTTCCGGATATAATCAAATATCTCAAAGAAAAAGATTTCAAATTTGAAGTACTCAGTAATAATGTTAAACCAATAGTTTTCGGATATAAAAATTAATTAGGGGGCAAATAAAATGGACGTTAAGAAGAATTTTATGCAAGCATTCAAAGAACTGACGGGAAATGAAGAAGAAACACAAACTAACAAAAATGCAACTGTTTCAGCTGAAAACAAAAATCCTCCTGAACAGTCAAAGCCGAATAACCCAACAGAAGAAAAACCTGCTTTTTCAGCAGCTTTTGATTCAATCAAAGCAAGATATGCTGAACCAATTGGTCAACCACCAATTTCAAAATCGGTTAATCCGACTGCAAAGCCACAAATGACAAGCAGTATTCCAACACCAAGCAATGCACCAGTTATTAATAATCAAAATGTTGCCGCACAAACTCCAACAAATCCAACAATGAATAATCAGCCACTTAACCAAAATGTTAATAACCCAGCTAACAATCAGCCAAAGCCATCGTTCACACCAATGAACAATGTGCAAAAACCGATTGTAAACAACCCTACCCAAAATAATTTCAACTCAAACAAACCTATGTATAATGGCAACAATTTTGATAAACCAATTTCCCCAAGACCTGATTTCAAGCCATCTACAAATATGGATAAACCATTGCAGCCAAAACCTAATTTTATGCCAAAGCCTGAGGCTGAAGTGCCTGTTGCAGAAAATCCTGTTACAGAAAATCCTATTACAGAAAACCCTGTTACAGAAAAGCCAATTGTGGAAAAACCAATTGTAGAAGCGCAGACAGACCAAGATGAATTCATCAATACATTCCTCAAAGCAAGAGGTAGTGATATTTCCATTGAGGAAGTTAAATCTAATGATATAAAAACAAATATAGAAAAAGCATTTTTCCACCCAGATGCCAAACAAGATATGTCAACCGCAATAACAATGATTACAAAAGGAACTGAAATTATCGGAACAGTTTCCTCCACAAACAGCATAGTAATTGGCGGTGCGATTAAAGGCGATGTAGATTCAACCCTTAATATGACAATAACAGGTCGAGTTGAGGGAAATATTAAGTGCAAAATTGCTGACCTTAACGATTGCGATATTATTGGTGATGTTACGGTTGCTGAGCATGTTCGTATCACAGAAAAAACTAAAATTGACGGAAATATCAAAACTAACTCTATCGAAATTGATGGTAAAGTTAAGGGAAATATAATTTCCACAGCTAGTGTACATATTATGAGAAATGCCCTAGTTATTGGCGACATTGTCACAAGCAGACTAAGCATCGAAGAGGGTGCTATGGTACAGGGCAATATCTCTATGAAAATCAACTAATTGGTGACCGTTAATATAAAAAAATCCCACTGTCTTTTTGATGGTGGGATTTTTTGTAGCAGAAACAAGGGGAATACATATATTATAATAGAGCGAAAATATTTTTTGATATAATTGGGGGAACATATATGAAAGCTGAAAATCTATCACAACTGCATATCGGAGAAAAAGGGAAAATCAAAAAAATAACTTGCAATAAACATCTGCAAAGACGTTTGATTGATTTAGGTTTAATCGACGGAACAACAGTTGAATGTGTGCATATAAGTCCATACGGCAGTCCGATTGCTTTTAATATCCGAGGGGCAGTTATTGCATTGCGCCGAGATAATTGTGATGAAATACGCATAGTAAGACAAATCTGAAAATAACCAATATAACATTTAAGAGGTGAGGTAATTTGAAGCCGAATAAAAACTTCGATGATGTGAAAAATGATATGCGAATAATTGCAGTTTCAGGTAACCCAAATGTGGGAAAAAGCACAGTTTTTAATGCTTTAACAGGCTTAAAACAACACACTGGAAATTGGCCGGGAAAAACGGTTGCATCTGCCTGTGGAAATTATTTTTACAATAAAAAAGGCTATACATTAGTTGACCTGCCCGGTACATACTCTCTTATGGCAAACTCAGTGGAAGAAGAAATAACAAGGGATTATATTTTGAGCGATGTTGCAAAATCAGTGGTAGTTGTGTGTGACGCAACTTGCCTTGAACGCAATCTAAATCTTGTATTGCAAATACTTGAAATTACACCAAACGTTGTTGTATGTGTGAATTTGATGGACGAGGCAAAAAAGAAAAAGGTTGAAGTTGACCTAGATAAGCTATCAGATTTTTTGAATGTGCCTGTTGTGGCTTGTACTGCACGAAGTAAAAAAGGGATTGATTGTCTATTGTCAAAGGTTGAATATTTATGTGATAATCCCAAAACAGAAGTATTCAAAATTAAATATCCCAAAGAAATTGAGATAGCTATTGAAAAAATCATTGAATTGCAAGGCGACAAATCCTATAAAGCACGTTACTATGCCTTGAAAATTCTTGCTGATGTAAACTTTGGTTTATCAGATGAAATAGATAAAATATTGACTGACCTGTATAAGCAGTCAACAGAAAAGCCCTCTGATATAATCGCCTCATCAATCGTTTTAATGGCAGAGGGGATAGGGAATGAGGTGGTTTCTGCCCCCAAACATTGCAACAAAAAGGATAGAAAAATTGACAAGTACTTAACAGGAAAATTGACGGGTATACCAATTATGGTTTTGCTTTTATTTTTGGTGTTATGGATAACAATAACAGGTGCAAATTACCCCTCAAAGCTTTTGTCTGACTTTTTGTTTATGATTGAGGATAGAATAACCGAAGTTTTCGTATATTATAATGCCCCCGATTGGCTATATGGTTCGTTAGTTCTTGGCGTTTATCGTGTTTTGGCTTGGGTTGTGTCAGTTATGCTGCCACCTATGGCGATATTTTTCCCACTTTTCACACTTTTGGAGGACTTTGGTTATTTGCCACGTGTTGCATTTAATCTGGACAGCAAATTCAAAAGCTCCGGTGCTTGCGGAAAACAAGCCTTAACTATGTGTATGGGATTGGGTTGCAATGCCGCAGGAGTTATCGGTTGCAGAATAATTGACTCTCCACGAGAACGGTTAATTGCCATTATAACCAACAATTTTATCCCTTGCAACGGACGATTTCCCACACTTATTGCAATAATAACTATGTTTTTTGTTGGTACATTCGGCGAGCCACTCAATGGAATTTTGTCATCAATGCTTCTTTGTGGGGTTATAATATTGGGAATAATTTTGACGTTTGCTGTTTCAAAATTTCTGTCAGCAACATTTCTCAAAGGTGTGCCATCATCATTTACCCTTGAATTGCCGCCTTATCGAGTGCCACAAATTGGAAGGGTTATTGTAACCTCACTTTTTGACAGAACACTTTTTGTTTTGGGCAGAGCAATTGCTGTGGCAGCACCGGCAGGACTTTTTATATGGGCAGCAGCAAACATATTTATAGGTGACCAAAGCATATTAATGTTATGTGCAGAGTTTTTAAATCCATTCGCCGAGTTTCTTGGTATGGACGGAGTGATATTGATTGCGTTTTTGTTGGGACTTCCAGCCAACGAAATTGTTGTGCCGATAATAATTATGGCATATGCTTGCACAGGTAAAATCGTTGATTTTGAAAATTTATCTGCATTAAAAGAACTTTTACTTAATAATGGTTGGACATGGGCAACCGCAGTTTCGGTTATGCTGTTTTCGCTTTGTCATTTTCCTTGCTCCACAACTTGTTTAACCATAAAAAAAGAAACAGGCAGTCTAAAATGGACTGCACTGTCAATTGTTATTCCAACTGTAATTGGGTTGGCTATATGTTTTGTATTCACAAGTGTGGTGAAAATTTTCGGTTTAGTTTGATTACTTGCAAGTGGCTTTTATGGTTGATAGGAAGTTTTTATATTGTTTGGGGTTTTGGAGAATTACAATTTCTTTGTCCTTATTATTGCTTAACATTTCAAGAGTTTGCTTTCTGTTCTCCTTGTTGAAATTCCAAACATACTGCAAAAATTCCCAGTCAAATCTTTCGGGGCAGTTATTGCCCATATCTGGTCTGGTTTTTCCATAATTTAAAATAATACGTTTTATTACCCTGTAAAGGCAAAGTGGCCGAGGGTAGTCAAAATAAATAATCGTGTCACATTTTGAAAGGCGAGGCGGTATAGTTCGGCTATAGTTGCCATCAATAATCCAATTTGCCTTAGAAAGTTCCTGTTCCAATTGGCGGTCGAACTCCTCCGCAGAAACCATTTGCCAGTTATCTCGCCAATTTAAAGTGTCTAAATGCACAACAGGAATATCCAATAATCCGCTTAATTCATTGGACAGCGTTGTTTTACCACTGCCACAACAACCTAGAATCATAATTCGTTTGCCTACCATTTTCTCTCCTCCATATCCTTGAAGCATTAAGAATTAACTGCATATATGATGGTTTCCCACGCAGGAATGTAGTGGTTATGGCGAATATAAAGCTTATAATTGGGGTTTGATTCCAAAATGAGCTTAGGTAGGACAAATAAATCTTCGTTTCTGTGGTACGCTGCCACTCCAAGAGCTGTTTTGAAGCTTTTAATAGTTTCAAGACAGCCTTTTAATGTTTCAAGTTCAGCACCCTCAACGTCCATTTTAATGTAGTCTGCTTTGCGGCCGCACAAAATATTATCCACGCTATCCACTTGTACATCAACGATTTTGCCGTCCTCGCCCAGTGCAGAATTTCTGCCGGCTTTATTGTTGAAATGGAGAATTGCGTTGTGGCTGAAAGAGCCAATATTGTATAATTCGATATTTTCAATACTATCTGTATTATTTTTAAGTTTCCTAAAGTTTTTGACATCAGGTTCAAATGCAATCATTAAATCTGGTTTTATATCGTGGGACAAAATCTCTTGTATGGTGTCCCCATCATATGCGCCTAAATCCACATAAGTCATACCATCAAAAAGCGGTAGCAGTTGGCTGTAGTCCTCAAATCTGGTGGTTGAAATGCTTTTCAAATACTCGATTTTTCCGCTGATTTTGAAATTGATAATCTGGGAATAGGCTTTTTTGGAAAAATCATCAGCCAAGTTCTCGTAAACTTCATTGAACTCATTTTGGTGAGCAATGAAATATTCATAGGTGAAAAGTCCATCTCCGAAAACAGGCACATCAGGGGCATATAATTCGTGTTTTTCCGCAATTGAGTATATCTTGTTCAACAGGCTGTCCTCAAATGCTGCAAAAGCTAAAAGTATGATAAAATCCGAGTATTCCTCTTCAATTTTGGCAAGAGTTTTCACTTCATATCCCAAAAAAGAATGTCCACGCACATAATCGTTGCTGGCAAATATTTCAGCAATTTTGATGCCTTTGCTTTCACAAACATTCATTATTTTAATCGCACCATCGCCCATACCATAAATTACGATTGGTTTCCGCTGGGATTTAAGATAATCCCAAAGTGAAGTTGTTTCATTGACAAAATTAAGCATTATTTCTCCTATTTATTCAAAAGCCAAACTGCCTCAGATTCGTGGCGTTTTGGACGTTCCATCAAATCTTCGATAGCTTTTCCCATGGGCTTATTTTCATATAGTATTTTGTAAACTTGAGTTATAATCGGCATTTCCACATCATATTTTTGGGATAGTTCATAGGCGCTCTTTGAGTTTTTATATCCCTCAACGGTCATACCGATTAAAGCGATAGCCTCCGATACAGTGTTTCCTTGCCCAATCAAAAGTCCTGCTCTGTGGTTTCTGGAGTGCATACTTGTGCAAGTTACGATTAAGTCACCGATGCCGGAAAGACCTGTAAATGTTTCAGTTTTCGCTCCACAAGCAATGCCAAGACGTGCAATTTCAGTGATACCCCTTGTCATCAAGGCAGCTTTTGTGTTATCGCCAAGTCCTCTTCCGTCCAAAGCACCGGCAGCAAGAGCAATAACGTTTTTCAATGCTCCCCCAAGTTCCACCCCAACAACATCATCGTTTACATAAATTCTGAAGCATGATGTGGACAAGGTGTCTTGAATATATTCGGCGGCGTCTCGGCTATATGAAGCGGCAACAAGAGCGGTTGGAATTGAGTTGGCAATTTCCTCAGCATGGGTAGGACCGGATAAAATAACGTTGTTGCTGTTTGGAAGTTCTTCGCCCATAACCTCGGACATTCTTTTGAGTGTATGCTCTTCAAAACCCTTTGATACACAAGTTACAACAGTTCTTGAAGTCAGCATATCCTTGACTTTTATGCAAACTTCACGAACAGCATGGGAGGGAGTTGCAATTATAAAAATATCAGCATCTTTGAGTTTGTCGAAAGATGAAGTTATGAAAACATTTTCGGGAATTTGAACTTTTGGCAATAGTCGGCTAATATGGGTTTCTTCCATTTCCCTTACTTGTTCGGGGTTTCTTGCACATAAAGCAACGCTGTGACCCGATTTACTGAATAATATTGCAAGAGCCGCACCAAAACTGCCTGCACCATAAATAAAAATATTTGCCATAATAATTGCCTCCTATTATTCCTTTGGCTTACTGCCAAATTTATTTTCTGTACCTTTAAGCAATCTTTTGATATTTTCTCTGTGGGCATAAAGTGGAAGAATGACAATAATTATTGAAAAAACGATAGCTTGATAATCGAAGTTTCCACTTATTAAATTTGTGGCAATAACGCAAATTGGATAAGAGATAAGTCCCAAAACAGAGGCTAGAGAAACAATTCTTGTTATGAAAGCCATTGGAACATAAATCGCAAAAAGCAGCAAAAATAAAATCGGAGTAAAATATAAAGATATTCCAAAAATAGTTAAAACGCCTTTTCCACCCCTAAATCCAAAGAAAACAGGGTATAAATGTCCAAGCAATGCAGCGAATGCACAAAAATACGATGGATTAAAATCGCTAACTCCGGCAAGAGTAAAGATAAACTTTGCAATAAATATCGAGATGAGTCCCTTTGAGAAATCTCCGATAGCAGTCAAAGCGGCGGGAAGTATGCCATAAATTCTCAGCATATTTGTCATTCCGGCATTTCCGCTGCCGTATTTTCTCACATCATCTTTTTTGAAAATTTTCGATAGGATAATTGCGAAATTGATGCTGCCAATCATATATGATATAACAACGGTTATAACTGTCAAAATAAGAACTTTAGTATCGCTTAGCATTTCAAAATTAATTTCCATTATATCTCTCCAATATTTTTTTAGAATACATTACTTATACATTCTACCAGTTTTTCATATGCAGTTCAACCAAAGTTTCGATAAAAATAATAAATTAAAGATAATTTCGCCATATAGTTAAAATTTTTCGTTTTAATTTAGACAAATTGGTTATAACGCAAAAATAAACGGCTCGGATAAACCGAACCGTTTTATTAAAGCTGAGATTAGTTCTTTCTTTCTTGCCACATAACCCATAGCGGACCGGCAATACAGATAGATGAATAAACACCTGAAATCATACCGATAATCATTGGGAATGCAAAAGTCAAAATTGAATTTACATTGTAGATGTAAGCAAGTACACAAACAACAATCATCGACATCATCGTTGTAACTGTTGTTGCAATTGAACGAGATAGAGATTGAGTTATACTCAAGTTTACAAGTTCGCCTGTTGTGTAGTGGTTGCCGTACAAGTTTTTGTTTTCACGAACTCGGTCATAAATAACGATTGTATCATTAAGAGAGTAACCCAAAATTGTCAAAACAACTGCAATAAAGCTGTCGTTCAGAGGTATTCTCAAAATAACGAATGTTGCAAAAACAACCATAATATCGTGGAGCAAAGCTATAACAGCCATTGTACCTGCGGAAAAACCGCCGATAGACTTAAATCTAAATCCGATATAAACAATCATCAAAATTGAAGCGAACAAAATTGCAACAATACATTTAAATAAGAATTCTTTACCTATAACAGGGTCAACAACGCTTAATGACAATGTTTCAATTTTATTTTCAGCATATTTTTCGCCGATAGTTTTTTGAAGTTCAAGTTGCTTTTCAGAGGAAAGTCCTTTGGCAGCAGCAAGTGTAACAACAAGATTATCAGCATCAGTGATTGCATTTTTTGTGGATTGAATATTAACCTTTTCGCCTAAAATGCTCTCAACATCAGCTTTAAAAGCGGACTGGTCAATTGAACCTTGGTAGTTATATGTTATAATTGAACCGCCCTTGAACTGAATGTCAAGGCGAATTCCAAAAACAAAAGAACAAACGATACAAGCAACCAAAATTAATGTTGAGATACTAAAATAGATTTTTCTTTGTCCTGTGAAGTTATACATTTTCATTTTTAGCACCTCCGTATAGAACAGGATTTTTGAATGCATCAAATTTTGCAAGAGATGTAATCATCAATCTTGAACATAGAACACCCATAACTAGGTTTAGAATAACACCAACAAGTAGGGTAAATCCAAATGAATAGATTGAACCTGCTGTAGAAGGGCCAAACCACATAAAGATTGGGCTTAGAAGTTTTCCAAAGAAACTGTTAGTTGGTCCGAATGCACCCATAAGAATGATTGCAACGAAAACAACTGTTACGTTACCGTCAAAAATAGCGGTAAATGCACGACTAAATCCTGAATCAATTGCACCTTGAACAGTTTTGCCTGCTCGAAGTTCCTCTTTGATACGTTCAGCAGTGATGATGTTTGCGTCAACACCGAATCCGATTGAAAGGATAATACCTGCGATACCAGGAAGAGTTAGTGTGAATGAACGCATTGCAGGGAAAAATCCTGTAATAGCGGCAATCATCAAGCCAACTTGTCCAACAAGAGCGATTGTTGCAATTGCGCCTGGGAGTCTGTAAAGAACGATAATTAGAAGTGCAATTAGAGCAAATGCAATAATTCCGGCTTCAACCATTGCGTCCTTAGCACCAAGGCCAAGTGTTGGTGAAAGTGTGCTGAAGTTTTCGGTTCTTAGTTTGAATGGCAAAGCACCTGCATTGATTTTTTCAGCAAGTTTTGTTGCCTCTTCAGGAGTGAAATTTCCGCTGATAATAGCTTGTCCGTCAGTAATTTGAGTTCCAACTTGAGGAGCGGAAATCATTTTGTTATCCATCCAGATAGAAATTTGTTGTCCAATCATTTCGGCTGTTGCGGTAGAGAATTTTTCTTTTCCACTGTCATTAAGGTGTAGAACGACCATATATTTTGTGCCGTCTACTGAAGCAAAAGCTTCCTTAATGTCAACACCGTCAAGAACAACATTTGAAAGGGTTTCGCCTGCTGGAGCGCCATCGTTGTCACGTTCTGCACCCTTGCGGAATGTTAGTTGAGCGGTTTCGCCCAATTCGGCAATAGCCTTTTGTGGGTCGAAGTTTTTTTCGTCAGATTTCCAAGGGAAACGAACAATAATTCTGTCCTTATTGAAGTCTGTGTAAACTTCATAGTCAGTAATTCCCAAGTTAATCAAACGCATTTTGATGATTGATTCTGCCTGTTTCATTTCGTTCTCAGGAGCATCATAATCTTCCGGCGGACAAAATGTTACGTCAACACCGCCTCGAATATCAGTACCCCAACGAATATCATTTGCACCTCTGACGTAGGTTGTTGTAATATCGCCGTATTCAGTTGAAATACCGGTAAACGCAGTTATAGTAACAGCGAATATGAGTAGAACAACAATAAAGAATACGGATTTCCCCACTCTTTTCATCTGCAATCCTCCAATAATTAGTTATACCGAACCAGATTCACACATATCCCATTATACTGTCCAAAAATTGTATGTGCAAAATTCAGCATTTGTACAGTTCATTATATGATAATTAAATAAAAAAGTCAATGAAAAGTGAGATAGTATTATAATTAATCATTAATAAATATTAATAACTCGTAAAAAATAATTTACTTTTGGGGTTAATCATTGTATAATTAAAGAAAATACTAGAACGAGAGGTTATTATGAAAAAGATTAAGTATATTTTTATCAGAATTTGTAGTCTGAATTATGAACAAATGATAAGAACTGCAAAGCTTGTTAATAAGCGTACAGGTAAATCCAGTATTGCAGTATTTTTTGATATGATTTACTGCGGTTTTAAATATATGGCAGGGTATATGGACTATTTAGTGTTTGAATTTTACAATTTGACTGCCGATGAACGTAAAACATATATAACAAGGGGCGAAAACAACAAGATTGTAAGCCGTTTGAATAATAAAGAATATTGGAATATTTTTGAGGATAAAACAATTTTCAACGAAACATTCTCCGATTTTTTGGGGAGAAGATGGCTTGACCTTCGCAAAACTTCCCCTGAAGATTTTGAAAAATTTGTGAGGTCTTTTGATAAAATTGTTGTTAAGCCAATTAATGGAACTTGTGGACGTGGAATAGAGTTTATTGTAACATCTGAAATTCAAAATTGTCCAGTATTGTATAATCGTCTTTTGGAAAATAAGCAATGTATGATTGATGAATATGTCCCTCAAAACAAAGAATTAGCAAGGCTTTATCCAATTTCTCTCAACACTGTTCGCCTTGTAACTATCCTAAACAATGGCTTGCCTACAGTGGTTTTCGCAGCTTTGCGTGTGGGCAATGGCAAAATGGTGGACAATCTTAACAGCGGTGGTATGGCGGCTGTGATAAACCTTGATTCGGGAATTATCACTAAACCTGCCGCTGATAAAGACGGTTTTGCCTATGGGGTTCACCCCTATACTAAAGTCGAATTTGCCAATTTTAAGATACCTCGCTTTGATGAGGCAATTGACCTTGTCAAACGTGCCGCTGTTGTTGTGCCTCAAGTTGGATATGTTGGCTGGGACGTTGCAATAACCGATAGCGGAGTGCTTTTAATTGAGGCAAATCACTTTCCGGGCAATGACATTTACCAGTTTCAAGTTCATCTGGACAATAAAATTGGACTTTTGCCTCGTTTTAAAGAGGCTATGGGCGAAAAAATTGACTAAGCTTCTAATAAATTCCTATATAACAAAAAATGCTGATATCTTTTCGATGTCAGCATTTTTTATTATACAAATATTATTCAATGTCGCTGATTGACTTTTTCACTTCAACAACATAAGAACTATCTTTTTCACTGTAATTTACTGTTATAAATTTCCCTGTTTTTCCAAGTTGTTGGCAAAAAACCTCAAGTTCTTCAAAAGTTCCATTAAAGTCAATTTCAATAGTATTTTCGCTAAATCTGAACATTGGAATAACAATGTCACATGGCAAAGCATCAACAATATCAAAAAACAGCCACATATCATTTTTAACGTCAACTTGACGACTTTGCGAACTTTCAAAAGCAGCCAGATTATAGGTTACAAACATCTGTGCAATCCCTTTTTTATCTTTAAGGTGCTTTAAATCCAGAGATTTTTCTTGAGGGATAAATTTTTCCAATGCAATACTATGCACTTTTGGCATTTCTTTCGGCAGGTTTTTCCCAAAGCCATTTCCAACAATCATAATTGTAAAAATGAAAGCAATAAGGCAAAGTAAATCCCAAAAGCTGTTCTTAGCCATAAAAATCTCCCTTAAATCTAAAGATAAAATCGGCGATTAGAAGTTGTCTTTTTCGTACATAATCGCTGAAATTGCTGCAATCGGAGCGGTTTCGCAACGCAAAATCCTCTTGCCTAATGAAGCAATTTCAATGTTTTTTTCAATTGCCAAAGTGACTTCATTTTCCTCAAATCCGCCCTCAGAGCCAACTATAATTGAAATATTCTCACTTGAGTTTTTGATAATATTTTTAAGGGGCATAGTTGCGTTTTCATAAAATAAAATTCCCGATGTGCCAGAAATCTCATCTAATGCTTTATTATATGAAAGCAGACCTCGAACATTGGGAATAATTCCACGTTGAGATTGTTTTGCCGCCTCAAATGAAATTTTATTGAAACGTTCAAGCTTTTTCAAAAATGATTTTTCGTCAGGACGTGAAACGCAGCGGTGGGTGAGAATAAAAACAATCTCATATGCCCCAAGTTCAACTGCTTTTTGAACAATCAATTCAGCTTTATCAGCTTTTGGCATAGCCATATAAAGGTGAAGTTTAATATTCGGTTCATTTTGACAAGGTTCTGATGACGTAATTGCACCAGTGACAAAATCTCCGGAAATATTTTCAATAACACCTTGATAATCTGTACCATTCATATCTGAAATTGTAAGCAAATCGCCAATTTCATATCGCAAAACTTTTGAAATATGTTTAGCATCTTCGCCTGCTATAAGAAATTTATCTTGAGTTATATTATTGCAAAAAAACCTCGGCATATTAGTTTACCTCCAAGAATAAGCTAAAGCAACCCAACCTTTGTTGGACAGTTTGTCTTTTTGAACAAGACCTTGCTCATTAAGCGCCTCAACAACGTCGTTTTCTCTTTCATCAATAATTCCCGAAAGTATAATAATGCCGTTTTCTTTTAGGAATTTTGCGATATCGGGAGCTAGTCTGATTATTACATCTGCAACAATATTTGCACAAATAACATCAAATTTCCCCTCAACTTTTTCCACTAAATCTCCGCAAATAAACTCAACTTTTTGAGCATTATTCAATGCGGCATTTTCTTTTGCAACTCGAACAGCAAGCTCGTCAATGTCAACGCCAACCGTTCTGCCGCTGCCTAAAAGAGTGGCAGTTATAGCTAAAATTCCGCTGCCACAGCCAACATCAAGCATTTCCATACCCTGAAATGAGTATTTATCAAGGAGTTTAACGCAAAGCCTTGTTGTGTCATGAGTGCCTGTTCCAAAAGCCATACCGGGGTCAAGAGTTAAAATTTTGTCTGTTGGTTTTTCTTTTTCATACTCTTCCCAAGAGGGACAAACCACTAAATTATCGGAAAGTCTTGTTGGGTGGTAGTATTTTTTCCAAGCAGTTGCCCATTCTTCTTCAACAACAGATTTAGTGTTAATTGAATAAGCCAAACCCATAGCCTCGAACCTGTCTTTTAAGTAAGAGATAGCCTCAAGAGGGTTTTCGTCAGGGCTTATATAGATGTGTATAATAGCTATATTAGGGTCTTTTTTCAATAATTCTTCGTCATAAAAATCCACGTGCGCAATTTTTGGGGCTTCAGTTAATAAATCAAAATAGTCCTCTATGTAAATTCCATAAGGGACTGCCATATGACAAATATCGCTTGCCATATCAACATCATTGTGACTTATTTCAACGTTTATTTCGGTCCAATCAGTCATCATAAATTTTCCTATCCTTTTTAATTACATATTAGCTTGAAATTCCTCAGGACTTATTTTTCCCATTTGCAAAGATTCTTGCTTCAAAAATTCATATGCTTCAACCTTAGTTGCGGAAATGTATGGGGTTAAGAAAAATATACCAAGTCCGCAGGTAAACACAGTGAGCAATACCCAACCAATAAATGATAAATCCAAAACGAACAAATCAGTTTTTCTGCCATCAGTCATTCTCTTGCTCATATCAATAGCATGCTGCCAACTTAAATTTGGATTTTCATTCAATAAATATTCAACTGTCCAGTAACGATAATAAGCGATAACTCCCGGAACAAAAAGTAAAATTGACCAAAGTGCGATGAACAAATTTCTCATAAACAAAACTATAACTTTTTGCAAATATGCACATCTGAAACCATCAAATAAAGCACTGAATTGGGTTGGGCATTTTCTGTTTTCCATATAGAACTTCTTTTCGCCCAGTGAAAGTATATTGCTTACAAAAGCAATATATGCAGCAGAGAAAATCATGCCTGCAAACACTATTATTTTAGAAGTGACATTCAAAATTGTTTGATTGCCAAAGGTCAGGACATTATAATTATCGGTATTGGTTGCACCACTTGAAAGACCAGCAAGGATTAATGCTACTAATGAAACCAAAAAAGCTGTCCAATAAGTTTGCCCAAGAGGGATTTTTGCGTTTGCTTTAAATATTGCTCTGTTCCACATTTTAATTCGACCTTTCATCTGTATACATTTGTCTTATTCAACAAAATATACCTATTTTATTGAGATTATATCATAATCTTTTAGTAATGTACAGTTTACATTTCAAAATATAGCTTAAACTTTAAGATATTTATAATTGTAGCAGAAATTAAATTTCTGAATACTATATTGTATGAGTAACTCTTTAGATTAGGAGGATTTTTATGCTCAATTCAAATATAACAACGGATTTTTTCCTCACAGCAATAACCCCCAATGGATTTATTTCAAAGCTTAATTCTGTATATGATTTTGATAGCTCGTGGAAGTGCTACATATTAAAAGGAGTTTCGGGGAATGGGAAATCAACTATACTAAAAAATATTGCCCAAAAGGCAAAGGAAAAATATCAAAACGTGGAAAAAATCCACTGTCCCATTAATGCAGAAACATTAGATGCAGTGATTATCCAAGATTTACATATCTGTTTTGTTGATGGAACTTCGCCGAATATTCTTGAACCCATTTATCCCCAGTCCAATCATATTGTAATTCCATTTTATGATACAATCAATGAAGATATACTTTGGGATAAGAGAAAAGAGATAATTTCGCTGGTGGATAAAAAGAAAAAGCTTGAGGAAAATTGTCAGCGTTTTCTCTCAGCAACAGGCTCATTATATAAGGATACATATTATCTTGCATTGGAAGCCACAGATATTGCCAAGATTTATTCACTTGCAAAGCGAATATCTTCAAAGGAATTTAAGCCTTGCAAAAAGCCTTGTAACAGGGATAATTATCGGTTTTTGTCCGTTGTTTCTCAAAAAGGAATAACAGGATTTTTTGATACTGTAACGTCGTTGGCAGAAAAAGTTTATGTTTTGCAAGACGATTTTGGGCCATCATCAAAAATATTGCTTTCGGCAATAAAAAATGAAGCAATTTCCAATGGCTACGAGGTAATTTCCTGTTACTCGCCCATTTCTTCTGAGGAAAAGCTTGAACATTTATTTGTCCCAAAACTTGAGCTTGCATTTATAACCACAAATCAATTCAATAATATTGATGTTCCACCCTATCGCATAATCAACAGCAGACGTTTCACTGATTTTGCAAAACTCAAACTCAAGAAAAAACATCTTTCTTTTAATAAACGTTCAACTATGCAAATGTTGGCTCAATCTGTGGAGTTGCTAAGGGAAATTTCCTCCTGTCAAAAAGAAATAGATGAGATTTATAAAAAAGCTGTCAACTATGATATGGTGAATATTATTAATGATGAGCTTTTGGATTTAATCTAATTTCCAAGGGGTTTTTGTGTGGGCTATATAATATATACAAGGCAGTATCCTTAAAAAAAGATACTGCCTTGTTTTTCTGATAAATTATGCTTTTCCTGTGCTGCCGAACATTTTCATTTTGCCGATTGCAACTTTCTTCATCATTTCTTTTGCAGGAATAATGATTTTACGTGGGTCATATTCATTAGGTTTATTTTCAAAACACTGGTGAACGCCATCAGTGAATGCTTGACGAATATCAGTGTCGATATTGATTTTATTTACACCAAGAGAAACTGCCTTTGTGATTTGTTCTTCTGTCAAGCCTGATGCACCATGCAAAACGATTGGCATATTGAGAAGCTTTTTAATCTTTTCAAGACGTTCGTAGTCAAGTTTTGGTTCGCCTTTATATTTTCCATGAGCTGTTCCGATGGCAATTGCAAGAGCATCAACATCAGTTTCTCTCACAAACTGTACAGCCTCATCGGGATTGGTGTAGATTGAATCTTTTTCTTCAACTGAAATATTGTCCTCAATACCCGAAAGTCTGCCCAATTCAGCTTCAACTGAAATACCCAAAGCATGAGCGATTTTAACAATTTCAGAAGTTTCCTTGATGTTTTGGTCAAGAGGGTGATGTGAGCCGTCGTACATAATAGATGTCCAGCCGGAAGCCATACATTTCATCATAACATCAAATGAAGTGCCATGGTCAAGATGTAAACAAACAGGAACTTTTGTATTTTTTGCAGCAATAGCAACAATAGCCTGCAAATATTCCATACCTGCATATTTTATTGCGCCCTCAGATGTTTGCAATATAATAGGTGAGTTTTCCTCTTCAGCCGCACTAACCAAGGCTTGAATAATTTCCATATTATTAATGTTAAATGCACCTACAGCATAGCCGTTTTTATGAGCATCGCTGAGTATTTCTTTTAATGTTACTAACATATAAATACCTCATTTCTTATTTAATTCCGCTTTTGCGGAAATTTTACATTTTGTATTTTAGGATAAAAATTGGAAACAACATATATAACTTTATTTTTCGCTAATTTCTTTTGGAAGAGCCTCAGGGCAAACACGAATGTAGTGGAATATGTATTGCTGAACAATTCCGGCATAGGGTAATGCAACTTCAGGCAGTCCATCAGGAAGAAGATATGTCATTGCTCTTTTAATCCAAACGTCACGTGGAAAACTTTCAATTCGTCCAAGCCCGAAGAGTAAAGTGCAGTCGGCAACTTTAATGCCAACTCCAACTATCTTCATAAGTTCGCTGCGAGCCTCATCAATGGGCATTTTCCTCACATCTTCAAGGACAACTTCACCATTGGCAATTTTTTGTGCGGCATCAAGTATGTATCTTGCACGAAAGCCTGTTTTAAGGTCAGCTAAATCTTCAACGGTTAATTTTGCAAGACATTTAGCAGTTGGAAAAGCAAAATAGCCCTGTCCCAAGTCCTCGCCATATTTTTCGCAAAGATGTTTAATGATGCCTTTTATGCGTTTGATGTTGTTGTTTTGGCTGATAATGAACGAGCAGATTGCCTCCCAAGGGTCTTGACGCAAAACTCTTATTCCAGGGGCAAAGCTCACCGCTTTTTCCAAGATAGGATTGGTTGAAATGGCATTTTTGATTTCACTGTAATCGGTTTTGAAGTCAAAATAATCCTGCCATATATTATTATAATCTAATTGAGATGTATTTTCCAGTATAAATTCATCATTATTTTTGCGAATTGTGCAAATTTTATTTTTGACAACACCTGTAAAGCTTGAATCGGGGTTTTCTTCCCAGCGAAAAGCTTGACCACAATCGAGAGTTTCGGCAAGGCAAAAATCTTTTAAATCGGAAATGACAATATTATTATCTTTTTGGGTGACAAACAAAAAAATTCGTCCTTTCGTATAAAATGTAATCAAATAATAACACATATTGCCTATAAAAACAATTGTCAACAAAAAACTCAAAAATACTTCTTATTCAAAACGTAGAAACTGTTTATTCTACATTAAGTATGAATTTAATGCTTGACAAGAGTTATTAACATTAAAACTTTGAAAAGTTGAAAACCTTTTTCTGTGGAATAGTCATAACTTTCCACACATTCCCCCAAGTTATCAACAATTTTATTTTCTTTCCCCAGTTATACAGTGGATAACTATAATTACTAAAAGTATAATCCAGATTTTAATTAATAATTTCACTCAATTAACCGCAAAACACCTAATGTCAATGGTAATTGTGCATAAAGTTGTCGAAACTGTTAAAAACAGCACATATACGCAGTTTTTGAAACTTTATATAATTTTGGTAGTATATCCATTAAAAATAGGATTAAAATAGTATCACATACTGAAAAATAAAGCGATTAAGGAGTGTGTTTTTTTATGCTTAGGGGCGTTAATAAAAGTATAATTGAAGTTCTGGAAACAGAAAATAAATATTTTGAAAAAGCAATTCTTTTTATACGTGCAGACGTTAAATCCACTGAAAATTCCGTCTTAGGGGAAAAAGCGAATGAATATTTAAACAGTGTTTCAATTACACCAAAAGAGAAATTCAGCGGAAAATATTTTGCAATACCAATGTGGGCAAAGCTTGCAAGTTCCTGTGCCGTTGGAGCGATAATTGCAAGTATACTGGGATTTTTAATATAAATAATAGTAAGTAGCCAAAAAAATGCAAGATTATACTGTTTTTATTTCACAATAATCACAAAACACATCTATAATTTAAAAAAACCTTTTATTTTCATCTAATATAAGGTATAATATATAGGTAAATTACAGTGGAATATTCTGTGAAATATAATATAAGGATGTGTAACAGTGAATCAAGAAAACGAAGTAATCGAAGAATCCGTTGAGCAAACTCCCGAACAGCTTTCGGAAATCTTACAAATCAGACGTGAAAAACTTGCTGAACTAAAAGCTAACAATAATGACCCATACCAAATAACAACTTTTGGTGTGGACACTTATGCTAAGGATATTATCGAAAAATTTGATGATTTTGATGGCAAAAACGTTGTTGTGGCAGGAAGAATTATAAGCTGGAGAGATATGGGAAAGGCTTCCTTTATCGACATCAGCGACCGTTCTGGCAAAATTCAAGTTTATATCAAAATTAATATTGTGGGCGAAGAAAACTATGCTGAATTTGGCAAATGGGACATCGGCGACATTGTGGGAATTGATGGAGAAGCTTTCAAAACCCATAAGGGCGAAATTTCCGTTAAGGCTCATTCATTAAAACTTTTGTCAAAGTCCTTGCGTCCACTTCCCGAAAAATGGCATGGACTAAAAGACACTGACATAAGATATCGTCAACGTTATGTTGACCTTATTGTTAATCCTGAGGTTAAGGACACCTTTGAAAAACGTTCAAAAATCATCAAGGAAATAAGAAACTTCCTTGATAATCGAGGATATTTAGAAGTTGAAACTCCTGTTCTTCATTCAATCGCAGGAGGAGCAGCTGCAAGACCATTTATAACTCACCACAATTCCCTTGACCTTGATATGTATTTGAGAATTGCGTTGGAACTTCATCTAAAACGTCTAATTGTTGGCGGATTTGACAGAGTTTATGAAATAGGCAGAGTATTCAGAAATGAGGGTATGGACGTTCGACATAACCCTGAGTTTACTATGTTGGAATTTTATCAAGCATACACAAACTACATCGGTATGATGGATATTAGTGAAGAACTTATTCGTGAGGTGGCTCAAAAGGTTCTTGGAACAACTGAAGTTACCTATGGAGAAGTGCAAATTGACTTCGGCAAAGCTTTTGAAAGAATTTCAATGGTTGATGCTGTTAAGAAATATGCAGATGTTGATTTTGACGTTGTAACAGACCTTGAAACAGCAAGAAACCTTGCAAAAGAACATCATATTGAATTTGAAAATCGTCATGGTATTGGGGATATATTAAATCTTTTCTTTGAGGAATATGTTGAAGAAGAACTAATGCAACCAACTTTTGTAACAGGACACCCTGTTGAAATTTCTCCTCTTGCAAAGAAAAATGCTGCTGACCCAAGATACACAGAAAGGTTTGAACTTTTTGTATATGGAAGAGAACTTTCCAACGGTTTCTCCGAGCTTAATGACCCAATCGACCAAAAGGAACGTTTTATGCACCAACTTGACCTTAAAGCACAAGGTGATGAAGATGCTACTGATATGGACGATGATTTCATCAATGCTTTGGAACATGGTTTGCCTCCAACAGGTGGAATAGGTATTGGAATTGACAGACTTGTTATGTTCCTTACAAATGCCGCTTCAATAAGAGATGTCCTATTGTTCCCAACAATGAAACCGATAAATAACTAATTTGTTTTAAGACCCTATCTGCTAACTTGATTGTGGATAGGGTTTTTCTGAGATATAGGTTAATATAATGTATAATTCAGAAGAAAAAGGCGGTTAATAGTTGAAAGGTTGTGAAAATAATGAGCATTTTGATTAAAAACGGACATATACTTGACCCAAAATCTAAGATTGATTTAATCGGTGATTTACTTATAGTTGACGGGAAAATCGCTCAAATTGGAGTAATAACCGAAACTGCTGACGAAATTATTGAGGCAAAAGGTATGGTAGTGGCCTCGGGATTTATTGATGCACATATACATTTGCGTGACCCTGGATTTACCCATAAAGAGGACATTTTAACAGGCACTGATGCGGCTGCTGCGGGCGGATTTACAGGAGTTGCTTGTATGCCCAACACAAAGCCTTGTATCGACAGTGTTGAAACAATAAAATATATTTTGGATAAAGCTAAAACAGCAAAAGCCAGAGTTTATCCCATTGCTTGTATAACAAAAGGTATGCAAGGGGAAGAACTTTGCGACTATTTCCAGCTAATAAAAGCAGGTGCAGTTGGAATAAGCGATGACGGGCGACCTGTTGAAAATGCGGCAAAAATGCAATCTGCTATGGAAATTGCATACAAAAACCACTTCCCCATTATAAGCCATTGTGAGGACTTAAAAATTATCAACGGTGGAATAATCAATAAAGGTGAAGTTTCGGAAAAACTGGGCGTAAAAGGAATGGACAGAACAAGCGAGGACAGCATTACCGCAAGGGAAATTGCAATAGCCGCCGCCACTGATACAGCTATTCATATTGCTCACGTTTCAACAAAAGGTTCAGTTGCATTAATTCGTGATGCAAAAGCCAGAGGAGTTAAAGTCACTTGCGAAACCGCCCCTCATTATATGATATTCACTGACAAGGAACTTTTGAAACAAAACGCAAATTACCGAATGAGTCCGCCACTTCGAGAAGAAGAGGACAGACTTGCAATAATTGAGGGAGTACGTGATGGAACATTTGATATGATTTCCACAGACCACGCACCTCATTCAAAGGAAGAAAAATCGGATTTTTTCAAAGCCCCCAATGGTATAATAGGGCTGGAAACTTCTTTTGCTGCTTGCTATACTGCCCTTGTTGCAGCCAAAATCATATCTTTGGAACGCCTTATCACAATGATGAGTGTTAATCCCGCAAAACTGTTGAATGTTTCGGGTGGAAGCCTTGAAGTGGGACAAAGAGCAGATGTGACAATATTTAATGATGATAAATGGGTTGTAACAGAGGAAAATATTCATTCTAAGTCAAAAAATTCTCCGTTTATAGGAATGGAACTGACAGGAATGGTACATTACACAATTATGAATGGAAACATTACATTTAAAAGATAAAGAGGTAAAAATTATATGGCATTTGACAGACTTATTAAAAAAATCATAGAAATGAAAAATCCAACAGTGGTAGGACTTGACCCAAAACTTTCTTATATTCCCGATTATATTACAAAATATTGTTTTGACAAATATGGGGAAACACTGGAGGGTGCGGCTGAGGCATTCTTGGAATTTAATAAATGTATAATAGATGAAATTTGTGATATTGTGCCTGCAATTAAGCCACAATGTGCTTATTATGAAGCATTAGGTTGGCAGGGTATGAGAGTTCTTGAAGAAACAATCTCATACGCAAAAAGCTGCGGTATGTTCGTTATCACAGACGGAAAAAGAAATGATATCGGTTCAACAATGGAGATGTATGCGGTTGCTCATTTAGGCAAAAACAAGATTGAAAACAATGAATATGAGCCATTTGGTGCTGATGCTTTAACAGTCAATGGCTACTTGGGTACGGACACAATCGCCCCTCTTGCTCAAATTTGCAAAGATGAGGACAAGGGAATGTTCGTTCTTGTAAAAACCTCAAACAAATCCTCGGGTGAACTTCAAGACAGAATACTTGACAGTGGCGAAGAAATATATAAAGCTATGGGTAAAATGTGCGAAAATTGGGGAGAAGAAAGTCGTGGAGAGTTCGGCTATTCCGCAGTTGGAGCAGTTGTTGGGGCAACATACCCCACACAGTTATCTGAAATGCGAGCAGAAATGCCTCATACATTTATTCTTGTTCCGGGTTATGGCGCACAGGGCGGAACAGCAAAAGACGTAGCGGGAGCATTTGACAATCGAGGTTTGGGAGCAATTATCAACTCTTCAAGAGGCATTTTGACAGCTTGGCAGAAAAAAGGTATGGACGAAATGGATTTTGCCAAAGGTGCAAGAGAAGCTGCAATTGAAATGCGAGAAGATATAACTTCAGTTATTGGGGAAATAAAATAATATCTACAATTACAAAAGCATATAAAAAAGCGAGGGTATCTTAAAAAATACTCTCGCTTTAATTTTTTGGAAAATCTAATTTGTATGGGACTTTGTTTTCATCTTTTTATTTTTTTTATATTGATCTTTTTGTTGATACATTCTGTGGTCAGCTAGTTTGAAGCTGTTGTATAAGGTGTCTACATCATTGCCATTGCAAGTGCTTATGCCATATGAAACCGAAACGCTGAAATCTGTTATTTCTTGTTTTAAGTTTTGATTAACAATGTTGAGATACTCAGCAATAGTTTCCTCGTCGCAATTAATAGCTAAAATGCAAAATTCATCTCCGCCAATACGATAGCAGCTGGCAAAATGAGAAAATTGCTCATCAAGAGCAGTTGCAATCTTTTGTAAAACAGTGTCGCCCACAGCATGTCCATAAGTATCATTGATAGTTTTAAAATTGTTGACATCAATAAAAGCGAAAGTTATTGAATTAAAAATATCATTGCTTTCACTGTAACGTTGAAGAGAAGTGTCAAAAGCAAGACGGTTTCTGATAGATGTTAACTGGTCAGTGTTGGCTAATTTTTTGTATATTTCATTTTCAAATTGAGCTTGCATTTTTTCTTTTGCAGAAAGAGCAAAGCTTAAAAAAGTGCAAGATATCATAATAATAATACCGATTAAGAATGAATTTAAACGTTCCATTTCAGTTATTGCAAAATAAAAACGAAATATTTCAAATCCTGCGATTACACCTAATCCCAGAAAACCTATGTAGAAAATCTTGAGGGATTCAAATTTGGATTTAAACCCGACATATAAACTGGCAATAAGGATAGGGAAGGTGCAAAACAGCATAAAATGGTAAGCTTTTAGAAGAGCGAAGAAATCGCAAATTTTAAATAGCTTTAAGGTTAAAGCTAAAACAAAAAACGATGCAAGGATTATAATTTCTGCCATAATAATGCGAGGGCATATTTTCCAGTTGAGGTATATGTACAGCCACATAAATAATGAGGTTGAGAAGAAACAAATATACTCAATATTGTGGATTAACAAGGCATTATCAGTGAAAAATTGCATATATTTTGCATTACAAAGTGACCATAAAGACAATGTTAAAATATGCAGGGAAAGGAAGGTGTAGGGCGAAAAGAAAAAATCTTTTCTGTAAACAAAAAGCGAAAATAGCAAGGCAAGCAAAGAAATTATAGCGCAAGATGTTGCCACAATCATAATGTAATTGTTTTTTGTTATTTGGGTGTTGTAGTTGCCCAAAACATTATATAATTCTACGGGCAAGATGGAGGCATCATCGCCCAAAACAGTTCGTTCAAAGTGAAGATGAATAGTTTTGCCTTCATATTCTTTTGGAATAGAAACAAAAACTTGACGGCTGCCCATAGTATCGTTTTCAATATCATGGTCATTGTAATCCCAGTTATAAATCACATCATTGTCAACGAGGACTTGAAATTTTCTTTGATACACCATAGTTGAAAGCACAGAACATTTGTATCCGGTGGGTGGAATAATATTATAAGCATCAATTGTATGGTATGAGGTGTTGTCGGATTTATATGGGAGTTTTACGTTGCCGCCGATTAAGTCGCTATCAATAAAAACTGTCCAGCAGTTGTTAAAAGCTATACCGACAGGTTCTTGTTTAGGTGCAGTTGTATTTGGGGTTGAAGTAAATAAAATCATTGTAACAGCGATGGTTGCATATATCATTAAAACCATAATAATCGTTTTAAAATGCTTTTCAAGGAAAAGTATTATATTTTTCATTCTCTCTCCAATACATATAACTGATCGAACAGTAATTTATTATAAAAAATAGTTATAACATATAATAAATGTGCAAATACATCAATAACTACAGTAGACATTAAGATGATATCACTTTAGCGGACAAAAATCAACAATTATTGACAGTTATATGGTAAAAATTAAGCATAACAAAATCATAAAATATTTGTTTATTATTTTAGCAAAAGGGTAATTACCCTGTGAACACATAAAAACTATTAAAAAGCAACATAATTATCTGATTTTTATTGAAATTCTTGTTGCAAAGTTAAAATGGACTTTTTCGTGAATATGTTGTAGAATAAGTTTGTATATATGTATCCTCAGTAAATGGTGTTGTTAAGCTTTTAAATTAGCAATGCCGTTTCAGTATGTGCGAAAGAAAATTTTGAAATTGAGCTTGATGTTTTAATTTAAGCTTGGTTTTTTGTTTTTCTTAATTCGCAATCAATTAAATGAGGTCTTGTCCCCAAAATTTTGCCGTCTGAGGACAAGAATTTAATTTGCGCAAGCGGCAGCGACGGATGGTTATATAATGGATATTCGTGGCAAGGATATGAAAGTTTTTACAGCTAACTCCAATCCTAAGGTAGCAGCTGAAATTGCCAAACTTTTGGGTTTATCTCTTGGAAAATGCGAAGTTAAAACCTTTTCTGACGGTGAAATTGCTGTTTCAATAACAGAATCTGTCAGAGGTTCTGATGTTTTTGTTGTGCAGTCAACTTGCAATCCTGTAAACAATAACTTGATGGAATTGCTTATAATGATTGATGCGTTCAAACGTGCCTCAGCCGGCAGAGTAACCGCAGTTATTCCTTATTTCGGCTATGCACGACAGGACAGAAAAGCTAAGGCAAGAGATCCAATCTCCGCTAAGCTTGTTGCAGACTTAATAACAACAGCAGGTGCTGACAGAGTTTTGACAATGGACCTCCACGCATCACAAATTCAAGGATTTTTCAATATTCCTGTTGACCATCTTCTTGGAGTGCCACTGCTTGCTCCTTATTTCAAGAGCAAATTTGAGGGAATTAATCCCGCAGATATCGTAACAGTTTCCCCTGACTTGGGTTCTGTTACAAGAGCAAGAAAGTTTGCTGAAAGAATAGATGCTTCTCTTGCAATAATTGACAAACGTCGTCCAAAGGCAAATGTTTGCGAAGTTATGAACATCATCGGTGATGTTGAGGGCAAAATTGCAATTTTGGTTGACGATATGGTTGACACAGCCGGTACACTTTGCAATGCCGCTGAAGCACTTGTAAAAGTTGGCGGAGCAAAGGAAGTTTATGCTTGTGCAACTCATGGTGTACTTTCCGGCCCTGCACTTGAAAGAATTAACAGTTCAATAATTAAAGAATTTGTTTGCCTTGATACAATTCCACTTCCTGAAAACGAATTGACAGGAAAGATTGTGGCATTGCCTGTTGCTGAAGTATTTGCTGAGGCAATTGCAAGAATTTACGGCAATCAACCTGTTTCCCCACTATTTGTATAATTAAAAAGCATATTTAAAAATATAACCGCTCACAATACTTTTCAAGCTTAAAGGTATTGGAGCGGTTTATAGTTTTGTTATTTTATATCAGATTAACATATGTAATTTGCTTGAAAATTTATTGGAAATATTGCATTAATCGCAATTTGTGGTATAATAACCGCAGCGGCTATTATACTATAAAAGCAAGATTTTTGTGTTATAATATTCCTCGATAGTTTGCTGTGGTATATCGTGATATATTAATGTATAACTATTTATGATAAATTTTGATTTACAATGTAACATTTGTATTGTGATTTGCTTTTGGCAATTTTGCAATGTATAGAATTGGAGAAATAGCAGATGATTTTCAGTAAAAAATCTTATTCAAATGGCCCGATTGAATACCTTGTTGTGGGACTTGGAAATCCTGGAAAAGAATATGAACAAACTCGTCATAATGCCGGTTATATGGCAGTTGACACAATAACTAAAGAGCTAAATGTCAAGCCAGACCGATTAAAATTCAAGTCGATTTGTTGTGAGGCGGAAATTGAAGATAAGCGGGTGCTTTTTATAAAACCCACAACTTATATGAATTTATCCGGAGAATCCGTTGTGGCAGCAATGGATTTTTACAAAATACCCATAGAAAAAGTGCTTGTTATATATGATGATATTTCTCTTGACCCCGGAAAACTCAGGATTCGCCAAAAGGGTAGTCATGGTGGACACAATGGCATAAAAAGCATTGTAATGCTCACAGGCTCGGAAAATTTTCCACGTATAAAAATAGGTGTTGGAGCAAAACCTCACCCTGATTATGACTTGGCAAAATGGGTTTTGAGCAGATTTAATTCTGACGAACAAAAAGCACTTATTCCTGCCTTTGAATCTTGTTTGGAAATTGTCAAATTGATTTTAAACGGAGAAATGGATAAGGCAATGAACAAATACAACTAAAAATAAAATCGAAAAATATCAATGGTTAAAAAATGAAATAATGCTTGCTCTATCATAAGAAAAAGCAAGCAAATTGTTGTTTAATTTTATTTTTCGCTACAAGATTTTATGTTCTCATCTGAAAAAATAAAGTCGTCTAAATCTCCTATTTTAACGTGCGATAAAGTGGAATTTTCCAATGTTGTTCGTTGTTCGGGAGATTTTTTTGTTTTTATGTCATTTTCTTTTTTTGAAATATCCATAGTAATTCCTCCAGTTAAAAATTAGATGCTTTTTTTATTATATGTAACAAAACATTTAATATTACACATTTTATGAAATTTTACTTGTTAATACTAGATACTTAGTATATAATATTTAAAAGTAAATACTTTTTTGGGGGCGGAGATTTTGAATACAAAAGTAGAAAACTTTTTTAATTCGCTGAAGAATAAGAAAGTAACATTTATAGGAATCGGTATAACAAACAGAGAATTGGTTTCTTTATTTGCAAAAAATGGTGCAGATATAACAGTTTGCGATAAACGTCCTTTTGAAATGCTGGGCGAAATTGGCGGCGAACTTCAAGAACTTGGAGTCAAGCTTGTTTTGGGAGAAAATTATCTTGAAAATCTTGACGGAGATATGATAATAAGAACCCCCGGACTTAATTTTAACAACGAAAAATTAAAAGAAGCAAGAGAAAAAGGGATTGCTGTGACAAGCGAGATGGAGATTTTCTTCGACCTTTGCCCTTGCAAAATTTTTGCTATAACAGGTTCGGACGGCAAAACAACAACAACAACCCTTGTTGGGAAATTGCTTGAACTAGAGGGAAAAACTGTTCATTTAGGCGGCAATATCGGCAAGCCTTTACTATATAGAATTAATGATATTAAGCCCGAGGATTACGCCGTTGTGGAACTTTCAAGCTTTCAGCTTATGTCAATGAGAAGTTCCCCTGACGTTTCTCTAATCACAAATATTTCCCCAAACCATCTTGATATTCACGCATCAATGCAGGAATATATTGAGGCAAAACACGTTATTTTGGCACATCAAAATGCGTTTTCAAGAGCTGTTTTGAACGAGGATAATGCCCTTTCAATCGAGAGCAAAGACCTTGTGAGAGGGGAACTTTTAACTTTTTCAAGAAAACACAAAGTCAAAAACGGTGCTTACTTAGAAAACAACAACATTATGTTGAATTATAAAGGTAATATACAAACAGTATTAAATATTGATGAAATAAAAATTCCGGGATTGCATAATGTTGAGAATTATATGGCGGCAATATGTATGACAGCGGGACTTATTTCAATGGAAAATATCGCAAAACTCGCAAGAGAATTTGGCGGAGTTGAACATAGATTTGAATTTGTTCGAGAATTTGAAGGAGTTAAATATTTTAACGATTCCATCGCCTCAAGTCCCACAAGAACAACCGCAGGACTTGATAGCTGCAAACAAAAAATAATTTTGATTGCAGGCGGTTATGATAAAAAAATCCCCTTTGACGCTTTTGGCGAAAAGATTTTGGAAAAGGTAAAGTACCTCATTTTGATGGGAAATACAGCCGAAAAAATCAAGACTGCTGTCACAAACTGCAAGGATTTTGCAAGTAGCGGATTGGTAATTGTTGATGTGGAAAATATGGAAGAAGCAATTCAAAAAGCAAGAATATTTGCTCAAAATGGCGATATTGTTGCACTTTCACCAGCTTGTGCAAGCTTTGACAAATATAAAAACTTTGAAGAAAGAGGAAATCACTTCAAAAAAATTGTCAACGCACTTTAATAATGGTACTCTTAAATTTTGGATATAGATGAGAGGTAGAAAATATGGACATTAAAAAAGTTCTATTGGAACTTAGTGCTGCATCTGGCACTTCAGGCAAAGAGAACAAAGCCGCTGATTTGGGAGAACAGTTGCTTAGTAAATTTGGAAAAGTGCAAAGAACACCCCTTGGAAGCTTAATATGTACAGTGAAAAAGCCGAAAAAAGGTCAGCCGAATATTATGCTTGAGGCACATATTGACGAAATTGGTTTAGTAGTAACCAATATTGACAGCAAAGGTTTCTTGAAAGTTTCCAACATTGGAGGAATTGACAGAAACGTTGTTATGGCTGCTCCAGTGACAATACACACAAAAGATGAGAATATTAAAGCAGTTATATGCTCAATTCCATCGTATATTGAAGATGACCACAGCAAACTTCCAAAAGTTGATGAGCTGTCAATTGACACAGGTTTATCCAAAGAAGAAGTTGAAAAAAGAGTGCGTTTGGGCGATTCAATAACATTTGACTCAACCCCAGCCGACTTGCTTAATAATACAATTTGCACAAAAGCTGAGGACGACAGAGCATGTTGCTTAATCCTTTTGAGAGCTTGCGAAATGTTAAAAGACGCAGATTATGATTGTGGATTGTCAGTAGTTTTCGGTACAATGGAAGAGGTTGGTGGACAAGGCGCACAAACTGCAACAGCAATTGTCAAGCCTACTCACGCAATAGCTTGTGATGTATCATTTGCATTTACCCCTGATATAAAACCCCATCAATGTGGAGTAATGGGCAAAGGCGGAATGATTTCATATGCACCGATTTTGAATGATGAGATGACTGACAAGTTGGTGGAAATTGCAAAGGAACAGGAAATTCCATATCAAATCGAAGTGAGCGGAGGCAGTACAGGAACAGATGCTGACTCAATTGCTATATATGATACAGGAGTTAAAACTGCATTAATTTCACTTGCACAAAGATATATGCACACAATTATTGAAACAGTTTCACTTGATGATATAGAAAATACAGCAAAATTAATGGCTGAATTCGTTAAAACATTGAGATAGGAGGTTTTGTGAGAATGATAGAATTAGTAAAAGAACTAAGCTTAATCAATGGTGTTTCGGGAATGGAAAATGATGTTGCCAATGCCATTATGACAAGGCTCAAGGGAAAATGTGAGCTAAAAATTGATAATGTTGGAAATGTTATCGCATTTAAAAAAGGCAAAAAAACGCCTAAAAATAAAATAATGTTATCAGCTCATATGGACGAGATTGGCTTTATGGTTCGATATATTGAAGATAATGGCTTTATTCGTTTCACAACTTGCGGAGATATTGACCCACGAGTTGTTGTTGGACGAGCAGTTGTTATCGGCAAAAATAAAGTAGTTGGTGTAATCGGAACAAAAGCTATGCACGTTAAAACTGCTGACGAACGCAGTAAAACATATGAATTTAAAGACTTATACATCGACATTGGTGCAAAAGACAAAGCGGAGGCAGAAAAATACGTTAAATTATCTGACAGGGCAACATTCCGTTGTGATTTTGTTGAATTTGGCGAAGATTTAGTAAGATGCAAAGCTATTGACAACAGAGCAGGCTGTGCAGTTTTGATAAATCTTATTGAAAATTTTGATGAATATGACGTTAATTATGCCTTTACAGTTCAAGAAGAAACAGGCTGTATGGGCGGAAGAGTTGCCGCAAATACAATCAATCCTGACATTGCAGTCATTGTTGAAACAACAGAAGCAGGCGACATTCCAGGCACAAGTGAAGACAAAGTTATGTGCAAACTGGGCGGAGGACCTGTTATTTATTTCAAAGATAAAGCAACGATTTACAATCACGAATTATACACTTTTTTTGTTGATAAGGCTGAAGAATTTAAAATGCCTTGTCAAATAAAAGCTGGGGTAGAGGGAAAGAATGAATCAAGGCTTGTTCAAGTGTCCAATGGAGGAATTAAGGTAGCAGCAGTTTCAATTCCTTGCAGATACCTACATTCAGCAAGTTGTACTATGAAAAAAGAGGATTTGAACAACACATATGAGTTGCTTCAAAAAATGTTATCACCATTGGCGGAGTTTTAAATTATGATTAGGCTTATGCAAACCATATATGAGGCTGAAAAAGCATATGAGTTTGACCCTATACTTGGGTGCAGAATATACACGTTGTATAATTGTTATGATAATGACTACCCATTTTTGCGTATATGGGTGGCGAGTGAGGATAATAATATTACTGCCTGTATTAGCATAATGTGTGGAATTGCAACAATAACTGCCAATGATAAATGTAATTTTGAAGAATTATCATATTTTTTTGGTCACGATTCAACCATTGATATAATCGAAACAAATGAAGAAACAGGCAAAAAAATCAATGAATACTTGAAAAATGACTACAAAACCCGACCAATTATGAAATTTGATGGAGAAATTCCACAGTTCCCCATAGATATGAAAATTTTCACATCTGCATCAAAATATATATTTCCAATTTTGCAGGAAAGTGACCCCGAATTTGATTCATCTGATTTTATGGCATGGTTTTATGATGTTCACAGGCGAATGACAAACGGATTTTGTGAGATGTTCACTATCAAAGATGATGATGACAATTTTGTTTCAACTGCGGGATATTATGTAAGTTCCCCCATTAGCGCTGTTGTTGGTTCAGTTGCAACAATGCCGAACTATCGTGGAAAAGGCTATGGGTCTGCACTTGTAAAATTTGTTACAGGCACAATAAAAAATCTTTGCAAGGATTCATATTTAATTGCGGCGAACGACGATTTAATCAAGTTTTATGGTAATCTTGGTTATAGTGTTATTGGAAAAGAATGGCTAATAACAATGTCTGAATAGCTTAATAATATCAAAAATGCTTCATACTATTAAAAGTGTGGAGCATTTTTCTTAAAATTCGCCCATAATTGACAGTGAGGGACAGCGGGTATATAATATAGTTTGTAAATTGCGTAATTTAGAGTTAATACTTTTTTATTAATGCAAAATAATCACACGAAAATGGCGGAGGAATAATGTACAATAAATTTTTTGAACTTGATGAAAAAATAATTAAAGCGGCTGAATCTGCTGAGGAAAAAACAAGGGAAGTATATGCAGAAATAGATAAAATAGGCGAATATAATACATATAAAGTATTGAAAGCTTTTTCTGATAAAAGAGTGAGCGAATCGTATTTTGTTGGCACAACAGGCTATGGTTACGGCGACAGAGGACGTGATATGCTAGACGAGGTTTTTGCTCAAATTGTGGGAGCTGAAGACGCAATAATAAGGCATAGTTTTGCCTCAGGAACTCACGCAATTTCAACAATGCTTTTTGGAATACTTCGCCCAAATGATAAAATGGTATGTTTAACAGGCACACCTTACGACACACTTCATGGAGTAATTGGTTTGACAGATGTTGTGGGAAAAGGTTCGCTAAAAGATTTTGGCATAAAATATGGTGAACTTCCTCTTTTGGCGGATTCAACTGTTGATTTTGATGGTATTCCAAAGGCAATAAAGGGTGCAAAAATGGCATATATTCAACGTTCAAGAGGGTATGAACTAAGACCATCACTAACAGTTGAAATAATTGCTGAAATGATAAAAAGAATACGTGAAGTTGACAAAGAAATTGTTATAGCAGTTGACAATTGCTATGGAGAATTTGTGGAAAGAATTGAACCTACCGAAGTTGGAGCAGATTTAATAGTTGGTTCTCTTATAAAAAATCCGGGCGGTGGAATTGCCAAAACAGGTGGATATATTGCAGGGCGAAAAGACTTAGTTGAGCTTTGCGCTTGTCGTCTTACAACAGCAAGCACAGGCAAAGAAATCGGTTGTTCATTAGGCGAAACAAGAAATATGTATATGGGACTTTTTGCCGCACCTACAGTTGTTTCAGCAGCACTTAAAACGGCGGTTTTGACAGCCTCAATGTTCAAGGATTTTGGATTTGAAGTAACCCCTGAGCCAACTGAACAAAGGGCAGATATTATTCAAGCAGTTAAGCTAGTGAATGAGGAAAGACTTGTTGCATTTTGTCAAGGCATACAAAAAGGTGCGCCAATCGACTCATTTGTAACTCCCGAACCATGGGATATGCCGGGGTATGACAGCAAAGTTATTATGGCGGCAGGTGCTTTCACAGGTGGAGCATCAATCGAACTTTCCGCAGATGCACCATTGCGTGAGCCATATGCGGCTTGGCTGCAAGGCGGATTGAACTATCCATCGGGAAAAATAGGGGTTATGTTGGCAGCACAATCAATGCTTGAAAAAAATCTTCTTAATTTAAAATAAAAGTCGTAAAAAGTGTTGACATTTGTTATTACGAATGATATAATAACAAAGTCAGTTGCGGATGTGGTGGAATTGGCAGACACGTTAGATTTAGGCTCTAATGTTGCGAGACATGCAGGTTCAAGTCCTGTCATCCGCACCAACACAAAGTAGGTAAGTTTCAGAAATGAAGCTTACCTACTTTATTTTTATGCGAATATATGTTATCACACTAACCATAAGTTTTGCCTATATTGGAGATAAAACGGGGAAAATCCAATTTATTGAATAGATAAAAGATATGTGCTATACTGGATATGAAAAATAACCTCTTGCACCTTTCTTAAAAGCGGATGAGGGGTGAAATTTATATAATTGGAGGTATTGTAAATGTTAGACAGTAAAGGTTTTAACTTATGGGCAGACGGATATGATAAAAGTGTAAATTTATCAGAAGAAGCAGATGTATATCCTTTTGCCGGTTATAAAAATGTATTGAATTTAATTTATAATCAAATCAGAATATGTAAAACAGCAAAAATTTTAGATATTGGGTTTGGTACTGCTGTTTTAAGTAAAAGGTTATATGATGAAAACTATGAGATATACGGAATCGATTTTTCGGAAAAAATGATTGATATTGCAAAGCTGAAAATGCCAAACGCACACTTAATACAATATGATTTCACCAACGGATTACCCCGGAAACTTAAGGATATGAAGTTTGATTTCATCATTTGTACTTATGCAATCCATCATCTTGATGATGATAACCAAATTCAGTTCATTAAAAATCTTCTTGAGAATTTGACTTCTGATGGAAAGATATTTGTTGGAGATGTGGTATTTGAAACGCAATGTCAACTTGATGAATGCCGGAAAGAAGCGCAAAAGGACTGGGATTCAGACGAATTTTACCCGGTAGTTGAAAAGTTTACGGCTAAATTAGAAAATGTGAATTTTGAAAAAATATCTTTCTGTTCAGGCGTTATTACATTCGCCCAATAAGCATTGCACTGGGTACTATTCAAATTTGTTACCCTTTGCGTTGCAGACAGAAATGTATCGTTGCGGAACAATGTAGGGGCGAACTGTGTTCGCTCGAATGAACCGCAATGATTAGGATATGGGAAATAACCTCTTGCACAGCATAAAAAAGTGTGGTATGCTGAATTAGAAAAACAATCTCCTGTATTTCAGTTGAAAGCGCAGGACGAGTATATTTTATATTTTGCGAAAGAAAAGATTCAGAGGTGACTTTGTGGTAAAGAAAATTGGAAAACGCATTCTTATTATATTGTTGGCGCTATTTGCTATAATCGTTTTGCTGCTTGGCATTTGCTACATCAACCATCGAATACAGCTAAAAAGTGAAGAATCGATTTACACACCTATTGGTCACCAAGTGGAAGTAAACGGACATAAAATTAATGTTTACTCCGAAGGTACAGGTGATACAACGTTGGTGTTTATGTCCGGTGGCGGCACTTGCTCACCAGTGTTGGATTTCAAATCCTTGTACTCGCTTTTGAGCGACCGCTACAGAATTGTTGTTATTGAGAAAGCAGGATATGGATTTAGTGATGATTCTGATGTAGCAAGAGATATTGATACCGTTCTATCCGACACAAGGCAGGCATTAACACTGTCTGGGATTTCTGCCCCGTATATCCTGTGTCCGCACTCTATGTCAGGTATCGAAGCGCTCTATTGGGCACAGCAATATCCGCAGGAAGTTACTGCAATCATCGGTCTTGATATGGCAGTTCCGTCAGCTTACAAAGAAATGTCTATAAATATTTCATTGCAACATTTACTGTCTTTTGCTGCAAATATCGGAGTGACCAGATGGATTCCTAATGTTGCTGAAAGTGATGCAATCAAATTCGGCACTCTAACAGAAGAAGAAAAAGAGTTATACAGAGCTGTTTTTTATCGTCGCACCGCTACAACTGCTATGGTGAACGAAGCAGCCGCAATCAAAACAAGTGCGGAGATTGTCGGAAATGGCGATGTTGTGGCTGCCCCTGTTTTAATGTTTACCTCTAACGGAAGCGGCGGAACCGGGTATGAAGAAACTACTTGGAGAGGTTTTCAGAAGGATTTCATTAGCAGCATTCCCAACGGGAAACTGATTGAGTTGGATTGTCCTCATTATGTGCAGGACTATGAATATTTCACAATAGCCGCAGAAATATCTGCTTTTATTGAAAGCATTGTAAGCTGAGATTATGAGCATTGAACTGGGAGCTATTCAAATTTGTTACCCTTTGCGTTGCAGACAGAAATGTATTGTTGCGGAACAATTCAAGGTCAATAACCAAACAAATAGGGCTTTCTATCTGGCAAAAACATTTAATGATAGAATTATACGCAGCGAACAGGGTTATCATGAGGTTTGGCAATATATTGACGAAAACCCATTAGGACAAAATGGCGGTAGATAATGTAGTTATGAAATGGTAATATCCAAAGACGATGGCTAAAGGTTGTCGTCTTTTTGTTATAGCAATTATATTTTTATAAAATATAATATATAAAAAATATTGTAAGAAATAAAAAAGTATGATATAATGAAATATATTAGTTTTATGGAGGAAAGATATATGTTTAGATGTTGTTGCTGTACAGACTAAAATTAGATATATTTTCTT
>JAVWQH010000016.1:0-46704 GCA_036635475.1 Oscillospiraceae bacterium | reverse complement strand
GATGTTGTTTTTCAAAATGTAGTATATACAGGCACTGGAAATTCCGTTAAATACAGATTGATGTATAATGCCAAAAGCGGTAAACGTTCATATGACAGTGATGTTGTTTTCAGCGAGTATCGTTTTCACGAATACAAAGAACCATCGGATAACAACAGTGGCGACAACAGTGAACCAACACTTGACCCCCTTGTACCACATATGATTATTGACAGTTATAATTATGGTGGAAAAAATGCAACGGCAGGACAAACAATCAAATTAATAATGACGATTAAAAACACAAGTAAAGAATTTGACTTAGAAAATATAGTTATGAAAATAACTCCACCTGAAGCTTTTTCAATTGCAAGTTCATCTAATACATTCTACATAACCGGACTTGGAAAAGATGAAATAATGGAAAAAGAAATTGAAATTCAAGTAAAAGCAGATGCAAAACCAGAGTCCCACAATATAAAAATTGATTTTACTTATCAATATTCAACAGAAAAAGCAAGAAAAGAAAGTACATCTGAAGAAAATATTGCAATTCCTGTTTCACAAATTGATAGATTTTCAATAAATTCAGTTGATGCACCGGCAACATTATATATTGGCGATGAATACCCAATGTCAGCCTCATTGATAAATAAAGGAAAAAGTGCTGTTTTCAACGTGTCAGCAGAGTTTAAAACTGCGGATAACAGTCAAAATCAAACTCAATTTATAGGAAATATTGAATCTGGAAAAGAAGCATCAGCCGATTTTTTTGTTTCTGGAAAAGAACCGGGAGAAGTAAAAGGCGAAATAGTTATAACATATGAAGATGCTAATTCAAATATAAAAACATTATCCAGACAAGTGAATGTTGTAATTGAGGGGGATTTTTACAATCCAAATCCTGACGAAGGAATGATTGTTGACCCAATTGAACCTGTTGTGCCTGTTGATGTAAAGCCGGATAATACAGTAAAATATGTTTTGATTTTTTGTGGAATAGTTATTGCAGGTATCACAACATTCACAACAGTTATGAAAATAAAGGTACAGAGGAGCGAATTTGCTGATGAAGATATCTGATTTAATCAGTATGTGCTTCAAAAACCTCACAAGACGAAAGGTTAGGACACTTCTAACTGTAATGGGAGTTGTTGTTGGCACGTGCGCCATTGTTGTAATGATTTCAATAGGTGTTGGAATGAAAGAAACTCAAGAACAAATGTTGTCACAAATGGGCGATTTGACAATGATTGAAGTGTATAATTACAATTCAAATAACAAGAATAAGCTTGATGATGCAACACTTGAAAAGATACAAGCTCTTGAAGGTGTGGAAATTGTAACACCATTATATAGTCCAAACAATCTAAACCTAAAACTATTCACAGGTAAGAATGATAGATATTGTATGGATTTGTACGAAATTATCGGAGTATACCCCGAGGCTATCGAAAAACTTGGCTTTGAAATTTTGGAGGGTAACAGTTTTGCAGATACAACATTAAAGTACCCTGTTTTATTTGGCGAAAAAACTGCATACAGATTTCGTGATACAAAAAAAAGACCCGGCTTAGACCGAGTAAATCCTTATCCCGACCAAAACGGAAAATTATCTGACCCATTTGTCAAACCTATGAAAGATGAAATGAAGTTAATATCTTCTTCCGCAAAAGAGAATGTAAAAGATAAAGAGTACGAAATTAACGTAGTTGGTGTCTTGAAGGAAGATTATGCAAAAGCATACCAGACAAGTCAAGGCGTGTTTATGAGAATGTCTGATATCAAAAAAATTGAAGCAGAATATAGGAAAATGAATGGGTTAAAAGCTGAAGAAAACAGCGGTAATTATCAAAATGTTAAAGTTAAAACAACTGATATTAAATATGTAGAAGCTGTTCAAACTTTTATCAATGATTTGGGATTTGACACAAGTTCTCTTGACAGTATTCGTAAACCTATGGAAAAACAAGCAAGACAACAACAAATGATTTTAGGAAGTCTTGGAGCAATTTCACTTTTTGTTGCTGCATTGGGCATTACAAATACAATGGTTATGTCTATCTATGAAAGAACCAGAGAAATTGGTGTAATGAAGGTTCTAGGCTGTTTTGTAAATGATATTAGAACTGTATTTTTGATGGAAGCCGGCTCAATTGGATTTTTAGGTGGAGTAATCGGAATTATTCTGAGCTATATAATTTCAGCCGCTATGAACTATTTTGGATTAAGTATGAGTATGGGCGATATGGGAATGATGGGCGGCGGCGGTGGCGGAGGAAAAGTTTCAATAATACCACTTTGGCTTGTTGCCTTTGCTCTAATTTTCGCAACATTTATAGGACTCGCATCTGGATTTTACCCTGCAAACAGAGCTGTTAAAATTTCAGCATTAGAAGCTATAAAACACGATTAATATATTTTGTTAATATTATATTTTTTGAGTATAATAAGATTAAGAAAATAAAGGAGGAAAAAAATATGGCTATTAGTTTTACAAATGAAAAATTCAAAGATGAAGTTGAAAATGGAAAGGGAATAGTCCTTGTGGATTTTTGGGCAGAATGGTGTGGACCTTGCAGAATGTTAGGCCCAATTGTTGATGATATTTCAAAGGAATATGAAGGTAAAATTATTGTTGGTAAAGTTAATGTTGATGAACAAACAGAAATTGCAGCAAGATATGAAGTAATGAGCATACCGACAGTTATACTTTTTAAAGATGGCATACTTTTGAATAAATCCGTTGGACTTGTGCCAAAAGCTAAGCTAATACAAATGATTGAACAGGCGCTATAATAAACAAAAAGTGTTGTGGGCATTTAAGCTCACAACACTTTTTACTATTTATAAGAAAAGGAAGAATAAATCAATACTGATTATAGTTTTAAAAATTATAATTAAGCAATATTGCTTTTAGAATACGATAATGGTTTGTATTGACTGGGTAAAGATTTTATTAAGAAATAAACAAGCAAACAAGTTCCTGTTTTATCCCAAAAATTATTAAAAATTTTGGCAATAAAAGATGCAGCAAAAATGCTTGTACCACTATTTTTAAGCCAAAGAACAAGTACATCTGAAATAGTTCCTGTCAATCCGCCATAAACCCAAACTCCAATTGGTGTGCCTATTAATGGAGCAACAACACTTAATATTAACCCTGTAATTAAAGCTGTAGTGAAGTTCCAATGTGTTTTTTTAGCAATAAAACCTACGATAATTCCAATAGCAACGCTTACAATTAGAAATGGCATGGCTTTGACATTTCCCATTATTAAGCTAGATACGACGTTTGTAAGACCTCCAACTGCTGCACCAAGCCATGGACCAAAATAAATAGCAGTTAATATTGTTCCGATTGTGTCAAGATAGAGTGGCAGTTTCCAAAAGCTTGTTAGAATTCCCAAAACAACATTAATTGAAATCGCTAGGGCACAAAATGTTATTTTTTTTGTTTTAATGTTCATATTTTCTCCTCCAGTATATTTTTTACTATCGTAAGTATAACAATACAAGCAGTATATGTCCAATTCATAATAGTAATATCTAATGATGTCTATATTAAATTTTAATATTTAACATAGACAAATTATATGTTATAATCAATTTAGTTTAATAAGATAAGGAGATATAAAATGACAGATATATATTTTGTTGCACATTGTGTTTTAAATGTAGCATCAAAAACAATACATAATTCTAATGAGGATTATATAATTGAAGAGAAAAAAAGACAGTTATTTTTAAATAAAATCCATAATGAAAATGCACAACTAGTTCAACTTCCTTGCCCAGAATTTCTGATATATGGACATAACAGATGGGGACACGCACGAAGTCAATTTGATAATCCGTTTTATATTGAACGTTGTGAGGAACTATTAAAGCCATTTGTTCTGCAAGCTTTAGAATATAAAAAATATCCTGATGAGTTCAATATAGTTTCAGTTATCGGGATAAATGGCAGTCCCTCTTGTGGTGTTAATTTTTCATTTGACAGCGACAACTGGAAGGGTGAAATCTCAACTATTTCGTCTAAATCTTCAATCAATCAAACTTTTCTGAATAACGAAATGGGAGTTTTTATTGAAGTTTTTTCAAAAATGTTAAATGAGAAAAATATTGAAATTCCATTTGTTTCATTGTAATATAAAAAACAAATTGAGCATAGCTTAACCGCAAATTAATGCGTTTTAGCTATGCTCAAAATTTTATTTATTTTGTAAATTCACGATTGTCAAAAGCGGAAACATTCATTATAGGACTGCCTGTTTCATAATATGAAATTGACAACATATCGCCGCTGTTGGTTAGTGCTAAATCATCGCTTAATGCAGCAATTGCTATGAAAATTTTATCTTCGTGACCTTCAAGTAAAATTTTATAAACAGTTTCACTTCCATTAAATTCAGAGGCAATTCTCAAAACTTTAGATGTGATTTTCTTTTCATCTTCAGGCTTTGCAAATTCGTTTGTATTAAAACCATCATTTTTCATAATCTTTTGGTAATCAAGAAGAGCGGTTTTAATAGTTTCGCCAACACCAACATTTGAATAGCTCTCGACAGAAACAAAGGCATATTGCTTAACAAGACCTTCTCTGTCTTTAAGAGTCATAAAATAAGTTGGGATATCATTAATGTTAAGGATAATCGGGTCAGATGCAACATATTCAAGATGCTGAACCTTGCCCATAGCTGATTTTTGTGATGAATATTCAGTTGCACCATTCATTTGATAAAGGATAGGTTGTTTTGTTACCATATCCACCATCATAAATCCGATTGCACTTTCGTCTTGTCCAACACTTGTAAGACCTGTGAATAGGTAGCAACGTTTATTATTATAAACAATAGCATGACCTCTTGATGGCTTGTACTTGTCTTTATCAGAGAAATTGAAGATACCATGGACATATTCGCCTTTATTATAAATTTGTTCAATAATAAAGTTTTCCGGTTGAACTCTGTCCACCCATTCAGGAACGTTTGCTTTATCATATTGAATAGATTCACCCGTTGACGCATTTACAATAATAACACCTGTTGATTCAGGCAGAGAAAATCCACGTTTATTTTTATAAGTTGAAACAACCCAGTAAGGTTGACCGGCATCATCAAGTTCAAATGAAAAGTCAGTTAAACCGATAAATGGAGCTTTAGTTGCACGTAAATAACGTTGTAAATCGTGGAATAGGAAAGAGTTTGGGTGATATTTGATGTTGTATCCGTCAATGTATTCAACATCATTTAGATTAGTTGCGGAAACTTTGATATAGCCGGGAGTTCCGCTCAAATTAGTTATCCATTTGAAAAATCCGGAATGGTGCAATGGAACAGCCCAGATTAATTTTCCATCAACCATTTGAATTGTTGGATCGCCTAGATAAACTTGGCTACCTAAAGATGGACGTTCACCTAGTTTTTTATCGGCAAGTTTTTTTGCTAATGCTTCATCAACAATTGGAATTTGATTTATATCCATGGCTTGCATATCGCTTGAAAAAGTTTTTATTTCAAGTTCGCCGAGTTGGTCACGATAAGCTCCCCAATTTATTAAAGCTGATGATAAAACAACCATTATTCCAAGGAAAGCCCAAGGAACAATCAAAACAATTTTAACTTGTTTTGGTATTGATTTAGTTGAAGTGAAAGATATGCGTCCATTTTCACTTTGCGTTAATTTTGGCATTAGCTCGCCGAATTTGAATACTGCCCAAGAAACGATATAAGCTGTAATCAGCAAACACCAAAACAATGCACCTTCAAAATAAAAAGGATTTAGATTAATTGCATCTACAAAGAAATAGATTATAGCTAGAATTGCTATTCCAACGTTTACGAGTAGCTTTAGGATTTTTGTTTTTTTCAAAATTTTTCCTCCTTTAAAGAAAGTAATTTTATTTATTATATCATATATTTATTAACATTTCGCTAATAAAGTTTAATAATAAATGGATTATTGGTTAAAATTTTAATTATAACAGTAGAAAACATAAATATTGCTAAAAATAAAAATATTATAATCAAAAGTACAAGTAAAAAATGTGGCATGCTTAAACGCTCTGCCACATTTTTATTAATATAATATTATTTTCTTGTAATTGCTTTTTTAACTTTATCTATAATGTTTTCAGTGGTTAGCTTGAAACGTTCTCTTAGATAAGTTTCCGGTCCAACCTCACCAAATTCATCTTCAATTCCAACAAATTCCATTGGAACAGGGCAATTCCTTACAACAACATCTGCAACTGCAGAGGATAAGCCATTGATAACGTTATGATTTTCACAAGTTACAACGCAGCCTGTTTCGTTTGCGGCAGAAATTATAGCCTCAGAATCAATTGGTTTAATGGTGAACATATCTAGAACTCTAGCGTTAATGCTGTTATTTTTAAGTTCAGCAGCAGCCTTGCAAGCAAGCTCAACCATAATTCCACTTGCAATAATTGTAACATCATTGCCCTCAGCAAGCTTAACAGCCTTACCAATAGTGAATTGTGTTCCTTCTTCATAAATAGCAACAGCATTTTTTCTCTTTAATCTTATATAGTCAACTCCGAAATGAGCGGCAATTTGAGGAATAAGATTTTGCAGCATAACTGAGTCTGTTGGTTCAATAACGGTTGCAGTAGGAATATTTCTCATAATTCCAACATCTTCAAAAGGCATATGAGTTCCGCCGTTAAAAGCCGCAGTTACTCCTGGGTCAGAGCCAATTACTTTGAGGTTTGACTTTGCATAACCGCCAGAAAGGAAAATCTGGTCATAGCAACGTCTTGAAGCGAATGTTCCAAAAGAGTGAGCAAAAGGAATTTTGCCTGTTGCAGAAAGTCCACATGCAACACCAATCATATTAGCCTCAGCAATTCCGACATTAAATGTTTGGTCAGGAAATTCCTTTGTAAATGCTCCCATACCGCCTGCACTTGTTAGGTCAGCATCAAGGTAAACAATATTTTTGTTAGTTCTAGCTAAATCTGAAAGAGTTGCACACAAAACCTTACGCATTTCTTTTTCTTCTTTAACCATTTTTTCAACAGGTTTTACTGCCATTATTCAGCCACCACCTTTGCCATATGTTCTTCCAAAGCAGCCAAAGCCTCGGTAAGTTGTTGTTCACTGATTGTTATATGATGATTGCTTGTTGCGTTTTCGGCAAAGCTACAGCCATGAGCCTTAACGGTGTCGAGAACGATACAGCTAGGTTTGCCCTTAACTTTTTTACATTCATCAATAGCATTCCATATTGCTTCAACATCGTGTCCGTTTACAGTTACTGCATTCCAGCCAAATGCCTCAAAACGTTCAGCAATATTAGTAAAATCGTTTATTTCTGTAATGTATCCATCAAGTTGTTTTTTATTCCAATCAACGAAAGTGATAAGATTATCAAGTTTTCTATGTGCCGCAAAAGAGGCAGCTTCCCACACTTGACCTTCTTGGATTTCGCCATCACCCATAATTAGGTAGGTGTAGTTATCTTTCTTGTCGAGTTTGTTTCCGCAAGCAATACCAACAGCAAGGGATGAACCTTGTCCAAGAGAGCCTGTTGTCATATCAATGCCGGTTGTTAGGTTTCTGTCACAATGGCTTGGAAGATGTGTTTTTGGCTTATTAATTGTCAAAAGTTCCTCCATTGGGAAAAAGCCTTTCATAGCAAGGGTTGTGTAAATGACAGGACCTGCGTGTCCTTTAGAACAAACAAGGTAATCTCTGTCTTCCCATTTAGGATTTTTAGGGTCGATTTTCATAACCCCACCATAAAGTACAGCAATTAAGTCAGCTACAGAAAATGCACCGCCAACATGTCCAAAACCTAAATAGCCTAAAGCTTTGATTGTTTCAATGCGGATATTAGTAGCAAAAATTTCAAGGTCTTTTTTTTGCTGTTTATCCATATGCTCCACCTCCGAAAATTAACATTTTATTGATGTATTAAAGTATACTAGATATATTATACCATATTGTATAGGCTTTTTGCTATTAAATTTTTAAAAAATGTAGAAAATAATATATTTGTTAAAATAAAATAGTATTTTTGTATTATACAGCTAATTTTTGTTTTAGTATATAAAAAAAGCAATTGTAAATTGTTATAATGTTATAATTTTAAAAATAGTAGTGAAATATTCAGGATTATATGATATAATCTATGAAGTGAAATTATCAACTTCTAAATTAGGAGGTTAAATATGAGATTAAATAAAATTGTATCATTTCTAATGGCTGCCACATTGTCCCTGACAAACCTAAATATAATCAAATCTCAAGCAGTTGATTATACAGAAGATAATGTTTTGCCTGTTATTATTCAATATAGTGATGTCGTGGTTTCTGATGATGGTAAATCACAAATTAATGATAGAATATTCGGAGCAGCTAATTCTCTTGCAACTGAACTAAAGGCGGCTCACCCTAGTTATGGAATAAAAAAGAGGGTTGATTCAGGAGCAGTTACCGTTACACTAAGCGGCAACAAACCAACAGTTTTGGATAATACCCAGATAATTAGTGATGTAATTGCAAAACTTAAAGCCAGCGGAATAATATCATCTTCAGTAGATGATATTAATGGTGATGGTAAAATATCTACATATCAAAATAGTGCAGGAAGAATAGCAAACGAGTTGACACTTATTTGTATTATGTCAGGTGATTGGACAGACGAGAAAAGCGTTGGCGGTACAATTCCAAATATGCTTATAAGCTCAGACGCTTTAACGCCGACTTGTGACATTGCAAGTGTGAGAGATGCTTTTTTAGATAGAGCTGACCCTATAAAATCAACAACAATAGTATTTAATCCGGATAAAAATATATATCTTAAAGTTGGAGAAAACCAAACAATTAATGCAATGGTTTTGCCTAATAATATGAAGGTTAATTGGACTTCAAGCAGTACAGATGTTGCAACGGTTGATGCAAACGGAAAAATAACCGCCAAAAAAATCGGTGAGTCAACTATAACTGCGACAGAGCCTTTTTCCGATGCAAAAAAAGAAGTAACTGTTTTTGTTTCTCAAATGAGTGGCAGTTCAATAACTTTTAATGCACCACCATCAACTATGCAAGTTGGAAAAACACATTCTTTAAATACAAAAATTATTCCTGATTATGCAGAACAAAATATTAATTATGCAATTGAACCAGCCGATATATTTAGTATTGATGCAAAAACACATACTTTAAAAGCATTAAAACCTGGAAAAGCTACAATAGTAATTTCATCAGCAAATTATCCAGGGGTAAAAACCTTTACAGTTACTGCAACAAAAGGTCCACAAGAGATTATTGATGTTGCAGAGGTTGTATTAACAAAACCTAATGAACCCATTATTGTTGAACTATATAAATCAATTGATTTAAGTGCAGTTTTTAAGGTTATGCCGGAAAATGCTACTGAAAAAAGATTGCGTTATCGAGTTAGAGATATGGAAATTGCCACAGTAAATGCTGATGGGGAACTTGTGGGTGAGGCTCTTGGAAAAACAAGAGTAACAGCATATTGTGCCGATGACAGCGAGAAATCTGTAACAGTAACTCTCTATGTAACAAAAGATGGTGAAGCGCCAACAGGCGAAGTTGAGGTAACAGGAGTTTCACTTGAAAGGGAAACCTACAATATCAGAATTAATGATGTAGTTCGTTTGAATGCCTCGGTACAGCCATATACAGCGGATAATAAAGTGCTTTTCTGGGAAACAAGTGAACCCGAAATTGCTGAAGTCGATGAATATGGAAATGTTTGGGGAGTTGGAGAAGGAATTGCTGCAATAACAGTTACAACTGAAGATAATGGATATAAAGCAGTTTCCAGAGTTATGGTAAGACCATATGTTGAGGATCCAGAAAAAGATACATACCACCCAAAATCTGACCCTGAATATGACATAAGAGCATTTGAAAAAGTTATGGACACAAAAAAAATCAAACGACAAATTGATTTAGAAGATAGCAAAAAGATGACGATAAAGCTTGGCACAGAATTTATTTTACCTGCTGAAATTATTGAATATATACGTGACAATGAAAAAATCGTTACTTTTGAGCATACATCATATAAATGGGAAATTGATTATCGTAATATACCTGATGGAGAAATAGTTCAAGATATGAATTTGCGTGTTACAACCAACCCAATTTACAAAAAAGATATGGCAACCTTGCTAACTGAAAAAGCAAAGCCACAATATTTGGACTTTGCTCACGAGGGCGAACTGCCATTTAAAGCGACATTTATGTACAGAGCCAATCGTTCTTCACCCACAAAAGGATATTATTTTTACTATTATAATTCCGGGCTTGACCAATTGGAAATAGCAGATGATAAATTAAAAACTGATTCCGGAAGATTTGTTGAAATCCCAATGATAAGAGGTTCGGCATATGTTTTAACGGACACGAAGCAAGACAGTGAGGCTATGAAAAAATACAATCCTCAAACAGGCAAATAAAGAAAAACACCGATTATGTTATATCATAATCGGTGTTTTGTGATAATTAGTGCAGATAAATTTTTCCATCGTTAAACTCTTTAACAAAGTCAATATCTTTGATTTGAAATGTTTTGCCATTTAAGTATCTCAAATAAGATAGTTCATTTTCAATTTTAAATGTCAACTTATATGCACAAAGAGCTTGAAATTTATATCCTGTACCCTTATTATTGCGGTTAATTCCATATTTAGTGTCACCCAATAAAGGATTGCCAATTGAAGCCATATGAGCACGAATTTGGTGAGTGCGCCCTGTTACAAGTTCAACCTCAACTAAAGAAAAATCTCCGATTGTCTTTAAAACAGTATATTTTGTAATAATAGTTTTAGTGTTAGGGGTTGGCTGTTTTCTCACTGTTACAATATTGTCCTGTTGGTCTTTTTCCCAAAAGTCTTTGAGAGTTTCAGACTTTTTACGTGGAGTTCCATGAACAATACAAAGGTATTTTTTTTCAATTTCCCTATTTTTGATAATTTCATTCATTTCTCGGAGAGAATCAGCATTTTTTGCCACAATAACTATGCCTGAGGTATTGCGGTCAATTCTGTTGCATAGTGAGGGGATAAAACTGTTTTCATCATCTGGATTATAGCTTTTATTTATGTAAAGATAATGCAAAACTCTGTTGATAGCTGTGTCGATTGAATGGTCATTGTCTTCGTGAACAACAACCCCCACAGGTTTATTGATGAGCATAATGTTTTCATCTTCAAATATTATATCAATGGTTGATGGTGCAAGTTTAAATTCAAATTTGTCATCTTGCGGAGCAAAAAATTCATCATTAATATATAATTCAACATTATCACCAACTTGAAGTTTGGTGGATATTTCACATTTTTTCCCGTTTACTTTAATGCGTTTTGTTCGAATATATTTGTACAATAAACTTTGAGGGAGAAGCGGAACTGCTTTTGTAACAAATTTATCCATTCTTTGATTTGCATCGTTTTGCTCAATTATATATTGTTTCATTAAATTTGTACTCCTATCAATTTAAAAGAGAGTTAATCAAAATATTTATTTAATTCAGCAAAAGAATTAACAAAAATATCTGATATTGATTTAATTTCATCTACCTCGTCATTTGAATATTCATCGTAAATTCCGACAACATTAAAATCAGCAGCTTTAGCAGTTTTGATTGCATATAAGGCATCTTCAAAAACAAAAGTAGAAGATTTTTCTGTACCCAGATGTTCAATTGCAGCATTGTAGATATTCGGGTAGTTTTTTCCAAAGCCTAAATCTGTACAAGAAAATATTTCGCTGAAATAGTGCATCATATTATTAGCTTTAAGGGCATATTCGATTAAATATTTATCTGTTGCAGAGGCTATACACATTTTAACGTTTTTTTCTGCCATTTTGTCAAGGAAGTCAATTACAAAATCTTTTGGGTATGCAATAGTTTTGTATTTAATTTCCATAATGTCGTTTATACCTTTTTTGACTTCCTCAGGAGTCTGAGAAATATTATATTCATCTATAAAATAATGAGCAGTTTGTGGCATACTCATTGAGCGTAATCGCTTATTAAAGTCATCTTTGGGTTGTCTATCCCATTTTACAAGGAAATCGAATCCAACCTTGTCCCATAGTGGCATTGAATTTAACAAAGTGCCGTCTAAATCAAAAATACAACCGCTTATTTTCATTTTTTCACCATTCCAAAGTAATTTTAATGACATTCATATGCCATCAAGTGCAAAAATATTATACTTGTTTATTTAATTTATTGCAACCTTATAGAGAAAAATGTAAACTGTATTTTATTACAAATAATATATTTTGTAAAATTATTATTGAATTATTATCAGCAGTCTTGACTTAGCCGATAAAATAATTCATAATAAAGGTATAATTGTTAAGGAGATTGAGTTTATGAATAATTATTCTGAAATATATATTGCCGGTGGCTGTTACTGGGGAACAGAGCATTTTCTTAAACAAATTAACGGCATAATTTCAACAAAAGTTGGATTTGCTAATGGCAAAACCGATGACCCAACTTATGAAGATGTTTGCAAAAAAGACACAGGTTTTGCGGAAACAGTAAAGGTAATCTATGATGCAGATGTTGCACCATTATCCTTTATTTTAAAGCTATATTTTCTCACTATTGACCCAACAAGTGTTAATAAACAAGGCGAAGATGTTGGCGATCAATATAGAACCGGAGTTTATTACACAAATACAGAGGATAGAGTTATAATAGAAAAAGAAATTGAAAAATTAAGCCTTAAATATACTTCACCTATTACAATTGAAGTTGAACCATTGACGATTTTTGTTGAGGCAACAAAAGAACATCAAGATTATCTCGACAAAAATCCAACAGGTTATTGCCACGTTAATCCTAAAATGTTTAAGATAGCAAAAGAGGCAAAACCTGAAGATTTTGATTAAAAATTTATAAAATTCTATAAAATAGTTAAATGTGGTTTATTTGAAAGGGCTTAGCAAAATGGCAGATGACAAAAAAGAAGGACATAGAAAAAGACTGAAAAAGCGGTTTTTACTTGAAGGACTTGAAAATTTCGAGCCTTATAATGTGCTGGAATTGTTATTATTCTATTCATATGCTCAAAAAGATACAAAACCAATCGCCCACTCATTATTAGATAAATTTGGTTCAGTTTCAGCAGTTTTCGAGGCTAAGTACGAAGAACTAATAAAGGTTGATGGAGTTGGTGAGTCAACAGCAACTCTCATTACGATGATGCCTCAACTTTTCAGATATTATAATAATGATAAACAAAAAGCGGTAAAAGTTATTAATAGTGCGGAAAAAGCCGCAAACTATCTCATACCAAAGTATATCGGAAGAACAAATGAGGTGGTGTATTTAGTTTGTTTAGATAACCAAAAACGGTTGTTATATTGTGATATTATCGAGGAAGGTATTGTATCAGCAACAAATATTACTGTGAGAAAAATTGTTGAAATTGCACTTCGAGTGGGTGCAGCAGGGATAATTATATCCCATAATCACCCAAAAGGTTTAGCTCTGCCGTCCACACAAGATGTGCGAACAACGAAATCGCTAAAAGATAAACTCGATGCAGTATCTCTTGAACTTATTGATCATATTATAGTAAGCAAAGATGATTTTAGTTCTATGAAAGAAACTGGTATGATATAGATATAATGAGGAGGAAATGATAGAATGACAGGCGATTTACATTGCCACTCAAGAGCATCTGATGGTTCAATGGACGTAGAAGATATTGTTAATTTCGCTAAAGAAAAAGGTCTAAGCTACCTTGCTATAACTGACCACGATAGCTTTTTGGGCGTTGAAAGAGCTAGTGAAGCAGGGAAGAGAGTTGGACTTGAAATAATAATGGCAAATGAAATTTCTTGCTTTGATTATGAACGAAACAGACCTGTTCATATATTATGCTACGCACCTGTACTTAAAAAAGAGATTAATAAAATTTGTGATGAAACTTTGAAAAGAAGAAATGAATCAGGACTTAAAATGATTGAGTTAGTGAAAAAATATTATCCTGTTTCAAAAGAACAAATTAATAAATATTGCTCACAATCGGGTATTATCTATAAGCAGCATATTATGAATTCGATATTGGATATGGGTTACACATCTGAAATGTATGGGGACATATCCAAAGAATTATTTAATTGCAAAACAGGCAAGTGCTATGTGCATATTGAATATCCTGACGTTGAAAAAGTGGTGAAAATCATTAAAAATTCAGGAGGTGTTGCAGTTGTTGCTCACCCAATTGAATTTAACTCTTTTGATATAATAGAGCGGTTAGCTGAAAATAAAATGATTGATGGAATTGAAATTAACCACCCATCTGCAAGAGGTAAAGACGAAGAAAAAGCACAGTTGGAGCAACTTGCAAAAAAATACAATTTAATTCTAACCGGTGGAACAGATTTTCATGGCTTTTATTCATCAGAACCTGAACCAATTGGAAGTTATACAACTGATGAAAATAACTTGAATAAACTTTTAGAATTAATCAAAACAAAAAACTTTGCAATCAAGGAGAAAAATCATATGCAGTTAAATTATACTACAATCGGAACATGCTCAAAAGAAATTAATATTGAAATTGATGAAAACGCAGTTATCACCAAAGTTCATTTCTTAGGAGGCTGTCAAGGCAATCTTCTGGGAATAAGTCAACTGGTTGTTGGTATGAAAGCTGAAGATGTCATTGATAAATTTAAAGATGTAAAATGTGGAAGCAAAGCCACATCTTGCCCTGACCAATTGGCAATTGCATTAAAAAGAATGTTGGATAAGCGATAAAATTGACTAAATGATGTAAGTTGTTAATTCAAAACACTACAAATCAAGGCAGTTGCTATATTGTTGCAACTGCCTTGATTTTATATTATGAATTGAATATTGTTTCCATAACTTTTTCGCAATAATTGGGAGAATAACGCCAATAATCCATATGGTCACCATCAAAAAAATAAGGATAATTATTAGGTGTGTAATCTGCTGCGAAAGAATCAACAATTATCAATTTAACCTTCATTTTATCGGGAATAAGATTTTTTATGTAAACGCTTGCTTGCTGACCGGGATAAGCATTTTCCTTAGGTTCGGCAAGTCCGGCAAGGTTTGGCGTTAGCTCAACAAATATTCCGTAACTTTCAACAGACCTTATAATTCCCGCAACAGTTTCTCCAGCAGAAAAAAGGCTTGCATTTTCCTCCCAACTACCAAGAAGTTCTTTGTGAGTTAAAGAAATTCTGCTATCGGTTTCACGAGATTTAACCACAGCTTTTATCATATCGCCAACAGCGAAACGGTCACTGGGGTGAGAAATTCTTGAAACTGAAATAGCATCAATAGGTATTAAAGAGGGAATACCAAAGCCAATATCAACAAACGCACCGAAGGGTTCAAGATGAGTGATTTTTGCGTCAATAATATCGCCTAATGAAAGTTTTGAAATATACTCTTGAATACATTTTTCTTGAGCAAGTCGGCGAGAAAGCATAGGGTACATTTTGCCATCATTGTCTTTTTCAAAAGCTGTTATAACAAAACAAACAGGCTTGTTGACTTTTGAAATCAGAGCAATATCTCTTGCTGAACCGTCTTCAATACCGATTGCACCCTCAATTCTTGGAATAACACCTTTTGTACAGCCCAAATCAACTATTAAATTATGATTGCTGTCACAAACGATAGCTTTTGCTTCAAGAATTAGTTCTTTTTGAAATGCGTCAATAAGGGTTGTCATACTTTTAAAATATTGTTTATTTTCCAAAGTATCAATTAATGAACCCTCCGGCTTAAACTTTGTCATTTTAATTGCCTCCTTTTTTTGTGCAAGGATAAAATTTCCTTTGTGTTTTTATTTGTTACTGTTTAATATATATTAAAATTTTTTATTCTTAATACCTTAAAAGCATATAAAACTTAAAAAATAAGAAATTAAAATATTATATAAAATATCTGTTGATAAATGTAGGTCATTTCTGGTATAATGAAGTGTAGATTATGTGTTTCAATATATTTGAGAGGAGATGCTTGAATTGGACGTACGTGTTGGTGACATATTAATAATGAAGAAAAATCACCCTTGCGGAGAAAATAAATTTTTGGTTCTTCGTTCAGGCATGGACTTCAGAATAAGATGCACGAATTGTTCTCGAGAATTAATGGTTCCGAGAAGTAAAATCGAAAAAAATATTAAATCAATAATAAGAAAAGACGGCTAGCTATTTTAAATAGATAATGTGTTGGTACTATAATATAAAATCAATTTTGGAGGAAAAATATGTTTGATAAACTAAAAGAAGTAGAAGCAAGATATGAAGAAATAAATGAAAGTCTAATGAAACCCAATGTGGTAAGTGACACAGATAGATATAAATCTCTAATGAAAGAGTTCAAAAATCTAACCCCAATTGTAGAGAAATTCAGAGAGTATGCTAAGGCTAAAAAATCAATGGAAGAGGCTAAGGCAATGCTTGATGAGGGTGGACTTGATAAAGATTTTAAAGAAATGGTTGATGAAGAATATAAAGAAAGTCAAGAATTGATTGAAAAATATTCTAACGATTTAAAAATTCTGCTTTTACCTAAAGATGATAATGACGATAAAAACGTTATCGTGGAAATTCGTGGTGGTGCAGGTGGAGATGAGGCATCTTTATTTGCAAATTCACTTTATAGAATGTACACAATGTATGCTGAAACAGTGGGTTGGAAGTCTGAAATATTGAACTCAAACCCAACTGAAGTTGGCGGATTTAAAGAAATCAGCTTTTCAATTGAGGGCGATGGAGCATACTCAAAGCTTAAATTTGAAAGTGGAGTTCATCGTGTTCAAAGAGTTCCTGAAACAGAAACTCAAGGCAGAATCCATACATCAACAGTAACTGTTGCTGTTTTGCCTGAAATGGAGGACGTTGAGGTTGAAATTAACCCAGGTGACTTGCAAATAGACACATATCGTGCAGGCGGAGCTGGTGGACAGCACGTTAATAAAACTGAATCTGCAATCAGAATTACTCATCTTCCAACAGGAACAGTAGTTGAATGTCAAGATGAACGAAGCCAGTATAAAAATAAAGATAAAGCTATGAAAATTCTGCGTTCAAGAATTTTCGAGAAAAAGCAACAAGAACAAAATGACCTTATTGCAACTGAAAGAAAATTGCAAGTTGGAACAGGTGACCGTTCCGAGAGAATAAGAACTTATAACTATCCTCAAGGAAGAATTACTGACCATAGAATAGGTCTAACTCTTTATAAGCTTGAGCAAGTTATGAATGGCTCACTTAACGAATTATTTGATGCACTTAACACATTTGACCAAGCAGAAAAACTAAAGAGCAGCGACCAAAAATAGTTTAATAACGTTTTAAAATGGAGATGCAATATTGATTAACACAAGGTTATACACACTAGATGAAGCCAAAAATGAAAACACAATAAATGAAATCGCAAAAATTTTGCAGGAGGGTGGATTAGCTGTTATTCCAACTGAAACGGTTTATGGTTTGGCAGCAGATGGGCTTAATTCTCAAGCAGTTGAAAAAATATTCAAAGCAAAAGGACGCCCACAGGACAATCCGCTGATTATGCACATAAGCAATTTTGAAATGATATATGAAATAGCTAGTGTTGTGCCGGAAACAGCAATAAAACTAGCCTCGAAATTTTGGCCAGGTCCTTTTACGATGATACTGCCAAAAAAAGATATTGTTCCACAAGTTACATCTGGTGGGCTTAATAGTGTTGCAATTAGAATGCCATCTCACCCAATAGCAAGAAAAATTATTGAGGCAGCAAGAACTCCTCTCGCAGCACCCTCAGCTAATATTTCCGGTAAACCAAGCCCGACTTCCTTTAGCCATTGCGTTGAAGATATGAAAGGCAAGGCTGACGCAATTATTGATGGGGGGGACTGCGACTTTGGAGTGGAATCAACTGTTGTAAGTTTGTTGGGAGATGTTCCTGTTTTGTTAAGACCGGGTGCAATAACCCCTGAACAAATCAGAGATGTTATCGGAAAACTTGATATAGCTCAAGCGGTGACTGACAAACTCGAAAATGACGAGAAAGTACTTTCACCCGGAATGAAATATAAGCATTATTCACCAAACGCAAAAGTTTTTATAGTTAAAGGCAGTTTTGAAAAATACAAAAATTTCATAGAAAACTTAAATGAAGATGGTATTTATGGTTTGGTATTCACAGGGGAAAGTTCAAGATTGGCTGTAAATTCCCTTGAATATGGCGATGAAAAAAGCTCGTTGGAGCAAGCACATAATTTGTTTTTCAAACTTCGTGAATTAGACGAAAAAAATGCTAGAATTGTCTATGCACGTCTTCCTTTACAAGACGGTGTAGGATTGGCTGTATATAACAGACTTATCAGAGCAGCGGCTTTTGAAATAATAGATTTGGAGGAATAGACAAGATGTCCACATATGTTTTAGGTCTTACAGGTCAGACAGGTGCGGGAAAATCGACAGTGAGAGAAATTTTGGCACAGCGAAATTTACCTGTAATTGATGCCGATACTGTTGCTAAAGAAGTTATAAATGATAGCAAACAGTGTCTTGCAGATTTAGCAATTGAATTTAGTGTCAGCATTTTGAATGACAATGGCTCTCTTAATCGAGAAAAATTGGCAGATATTGTTTTTTCTGATAAATCTAAGTTAAGAAGATTAAACATAATAACATTTCCATACATAAGAGAAAAAATCAAAGAGCTTTTGATTGAACAAGCAAGGAAAGCAGTTCCGCTGATTATAATTGATGCACCAACACTTTTTGAAAGTGGCTGTGACAAGCTTTGCAGCGGTATTTTATCTATAACAGCACCCGAAAAGGACAGGCTTAATCGAATAATTTTAAGAGATAGAATTAGCGATAAACAAGCCAGACAGCGAATTGTTTCGCAAAATGTTGAAGAATTTTACACAAGTCGCTCAAATTATGTTATAATAAATAACAAAGATATTGATGAATTAAAATTCAATACTTTCAAAGTTTTAGAAATGGTTGAGAAAAGTTTATGAAAAAAGTGTTGACAGTTGTCGCAATAGTTGTTATTGTATTAATATGCGTTTTAGGTATAAATCGACAAGAAAAGAATTTATATGATGACGCATACCCAATGGAATGCAAAGAGATTGTTTTGGATTCTGCAAAAAAATATGATTTGCAACCGTCACTTTTATTTGCACTTATTTATACTGAAAGCAGTTTTAAACCAGATGCTGTTTCTAATATGGGTGCAGTAGGTTTAACACAAATAACTGAGCAAACTTTTGATTGGATAAAATGGCGAAAAAACGATAATTCCGATTTAACGTTTGATGATGTTAAAAAACCTGAGATTGCGGTTGACTATGGTGCGTTTTTATTAAAGCATCATATTGACGAATTTGGAACAGTTGACAATGCCTTATGTGCATACAATGCAGGCAGGGGCAATCTTATAAAATGGCTGGATAATGACGAATATTCTCAAGATACAAGCAAAGGAAGAGTAGTTGTCAATATTCCCTTTGATGATACAAAAGCTTATGTTGAAAAGATAAACAAAATTATGCTCAAGTATCAGGATTTATACAACATTAAGTAAGCAATTCTTGATTTTCAAGAAATTACTATATATTTTGCAAGGAGGGCTCTATCTATGGAGACTAAAACAAAAGGACAACTTTTGGCAGATGAACTTTGCCTAAACCGTAAACACGCAAGTGAAATCCTTTCGGAGAAAGAAATAGCTAAGGCTGATGAATTCTGCGAAGGTTACAAAAAGTTTTTAGATAATGCTAAAACTGAACGTGAAGCAGTTTCAACAACAATTTCTATGCTTAAAGAACATGGTTATGTTGAATTTGTTCCAGGAACAAAATACGTTGCAGGTGATAAGGTTTATATGAACAATCGTGGAAAAGCTTTGGTTTTTGCCGTTGTTGGAACTAAGCCATTGACTGAAGGTGCAAGAATCTTGGCAAGCCATATTGACTCACCTTGTATTGACCTAAAGCCAAACCCACTGTATGAAAACAATGAATTAACATTGTTGAAGACACATTATTACGGCGGTATCAGAAAGTATCAATGGGTAACTTTGCCATTGTCACTTCATGGCGTTATAGTTAAGAAAGACGGAACAAAAATCACTGTTGCAATTGGCGACAAAGATGATGAACCAATTTTCTATATAACAGATTTGCTACCACATCTTTCCAAAGACCAAAACGAAAGAAAATTGAAGGACGGAATTACAGGCGAAGAGCTAAACGTTTTAGTTGGAAGCCGTCCATTTAATGATGATAAAGCAAGCAATAAAATCAAGCTAAACATACTTAATATTTTGAACCAAAAATATGGTATGATTGAAGCTGACTTCTTGTCTGCTGATTTGCACCTAGTTCCTGCAAGCAATGCAAGAGATTTAGGCTTTGACAGAAGTATGATTGCAGCTTATGGACACGACGATAGAGTTTGTGCATACACTTCAATTATGGCTAGTATTGAAAACGATAAGCCTACTGAAACTTGGATTAACATTCTTGCTGACAGAGAAGAAATTGGTTCAACAGGTCCAACAGGTATGCAAGCTGCATATTTGGATTACTTTGTTGCTGATTTGGCTAAGCCTTATGGAATTGAAAGCAGAACAGTTTTCTCTAAATCAAAATGTCTATCTGCTGACGTTAGTGCTGCATTTGACCCAACATTCCCAGAAGTATCTGAAATTAACAATACATCTTTCTTAAATAAAGGTGTTGTTATGATTAAATATACAGGTTCAGGCGGAAAGAATGGCACAAACGAAGCAACAGCTGAATATATGCAATTTATCAGAAAATATCTTGATGATAAAAACATTGTTTGGCAAACAGGCGAACTTGGTAAAGTTGATCAAGGCGGCGGCGGAACAGTTGCTAGATATATCGGTGAACTTGGAGTTGACACAGTTGACTTAGGAGTTCCGGTTCTTTCAATGCATGCACCTGTGGAAGTTGTTGCTAAACTTGACGTTTACGAAACATACAGAGCATTCTCTGAATTTATTAGAGCATAATTCATAAAAACGAAGGACGATATCAATTTAATTGATGTCGTCCTTCGCAATATAAATAAGAGGGTAATGATTTGATAAAATTAGATATACCATATTACAAAATAATAAATATTGAAAAAGCTATATTTGATTTCAATGGAACTATTGGTGTTGACGGGAAGATAAAGGAAAACGTCAAAGAGTTAATCATAAAACTAGCTCGAAAATGCGAAATATATATTGCAACGGCGGATACAAACGGAACAACAGCTAATGAATGTAAGAATTTGCCTGTTAGGGTTTATATATTTAAAAATCAATCTGCATTAACTGAAAAAAGAAATTTAGCACATAACTTAGGCGGTGAAAACACTGTATGCTTTGGAAATGGAAACAACGATGTGGAAATGTTCAAGGAGTGCAATATTTCAATTTGTGTAATTGGTGATGAGGGTGCTTCGTCAAAAGCAATTATAAATAGCGATATAGTTGTAAAATCAATTGAAGATGGAATTAATGTTTTGCTCAATGAAAATAGAATAATTGCTGATTTAAGAGGATAGGCTAAATTTATTTTGATGAATACAATGTATAATATTACATAATAATTACAAAAAAGACATATAATTCACGTACTAATGTATAATTATTACAAAAATTACTACAAAGTGAAGAATTAAATTGAATTTTCCAGAATTATATGGTAACATTATGTCATATGGTAATGTATTAAGTATTTTTTTGTTTTATTTAAAATACTTAAACGATTTTAATTATCTTACCAATTAAAATCTGTAAGGAGAATTATTATGGAAAAAATGATTTCGCAACTATCAGATCAAGTTAGAAATTTAGAAATTGAAGACAAATATCTAACCTTTTTAACTGATAATCAGCTATTTGGTGTATCAATTGCTCAAATTATGCAGATTGTTGGAATGCAAGAAATCACTCCGATACCTGAATTTCCTAAATATATGAAGGGAATTATAAATCTACGTGGTAACATCATTCCTGTTATGGATATGAGGTTGCGTTTAAACAGAGAAGAAATTAGCTATAATGAACGTACTTGTATTATTGTTGCTAATATAGAAGAAAAGTTTGTTGGATTGATAGTTGATGAAGTAGATGAGGTTAGAAATATTTCTCAAGAAAATATTTCTCTTCCACCAAAAGTAAAATCAAACGAAAATAATTTTGTCAGTGGTGTTGCAAAGCTAGAAAATAAAATTGCATTAATTTTAGATTTATTAAAAATATTGAATTTCGATGAAATAAACGATATTGTAACAAATAAATATAATAAGTAAGAGGTAATAGTATGAAAAAGAAAATTCTTGCAAATGCAAAATTAGCAACTAAAATGTCTGTAACTATATCGGCATTCCTGTCTTTATGCCTAGCATTGCTCATAATAGTTTCAGTTACGGTTGTTAATAACGTTATATCAAAAACGATAAATGATGAATTTTTAGGAATTGCTAAGCAAAATGGACTTGCAGTACAAGCGATTTTTGATGAATCAAAAACTGCTCTTCTAAATATTCAACAGTATATGGAAAGATCATACAGCAAGGATTGGAGCGAAACTGTTGTAACTGAAACTGCTACTACAGAAGTTGCCAAAACTGAAGAAACTTCAACCAAAGAAGAAAAAACTGATGAAGTTTCCACTACAGAAACCGAAAAAACAACTGATACAGAAGAAAAGAAAGAAACTCCGGTAGTTCAGGTTAAACCTGTTAAACCAACATACAAAAGTGCCGTTGATGGACAGTCATTGACACTCCAAAGCTATGAAATAGAAGATTTTGCTTTGAATGAAATGTGGTCCGTTGTATCGAACAGTAAAAATATTGTTGGTATGGGTATATTCTTTGAACCAAAACAGGTAGATGGCAAAACTAACGATTATTCTATATACATATCCGATGCTGATGCTGCAAATCAAACAGCACAAAGCTACGGAAAATACGAAGAATTTTCAGCTTTCAATTTTTATAGCAAACCAAAAGAATCTCAAAAACTACATTTAAGTGAGCCATATCTTCTTGATGAAGTATCAAATACAATTGTTATAACTATGTCATATCCTATCATTCACAATGGCGAATTCAAAGGTGTAATCATGGTAGACGTTGATATGACTAACTTCTCTAATATTAAGGCAACAGATGAAAAATATAAATCTATGTTTGCAAGCATTGTAACAGATGCAGGTTCAATTATTTATGACAGTAAAAATGAAAATACTTGGACAAATATCAAAGATTTATCTTCCCCAGAAGATGCAGAAAAAATTATGGAAAAGTTTGCAATTGGTGAAGATTTCTCAATAAAATGTAAAATGATAAAAGTTGAAGAAGATGTTGAAACTGTAACTAAACTTGCAAGATTTTATTGCCCTGTAAAAATAGATGAAAAAACTTGGTGGACAGAATCTTCTTTGGTTACAAGCGATTTATCAAAGTCAACAGCTAAAATAACTATCATTATGATAAGTCTTTCTCTATTGATTTTGGTAACAATAATTTTAATTTTATCATACATAATTAAGAAAATGCTTAAGCCTCTTGATAAATTAGTACTTGTTGCTAATGACATACAAATGGGTAAACTTGATGTTCAAGTTGATGTCGATTCAAAAGATGAAATAGGAGTTTTAGCACATAGCTTCAATCAAATGTCATCGAACTTGAATGAAATTATTGATGATTTAAGTCATTTAACAGGTGAGATGGCTGATGGTAATTTTGACATTAAAACTCGCTGCGAAGATAAATATATTGGAAAATACAGTGACGTTATTACCGCTTTAAGAAGAATTAATTCCAGTCTAAATTCAACATTATTACAAATTAACCAATCATCTGAACAAGTTAGCTCAGGAAGTGAGCAAGTTTCAAGCGGTGCACAAGCATTAAGTCAGGGCGCAACTGAACAAGCTGCTTCGATTGAAGAATTAAACGCAACAATCAGTGATATATCTGAGCAAATTAAGAACAATGCTACTAATGCACAGAATGCAAATGAAATTTCTATTGAGGCATCAAAAGAAATGAATATCGGAAAAGAAAAAATGCACAAAATGCTTGGAGCAATGTCTGATATTTCAGGTAAAGCAAACCAAATTAGCAATATTATTAAGACAATTGATAACATTGCATTTCAGACTAACATACTTGCACTTAATGCAGCTGTTGAGGCAGCACGTGCAGGTGACGCAGGTAAGGGATTTGCTGTTGTAGCTGATGAAGTCAGAAATCTTGCACAAAAGAGTGCTGAGGCTGCCAAAAATACAACATCATTAATCGAAGGTGCAATTAGTGCAGTTGAAGAGGGGACAGTGGTTGCAAATGAAACAGCACTTTCCTTTGATAAAATTGTTGAAAAAACAAAGATTGTTAATGATAGTGTAAATCGCATTTCTCAAGCTTCTTCAGAACAAGCTGATGCAATAAAACAAGTGACAGTGGGAATTGAACAAGTTTCAGCAGTTGTACAGACAAACTCTGCAACAGCAGAACAAAGTGCAGCAGCAAGTGAAGAACTTAATGGACAAGCACATATGTTAAATGATATAGTTGATAGATTTAAGCTCAGACAAGAAGATATTCAACAAGATGGATATTTTGAAAACACCGATGAAGATGATTATTCAACTATTAAATACTAATTACTAAACAACAAAAATAGTGTGATATTTTATCACACTATTTTTTGTATTAAATAAATATTGAAAATGTATTGTAAAAAGCAAAATAATATGATAAAATATAGTAAAATATAAAGAATTATTTGAATTATTGCTGTTAATTCTATATTTATTAGTATAAAAATTGTATGCAATCAATAATAAAGTGTAAAATAATTGGAGGATTTATTTTTATGTTAGAAAAATATATCAATGCAAATAAAATTTTAGAAACAAAAAAGATGATTTTAAATGCTTACCCGAAAATAAAATGGCTTGATGATAAAAGCTTTATTTATGATAAGGAGTATAAATCTGAAAATGAAGTTAAAACCGAAAAAATAAAGTTTGATTGCCTCGATAAAACAAGGACAACTATTGAAGATAGTAATGATGAAAAAGTTGATGATAAAACTCAAGGTGTATTATCTCCTAATGGAAAATATTGTGTTTATTTCTCTAATCATAATTTAGTTATGAGAAATACGAGCAATAATGACATTAAAAATCTTACAAACGATGGAATAGAAAATTTTGATTATGGAACAAGTTCCGGTTGTAATAATTCAACAATCAAATCTATAGTTGAAAATAAAAATATCAAACCTTGCGTAGTATGGTCAAAGGATTCTAAAAAAGTTCTGACTTATAAACTGGATCAAAGAGATGTTGAAGAACTTCACATCGTTCAAAATGTTGTTGACAATGACGAACACCATCGACCTAAACATTTTGCTTATAAATATCATTTGCCTAATGATGAAAATATTCCATTAGCATATTTATGCGTATATGATGTCGAAAAAGATGCACTTACAATGCTTGATACAGAGCCATTATATTTGAATTTTGGCGCTCCTTTTGATGAACATAGTAAAAAAGTTAAATGGCTAGATGATAGTATTAATATTTATTATGTTCGTCTAAATAGATTTTTTAATGAGGCTAAATTTAATATAATTAATACAGAAACAAATATCTGCAAAACAATTGTAGATGAAAAAAGCAGCACTTTTTTTGATATGGATTCTTATGGAGAAACTGATGGCGGAATAGATTTTAATTTCAGTGTATATGTTTCCAAAAATTGTGATTTTGCTATTTGGAAATCAGACAAAGATGGCAGAGATAAATTTTATTATTATGATTTTAATAGCGAAGAAAATAATGTTACATTAACAAGCAACGACTATATTGTTAGAAATATTGTAGCAGTAGATGAAAAATCTAAAGTTCTTTATTTCACAGCTAACGATTTTTCTGATAGTAGCGATCCATATTTCCTATATTTTTGTAGTGTAAATTTAGATGGAACAAATTTTAAAAGGCTTGTTAATGAAGATGCTGACCACAGTATTACGATATCGCCGGAATATTCATTTTTTGTTGATACATACTCAAGAGTTGACTTGCCACCTGTTACAAATTTAAGAGATAAGAATGGCGAGTTTATAACAGAAATCGAAAAAGCTGATATAACACAGCTTTTGCAAAACGGGTTTATTTTTCCAGAAAGATTTTCTATCAAAGCATCTGATGGGGAAACTGACTTATACGGAATTATAATAAAACCAGCTGATTTTGATGAAAACAAAAAATATCCAATTATTGATTATATTTATGGTGGGGTTCAATGCACTAATGTTCCAAAAAGCTTTGAGTGGTGCAATGAGGGCAAAGGAATTTGTGGAGGTCTTGAATCATTTGCACAACTGGGTTTTGTAGGAATTGTATTAGACGGGCCGGGAACAACTAATAGGGGAAAAGATTTTCACGATATTGCTTATAAAAATTTGCAAGGTTGTGCTGGATTAGATGAACATTTATATTGCACTAAAAAATTAGCAGAAAAATATAAATATCTCGACATCGAAAAAGTTGGTATTTGGGGAGCATCTGGCGGTGGATATGCAACATTGAGGGCTATGTGTTTATACCCTGATTTTTATAAAGTCGGAGCATCTTTTTCAGGCAACCATGATGAAAGGCTCTATAATGCTTGCTGGGTTGAAAGATACAATGGTGAATATGAAAAATCAGTCTATGATGAACAAGATAATGCTAAATTAGTTGAAAATTTGCAAGGAAAATTACTGATTGCTCATGGAGATTTGGACGATAATGTGCATATTTCCAATTCAATGAGAGTAATTGACCAATTAATAAAGCATAATAAAGACTTTGAAATGTTGATTGTACCAAACGAATTTCACAATTTGAGCGCTCACAGTGATTATGCCATAAGAAAAAGATGGGACCATTTTGTAAAATATCTGCTTAATGTTCAACCACCTAAAGAGTATAAAATTACTCACGACTTTATTATGAAGTAAAACAATTTAAAGGTTAGTATGTAGAAAAATATACTAACCTTTAAATTTATCGAAAAACGAACAATATGGTTGCAAAATAATGGAAAACAAGATATAATAGGCTCATACAAATTAATTCTAATTTGAATTCAGTATATGTTTTGACAATAAATTAGGAGGTATAATATGAATAGCATTGTTTTAGGAAAACTCTCGCAATGGGGTTGCGATGTTGATGGAGCTTTGGAGAGATGTGTTAATGATGAAGAATTTTATATTGATTGTCTGAAAAGCTTTATGACAGATGTAAATTTTGAACAATTGGATTTTGATTTAAAAAACAAAGATTTTGTAGGTGCATTTGAAGCTGCACATAGCTTAAAAGGAGTTACAGCAAATCTTGGAATAACGCCTTTATTTGATTCAATTTCTGTATTGGTCGATCGCTTGAGAAATGGATTTTATGAAGACAACGAAAAATATTATGATGCAATTTATAATGATTATCATTATTTTCTAAATATATTGCAATAAAATTAAAAATCAAACCACCTCATACATCATAGTGAAATGTATGAGGTGGTTTTTGTTAATTTACTATTTTATATTAGCAAACTTTGACACTTATTGTTGCAATTTCGCCGTTAATATTCCATTCTTGAGAATAACCATCAGTAATATTCACGATTTTCTCAGTAAGAGTGTCAGACATAATTTCTTTTGAATTTTTATCAGCTAATGCAGATAATTTTTCATTTCCAATAATGCCAACAATAATATGGTCAGTTACGTTGAAATCAGCTTGTTTACGCATAAATTGGATTTTGCTCACAATTTCTCGAACGAAGCCTTCTTCGATTAGCTCATCGGTTAATGTTGTATCCAAAACAACTGTCATAGCGCCATCACTTTGAGAAATAAATCCTTCAGCTTTTGAAGTTGAAATTAAGAGTTCTTCTTCAGATAGTTTAATCTCTCCGCTGGAAATATTGATTGTTATAAAGCCTGTTTCATCAAGTTCTTTTTTCTTTGCATTACCATCAATTTCAGAAAGTGCATTACGAACTTCGCCAATTTGTTTTCCGTATTTTGCACCCAATATTTTAAGTTGTGGCTTGAATGAATAGCTAACAAAATGGCTTGCTTCCTTTATAAATTCAACATCTTTTACATTTAGTTCTTCTTTTATAATGTTGCAGAAAAGTTCGGTTATTTCATTAGCACCTGTTAAATAAATGTGTGCAAGAGGTTGACGATTTTTGAGGTTAGCTTCATTACGTGCAGCACGTCCGAGGGTTACAGCTTGCAAAACCTCTTCCATATCACTTTCAAGGTTTTTGTCTATTTTGCTTTCATCAAAAACAGGATAAGAGCAAAGGTGAACACTCATTGGTGCATTTTTGTCCAGTGAACGGACAAGATTTTGATAAATTTCCTCTGTCATAAATGGAATTAATGGAGCAGCAACTTTTGAAATAGTAACAAGTGCTGTGTAAAGTGTCGTATATGCAGCAATTTTATCGTCTGTCATATTTTCGCCCCAGAAACGTTCACGACTTCTGCGAACATACCAATTGCTTAATTCATCTACAAAATCAGAAATTACACGTGCTGCTTCAGGAATACGATAATTTGCAAGGTTGTCATCAGTTTCTTTAATAACTGTATTGAGCTTTGAAAGTACCCATTTATCCATAATCGTCAATTTACAATCATCTATTTTGTATTTTGTTGCATCGAATTGGTCAATGTTAGCATATAAAACATAGAATGAATAAGTGTTCCAAAGAGTAGATAAAAATTTGCGTTGAACTTCATTTACAGCCTTTCCATAAAAACGGTTAGGCAGCCATGGTGCGGAGTTGGTGTAGAAATACCAACGAATAGCGTCAGCACCATATGTTTGAAGTGCCTCCATAGGGTCAACTGCATTGCCTTTGGATTTGCTCATTTTTTGTCCGTTTTCATCTTGAACGTGTCCAAGAACAATAACGTTTTTATATGGAGCTTTGTCAAACAAAAGTGTTGAAATTGCAAGTAGGGAATAGAACCAGCCTCTTGTTTGGTCAACAGCTTCAGAAATAAAATCGGCTGGGAATTGAGCTGCAAATTTATCGTGATTTTCAAATGGGTAGTGATGCTGAGCAAATGGCATTGAACCACTATCAAACCAGCAGTCAATAACTTCCGGTACACGTTTCATTTCCTTGCCGCATTTTTCACATTTGATTGTTACATCATCAATGAATGGTCTGTGCAATTCAATATTTTCAGGGCAGTTACTGCTCATTGATTTTAGTTCTTCAATCGAGCCAATAGCATGTTTATGTCCGCAAGAACATTCCCAAACATTTAAAGGAGTACCCCAATAACGGTTACGGCTAATGCTCCAATCTTGAACATTTTCAATCCAATCGCCGAATCTTCCCTTACCGATACTTTCAGGAATCCAGTTGATTGTATTATTGTTGGCTATCAAATTTTCACGAACATCTGTCATTTTGATAAACCAAGATTCACGTGCATAATAAATAAGAGGAGTGTCACAACGCCAACAATGAGGGTAGCTGTGTTCAAAAACAGGAGCGGAGAACAAAAGACCGGCTTCTTCCAAGTCTTTTAAGATTAATTTATCAGCATCTTTACAGAATACACCATTCCATTTTGTTTCAGCAGTCAATTCGCCCTTGCTATTAACGAGTTGAACAAAAGGAAGCTTGTAATTTCTTCCAACATTGGCATCGTCTTCACCGAATGCAGGAGCAATATGAACAACACCTGTACCATCAGTCAAGGTAACATAGTTGTCGCAAGTTACATACCAACATTTTTCCTTTGGAGAAACGAAATTCCATAGTGGTTCATATTCCATATTTTCAAGAGATTTTCCGTTGAAAGTTTCGATAATTTCAGAATTCTCGCCTAAAACAGTTGGCACAAGGGCAGCAGCCATATAATATGTGTATTCGTCTTGTTTAACTTTGACGTATTCCTCGTTGGGATTTACACAAAGTGCAACGTTTGATGGCAAAGTCCAAGGAGTTGTAGTCCAAGCAAGAATATAAGCATCTTCATTTTTAACTTTAAATCTAACGATAGCACTGCGTTCTTTAATATCCTTATAGCCTTGAGCAACCTCGTGGCTTGAAAGGGGAGTGCCGCAACGTGGACAGTACGGAACAATTTTAAAGCCCTTATATAGCAAGCCTTTGTTCCAAATTTCTTTTAATGCCCACCATTCGGATTCAATATAGTTGTTATCATAGGTTACATATGGGTCTTCCATATCAACCCAGTATCCTACAGTTTTGGAGAAATCCTCCCACATACCTTTGTATTTCCAAACGCTTTCCTTACATTTTTCGATAAAAGGTTCAAGTCCATAAGCTTCAATTTGGTCTTTTCCGTTTATTTTGAGCAACTTTTCCACTTCAAGTTCAACAGGCAATCCATGGGTATCCCAACCGGCTTTACGTGGAACATCATAACCTTTCATAATGCGGTAACGAGGAATCATATCTTTAATAACACGAGTTAAAACGTGACCAATATGGGGTTTGCCGTTTGCAGTTGGAGGTCCGTCATAGAAAGTATAAGTTGGTTTGCCTTCGCCTGCTTTGACAGTTGCCTCAAATATTTGATTTTTCTCCCAGAACTCTACAGTTTCTTTTTCTCGTTCAACAGAATTTTGGTTTGCTGAAACATTTTTGTACATCGTATATCCTCCTTAAAATTAATCACAAAAAGTATTTGTATGCGATAGCAATAAAAAAAGCTTCCGCCCATAACAGGACGAAAACTCAAAAAGTTTACGTTTAAACCACCTATCACACAGCATACAATCATATGCGTTTCCTATAACGGGGAAAACCGACGATGCTTACTAAAAATTTAGCATCATAGCTCAAAAGTGATTTTCGTATTTATTTACAGGCACGAACTTTCACCAAACGTTCGCTCTCTACAGCTTTCAATAAAAACTACTCTCTTTGTCATAGCATTTAATATTTAATTAAAGATAACATATTTCTTTAGATATGTCAATAATTAAATCGTCAATTTTAGTATTTTTCAATAAAATTAAAAGTTTAAGTTTGATTAATAATTTATTAATATAAATGAGTAAACTACAATTGCAAAATATTAAAATATGTATTATAATAATAGTACTATTTATTATTATGGAGTGAAAAAATGAAAAAATTTAAAAACATAATTCATGATATCATCTTATCAATTTTGTTTGGAATTGCAATTTCCACTGCGTTGATAATTTTATTTTTACTAATCGGAGCGATTATGAATGGATTTGTAGTTCCGGAAATTTTGACCTTTTTAAGAAATGCTATGTCTATTATAGGACCGATTGTACTTTTGTTAGCTGCTGCTTTCACTATAATGGTTAAGCAAGAAAATATTCCCCAAGAATTTACTGATAAATGGAAAAAAATAATATATCATATGAATTATACAGGTGTAATATTAATTGCTAGTATTGTTGTTATGGCGGTTTCACTTTCGGTGGATTGGATAATATTCTATATGTAAAAAAATCAGCTGTCGCTTAATTGCGATGGCTGATAATTTTTGATTGACTTTTAATATTTATAAATATACAATAATTTGTAGAAGAAAGGGAGGGCTAAAATGAATAAAATTCAAAAAAGAGACACACTATTTATGCTAACTTGGCCTATATTCGTTGAATTGCTTTTGCAAATGTTAATGGGAAATATCGACCAGATAATGATTTCACATTATTCTCCAACTGCTGTTGCCGCAGTCGGTAATGCCAATCAAATATTGGCGTTTTTAACTCTTGGATTTGATGTATTATGTCAAGCATCTATCATATTGATAACCCAATATAAGGGTGCCGGTAATGAGAAAAATACTGAAACTATGTATTCACTTGCGGTTGCAACAAATTTGGCAGTTAGTGGATTTATAAGTGTAATTATTCTGGTTTTCAATAAATCATTTTTAAGATTAATGTCTGTACCTGCTGATGTTTTGCCTGAAGCAAGCCAATATATGGCTATAGTAGGCGGTTTTATTTTTTTACAAGCGATAACAATGACGTTTTCTGCGATTTTAAGAAGCAATAAATTTATGATGCAAGGTATGATTGCAACAGTATTTATGAATGTTTTGAATGTTATCGGCAATGCAATATTGATAAATGGAGTGGGTTCAATACCTGCTTTAGGAGTTACAGGAGTTGCAATTTCAACAACGATAAGCCGTTTTGTTGGTGTCTTGCTTATGATTTATATGTTCCGCAAAAAAATACCGGTTAAGCTTAATATTAAACTATTAAAACCATTTCCAACTGAACTTTTGAAAAAATTGTTAGGCATTGGCTTGCCATCTGTTGGAGAAAATGTTGCATATGATTTTTCGCAAATTGTTATAATGAGCTTTATAAATATGTTTGGAACAACAACAATTACAACGAAAGTTTATACATCAATGATGGTAATAATTACATATGTTTTCACTATTGCAGTTGTTCAAGCAACTCAAGTTATGATTGGACATATGCTCGGGGCAAAAAAAGTTGATGATGTTAATAAGCGAGTTTGGAAAACACTTTTTGTTTCTATGGGTTCAGCATTAGTTATTTCAAGCATATTACTGATATTTTCCGATTCGCTGTTTGGTCTTTTTACAAGCGACCCAGAAGTGCTGAAACTGGGAAAAACAATATTATTTATTGACCTATTCCTTGAACAGGGAAGAGCCGGAAATATATGTTTTGTCAGATGTTTGCAAACAACGGGTGATATCAAATTCCCTGTTGCTTTGGGTATGATTTCTGCGTGGGGAGTGGCTGTACTTCTTTCATATATACTCGGTGTAAGAATGAATATGGGACTTGTGGGAATTTGGATTGCAATGGCTTGTGACGAAATATTCAGAGCGATTATATTCATTTTTCGTTGGAAATCAGGCGGTTGGAAACAAAATAATCTTGTGGATTAAAAGACAAAAATCAAGGTCATCATTGCTAAAAAGCGATGATGACCTTTTGTTTTAATTTGCAAAAGAAATAGTTGAGGTGATTATTCTTTTTGGGATTTAATTTGGCTTATTCCATCAATACAAACAGTATTTAAGCTGCACTGACTGCATTTTGGACTTCTTGCAGTACAAACAGCACGTCCATGCAAAACTAATCTGTGACAAAAATCATTTGACTCATTAGGAGGAATACATAATCGTAATTGTTCTTCAACTTTTGCGGCATCTTTGCCTTGAGTTAAGCCAATATGATTTGTTATTCTGATACAATGAGTGTCACAAACATAAGCAGGTTGTCCGAAAATATCGCCCATTATTAAATTTGCTGTTTTTCTTCCAATTCCCGAAAGTTTCGTTAATTCTTCAATAGAATTAGGCAGTTCTCCATTATAATCGTTGATTAGTTGATTACACATTTTTTTCACATCAGCCGATTTTGTCCTATAAAATCCACAGGAGTGAATAAGTTCTTCAAGTTCTTCAACTGAGGCATTTGCCAATGATTCAAGAGTTGAAAATTTTTCAAACAGCACTTTTGTAACAATATTTACTCTTGCATCAGTACATTGTGCAGATAGTCTTGTTGCAATCAAAAGTTCATAAGGCTTTGAATATTCCAAAGAACATTTTGCGTCAGGATAATCATTTTTCAGTTGTTCAATTACGATTAATGCACGTTGTTTTTTAGTCATTATATCTCCTTTGAAAATTAGTCTTGCTCCCAATTAATTGTATGTTCAACTGCCTTATGCCAACCTTTAAGCAATCTTTCAATTTTATTTTCTTCCATATTTGGGAGGAACTTTTTGTCTAGTTTTGCAATCGTTTTAATTTCGTCAAGGTCTTTCCAAAAACCAACAGCTAATCCCGCAAGAAAAGCAGCACCAAGAGCTGTTGATTCCAAGTTTTTTGGGCGAATTAGGGGACGTGAAAGAATGTCGCTTTGAAATTGCATTAAAAAGTTGTTACTGCAAGCCCCACCATCAACTCGAAGTTCAAGTAAGTCAATGCCTGTGTCAGCAACCATTGCATCAAGAACATCTTTTGTTTGGTAAGCAATAGCTTCAAGAGAGGCACGAATTATATGGTCACGTCCAGCACCACGTGTTAAGCCAAAGATTGCACCTCTAGCATACATATCCCAGTATGGTGCACCAAAGCCTGTGAACGCAGGAACAACGTATACTCCGCCGTTATCCTTAACTTTTGTTGCAAAATATTCTGTATCTTTTGATTCACCGATTAATCTTAGCTCATCTCTAAGCCATTGTACAACAGCACCACCCACAAAAATACTGCCCTCTAAAGCATAATTAACCTTGCCGTCTAATCCATAAGCAATAGTGGTTAGCAAGCCATTTTGAGATATTGGAATATTTTTGCCTGTATTCATCAACAAAAAGCAGCCAGTGCCATAAGTATTTTTAGCTTCACCTTGTTCAAAACAAGCTTGTCCAAAAAGAGCGGCTTGTTGGTCGCCGGCGATACCTGAGATTGGTACATTCACACCCGATAAGTTGATGTATCCATAAATTTCACTTGAGTTTTTGACTTCAGGCAACATTGATTTTGGAATATTTAAAGCGGATAAAAGTTTGTTATCCCACTCGAGTTTTTTAATATTGTATAGCATAGTTCTTGAAGCGTTTGTGTAGTCGGTTACATGGACTTTTCCGCCTGTTAATTTCCATAAAAGCCAAGTGTCAACAGTGCCAAAAAGCAAATCGCCATTTTCGGCAAGTTCTCTTGTTCCTTCAACATTATCCAAAATCCATTTTATTTTTGTCGCTGAAAAGTAGGCATCAATCCTAAGTCCGGTATTGTTTTTGATATATTCCTCTAAGCCTTGCTCTTTTAAATCTTCGCATATTGCAGAAGTTCTTCGGCATTGCCAAACGATTGCATTATACACAGGCACACCCGTTTTTTTATTCCAAACAATTGTTGTTTCACGTTGGTTTGTGATACCAATTGCGGCAATTTCGTCGGGCAATACATTTGCTCTTGCCAAAACTTCAGTTAAAACACCATATTGATTGGCAAATATCTCAATAGGGTCATGCTCAACATATCCTGGTTTGGGGTAGATTTGTTTATGTTCTTTTTGTGCAACAGCAATGATATTTTCATTTTTATCAAATAAAATTGCCCTTGAACTTGTTGTACCTTGGTCTAATGAAATAATATATTTTTTCAAAAAATCATCTCGTTTCCGTTGATTAATAGTTCAATATTATGTATACTTTTTATTGTATTAATATTAGTATAACATAAAAAACTGTTTTGACAATTGCAACATAATAGAATTATTGACAATATTTAATATAAGCTTTATCATATCAATATTGAATATAAAAGGGGTAGGAATAGTTATGAGTAATAAAACCGTTATTGTAACAGGGGCATCAAAAGGAATTGGACTTGAAACTGCAAAATTGTTTGCCGAAAAAGGCTGGAATGTTGCAATAAATTATAATAAAACTGCCAAAATAGCTCTTGAACTTTGCGATAAAATCAACGAACAAGGCGGAAATGCTATTGCAGTAAAAGCAGATATATCAAAGAGGGTAGACGTAGTTAAGCTTTTTGCTGAGGCAATTAATAAATTTGGAAAAATAGATTGTTTAGTAAATAATGCAGGAATTGCTCAACAAAAATTATTTACAGATTTAACTGATGATGATATAAATATTATGTTGGACACTAACTTAAAAGGTACAATATATGCTTGTCAAGAAGCTGCAAAATATATGCTGAAAAATCATAGCGGCTCGATAGTCAATATTTCTTCCATTTATGGAATTAGCGGTGGCTCGTGTGAGGTTCACTATTCAGCGGCTAAAGCTGGCGTAATCGGGCTTACAAAAGCACTTGCAAAAGAATTAGGACCCTCAAACATCAGGGTGAATTGTGTTGCACCTGGGGCAATTGACACCCCGATGAATTCTCATCTTGACGAGGAAACAATAGGCTTAATATGTGAGGAAACCCCACTGGGAAGAATGGGAAAATCAAGGGAAGTTGCCGATACAATTTTCTTCCTTGCTGAGGATACTTCATCATATATAACGGGTCAAATTATCAGTCCCAATGGCGGCTCGGTTATATAAAGCAAAGTTTTAGTTGAATTTAATCTTTCAGAAACATAAAAATAACAGCACAAATCAAATTTGAATTTGTGCTGTTTAGTTTGTTACAACTATATTTTATTTAAAATATCTGCTCAAAAGACCATAGAAAGCTTGACCATGTCTTGCTTCATCTTTGCACATCTCATGTACAGTATCGTGAATTGCATCTAAACCAAGTTCTTTAGCTCTTGTTGCAAGTTTCTTTTTACCTTCGCAAGCACCTGCTTCAGCGGCAACTCTCATTTCAAGATTTTTCTTTGTATCAGGGTAAACTACTTCGCCAAGCAATTCGGCAAAATTAGAGGCGTGTTCTGCTTCTTCAAAAGCAATTCTCTTATAAGCTTCAGCAATTTCAGGGTAGCCATCTCTGTCAGCTTGACGGCTCATTGCTAAATACATACCAACTTCAGTACACTCGCCTGCGAAATTCATTTTCAATCCTTCAATAATTTCAGGATCAACGCCGGCGGCAACACCGATTCTATGTTCATCAGCCCAAACAACTCCGCCTGTTACAGATTTTTGTATTTCAAATTTAGCCGCAGGAGCTTTACATTGAGGACAGAAATTTGGAGCTTCTTCACCTTCGTGAACGTATCCGCATATAGTACAAACAAATTTTTTCATAATAATACCTCCTAAGATATATTAATCAATATTAACATATCTTTTACTATAAATCAACTATTTTTTATTAAATAATAACTGTTTTGCTTTGCCTAAATTGTATCTAATATTTAAAGAAAATGAACTATTTTTTAAAGAAATTTTGACTATAAATCACATATATTTTGAAAATTTTTTCCACTGATTGTCCAAGACAATGAATAAAGCGGAGAAAAAATTCAAATACTATCATTAGTTTATTAAGTTTAAACTAATAAAATGTGGAGGTGAATTATATGAGTTGCAAAAAGCAAGATAAAAAAGGTAAAGAAACTAAGGCAAAGCAAGAGGGCGTTATGGCTGCTGAACAAAAAGTTGGCGGTGAAAACGAAGATAAGAAAAGAAAAAACGAAAAGCAATAATTATTTAAAAGCTCCCATAATTATATGTGGGAGCTTTTATAATTCTTTTTTCATAGCAATATGAGGGCAATTTTCATCTAAATACTCTTCACCAAATTGTTCATATCCCAACTTTTCATAAAATTTCTCAGCCCTCATTTGAGATGAAATTTCTATGGTTTTCCCACCGATTTTTCTTATATAATTTTCCATATTAATGACAGCTATTTTTCCCAATCCCATATTTCGGTATTCTTTAAGGACACAAACACGTCCGATTTTATATGTTAAAGTGTTTATGTCAGCGACGAATGCTCTTGCAGTTGCAACAGGTTTTGTATCAAGCAAAATCAACTCGTGAATTGCATTATCGTCTATCATATCAAATTCATCAACAAATTTTTGCTCTTCAACAAAAACCTTTTGTCTGAGGTCGCCACATTCTTTTAAATTTTTTAATCCTACTGAAAATTTAATTTCATAGTTTTCCATAAAAATTCTCCTAATTCTAAGACAATGCTGCAATTTTTGTACATTTAAAGATATCTATTTACATTATATCTGAATTATCTTCAACATTCAACTTTTCTAATAAGATTTTATAATATTTATTTTTTGTGGTTTTATCATCTTTTTTATCTTCTTCTAAATTCTTCTTGAAATTTTCGTACCATTCAACGATAGCAAATTTCGGTATGAAATTACATTCATCATTCATTTTATATATCTCTTCAACAGTTAGATTTTCTCGGTCTAATGCAGTTGGTACGCACATTGGAGGGTACATTACACACCACCAATTTTTGCCTTTTCCTTCGCCGATGATTATTCTGATAGCATCATAATTACCTGCGGGCATTTTAAATCCATCGTATATTCTTGTTGTGAAATACATATTAGTGACAAGACCTGTTGCTTTTTTGCCATAACCCAATTCAATTAATTTGTTATTTGCAACATTAACAATTTCATCTATTTTGTTTTCAGCAAGAATTTTAGCATTTTTAATATTGTCTGTTTCTGAAAAAATCTCACCATATTGTGCTAAGATTTCATCTCTAATTTTCAATTTGACCCCTTGGTCAAACTCACTATCTGAATTTGCAAGAATATGTAGTCTTACAGTATTTTCACGGACATAGTTGCAGTCTTTCGCAAAAGTTGTAAATTGAGTTAGAGCAATTGCTGCTATAAATGCCAATAGAACAGAAATTTCAAATTTAATATTTTTCATTGTATCCTCCAAAAATTTTATATGGTAATTATTGGAGATAATTTTTAGAAATATTCAAATTGAAAAAATAATATAATGTTATCTAAACATTAATGAAAAATCTCACTGAAACTTCTCAGTGAGATTATTTGCTATATAGAAAAATCGAGAAAATAAGAAATTTGAGTATAATTTAAAGTTTTATATCCACTGGATTTTTAATACACAAGCTATCGGGCGTTACAATGCAGTCTAAAACTAAAATATGTACACCTTCTTTTACTGCATGACGCAAGGCATTTCCAAAGGCGAGGTGAGTTTTATCATTTGGCTCAAAAAGAGCTACATCGCTCATCTGTACCACAAAAACCACATAGGAATCATAACCATATTTTTTCGCAACACATAGCTCATCTAAATGTTTTACTCCTCGTAGTGTTGGTGCATCTGGAAAACGCACTGTGCCATTTTCTTCTAAAGTTACACCTTTAACTTCAACGAATATTTTTTTATCATTGGTTTCTAAATAAAAATCAAAACGAGAATTTCCAAACTTCGTTTCAGGTTTTATCAGTGTTATATCTGACAAAAAATGACCCTCTTTTACCCACTGAGCAAACACTTTGTTTGGTGCTTGACTGTCTATATTGATAAGCTTATTGCCTTTGTAAACAGATATTAAATCATATTTTGTTTTGCGTGTGTTGCTGTTTACCTCTTGTACAAAAACAGTGCTACCGGCGAGTAATAATTCTTTGCAGCGACCTGTGTTTTTTACGTGAGCAACCTCGGTTTCACCATTGATGTCAATATTGGCAATAAACCTGTTAGGACGGTCAAGAAAAATAGCTTTTTTAATATTTTGATAAATCAATAATTCACACCCTTATGTATAATAAATAAATTGTTCCCAAAATTAAGGCGATATTGAAAATCAAGGCAAGGGGTACAAGAATTTTAAATTTTAGATGTTTAGTTTTGTGGCGAAATGTTTTCATGCCCGAAAAAGCACCTAAACCACCCATAAAAAATGCTGTAATTATCAAAGTACTTTCGCTAATTCTCCATTGACCTTTCTGTGCCTTATACTTATCAATGCCATATAGGAAAAAAACGATGATATTCCAAATTGTAAATGCAATAATAATTATTAACTCGGAATTTAACATTTGCTTTTTCACTTATAACTATGAGTAATTCATAGTTGCTCCTTTGCATTTTATTATGTACTGCTATATTTTGTTGTTTTTTAATTATACAACTAAATTAAGTATTTAGCCAGTTACAGCTTTTGTATATAGTTTTGGGCATGAAGATTATTCTGATTGCACATATTCAAATATATCTTTTTTTGTACTAACCTATGTGGCATCGCATACTGCAGGAGTTTCTAAGCAAACTAAAGCTGTTTCTACCTGATGATTATGTATTTCCGTAACCTTTATCAACAACCCCTGAGTTTCCACATCAACGATAGAGCCGTCCTGTGGAATTGTGCCAAGAGTACCGAAAATAAATCCGTTAAATGTATCATATTCCTCACAGGGCAGAGTCACACCAAGTGCTTCAGAAACCTCCCCAAGGGGAGCATCACCTTGAATTTTCCACGTCTTAGAGTCAATCATTTCAATCAAAAGTGGTTCGTTCAAGGTTGATTCGTCATCTCCTAAGTCGCCCACAAGCTGTTCCACGAGGTCATTAAGAGTAATAATGCCAATCACTCCACCATATTCGTCAAGTACCACCGCTAAGGAGTTGTGACTGTGCTTCATATTGCGAAAAAGCACGTCAGCCTTAACACTCTCAGGTACAAAATAGGCAGGCTTTACCGCTGTCTGCATCACAGAATCTCGGCTTTTTTCATCTAATCTAAAATATTCTTTGGCATTGAGAATACCCACAATATTGTCGGCAGATTCCTTACAAACAGGGTACAGGGCATGGCGACTGTTATGAATGATGGCTTTCCAATCTTCCATATTTTCCTCCAGACACAACAGGGAAATGTCTGTTCGGTGTGTGGCAATATCTCCAGCTGTTAAATCATCAAATTCAAAGACATTCTGAATAAACTGCTTCTCCTCATGGTCAATCGCACCTTTTTCACTTCCAACATCAACCATCATACGTATTTCTTCCTCGCTGACCTCATCATCAGCAGCATTGGGGTCAATCCCCAGCAGACGTAAAATTGCATTGGTGGAAACTGTGAGGAACCAAACAATGGGAGCAAAAAGCTTAGCTATTGCGGTGATGAGTGCAGACATACCAAGTGCCAATGTTTCAGCCTTGTACATAGCAACTCGCTTAGGCACAAGTTCACCAAAAATCAGGGTAAAGTAGGATAGCACAAGGGTTATAACCAACACAGCTATGGCATCTAATGTGGCAACAGGTATGGTCACCCCAAGACTAATCAGCCAAGAAACTAAGCCGTCCGAAAAGTTTTCCGCTGCAAATGCACTACCCAAAAAGCCGGACAAGGTAATTGCTACCTGTATGGTTGCCAGAAATCGTGCAGGTTGGCTTGTGAGTCGTGCAAGACGCACTGCTCGTTTATCGCCTTCAGCAGCCAACTTTGCGAGTCTGCTGTCATTCATTGAAATAACTGCGATTTCTGCACAAGCAAAGACAGCATTAAGTGCAATCAAAAACACTTGCAATAATATCATAAAAACAATAGAACCTTCCAAAATAAAATCCTCCTCAAATCAACATAAATTCATAATTAAAATGCAAAAAGACACAGCCTATTGCTACTCTCGTAAGCATAAGCTATGTCCAATTCGGTTTAATATATGACATGAAGGAGGTTTATCTCCGTTATTACTGTCAGCATCGTCCATAATTAGTGTGTCCATCTCCTTTATTACTAAATTTATCTTGAATTATATCAAAAGTAAATGCCTTAGTCAATAAACAAACTGTTAATTTTTTTTCGCATTTTCTCAATATAAATTCATTTACATCTTGACCTCGGTCAGTTGTCTGCCACAAAAGCTCATTTTACATATCCCGATTATTTATCTAAGAACTATATTGCGTGATTCTGAAGATAGGAGAATATTTTGCAAGCAACGCAAGTTTATTTAAAATCATTATTTTCCTCGACATTGTTCACAGTGAGAAATTGGAGCTGTGCCATATTGTTATCTTCTGCTTGAAAATCAGTAAATGCTTTCCATGCGAGAACAGATTCTTGATCCTCGACTAATCCGCCCATTCCGTAATTCACATAAAAGGTTTTGTGCTTAGCATTATACCCACCCATACTCCAGTCGTAGAGGCAGCCATGACGTGATTGAGTGATGATAAAGCACCATTCACCATCGGCAGGATAACCCACCTTGTCAACAAAGTTCCAATTCTCAATACATAATTTAAAATCAATGTTCATAAAAGCTACCTCATCTTTATTTAATATGATTACATCAATGGGCAATGTGTAAATTTAATAGATACTATCTAATTTCATCTACAACCATCTACCTCATATTCTTGCCATGAAACAGTGCCAACTTCATCTGTGAGTTTTTCAAAGCTTGTATACCGCTTTGTTTCGGTGTTGTATTTGAGTAGCGGAATGTACCCACTCAACTCAGTAGAGCCATCAATGTAATAATGGCTCTGTCCGTCCCAAAAGACATGGTGATAGGCAGGGTCGTTTGCTATGCTGGCTGTGCCAATGTGTCCGGCGATGATGTCCTTTTCAAACTTGCCAATCGTATGCGGGTATTTGCAGCAGAAATAGTAGTCCTCGCTGCCCCATTTCCAGTATTCGCCTGCTTCTTCATCAATCCCGGCATGGACGTATATTTGGCTGTCATTCTCGTAATAATAGGGCAGACCTTTCAGCCATTTTAGCAGTGTGACCTCAATAGTGGCGTCCTTGTTTGCAACGTCCTCAAGCAGCATGAACTCGTGGTTTCCTGTCAAAACAACCACCTGCTCCCCGTACTGTTCCTGCAAATTTTTAACAAGCAAAAGAGGCTCAAGGCTTCTTTTATCATGGTCGATGTAATCTCCCAATAAAATCAGCTTGTTTTCTTTGGACTTCAAATCAATCAGTGCAAGCATCTCTTTTAAAATATCAAGCGCACCGTGGATATCGCTCATGGCATACAAATAAGCCAACTCATTCACACTCCTTATTTATAAAATTTATCGTCTGTATTAAGGCGGATTGCCCATAGCCGTACGCCATAGGCTATGCAATAATTAATGGCATTGTTGGATTTAGAGCTTTTCAATGTATTAAATTTTGTTTACCAAGGTTTCAAATGTTATGTGAAAATCATTTTTTGAGATTACTCACTTACCTTGCCATTGCTTTTTCAGCCAAAATAAGGGTGAGCTTTTTTATAGAGCATCACAAAATAAGTGGTCATTGCATGCTGTTTACAAAGCTATCGCATGCCTCCAGTGATTGCACTGATTAGCTCCATTTTTATTTTCTACGATAAGTTTGAGTTTAGATATTTGCTTTTGCATTTTCCAATTCCATTTTCACTTTTGAAACAATTCTGCTGCCTCTTGCCAAAATCCACGCAGAAGCATTGGTGAAAAACTGCTCAAAATCTGCTTTGTTTTGAGGAAGAATATTTCCATTAAAATGCCCGCTCCATAGCTCTTTTGGCTCACGATAACATATAGTCTCAGTGTCAAAAATCACAAAGTCTTCAAGAAAATTTTCTTCGACAAACGCATTCCAAGATGGCTCACCAATGTTGTTTGTAAAGCTTTTTAGCCATGCCTTGCATAGTTCTATGTTTTCATCAGTTTTTACTATAGCCGATAAATGCGAATTTGCGTCCATATCTGAATTTGCGATGTACCAATTGTAAATATGTAATAATGTTAAATCCCAGTAATCTTTAGTGCTGCCTAAGCCTCTTGGACTATTAAACGAACTTGTTTTACTTTGAAATGGAACAGGAAGAAAATTTCCTATCGTATGGTTCAGACGAATAAAGGCACGAGCGCTATAAGGCAATATATCTTTGAAATGATCATAGTTATTCAAGATGCATTCGTGCCATGAATATCCATTACAAGGCATAAGCTTGCCATAGTTGACTTTCCCTAAATTTATTTTTAATATCTTCGGATATTTTGTATCATCACCAAACAAACGCAAAAATTCATTTACCGTAGTGTTATATGAATTCATGGTGTCGCCTTGATATCTAAACTCTTTACCTAATAAACAAAATTTTTGCGACCCGCTTTTTTGGGGTTCAATAATCGCATCGGATAGATTAAAACCCAGTGCATAAATAATAATATTGCGTAAAGAAACATCACAGTCCACAGCTATGCTTGATATTTGATAGCAAGAAATTTTTTGCAATGGGGTGGCATTTAGTGGGTCAATAGAAAAATTTTCGTCTATTTTATTCATTTTCTTATTGGCACTATCCATTATTTCACGAAGCCATTCGTCCTTTACGTCATAAAGTAGCATGTCCTCAAAGGATTCATTTTCAAGCTTTTCAAGCACGAATTCAATCTGTGGAATAAGCTCATCAGAGCATTTAAGGTTTAGCGCATTCATAAGCAATATCAGCGCTCGCTTTTTGATGTTCATACGTTTTATCTCCTTTGTATTATTCATGTGCAACTTTTTCTATACTATGCCCATGACTGGTTTGACCACAGTGCTTGCAAAGTGGATTTAAGCATACCTGACTATTTTTGCCCACTGTCTGAAACGTCACATCTGCGCCAAAAGTCTAATCCAGTATGGAATTATGAAATGCAAGAATTTTGCCATTTTTCACCAAAAAAGTTCCTTTTTCAAGTCCACCATTCCACTCTAGCTCAAAGGTCAAGTGGGGAAAATCCAATGACACTTTCTGTGCCCATGGAAGAATAAAACCGTTTGCTGCGTTCAAAACAACCCTAATATGGTCATCATATTCCTCGTACTCGTTTGTAGTCGCATGCTTGCAACCCCAGTTTTCCATACGCCATTTTCCCCAGTTTTCACTGGCAGCATTGTCCTCTGGCTCGGGGTGGAGGTTGTTTAACCCAAAATAAGGCGGCTGGGAAAAGTGCTCATGTCTGTGCTTCTCAATTGCAGACTCAATTTCTTCCTCTGTTCTGGGTCTGAACTTTTTGGTAGCTTCGGCTGCCGCTTCAGCTTTGATTCTTACAATAGTTTCTCGGCTATATCCTCCAGTTTCTGGACTTTTTCCATACTCCTTACGCTTTGCAGCTTCTGTTTTACGAATGAACTCGTCTATTTCTCGTGTATAGTCATCACTGGAATTGGGGTAATACATATCATAACCCTTGCATTTTTTTGCGAATTCTTTGATATCCTCTGGTTTTCCGCTAACAATCAAAATGTTTTCGTAGTATGTTGGCATTTTACTTTCCCTCTCATTTCTTGTATATGCTATTTTTTTTAAGTTTATCTATTAAAATATCAAGGTTCTCCTAAGAATGTCCTTTAATTTCACCAGATTGTATAATTTCCTAGTCCAAAAGCTAAACATTTTCAATAACTTCTTTTCTGATTTCTTTGTTTCACTTTTTTAGCAATATGTCATAGAATTCTGCCAATTTCTCAATATCATTGATGCTGATTTTCCTCATAAAACCCTCTATAATTTTAAAATATCTTCATGTTCAATCATGTTCAGTCATGTTGAGCATATTTTTCCGCAATTTTTTGTGCCATTTCTGCCACTTCCTTGCGTAACAAGAGCGGTGTGAGCACCTCACATTTTGTGCCGTACTGCACCGCCCAGTAGGCAAGTGCTTGCAGGTTGGCTTTTACCGTTACATTCACTGTTTCTGACTGTTTGCCTGAAAAAGTCACATTCGCTCCAAAGGTATCCAGCACATCGCCAATAATGTCACAGTTAATGCACAGTGTGGCAACTTCTCCTTTGCCGGAGTACATATATGGGTGTTCAGTGATGTAGCCATGCCAATCGAGTGTGGGAGGTGCTGCGGCTTTTTCCGAAACAGAAACGTTCATCATACGGTCTAGCCGAATATGCGACAAGCCATCGTGCCCCTCGTAGTTGCAAATGAGGTAGTATTTATGGTTTTGCATCACCATTTTGTATGGGGTTACAGTGAAAAGCTTGCCATTATAATTAGCATGTAGTTTTTTATCTGCACCCCAGTTGCAGGAGGAAAATGCAAGCAGTCGATGGGTAGAGATTGCTTCCTCCACAAGCTCAATGTTGAGAAATAGATCGGGGTTTTGTGCAAAATTTTCCGTAAGAAACTGCACACTAGCCAAAGCACCCTTAAACTTTTTGGTATTCAGCCGTGCTAGTTTCGCAATCAGCGATTTGCGCTGGCTAATTGGTATGGATTTTGAGGTAGCAACGCTGTCAATTAAAAAGCGTATTTCACAATCCTCAAAACTGCGTGTGCGCAAAAAATAGCCCTTGCGGTTCTCGGCATAGGTCGATATATCATAGCCACAATCAGCCAACGTCTGTAGCTGTTCACCCAATGTTCTACGGTCGAGGCCACCGGCAATACCAACAGCCTCTAGCCTTGCCTTAATTTGTGGCATGGTGAGGATATTGTTTTCGTCCGTTTCTTGCTCTAATAGTTGCAAAAGCTGGATAATATTAGAATTGCTTGACATCTTGATGCCCTCCTTTTATGGTGCTAGGCTTAGCCAACTACGTCAGTATAAACCTTAAAAAACCTTGTTTGGAAATTGCTCTATGGGTTTTAGGCTCACCACGACAGTGGATTTTTCATTATTTTTATAATTTCAATTTGACAAAGAATGATTGTTTGTGTTAAATCTGACTTAAAAACAGACATAAGCTAGGCTATTTCTGCATAAACAGACTTCAGCCGAACTGCGATGCCATCGTCACAGTAGTGGGAGATAAAGCTCAACACCAACGTTTGAAAACAGCTTGAAAGCAGAATACTCTTTGTCGTTTTCAATGTGCAGTGGCGATTGGCGATGTGGCTTTCCACACATGTGTTTTCAGTGGGGGGTAGGAGGTGCAGTGTATCCTAGTTGCTCATAAAAAATCCCCTTTAGGTTTTGTTTTCGCTAGAATAATATGATTGAGAAGGGGCATTGTGCGCAAATGAGCAGAGGCAGATATAATTGCATGGACTATGATGCGTTATTCATAGTATAGCACACTCGCAGTACAAAAAAACGTACAACGACAAATTTAAATATAAATCATGAATATTGAATAGTCAACACATTATTGAACAACATTTTATCGAACGCGGCATTTTAAAAGAGAAATTATTTATATAAAAATAATACGAATTAGAATTAATATCCAAGCGATTAAGTAGC
>JAVWQH010000015.1:0-47252 GCA_036635475.1 Oscillospiraceae bacterium | reverse complement strand
TTTAAAAGAAACTATTTATCAGCTAATTTTACATAATGTTTTAGTGTGTGTCCGGATAATAATTCCGGTTGAATTATTGCAACATAATCTTCAAATTTTTCATCACTTGCAGCACTATTCATATAATATTCATCGTCAAATACATAAATCTTATCATTCTTAAATGCTTTCAGCTCTCCCATAAGTGGGTCTAAAGCTAATAAAGCCTCTTTGCTTGGAGTATATTGTTCTTGTGATGAGTATATCAAAATATCTGCATCTTTTGCTTTCGCAAAAAATTCTTCCATATTAATTTGAATACTGTCTTCACCCTCTAAATCTTTGAGGGCGTAAACTCCGCCGATTTTTTCTATTTCTTTAGCTGTTTTGGAGCTTCCACCTTTTGTATAAACAACGCCGTCAAAAAGCATACCATATGCTACAACAGGTGCATTTTCTTTGCTTGCTGACTTAACCATTTCATCTAGTTCAGCCATTCTTGCAATTTTTTTGTTATATATATCTGTTGCTTCTTGGTCTAAATTATAAAATGCACCGAATAGTTTTATCCACTCTAATGATGCAGCATTGTCTTTTTCCAACCAGCTTGTTTCAACAAAATAGTTAATACCAACTTCGTCTAGTTGAGCACGTAAATCAGCGCCCATTTGGTCGCCGCCGTTTGAAAATACAAAATCAGGTTTCAAGTCAGTTATTTGTTCAATATTGCCAGCTGTGCCATTTTCTTGAGAAATATATTTAATTTTTCCGCTTTCCATACGTTCCACAATTTGTGGAATTTTCCAACTTGATACATCTGTTGTTACTGCACCAATGCTGTCATATATGCTATCATTTTGAAATGTTTTTAGAAATCCAATGTTTGTTGTTGAGCTATATAAAACTTTGCTCAATGGAGTTCTTATCAGTTTTGCATCTTCGTAACCTGTTGGAATTTCTACGTCATTAGGCACTAATAGCAATTTTCTTTTTTCGGAATCCGTAACTAATTTAACATTATTGTCCATATATTCAATGTCAAATTGTTCTGCGTGGTCAATGCTGAATTTGGCTTTTTCCTCATTTTCAACTTTTGAACTTTCTACTTGAGAACTTTCAACTTTTGATGAATTTTCGGCTTTTGATTGTTCGTTATTATCGGCTTTTTTACAGCCTGTCAACGAAGATATAACTAGCATTGTTGCTAGCAATATCACCAATCCTTTTCTTTTAATCATAACTATTATTTCCCCTTTTATTGTTATTTATTTAAGGCTTTTACGCCTTATAAACTTTGTTAAATAGAGCCATTTGAAGCAAATAATTTATTTATAATATTCTTGTAACGTTTTAGATAATTGTGATAAAGACGTTATATTTTCTATATTATATTTATTATGAAAAATATTGCCTATCTCTTCTTTATTTCTAAAACTAAGAACTTTTTTATTGTTTTCCAATGCGAACTCCACTAACTCTAAATTTTTCTTGTTTATATCCCCAACTTCAAACCCACAATCTATTAAAATATCTGTAGATTTAACGTATTCTTTTGCTTTTTCTAGGATATCATCATCTATAAAAGTAAAACTTTTTTGGGATATAATGTTTAGTTTCATTGTATTTGCTACACGATAATCCACATCGTTTTGGTGTAAAATTCCTGTTACAATTCCAATATTCATTCTTCCAAGAAGACGATAAACCGGAATTGCTGTTCCTCCCCCACCTAATACAAAAATTTTCGCTGGGTTTTCGTTGTGCATTTCAACATTTCCTAAAAGATAATCGTATGCTGCACCTTTGATATTATATAATTTTTCAATAGTACCCTCTTTAATAATTTCCTCAGGCTTACCTTGAACTGAAATTTCGCCGTCTTTTATAAGCAATATTGTTTGACAAGATTTAACAGCTATATCAATATCGTGTAAGGCTAATATTACAGTTAATCCTTTTTCGTGAGCTAATCGGTTGAGTATTTTTACAACTTCGATTTTATGTTTTATATCAAGATGACTTGTTGGCTCGTCCAAAATAATAAGTTTGGGCTGTTGCGTTAATGCTCGTGCAATCAGTATCTTTTGTTTTTCCCCGTCACTTAAACTATTGTATTCCCTATCTCTTAAATCCCAAGCATCTACAATTTTCATACTTTCTTCAATAATTTCGTTGTCTTCTTGATTGAGTTTTCCCCAAAAATTAGTATGAACTGCTCTGCCCATTGCCACAATTTCTATCCCTTTTGTCATAGAAATACTAAGCTTTTCTGTCAATACAACTGCCATTTGCTTTGCTTTTTCTGATGCTTTTATTTTATGTATAGGTGAATTACCGATATATACTGTGCCATTAATTGGGGATAACATTCCCGAAAGTGTCCGCAAAATTGTTGATTTTCCTGCACCATTAGGTCCTATTAGGCATATAGTTTGACCTTTTAACGCATCTATATCTACATTTTTTATCACAACATCTTTATCATATCCAACATCAAGGTTTTCTGTTCTAATTACATATTCCATCTGAATTATCACCTTAATTCTTAATATTTCTATCTTTTTTTGTCAGCAAATATACTACTATCGGTGCACCAATTATAGCTGTGATTGCTCCTAGCGGTAATTCTATAGGAGCTATGATATTTCTGGCTACAAAGTCGCATAACCCAGCCATAAAAGCGCCACATATGACCGCAGATGGTATTAAAATTTTGTTATTAGATGTATGAAAAAGTATTCTGCAAATATGAGGAACTGCTAGTCCAATAAAAGATATAGGCCCTGCAAACGCTGTAATTGCTGATGTGAGTATACTGGAAATAACGATTAATGAACCACGAACTAATCTTACATTTACTCCCATACTTTGAGCATATTTTTCGCCCATATTCATTATATTTAATGGCTTAGCCATCAGAAAAGATACAATCAGCATTGGAACAATTATTATGTAAAGTAATCTTATTTGTTCCCAAGTAAATCCCGAAAAACTGCCCATTGTCCACATAGAAAAATTAGCAATTTGTTCTTTTTCAGCAAAGGCACTTAAAATGCTCGTAACCGCACTGCATACATACCCTGCCATCATTCCTATTATCAATAATGTAATGATACTTTTTACTTTTCCCGCTGCAAAAATAACCGCAAGCATTACTATCATTGCTCCGATAAAAGCTCCAATAAAAAGCAACATCGGTGTAACCTGAGAAAATCCGAATGTGAACCCTCCCAGCATAACCAAAGCAACAAATAATGATGAACCCGATGATATACCAAGCACATATGGCTCTACTATTGGATTATTGAAGAAAGTTTGCAGTAATAATCCCGATATTGCAAGAGCTGCTCCACCGGCTATTGATGCCAATGCACGTGGTAATCTAATTCTTTGCACTATCAAATAATTGGTGTTATCGTGAGCAATATCTCCGAATAAAATCTCTAATACATCTTTAATTGGAATATTTATGGCGCCAATACCTATATTAAACAAAAAAATTAAAACTAACCCTAAAGTAAGTACAGAAAAAATAAATATTTGTTTTAACGATTTGTTTTTTTCATTAATTATCATATTTTATCACCTTTTTATATTCACTGTAATGAAAACATCTTTTATTGTTGAGGAACTTATTAAATAAAACAAAAAATCCTCCGATAGTTTTAATCGGAAGATTTTAATCATAAATGTAGAAGTTATTATTTAATTAAAAATAATAACAACAAAAAAATGGTCGTATTTTCTTCACCAAAAAACGATTACCAAACACTTTAGGCAGATATCCCGACTTAGAACTTAAAACCTAATTTGCAACCCTTCCCAAGTTTCCTCAGTGGTTATTTTGCATTTCGTAGTTCTTACGGTAGAGTAAGCTGTTTTGGTTTTTCACCAAATTCCCATTTATTACATTAAAAATGTAACCTAAAGTTTCTATATTTAATTTTAATATTTCTACAGTATTATACAGGATATATTTGTATATGTCAATGACAAACAAAAATATTATACAATAAATACCATATAATTACTCTTAATAATGGAAAACAAGGTACATAAAAATCTGTACCCGTTTTCTTAATTATAAATAAAGCTTGCTGCGAGTTTTTCGCCAATTGTACCATATTCATCAGCAATTGGAGTTTAATGGTAAATTAAGCTTTAACTGCCCAACGTAATTTTGCACAACGTGCACGACTATTAGAATTACACTCTTCATATGATGGACGAATAGGGTCTGGTGCAATTTCACTGTAAATTCCTTCACGTAAAAACTGCTTAAATGATTTTTTAACAAGTCTGTCTTCCCCCGAGTGAAAGGAAAGTATTGCAACTCGCCCGCCCTTTGCAAGAACTGTAGGGAGCTTTTCTAAAAATTCATATAATACTTCAAATTCACTGTTTACATCAATTCTTAGAGCTTGAAAACTTCGTTGACAGGATTTTTTAATTTCTTCATCTCTGATTTTTTCAGGAATAAACTGCAAAGCATCTTTTATTATATCTTTGAGTTGTGTTGTTGTTACTATTTCAACACCCTTGTTAATTTCGCACATAATCCCATTAGCAATGGCTTCATAATGCGGTTCGTCTGCATTTTCTATCAACATACCTTGCAGCTCATCTTCAGTAATATTTTTTAAACGTTCCGCTGCTGATTGACCTTTTTTAGGGTCAAGACGCAAATCTAAAGGGCCTTCTTTTTTAAAAGAAAATCCTCTTTCGGGATTATCAATTTGCATAGATGACACACCCAAATCTGCCAATATAAAATTAAGCGGTCCTGATTCAGCGGCAATTTTATCAATTTGAGAAAAATTCATCTGTCTTATTTTCAAAATATCCGAACCATAACCAAGTCGCTGTAAACGTTCTTGTGTACGTGGCAATTCAAATGAATCCACATCAATTGCATACAAACAGCCTTTTGAATCTAAGCATTTAAGCATTTCCAAAGTATGTCCGCCATATCCTAAAGTTGCATCTAATCCAATTTGACCAGGAGTAATTTGCAAAAAATCCAATATTTCTTTAACGCATATTGAACGGTGCATACCGGCAGGTGTACTGCCACGTTGAATAACTTTTGCCACATCATCAGCATATTTTTCAGGCTGTAATTCCTTATATTTTTCTGTAAAATCTTTTGGGTGTGTACCTTTATATCTAACACGTCTTTGATGTTTTTGATTATCCATAATTTCTCCTTTGTATGTATCATAAACTTATAATGTTTCTTTTAATCATACCAAATACAATCGATAAAAACAAGTATTCAAGTTAAACTATCGTTTTTCATTAATTTAATATTTAATTCAAACTTTATTTTTCCAGTAAAATATGTTATGATTGACAAAGCGGCTTAATAAATTATCATACATAGAGGAGAAACTAAACAATGACATCAAATTTTGTGGAAATACTTAAAGTCGTTTTTCTGGGCATTATAGAGGGCATCACAGAGTGGCTTCCCATCAGTAGTACAGGGCATATGCTTCTAGTCGACCAATTTATACACTTGGATATGAGTGACACTTTTAAAGAAATGTTTTTTATTGTAATACAACTTGGTGCAATTTTTGCTGTTATCGTTATGTTCTGGAACAAAATGTTTCCATTTCAATTTAAAGATAAAGCAAAACCGATAATTAAAGTAGAAACATTTTCCCTTTGGTTTAAGGTAGTTGTTGCTTGTATCCCTGGCGCTATTGTTGCTATACTTTTTGACGATTATATTGAATCAACTTTACATACACCAATTGTAATTGCAATAGCACTTATTTTTTATGGTGTGGCATTTCTTTTTATTGAAAATTGGAATAAAAAACGTATTCCAACAGTGAAAAAATTATCAGATATTACTTATAAAACTGCCTTAATGATTGGATTGTTTCAAGTTTTATCAATTATCCCCGGAACTTCTCGTTCTGGTGCAACAATAATCGGTGCATTATTAATAGGTGTATCTCGTGTTGCCGCCACTGAATTCACATTTTTCCTTGCCGTTCCTGTTATGCTAGGACTTAGTGCTATAAAAATATTCAAATTTGGCTTTGCTTTTTCAAGTATAGAACTATTAATATTAATTATCGGAATGACTACTGCCTTTTTTGTGTCGGCAATTGTGATAAAGTTTTTGATGAACTTTATTAGAAAACACGATTTCAAAGTGTTTGGCTGGTATCGAATTGTTCTTGGAATTATAGTTTTAGCATATTTTGCGATTGTATAATTGCATAAATAAGTTCTGCAAAAATTTCATATTGAACAATATAAACAAGCAGAGATTTTTGTCCTTTCAATTAAAATCTCTGCTTGTTTTAATGTTAAATTTTTTTAGATGTCACTTTATTTATAAATATAACATTCACTAATCGCCTATAACAAAAATTAAAATAGTATAATATTTCATATAACTATTGCTATGTATTATATTGAATAGTATAATTATATGGTAATAATATTATCAGTATTATATTTTAAAATAGATTTATTTAAGCAAAAGAGTAAAGGGAATGTAAAAAATGATAGAAACAAGATTAATGGAACTTTCTGATAAAGAAAAAATTGAACAACTTCGCCGCAAATATAAACATTTGAGTGCATCACACGCATTTGCTTCTTTGTATATATGGAAAGAAACATTGGGACTTTCTCTATATATTGAAGATGAACTATTTGCAGTAAAAAGCTTGTTCTATGGCGAAAATGCTTGGGTTTTCCCCTGTGGCAGTGATGAGGCAATCTGCAATTTTATAAATCGTGCAACCAAAGATTTATCTATTGAATTTTGTTATATGCGTGAGGAAGATGCAGCATTTTTGAATAATTATTTTCCAAATCGTTTTGAGATAATGGAAAGTCCCAACGAAAATGAATATCTTTATAGTGCGGAAGAACAAAAAGCTTTAGTAGGCAAAAAATTTGCAAAACTTCGCAACCATATTAGCAAAGTTAATAGAGATTATACCCTAACTGTTAAACCGTTTGACACGCAAAATGTTGAATTTGCAAAAGGCATTATTGCCAATTGGGAGCAAAAGCCACACGAAAAAAGTGTGTTAGGTCTAAGTGATGAGTCGGCTTCAGAGCTGCTCATTACATCAGCTAAAGAATTAGATGTAAGTGGAATTTTTGTCTACGTAAATGATGTTCCTTTTGCAATAGTTATAGGTTATCCTATTTCAGAAAATTCATTTGATATGTGTCTTGCTAAGCAAAATGATACTCTTTCCGGATTGTCAGTATATGCAAAACACGAATTTATTTGCTCACTTCCTCCCTGCTATAAAATTATAAATGCCGAAGACGACCTTGGAATAGAAGGATTACGAACTTTAAAACAACAAATGCAACCCATTGGACAAGTTAAAATGTTCTCAGCCAAACTTAAAAGCAGTCCAAAATTATAGTTTAATCATACTAGCAAAAACAACTACAGTAAATTTTATCTTTACTGTAGTTGCTTTAATTTAAACTCATTTTTGAATGCACATTTCATATTATATTAGGGAATAATAGTTCAATAATGTTAAAATTATAAACATATTAATGGTTATTTACTGGTTTTTATATATGAAAATAGCTATTAATATATTTCTATTCAACTTCCAATTCTTCTCTAATAGGAGAAACAACATTTTCAATATATTCTAAAACGTTTTCTCGCTCTATTCCCAATGCAACTGCAAGTTCACCATACAATAAATCCTCTGCTAAAGCCATAAAATGTTGGTCTGTCTGACCCATTTGTTTCTTATTTTGAGCTGCTTCTTGGTTTTTAGTATATATTGTCTTAATTAACTGCATTAAATCTTTGCAATTGTGACTTTCAAAAGATTCTTTATAATGTGCAGTTAGCAGTGATGGTTTTTGATTGTCACAAAAGTTTTCCTTGATTGATGGTATTTCTGAAATTAATTTTTCTGCTTCTTCTTGAGAAATAACAGGACGCATAAATACGCAAGTGTCCACTGGGGTATAAATAGTTTCACTGCTGTAAATCGGCAGGAGTTTATAGTATAACTTTTCACTATCAGCAATATGAAAATTGGGTTTTCCAACATCAATAACTCGGCATACTCCACTGCCGCCATAAACAATTAAATCTCCAGGTTGATACATTTATGATACCTCCAATTTCAATTTTTTTCGGTAAATAACGTATTTGTTGTAATATATTTTACAATATTTTATTTTAAGTTTTCTTAAAGATAATTTTAAGAATTAGAATTTTAATTAGATAAAATATTTTGAATAAATACTAGTATTTAAGAAATATGTAGTTATTAACAATAGAATTTTTCTCTGCCAAACTACACACTATAATTAGATTATATCACACTTTTACTAATAATGTAAGTCTTAAAATAAAGATAGCGAAGTTTTTATAATATATTCGCATATAAATTTTTTGAAATTATAATATTATTTAGTTAAATAGTTCAAATAGGTAAAATATATACTTTGTATTGCAATTATTAATATATTTCAAAACATCATATTGACATATATCTATTTGTATTGTAAAATGTAAAATAGACAATTATCTATGTGAGGTGATTTTACTGTGACTAACTATGCTTTGATATTTAAAGCGCTCGGCGATGCTAATCGTTTAAAAATTGTACAAATGCTCTCATATAATGAATTATGTGCCTGTAAACTTTTGGAGAGATTCAAAATAACTCAGCCAACTTTATCTCATCATATGAATATTTTATGCAAATCCGAACTCGTCAATGTGAGAAAACAAGGGAAATGGTCTTATTATTCACTGAATTATAAAGTAGTTTCAAATTTAAAAGTTTTCATAAACAATTTGGAAAATAATAAAGGCGGTGACTTGTAATGATTTTATGGGACTTTTTTCAAAATGAAATTCTAGGTATGAAGTGGCTAAATCTATTAATTGGAAAGTTATTATCCTCTCTTGGCTTAAATATTAACGAGGTTCTTGGCAAGAGCTTGCAATTTTTCATTTATGATACAATTAAAATTTTCATCTTGCTTTCAATCCTTATATTTTCTATTTCATATATACAAAGCTACTTTCCTCCCGAAAGAACCAAAAAAATTCTCGGTCGGTTTAAAGGAATTATAGCAAATGTTTTTGCTGCTTTACTTGGAACTGTAACCCCTTTTTGTTCCTGCTCATCTATCCCGCTTTTTATTGGATTTACCAGTGCAGGATTGCCAATTGGAGTAACGTTTTCTTTTTTAATTTCCTCGCCAATGGTTGACCTTGGCTCACTTGTTTTATTAATGAGTATTTTTGGTTGGAAAATCGCATTCGCTTATGTAGTAATCGGACTAATTTTAGCAGTTTTAGGCGGCACAATAATAGAAAAATTAGGTATGGAAAAATATGTTGAAGATTTTATTAAATCAGTAGATAATATTGATTTTGCCAATCCGCAACTAACACAAAATCAAAGAATTAATTACGCAAAAAGTCAGTTAGAATCAACCGTTAAAAAAGTTGCCCCATATATTTTAGTAGGTGTTGGAATAGGTGCTGTTATTCATAATCTTATTCCTCAACACTTTATTGAAACAATTCTTGGCTCTGAAAACCCTTTTTCTGTAATACTTGCAACTCTTGTTGGAATTCCAATGTATGCTGATATTTTCGGGACAATTCCTGTTGCCGAAAGTTTATTTGCAAAAGGTGCCGGACTTGGTACAATACTCGCTTTTATGATGGCTGTCACAGCACTTTCCCTCCCCTCTATGGTAATGCTGAGAAAAGCTGTTAAGCCAAAATTGTTAGCAGTTTTTATTTCTATTGTTACAATTGGAATAATTATAATCGGTTACTTTTTCAATGCGTTTTCTTTCATATTTATATAGTTTAATATTAATAAACTTACAAACGCACCTCACATACTTGATAATTAATCTTGTATATGAAGTGCGTTTTATATTTATACTTATAAAATTACTTTCAGCTAACCAATAATAACTTTGTTAAAGCTCTTTTTACCTTTTTTAATCATAATACTGCCTTTATCAAATTCGGATTTATTTATTGAAATTGTGGCATCATCTACCTTAACATCATCAATAGTTATTCCGCCTTGTTGCACAAGTCTACGAGCTTCACCCTTTGATGGAAGGAGATTTGTCTTGACAAGTAAATCTAATAAACCTATTTCATCGTTAGTAAATTCGTTAGTGGAAATAGTAACTGTTGGTATATTTTCGCTGTCATTTCCTGTTGAGAACAATGATTTAGCAGCATCTAATGCTTTTTTAGCTTCTTCTTCATCGTGAACTAGTTTAGTAAGCTCAAATGCAAGAATTTCCTTAGCTTCATTAATTCTTGAAGTTCCCTCCCAAGCTTCCATTGCCTTAATCTCATCAAGAGGTATAAAAGTCAGCATTTTCAAGCATTTAATAACATCATTATCATCAATATTTCTCCAGTATTGGAAAAATTCAAATGGAGATGTCTTAGCAGGGTCTAGCCAAACAGCACCTTTTTGTGTCTTGCCCATTTTTTTGCCTTCCGAGTTTAGCAGCAAAGTTATTGTCATCGCATATGCATCTTTGCCCAGTTTACGGCGAATTAAATCAGTTCCTGCTAGCATATTGCTCCACTGGTCGTCCCCGCCAAACTGCATATTACAGCCATATTTTTCAAATAGTGAAAGGAAATCATAGCTTTGCATTATCATATAGTTAAATTCAAAAAAGCTTAAACCTTTTTCCAATCTTTGCTTATAACATTCAGCTGATAGCATACGATTTACACTAAAGTGTACACCAACATCTCTTAGTAAATCAATGTAGTTTAGATTTAATAACCAATCAGCATTATTTATCATTAATGCTTTTCCCTCGGAAAAATCAATAAATTTGCTCATTTGTTTTTGGAAACAGTCACAGTTATGTTGGATTGTTTCTTTGGTCATCATTGTACGCAAATCGTTTCTACCAGACGGGTCACCTATCATTCCTGTTCCTCCGCCAAGTAGTGCAATTGGCTTATTACCGCCCTCTTGCAAACGTTTCATCAAAGAAAGTGCCATAAAATGTCCAACATGAAGGCTGTCAGCTGTTGGGTCAAATCCTATATAGAAAGTTGCCTTTCCGTTGTTAATAAGTTCTTTAATTTCTGTTGGGTCGGTTGTTTGTGCAATTAATCCACGTTCTTGAAGTTCATCAAATAGTGTCATTTTAAACTACCTCTTTCAAATAAAAATAAACCCTCCACCCCATCATTGGGATAGAGGGCGTGATTATACGCGGTACCACCTCTGTTCGCCGACAAAAGTCAGCCTTGCAGACAGCTCAAACTGTCAACACTATAACGTGTGTTAGACGGCTCACCTTACTTTTTTCAGGTTGCAGCTCCAAGGTGTATTCGCTCAAAAGGTTATGCTTTTTTGCACCACACAAAAGCTCTCTTTGATAACCAAAACTCAAGCTACTAGTCCTCATCATCGCTTTAAGATATGCGTATATTATATAACATAAAAATTGCGTTGTCAACAAATTTTGTGATTTTATCGTCTTTTGCAATTATCAGTAAGCATTTCTTCTGCATTTTTCAATGAAATATCAGTGATTTTGTCGCCAACAACAATTCTCGCCAATTCTTTAATTCTATCATCTATTGACAATTCATCTACCGATGTAAAAGTATGATTATCCAAAACTTTTTTGCTGATTTTAAAATGAGAATTACCAAAAGAGGCAACTTGTGCCAGATGAGTAATGCAAATAACTTGGTGATTTTGTGCAACTTGGCTGAGTTTTTGACCAATTTTTTGTGCAGCCGTTCCACTTACACCAGTATCAATTTCATCAAAAATAAGGCTTTGTATATCATCTTTATCTGCCATTACGTTTTTAATTGCAAGCATTATTCTTGATGTTTCACCGCCTGATGCAATTTTTGAAATTGGTTTTGGTGGTTCTCCGGGGTTGGTAGAAATTAAAAAAGTTACTTCATCTTGCCCGTTTTCAGAATAATCAATCCTTTTAATATCAACTATTAAGTCGACAGATGGCATATCCAAAAACGTAAGTTCCTTTTTAACCTTTTCAATAAATTCCATACCACATTTTTGTCTTTTTATTGTAATATCATTGGCTAATTGTGATAATTTTATACTTATTTTTTCTAATGTTCTGTTATACTTATCAAGATTTTCCTCAACTGAATTAATTTCCTGTAGTTCTTTTTTAGCTTTATCTAAAAACTCCAGTATTTCATTTTCATCACTGCCATATTTTCTTTGCAATCTATGAATTAAGTCAATTCTATCCTCAATTGAGTTTAAATCTTCAAATTCATCATCAAAATTGTCCAAATTATCACGAACAGTTTCATAAATATCTTGAATATCATAAACCATCTCTTGACATTTCTGCGAAACTTCCTCAAAATCTTTAATATATTGAGATAGAGTTTGCATACACGAAAAAACGTTTTCCATTTGTTCAATTACAGAATAATCTGCATTGTTTAGAATTTCAACAGCTTCAACAAGCGAAGTTTTTATCTTTTCTGAATTTCTGATTTTTTTTCGTGTTTCGATTAATTGCTCACTCTCGCCAACAGTAATATTAGCATCATTAATCTCATTTATTTGATATGTTAATATATCAATTTTTTGGGCTTTGGCAGCTTCATCTATATTTATAGACTTAATTTTGCGTTTTATATCTACAAATTGAGAATATATATTTTTATATTCATCAAGTTCAGCTACATATTCCCCGTAATTATCCAAGAATATTGCTTCATTCTCGCCATCTGCAAAAATATTTCCATCTTGTTGCCCATGAATAGTTATTAAATTTGACGTTATTTCTTTAAGTATCGCCAACGTTGTCGGTCTTCCATTTATTTTACAAGTTGATTTACCTTGAGCAGTTATTTCCCTCATAACTAATAATTCCCCGTCACATTCATATCCCATTTCGGAACATTTATCAACTGCTTTCGAGGATAAATTATCGAATTTAGCAGTAATCGTTGATTTTTCCTCACCGGTTCTCACTAAATCTTTTGATACTCTTCCGCCCAAAACTCCGCTTATTGCGTTTATCAACATTGTTTTTCCGGCACCGGTTTCACCTGTAAATACGTTAAAACCGTCGGTAAAGTCAACAGTCAATTCTTTTATAACTGCAAAATTTTGTATATATAGTTGAGATAACATCAGATACCTCCTTGGATTTTATGTCAAAGATTTAAAAGTTTTTATTTTTAGTTTTAAGGATTTTTTTAAGTTGATTAGCTAATTCAGCAGCATATGTTTCATCTTTCATCAAAACAAAAATAGTATCATCTCCTGCAAGTGAGCCCACAACGCCCTTCCAGTGAATTGAGTCAAGTGAAGCACAAGCAGCATTCGCCATACCTGTATAGCATCTTACAACAATTATGTTTTGTGCATAGTCAACTTCAATAACTGATTCAGTGAAAATTGCGTGAAATTTAAAAGATATATCAGCTTGATTATCTTTAGCAGTTGTTACATATTTGTATTTTCCGTCTGAATCTTGAATTTTTGCAAGCCTAAGTTCCTTAATATCTCTTGATACTGTTGCTTGTGTAACAAAAATTTTTTCTTCGTGCAACTTTGCCAATAAATCCTCTTGCGTTTCAATTGAATGGTCCAATATTAGTTGTAGTATTTTTGCGTGTCTTTCTGATTTCATATATATCTCCTATCCTTTTTAAGAATTTTATGCCTGCATCAATTTTTCACTTACTATATCATAAAAATTCTTGTCGTCAAACCGTAAGAATTTAACTTTTTTTTCTGATTTTTTTATTGTTATTGGTTTGCCATTTTCGAGTATTATAGGTTCTTCTCCATCGCAAGAAACAAATACATCACACAAATTATTGTATTTCTGCGTTGTAACCGATAATTGTCTTTGCGGTGAAAAAATTAGGCTTCGACTGGCTAATGAATGTGGACATATTGGTGTTAACAAGATACATTCAATCTTTGGGTCAACAATAGAACCACCTGCCGAAAGAGAATATGCAGTTGAACCTGTTGGCGTTGATACGATAACCCCATCTGCACGATAATTTATCATTGGTTTATCATCACAGGAAATGTTCATATCAATAACCTTATTCAAAATTCCTCTCGATACAACAATATCATTTACTGCATATTTTTTACCGCAATTGGGAATTTCTGTTTCCAAAATCATTCTCTCTTCAATTGCATATTCACCTGTTTTGAGCCTGCTTAACATCTTTAAATCGCATCGGTTTAGTTGTGCTAGATAGCCAACTCTTCCCATATTTACTCCTAAAACAGGTTTATCAAAAACTATTGCTGATTTTGCAGCTTCAATTATTGTTCCATCTCCACCTATTGCAATAATTAAATCGCAATTTTGTGAATTTTCATCAATTGTATCGAATATTACATCTGACCTTTGAAAATAGCTCTTGAATTTAATGTCTAAACAGGGTTCTATATGGTTAAAACGCAATTCATCTATCACTTCATTGGTACATTCAATTGAATTATTTTTGCTCAAATTTGGCATAATCAATATTTTCATTAATCTTTCCTCACTACAATTGACTTAAAGCGTTATGAGAATTTTTCACAACTGAGTCAATTATTTCTGGGGTTATAATATTTTCGCCTTGTTTTTTTAAATATAATAGGTATTCAATGTTTCCTTCCGGACCTTTAATAGGAGAGAAATCTAAGCCATTTATTTTAAATTCCATTTTTTCTGCGAAGTTTACTATATTTGTAACAACTTCAAAATGAGTTGAAATTTCTTTGACTACACCTTTTTTGCCAACCTTTTCTCTGCCAGCCTCAAATTGTGGCTTTACTAAACAAACACATTTTCCTTCATCTTTAAGCAAATTAAATACCACAGGAAGTATGAGTTTAAGGGATATAAATGAAACATCAACTGAAATAAAGTCAATTATTGGAGGTATGTTTTCTTCTGTAATATATCTAATATTTGTGCGTTCCATATTGACAACTCGCTCATCAGTCCTCAAGCTCCACGCAAGCTGTCCATATCCAACATCAACAGCATATACCTTAACCGCTCCATTTTGTAGCATACAATCTGTAAATCCGCCTGTTGATGCACCAAAATCGCAACAAATATTGCCATCTAAACTCAAATCAAATGAACTCATAGCTTTTTCAAGCTTTAGCCCACCTCTGCTTACATATTTTAGCTTTTCGCCTCTAATTTCAATGTTATCTTTTTCGCTTACATCACAACCTGCTTTATCTGATTTTTGGTTATTGACATAAACTTGACCTGCCATTATAAGTGCCTTCGCCTTTTCTCTGGACTCAATCATTCCACTTTCAACAAGGGCGATATCTAATCTTTTTTTCATTTTAATTTACCTATCCAAATTACTTTTTATCATTATATATTTTAAGAACATCTTCAATAATGGCGTCGGAATTTAGTTTAAGCTTTTCTAATGCTCTTTCAAAGGTTGCTTGAGGAACAAATTGGGTTATTCCTCTTGTTTTATAATTACCTTTATAGCCTTTTTCTATAAGCATAGCTGCAATACTTTCGCCAATTCCACCCATACTTATTGTTTCCTCATAAAATAATACATTTTCGTATTTCATAATATTATCAAATAAATTAGGGTCAATTGGTAAAATTCTTGTAAGTTTTAATGCTGATATCTCGATGTTTTCCAATTTTAATTTTTCTGCGGCTCTATAAACCTCATTCCAAAGTCTACCATAAGTTATTATTAAACATTTTTTATCATTGCTTTCCACAATGCTAAAATTGCTACCTTGAGATTTATATTCAGCAGGCAAAATTTCTTCTTTCCCTCTTGGATATCTTACTGCAACTAAACCATCATCATTAATTGCATCATTCAAGCATATTTTCAAGTCATTATAATCGCAAGGTGAATATACTTTGACGTTGGGAATATTTTTAAGCATTGGTACATCAAAAATTCCTTGATGCGTTTCTCCATCTTCGCCAACTATGCCCGCCCTGTCAATTGCCAAAACTATATGCAATTTTTCAATTGAAATATCGTGTATAAGTTGGTCATAACAGCGTTGCAGAAATGTTGAATATACTGCAAAAACAGGAACTAATCCATTTGTTGCTAGTCCTCCGCAAAATGTAACTGCGTGACTTTCCGCAATCCCAACATCAAAAAATCTGTTTTTACTTTTGAAGTTATCCGAAAATTTATTAAGACCTGTTCCATCACACATAGCCGCTGTTACAGCACAAACTCTTTTGTCTTTTAGAGCGATAGACGTCAATTCTTCACCAAAAACAGATGAAAAGTTTTCGGTTTTTTCTGATACTATACCAACTTTTTTGTCGAAGTGTGAAACTCCATGGTATTTTGTTGGGTTAGTTTTAGCAAATTTATAACCTATCCCCTTTTGGGTTTCAACATGTACAACTACAGGTTTATTTAATGCTTTTGCTCTATTTAACACATCACATAAACTTTCAATATCATGTCCATTAACCGGACCGAGATATGTAAATCCAAAATCCTCGAATATATTGCTATGGTAAATATATTGTTTAATTGCAGTTTTAGCTGCGGATACTTTATCTTTAATTTTAACTCCCACAATCGGTATTTTTGATAAATTTGAACTGATAAAATCTTTTGTTTTAAAATACCCATTAGATAGACGTATTGCTGTTAAATGTTTAGCTAATGCTCCAACATTTTTGGAAATTGACATTTCATTGTCATTCAAAACTATAATCAATTTTGCGTTGCTGCGACCCGAATTGTTAATCCCCTCATAGATAATTCCGTTGGACATTGCTCCATCACCTGTCACAGAAATAACATATCCATCATCATTGTTAAGTTTCTTTGCAACAGCAAGTCCATATGCTGCGGAAACCGATATTCCTGCGTGTCCTGAAATAAACGCATCATATTTACTTTCGCTTGGTTTTGAAAAACCGGAAATACCATTTTCTTTTCTAAGTGTTGCGAATTTATCCAAACGTTCAGTCAAGATTTTATGTGCATATGTTTGATGTCCCACGTCCCAAACAATCTGGTCATTGGGACAATCAAAAACCTTATGTAACGCAACTGTCAGTTCAACAACTCCTAAATTTGAAGAAAGATGTCCTCCATTAGAGGAAACTCTATCAATTAACAATTCTCTTATCTCGCTGCAAAGCTCATCTAGTTGGGAATAATCCATTTTTCTTATGTCAGTCGGTTTTGTTATTTTGCTAAGTTGATTACCCAAAAATTCTTCACTTCCAAATACATTCATTCTATATTACAGGCATCATTGTTGCAACTAAGATACCCAGTAATGCTCCCCCCAAAACTTCAAGCGGAGTATGTCCCAAATATTCCTTTAGCTTTTTGTCGCCAGTAGCACTATTTCGAGATTCATCATCTCGTTTTTCATTTAAACTAAATTCTTCAATTTCAGCATTAAAAGAATTTTCATCGAAAACACTCATTATCTTATTTAAAACTTTTGCTTGTTCACCCGCCGCACGTCTAACTCCCATTGCATCATACATTACAATAGCTGCTAATGCCAAAGTTATGGCAAATTCAGGAGATGAAAACCCAACTTTTTTTGCTGCGGCAATTGCTAGAGATGTTACAAGTGCTGAATGAGAACTTGGCATACCCCCTGCTCCCACCAAACGTTCTGGTACAAAAGCCTTTGTTTCTAAAAAAACAAATATTGTTTTCAAAACCTGTGCCAATAACCACGAAACAAAAGCTACATTTATCAAATAATTACTAATAATCAGACTCACTCTCCATCAATCAAATTACTTAATATTTTCGGTTTTTTAGCATATTAGTTAAATTAATTAGAAATTCAGTATTCCCTTTTATTTCAAAAAGGCAATTTATTGCTTCTTCATACATTTTAATATATTTTTCTTTTGCTTGTTCAATACCATATATTGTAACATATGTTGTTTTTTGATTTTCCTTGTCACTTCCAATTGGCTTTCCCAAAACAGCTACATCGCCCTCAACATCAAAAATATCATCTTGAATTTGAAAAGCAAATCCCACACATTCCCCATATCTATCAGCGATTTTTACTTGTTTTTCATCTGCACCTGCTATAATAGCACCTATTCGGCAAGCTGTTCTAATCAATGCACCGGTTTTCAGAGAGTGCATATAGCTCAGCAAATTGCCATCTATTGTCTTTCCCTCATTTTCAATGTCGATAACTTGTCCGCCAATCATACCCATATATCCTGACGATTTTGACAAATCAGCCATTGCTCTTATGATTATTCTATCCGAAAACTCATAAGTTTGTTGAGAAATTGTTTCAAATGCAAAATTCAATAGGCTATCTCCAGCCAAAACCGCAATAGCTTCACCAAACACCTTATGCGAAGATGGCTTACCTCTACGGAAATCATCATTATCCATACATGGCAAATCATCGTGAATAAGTGAATATGCGTGAATCATTTCAATTGCTGATGCAAAAGGATATGCCTTTTCACAGTTTTCTGAAAAAGCTTCATAAAATCCTAGCAAAAGCATTGCACGTATTCTTTTTCCACCATTAAGCAAGCTATATTCCATAGCATCTATTATTTTTTGTTGATGTCCGCCATCAATTTTTATTATTTGTGAAAGATAATCTTCAAAATTTTCTATTTTTTCCGTTAGTTGCTCATGAAAATTACTCAATTATTCTTCCTCACCTTCAGATACATTTGTATTCATCGTTATTGTTTCAACTTTTAACTTTGCATTTTCCAAAAGCTTATTGCAATTAGCTATAAGCTCTATTGCATCTTTATATTTTTGAAGTGATTCATCTAGTGTTATATCTCCGCTGTCCATTTTAGTTATTATTTCTTCTAACTGCAAAACAGACTCCTCAAAGCTCAACTTTTTTTTCATACAAATCCCCCTAGCTTATGAATTTTTCAATACATTATCAACTGTTGAATAAATCGTTATATTTTTCGTTTGTGATATAATCTTGTCGCCTATTGCAACATCATCAATTGTTTTTTTGCCTTGGTCAGTTGTAATCGAATAACCTCTTTGAAGTATTGCCAAAGGACTTAGCCCGTTTATAATCTTTGCAAGATAAAGCATTTTATCCTCTTTTTTATTTAAAAAAGCATCTTGCGTTTTAATCAAATCATCTGACAATTCGCAAATTCTTTTTTGGTTTATTGAAACAACTCTTTCAAGAGATTGGTTTAGCCTATTTATATCATAAAGCTTTATATTGCTTTCATATTTTTCTATTTTATTGTTTATTATATTTCTCAAAGCTTGCTCAATACTATCGAGTTCAAGCCTTAGTTCTGTTATATTTCTCGCAACCAGCGAGGCAGTTGCTGAAGGAGTTTCGCCTCGCAAATCCGAGGCAAAATCCGATAAAGTATAATCAGTTTCATGTCCAATACCTGTTATTATCGGTATTGTTGATTCAAAAATGGCTCTAACGACTTTTTCTTCGTTAAATGCCCATAAATCCTCAAGTGAACCGCCGCCCCTTGCCAATATTATAACATCACATATTTTTTCTTTGCAAATGTATTTTATTGCTTTTACTATTGAGGGTGCAGCTAATTTTCCTTGAACTGTTGCGGGATAAATTCTTACATTTCCAATGGGGTATTGCCTATCTAAAATGTTGAGTATATCCTGAAGCGCTGCCCCTGTGGGCGCTGTTACTACTCCAATATTCTTCGGCAAACTTGGAATTAACTTTTTATTTGATGGATTGAACAATCCCTCTTTTTGAAGCTTGTCTTTTAACTGTTCATATGCCAAATTGAGCGAACCCAACCCATCAGGTTGCATATCTAAAACATAAGCTTGATATGCCCCGTCTTTTTCGTAAAGAGAAACATTCGCTCTAACTATAACTGAAAGTCCGTCTTCCGGCAAGAATTTAAGCAAACTTGCATTGGAGGCGAACATAACAGCTTTTATTGATGCTTTATCATCTTTAAGGGAAAAATACATATGTCCTGAGCGATAATGGTTTACAAAATTTGAGATTTCGCCCTTGATATAGACCTCATTTAACAAATTATTCTCTTCTAAAACAGTCTTAACATACCTGTTAAGCTGAGATACAGTTATAATTTTATTATTCATCTTGCACACCAATCTCTTTTTCCCATTTATTCACTAATTAAATTATTGCCTGTTTTTTCTTTTATGTATGCTCCCAAAATTCCATTTATGTATGATGCGTCTTCCGCACCTGCATATTTCTTAGCAATTTCAACTGCCTCATTAACAGTAACACTCTCCGGTATGTCATCAAAATAATCAATTTCACAAAGTGCTATTTTCAAAATTGCAACTGTGGTTTTTGGCATACGATTAATCTTCCACTTTTTGGATAGTCTGTCTATTATTTCATTTGTTCCATCTTCGTGGATAATAGATTGTTCAGCTAATTTTCTTGCAAAATCGTCTATTTCAAGGCTTCTGCCCTCAACAGCATTTTCAATAATTTCAAAAAGTGTCTCTTTATTAAACATACGCTCAAAAATAATTACAAAGGCTTGTTCCCTTGCTTCTCTTCTAGTCATAAATCCCTCATTCTGCCTTTTATAAAAGGCTTAACCTCTAAATTATAACGTCATTTACCTTATTAAAAATTTAGCCCTCCGAATGCAGGGAGGGCCTTAGTTTTTACTATTACTCCTAAAGAGCAGGTAAAACCGATGTTTCTTGCTCTGCAAACTGAATTCCTGAAACGTAAATATTAACTCTTGAAACGGCGATGCCTGTCATACTTTGAACTGCTTCTTTAACTGCTGTTTGAATTTTGCTTGAAACATCAGGTATTTTTGCTCCTTGACGCAACAGAACATGTATATCAATGGTTGCAACTTCATCATTTAATTCAATTACAATTGATTTTGCAGTTTGTTTTTTTATAAGCCAGCCTTTAATATTTGTTGTAAAAGCTGCAAGGTCTGCAACACCCTCAATTTCTCTTGTTGCTGTTCCCGCTATTGTTGCGATAACATCACGAGATATCCTAAGACTTCCTGTTGGTTGTTTGTTATCAATACTGTTCATATATTTAACCTCTTTCCATTTAATATATTAACTGCACCATAAGCACAATGCTTTGTATAATTGCATTTCTATACGTATATTATATCATAAAAATGATTATTAACAACCCATTTTTATTAATTTTTTATAAATTTATACATAAAAAAGACAGCAGGTTTTGCCAACCATTGCTGTCTTATCTATTTATTATTTATTTATCTCAATTATAGAAACCTTGTCTGAGGCAACATTTGTTTCTTTTGAAACTATATCCCATATTTGTGCTGTTTCATCATCTAACAAACCTTGCGTTTTTATAACAACATCAACTCTGTCTTGGTCATTATCATAATAAACCATACAATCTGTAAAGCCTTTTGCTTTTATCAAATTTTCGATTTTTCCTTCTACTTCAATTGATTTTGCAAATTCGGTTGCCTTATTCGCAAGATCTGCTTTTTGTTCAACTGCAAGTGTGCTATCGGCAAGCATATCTTTGAGTGTTGCAACTGCTTCATCTCTTGATTTTGTTCTTGTCAACTTAGCTTCGGCAAAATAAGCTTCGTTTTCTGCATCAAGAACTTTATCATCTACATATTTTGCATCTCCATAATTTTTGACTGTTTCTGTTTTTGAGGCTGCCATTTCCTTGCCTATGTCAGCATATTGCCAATTGAGATAAACTGCTGCACCTAATCCCAAAACCAACGCTGCCATAATAATTTGTTTTTTACCTATAATCTTATTCATAAAGCTTCCTCCTAATTATAATTAATATATCAATGCCCGACGGCTTTTTTGATTACACAAACTTTTGTAGATGGAATATTCAAAGCGGTTGTTACAATTTCCGTTATTTGATGCTTTATAACTTGCTTATCTCCTCCCTCACAAACTACAACTACGCCTTGTATTACAGGTTCTATTTCTTTTTGAATTAATGCTTTTTTCCCGTTTTCTCCATCTACCAATATGTACTTATTTTCTGTATTGTCACTTTTTTGCACTCGCTTACTTTCACTTTGACTGATATCCTCCGAAAGGTCACTGCTCAATCTTTCTTCTTTGGCATATACATACTCAACACCACTTTCAAGTGTTATTAAAACCTCCGTTTTCCCTGCTCCCTCTGTTGCACAAATCAGTGACTTTAGTCTTGTTTCCATCGTTTTGATATATTCGCTCTCACCCTTACCCTCATTTTGGGCAGATGATTTTGAGCTTTTATTTTGTCCAAGGCTTGAAATTAATATGAGTATCATTCCCAATATACCAATATAGAGAATATATTTTGAAAATGATTTACTCTCTTTTAATGAACTTATCTTTTCTAATATCATATTCATTTATCTTCTCCTATAAAATTAAAATTATAGCTCAATTTCGTTTTTTCTATCAGCCTTGACTTTATTTTTTCTTCTGAAGCCTCATAACGTGACGGAAAATCAATTTCTACATTCATCACATTAACATTAAATTTATCATCTAAATCCAATAAAACAATTATCCTATCTGCTTTAATATCTATGCTGGCAAGCTCCTCAATTATTACATTTTTTATATTATCTGAGGCACTTTTTAAAAATATTTCTTTTGTTTTTTCTTTACAGCTATCTTCCAGTGATTTATTATCCTCTAAAATTATATTATCTGTATTAAATCTTAGAACAATATTTTTTATCGGATAAAATATACAAAGCAAAAAAACCGTTCCCACCAATAATTTCAATATCCTTTCATATTTGTTTGGAGAAAGTATCATCACAATTCCACCAACGATACAAGCTGTACATAACGTAAATGCCCAATTTTTTATATCATTCATTATGTACCTCCCAATCCCATCATTAAAATAAGTGTTGTTGTTATTATCGTCAATAGTACAAAGCTTAAAATTAATGACAATATCAATGCTAAAACATTTCCTGAACTTTTTAACATAGCTGATAATGAATTAACTCCTAACACTTCTCCTATAAATGAAGATACCTGAATTACTATATACCAAAGGCATATCCTTACTAATATCGGAAGAAATGATATTGCAACTATCACTGTTCCAAATGTTCCAACTGCTGACTTTATAAATCCCATACAACCTTTTGTAACTGCAAATGCCTCGGAAAGTGCTGAGCCAACAACAGGCACAAAACTCGTTATCATAAACTTTGTAGCTCTGATTGATAAATTATCTGATGCACTTTCAACAAAAGTTTGCAATGTCAAAAATCCAACAAATAAGCACATAACTAAGCCTAATGCCCAATTAACAATATTTTTTATGCCACCTGCCAATGCAATCATACTTTTTTCGTCCATTGCCGAACCCACCATACAGAATGCAAGGTATATTGACAACAATGGAACAATTACATTTCCTGCTATAAACGAAACAACTTGACATACTGCCAAAAGCATAACATTATATGTCGTTGCAGTAATTGGCTGTCCACTTACTGTGAGTATTGATGCCATTGTTGGAACAAGTACTTTTATGAAATTTGAACATTCTTCTATTGCCATTGCTCCATCTTTTATGCAGCTCAATATTGGATTTACCATTGTTGTTGAAAGGCATATTACCGACACCATTTTGAATACTGTGGAAAGCTTTTTTTCCATAAATTCCACTGATGCACTCTCTATAAATGCGCATATAATGATTAATCCCGCTATTGTTGAAAACGTTTTAAGCGGCTTTACTGATAGATTTTTTATGTAATATTTGACATTCTCCCATATCTTCTTAGGCCCTAATTCTATAATTGATTTTATAGTTATATCTTGTGAACTTATATCATATAAAAATTCTCTTGCACTTGGTGGAATTGTATCAATTGCTTCTTTTCCAATCTCATTTGCATAATCAAGTATTTCTATTGGATTATTTGTTTGACTTGCAAACGAAACAACATTTAAACTACAAAACGTAATTATTGTAACTGCCAGAAACAAAACTTTTTTTATATCCATATCAACGTCCCCACAAGCTCCAGTAAAGATAAAAACAAGGGCAATGCCACAAATAAAACTGCTATCTTACCCGCCATTTCAATTTTAGAAGCTATTGCACTATTTCCACTATCCCTACAAGCATCAACCGCTATTTGTGTTAAAAAGCATATGCCTAATGCTTTCAAGAGAACTCTTATATAATCTTTGTCCATATTTGCTTTTGAAAACATTGACGTTGTTACTTCCAGCACCGGCTCTATACTTTGAAGCATTATAAGCATTATTACTATACCTGTTGCGATTGTCACCATAAGGCTTAGTTCTTTCTTATATTCTCCAAGTAACAAAGCCATTGTTGCCCCTATTAATCCAATTCCCACAACTTTTATTATTTCCACTAAACCACCGCCTTTTACAAGCGAAACACTGTTTTAACTGTGGTAAACAATGTACTTATTTCCTGAATCATCATCATCAAAACGACTATTAATCCTGCTAGTGTCGTCATCATTGCTTGTTCCTCACGTCCTGACCTTATTAAGACTTGATTTAAAACCGCAACAATTATTCCAATAGCTGCTATCTTAAAAATTAAATCTACGTCCATTTTGTTCCCTCCTTTTTTTATATCAATAGTATAAATACTGCCAATGAACCACATATACCTATGGTTTTATATATTGGAGAAAAATTTCTTTTTTTCTCCCTTGCTTCATCAAGCCTTATATTTAAAAGTCTTGCAACATTTAAAAGTTCTTTTTCTTGGCTTTCTCCGTCAAATCTTCCGAGAATTTCTCCTAATGAGATTATTAAATTTCTGTCAGCCTCATCAATTTGCATCTCACTTTCCAAAATTGACTTTTTCCAACTTTCCTTAAAACTCTCGCCACTTCTAATCAATTTTTCTGCATTAGGAATAAAATCAATAACTTTATAATACTGATTATCCCCGATTTCTTTAAGGATTTTATCAAGTGTAGGCAAGTTGTTTTTGATTAAATCTGCCATATATTTTAGCATTGAACAAAGTTTTTCAAGATGCGTAACTTTTAATGTGAGTTTATGCGTTTTGTCAATTCCAATCAATGCTATAGTCAATGCTGCCATTAATGCCCCCACTAATTTTATCATTTCTTATCACCCTTCCATATTGCAAAACTGTTCCGGGCTTTTCGCTGCCTGATAAAAGCACAATCCTTTCAAATGCTCCTGAACCTATCAGCATATTTATTTGTCGCTTGTTAAATATTTCCTCTTTTGATGAGGCGTGAGCTGAGGTTATAACTTTAACTCCGCTGTTAAGAGAAGTTATTATTGTTTCCACCTCTTCCTGCGTTCCCATTTCGTCACATATAATTGCATCTGGTGAAAGTACTCTTATTGCTTTTAACACACCATCGCTTTTACTGCAACCGCTCAAAACATCACTGCAACTTCCAATGTCAAAGCATATATTTTCATCTTCAAACCCCGAGATTTCGTTACGGCTGTCAACAACTGCAATTTTATACAATCTTCCCATATTTCCCGAGGATAATTGCCTTGAAATATCTCTTAATATTGTTGTTTTACCACTTGATGGTGCTCCTAAAATCAAAGTCCCAACAAGTCCATTTTCAAAAATTTCCTTGCATATTTCGTCCGAACAACCTTTTATTTCTTTTGCAATTCTTATGTTTAAAGATGTAATCTCATTTATATCAAATGATGTTTTCTCATTAGATAAATATTTTCCGCCAATCCCTACTCTATGTCCACCCTCAAGTGTTACGTATCCATTTTTAATTTGACTTGCATAGCTATGTACAGAATAATGGCACATCTTACTGAAAATTTCTCCTATTCTTTCTTTACTTATTTTTTTTGAACTTTGACTGCACTCACTCAAAGTTCCGTTTTCGTCCACAAAGCTTGTCCTTGCGTTTATAACAACTGAAAGCGGTTTATCAGCTCTAAGCCTTATTTCTTGCACATTATTTCTCTTATCTATGCTTATTTTTTCTATTGCTTGACTTATATCATCGCCTAGATATTTTTTTATTATTAATTCCATTCACATCACCCCATTTACTAATTAATATTTTGGTTTGTCCGATTTTAGAACTACTATTAAATTTTAGGGCAAAAAAATAAGCCTTGCATATAGCAAAACTTATTTTAATATTTTTATGTTATCCGTTTTTTTGCAAATACTTGCAAGCCTCGGAAAGAGTTCTAACCCCAATTAATTCTATATCAGGCATTGCTTCAATCCTTATTTTTGAAACTGCAAAACTCGGCACAATACATTTTTTAAATCCTAATCTATATGCCTCATTAACTCTTATTTGCATATTAGTGACTGTTCTTATTTCTCCACCCAATCCGATTTCTCCAAACGCAACCATATCAGATGAGGCGACTTTTCCTGTTAAGTTTGAAATAACTGCCATCGCAACTGGTAAATCTGCCGCCGGTTCGTCGAGCCTTAACCCTCCAACAACGTTTATGTATGCGTCCATATTTCCAAAGAAATAGCCACATCTTTTTTCTAAAACTGCAAGTAATAATGCAGTTCGATTGTAGTCAAAACCTGTTGAGGTACGTCTTGGAGTACCGAATGCTGTTTTTGAAACAAGTGCTTGCACCTCTGCCAAAATCGGTCGACTTCCCTCCATAACGCAAGCAATACAGCTCCCCGAAACATTTTGTGGCCGTCCTGACAACAACATTGCTGACGGATTTTCCACTTCTTCCAATCCTAAATCCGACATTTGAAAAACCCCGATTTCATTGGTTGAACCATATCTGTTTTTAACCGCACGAAGTATTCTATATGCCAAACTTTTTTCTCCCTCAAAATATAAAACTGTGTCAACCATATGTTCCATTATTTTCGGCCCTGCTATTGCACCATCTTTGTTGACGTGACCTACAATAAATATAGGAATTTCATTTCCTTTTGCACAAAAAATAAGTCTTTGAGTACACTCTCTAACTTGAGTTATACTTCCTGCGGACGATTGTAGCTGAGATAAATACATTGTTTGGATTGAGTCAACAACAACAACTGACGGTCTGAGCGTTTCAATTGTCAAAATAACTTGTTCAATATCGGTTGTAGATGCAATCAATAAATTATCACTGTCAACGCCCAGTCTTTGTGCTCTTATTTTAATTTGACGTGGACTTTCCTCACCTGTGACATAAAGGACTTTTTCACTTTTGGATAAATTAGCACTCATTTGCAGCAGTATTGTTGATTTACCAATTCCTGGGTCACCGCTCAATAAAACAACAGAACCTTTTACAATACCTGAACCTAATACTCGGTTAAGCTCACCAATACCTGTGTCATATCTGTCGTCTTCATTGGAATCTATATCATTAATTGAAAATACAGATAAATTTGATGTTTGAATTGATGGTAACATCTTGTTTTTTTCTATTGGAGGTGCCTTTAATGTTTCTTCAAAAGTGTTCCATTCGTTACACTCCGGACATTTTCCCAACCATTTTGAAGTTTCATAGCCACAATGATTACAAATATATGTTGATTTGATTTTTGACATTATTTTTACCTCCATTTAAGACTTTATTTCAAAATTTATTATTCAATATATCACTTGATTATATAACTATTTATCACTATTATCAAGGGAGAAACATCTAAATATATTATAACAAACATTTTTATTGATTATAATTATGCTATAAAATTTTATTGAAATGGGTCATAATTATTTTTGGAATTATCTTTTTTATATACTTTAAGTTCATTTTGCACATCGCAAGTTGCCAATATAATCTCATTGGCTTTAACCTTTTGATGTTCAAGTTGTTTATCAAGCCAATTTCTGTTGTTTCCTGTATATTTGAGGTTTTCTTCCATTATATTTCCGTCGATAATAACATTTAACACCATTTTTTCTTCAAGTGGTTTGATGTTCATATCGTACGGACTAATCGGTCTTTTATCTGCCATTGGGAGAAAACTTATTTTACCATTGGTTTCTAAAACAGCTGTTTGAATATCTGCAATATTAAAATATCCGTCTATTCGGCATTGTACTAAAAACTCATTTATATCCAAATGTGCTTTTTGTAGATTGTCTGCGTATATTTTTCCATTATTCATTAATATTATTGATTTTCCATCTAAAATTCTTCGCAATACTATTGATTTATTACACGAGAATGAAATAACTACCGATACTACTGTGTAAACCACCATTGCAAGTAATGGCTTAGTAAAGTCATTTTCCAATGATGTTGCCATTTCCGCAGCTATAGAACCTATTGTTATACCATTAATATAATCGAACATATTAAGCTGGGACATTTGACGTTTACCCATAATTTTTGTCAGTATAAATAGTGCAACAGCAGAACCCAAAGCTGTAAGCATTATCTTAAAATATTCCATATTTATCTCCCTTTAAAAATATTAGTGTAGGATTATTTTACCCATATTTTCTTTGTTTACTAATAATTTCTAAAGTATTAAATTCAAGCATTAATAAAAAACAGCCGAATTTTTGATTTTTGAATTCAGCTGTTTTAATTATTGTATTTTATTGTTCCAAACTTAAATATGAATAAATTGCCGATAAAAGTGCAATTGCTATTTTTTTTTGGTATTCTTCATCTTTTATTTTTATCAGTTCATCTTCATTTGATACAAAACCGCACTCAACAATTATACCAACATTTGAAGAATACTCCAACAAAAAATATTCTGCACCTGAGGATTTGTGCTTTCTGCTATTTTCATTATCAACTATTTTGATTAATTGCTGTTGTGTACTAGCGGCTAATTTTTCGCTTTCCTCAGATTTTTTGTTGTAAAAAACCTGAGCGCCCTTAATATTTGAATTTGGAAATTTATTTTGATGTATTGAAATAAAAATTGCATCAGGATTATCTTTTAAAACTTTTAATCTGTTATTCATATCTGTAACTTTTTGATTTCTTACTGTTGTTGCGTTTTTATCATCAAGTCCAACATCATCATCTCTTGTCATTATAACATCAAAACCCGATGCAATCAGTAAATCTTTGAATTTTAATGCAATATCAAGGTTAATATCCTTTTCCAAACTTCCGTCAGGTGCTACTGCACCGCCATCATATCCCCCATGTCCTGCATCAATTACAATTTTTGTTGGGGTAAAATCATCACAGTTTTCAATGACATTTAATGATTTTCCCCCATTTAAAACACAAATTGAAACAGTTACCAAAAGTGCTAAAAAAATATATAGAGATTTTTTAATAATATCACCATCTTTTAACTTATTTTACTAATAAATATGATGATATATCTAATTTTATACACTTGCGTACATGCTAACTTATATTGTTTTGTCTGTTCATAGTCGCTATATAATCACTTGGAAAATCTTCACACCATATGGTTCTAATTCAAAATTTGTAGCTTTCTCGTTGTTCTCAATATTTTTATAAGTATTGTTTGGAATATTGATTGTCTTAATTTCATCAGTAAAATTCATAATAAAAACAAATTTGTTCACATCATCATATCGCATTTGTGCGTTTACACCCTGTGGCAATGGGATATCAACAGATTTTTTAAGCTTTAAATCCTCGGCAAGTGATTTGTAAAAATCTTTTAAAAATTCTTCATTATTTCTGAAAGCAATATAATATGCCTTTCCGTTTCCGAATTTATTGCAAGTTAATGCTGCCATTCCCTTATAAAAATCAGTTTTATATGTAGCCAAAACTTCAGCAGTTTCCTCGTGAATTAAATCGCAGAAAATTCTCGCCTCGTATTCTCCGCTTAATTTGAGATTATTGCTATTCATCACAGCATAATTAACATCATTATCATAGAGTGCATCAATTTCTTCTGACCAAACTCCTGTTACTTCTCTGATTGGACCCGGAAAACCTCCCAAAAAGCATAAGTCATTTTCGTTTACAATTCCACTCCAATATGTTGTTATAAGTGTACCGCCGTTTTTGACAAACTCGCTTATTCTCTCTCCAACTCCGTCACGTACCATATAAAGCATTGGTGCAACCAGCACTTTATACTTGTTAAAATCACAATCCATATTAATAACGTCCACAGGAATTGACTGACTCCAAAAAGCTTCATAATGTTTTTGACAGGTTAGGAAATAATCTTTTTTCTCACGTCTTGGTCCTTGTGCATCAGAAATTGCCCAGAAATTTTCCCAATCGTATATTACTGCAACCTCAGGTTCAACTGAAGTTCCAACGATTTTATCCATCTTTGAAAGCAACTCGCCAACTCGCTTAACATCGCCGAAAACTCTTGTGTTTTCGTGTCCGCAGTGGTCAACAACAGCTCCATGAAATTTTTCTGACGAACCTCTGCTTTTTCTCCACTGAAAATACTGCACTGTATCAGAACCATGTGCAACCGCTTGAATTGAGGATAAAACGTGCATACCCGGTCTTCTTAGTTTTGCAACAGGCTGCCAATTTGTTGCACTTGGCGAACTTTCCATCAGCATAAATGGCTTTCCGTTTTTTAATGCACGATTAATGTCGTGAATAAATGCTCGCCTTGCTCCCTCTTCATAATCACTGTGTTCACTATGCCAATATGGGTAATTATCCCACGAAATAACATCAAGATATTCTGCAAATTTCCAGTAATCAATCCCTCGTTCCAGTGACACATAATCGTGGAAATTCGTGGTTATTGGTATGTTTGGTGTAATTTCTCGCAAAATTTCAATTTCAAATTTGCAATAGTCCAATGTTTGATGTGTCACAAATCTATTCCAATCAAGGTTCAAGCCATGAAGTTCCATTTCACCTCTCGGCGATGGAGATTCAATTTGACTCCAATCGGTGTATGTATGACTCCAAAATTTGCACCACCACGCTTTATTAAGCTTTTCAATATCGTTATCATACTTGATTTTAAGCCATTCTCTGAACTTTTCTTGACACAATTCACAGTGGCATTGTCCCTCAAATTCATTTGAAATATGCCACATTAATAATGCTGGGTGATTTTTGTATCTGAGGGCAAGTTTTTCGTTTATTATTTTAACTTTTTCTCTGTAAATTGGAGATGAATAACAGTGATTATGTCTTTCACCGAACAGATTTCTTACCCTATTACTTTGTACTCTTAAAACTTCAGGGTATTTTTTGGCAAGCCAATTAGGTTTTGCACCACTCGGAGTTGCTAATATTACATAAACACCATTTTCATATAATGTATCGCAAATTTCGTCAAGCCATTGGAAATTGAAATTCCCCTCAGATGGTTCGAGAGAACCCCAAGAAAACATACCAATTGCAACAACATTACAATTTGCAAGTTTCATCATTCTCACATCTTCACCGATAATATCTTTCATATCGTACCATTGGTCGGGATTATAGTCCGCACCATGTAACATTTTTTTGCATTTTTCGCTGATTGACCCATAATTTTTCACGTTATACCTCCTATAAGGCTTTTTGTTTATTTTATCATATAAATAATTTTAATACAATATTACCATATATTTTCTATTTTCAAAGCTTGACTATGTTCAACGAGAACATTTAAATTTTAATAGGTTATGTATTGATTGAAATTATATATTGTGATATACTGCACCTATAAACAATTCATCCACAACGAATAGGAGGTATTACAAGAATGGATAATGAAGTAAAAGAACTATTGCAACTACTACTTAAAGGTCAAGAGGAATTAAAGCAAGATATGACAACCGTTAAGCAAGATATATCAAGCTTAAAGCAAGATGTATCAGGCTTAAAGCAAGGTCAAGAGGAATTAAAGCAAGATGTATCAGGCTTAAAGCAAGATGTATCAAGCTTAAAGCAAGATGTATCAAGCTTAAAGCAAGGTCAAGAGGAATTAAAGCAAGATGTATCAAGCTTAAAGCAAGGTCAAGAGGAATTAAAACAAGATGTCCAAAATATTAATCTAAAACTTGAAAACATTATTGAGCCCAAGATACAACTTATTTATGAAAATCAAATGACTATCATTGAACATAATAATAAACTCAAAACATATGACAATAAAATTGAACTTCTTGAAAATGATGTATTCGCCCTTAAATATGCTTTTAAGGCTTTAAAACAGGGTTAACCATCAAACAAAATGACAAATAATATTATCATATATACTTTCAATCAGTGCATAACTTTGTACCGACACCAAAAAGTTAGACCTAAAAACTAACTGAATGAGGTCGGTATTTTTATTGCAAAATACAGCTATGAATTTAAGAAAGAAGTAGTAGAAGCATATTTAAGAGGTGAAGTAGGATATAAATATTTAGCAAATAAAAATGCGATAAAAGATAAAATCAATTTGTGCAATTTACAGAAAAACTTATTATGAATATGATAACGCAAGAATCAAGAAAAAGCAAAGCGAACAAGATATATGTTGTAAGCTTGTCAAACATTATATCGTACTATGATTTAATTTTTTACAAAAATGGGTCACATCTATTTACAACGCATTTCAAATCTTAACTATGTTCAAAATATATTGTTATTTATTTTTAAAATGTTATAATTATAATAAATATGCTAAATAATTGTTTTTAGGAGATTTTTATGACGCAAATAATCAAAACAAACGAAAAAATAGAATTTATTTCAATTAGAAATGAATATATAAACGCTGTTGTCAGTAATATAGGTTGTGCCATTGTTTCGCTTAAAACCAAAAATAAAGACGGCATTTTTACTGATAATGTTTTAGGATTTGACAAAATTGATACTTATATAACTCAAGATAAATACATTGGTGTATTTGTAGGAAGATGTGCTAATCGAATTGAAAATGGCAGCTTCTTTCTCAATGGCGAAAAACATAATCTTTTCGTGAACAACGCTCCAAACCACCTCCATGGTGGAAAAGAGGGGTTTGACAAAAAAATATTTGATTATATTTTCACAGATGATAGCATTGAATTTTCTTACATTTCAAAAGATAATGAAGAGGGCTATCCGGGTGAGTTAACTGTTAGAGTTAAATATCAATTGCAACGCAACAAATTCGTGATAACATATGATGCAATTTCTTCTAAAGATACAATTTTCAATCCAACAAACCATACATATTTTAACTTATCTGACGGAAAATCTGATATTCTTGAACATTATCTTCAAATTAGCTCTGATAAATTCGGAATTATTAACTCAAATTCTCTTGCAACAGGACAACTTGCTAATGTTTTTAACACTCCTTTTGATTTCACAGTCCCTAAAAAAATAGGCGAAGACATATATGCTAATGATGCACAAATTATACTTGCGAACGGCTATGACCACTCATTTGTGTTAAATAAAAGCTCTAATCAAATTACTCTTTCTGATGTTGCAAGCGGAAAATCGCTCACAGTTTCCACCACTATGCCCTGTGTTCAGCTTTATACTGCCAACTTTCTTGATGGAAATATAAAGGGGAAAAACGATAAATTTTATGCTAAACACGATGGTGTCTGTCTTGAAACGCAATTTTTCCCTAATGCTATTAACAATAATTTCAAAAATGACGTTATTTTAAAAGCCAACAAGCCATTTAGTCAATCAACTATTTGGGAATTTAACTAATAATCTAATACATATAAGGGGATTTATTATGAAAATTAATGATGCAATAAGCTTTATTAAAAATGGCAAACTTGACGAAAAATTACTTGACATTTATGTCGCAAAAAACAAACTTGATAGCCAACGTGAACGATACATAAAACTCCTATATTCATTTGAAGAAAACTTTGGCGATAAAGATATTTCCATAATCAGTGCCCCCGGAAGAACCGAAATTGGTGGAAACCACACTGACCATCAAAATGGAATTGTATTAAGCGGTGCAATTAATCTTGACGTCATTTCTGTTACAGAAAAAACTGATGATAATTTTATAACTATTATTTCTGATGGACGCAAAATTAATATTATTCGCACCGACGATTTAGAGATGAAAACCTATGAAAAAGGTACGTCGGAATCCCTTGTAAAAGGTGTTTTATGGAAACTTAACAAGCTCGGCTACAAATTAGGCGGTTTTAACGCATATATGACCAGCGATGTGCTAATCGGTTCCGGACTTTCATCTTCTGCGGCATTTGAAAATCTTATTGGCTCAATTATTTCTGAGCTTTTCAACAGCGGAAAAATTGACCCTGTCACTATTGCCAAAACATCTCAATTTGCCGAAAAAGTGTATTACGGAAAACCTTGCGGTTTAATGGACCAGATGGCTTCAAGCATCGGCGGTGTCATCAAAATTGACTTTAAAGACACTGAAAATCCTGAATATGAAAAAATCAACTTTGACCTTGAAAAATATAAAAATAGCCTTTGCATAATCGACACAAAAGCCTCTCACGAAGGATTGACAGATGAATATTCTGCAATACCATACGAAATGGGCGAAATTGCTCAATTTTTTGGCAAAAATGTTCTGCGTGAAGTTGATGAAGACTTATTTTATGAAAACATTAATTTATTAAGAGAAAAATTCGGTGACAGAGCTGTTTTAAGAACAATCCACTTTTTCCAAGAGGATAGACGTGTTATAAATGAGGTGAAATCGCTGCTTGATGATGATTTTGAATCATTCAAATACTATTTTAAAAAATCTGCTAACAGTTCTTTTAAATACCTTCAAAACATATATTCACCATCAAATATTGAAAATCAATCTGTATCTCTTGCACTTGCAATCAGCGGAAAACATTTGCAAAACAATGGTGTTGCTCGTGTTCACGGCGGCGGTTTTGCCGGAACAATTCAAGCTTTTGTAAATGATGATTACGTTGAAACTTATAAAAGTATTATGGAAAAAGTTTTTGGAACTGATAGCTGTCTGATTCTAAAAATCAGAAAATATGGAACTATAAAAGTATTGTAATTTAATATTTGAAGCACGAGGTGAAATATGATAAATCAAACCATTTATGACTTAGTTCAATATGCAATTTCAAAAAAACTAATTGAAAAATCAGATGAAATATATGGTATTAATCAATTGCTTGATATATTCAATCTTGATATATTTGATATAGAAAAAGTTAATACATCAAATTGCGAAACAAACTTAGAAAATCTGTTGGAAAATTCTCTTAATTATGCGCTTGACAACGGATTAATCAGTCAAAATGATATAGTGCTAAAAGACTTGTTTGACACTAAAATTATGGGCGTTTTTGCAAAAATGCCAAGCGAAATTGAACGAGATTTCTATAGTCATTATAATATTTCTCCTATTAATGCAACAGATAGTTTTTATCAATACTGCAAAAATATAAATTATATTCGTGATTATCGTATTAAAAAAGATTTACAATGGAAATATAACTGCGAATATGGCGACATTGACATCACAATTAATCTTTCAAAACCAGAAAAAGACCCGAAAATGATTGCTGCTTTGAAAAATATGCCACAAAGTAATTACCCTAAATGCCCAATTTGTGCTGAAAATGTTGGTTACTTTGGAAGATTAAATCACACAGCTCGGCAAAATTTAAGGGTAATTCCATTGGAGCTGGCAGGCGAAAAATGGAGTTTTCAGTATTCTCCATACGTCTACTACAATGAACATTGTATCGTTTTGGAAAATGAGCATAAACCTATGAAAATTTCATCTAAAACTTTTGAATTACTGCTTGATTTTGTAGAGAAATTTCCACATTATTTTGTCGGTTCAAATGCAGATTTGCCCATAGTTGGCGGTTCAATTTTGACCCACAATCATTTTCAAGGTGGGCGTTACCAATTCCCTATGGAAAAAGCCGAAATTGAAAAAGCAATCACAATAAAAAAATATGAAGACGTTGATGTTGGAATTGTGAAATGGCCTATGTCAGTTATCAGGATAAAAAGCAAAAATCCCGATAGATTAATAGCTTTATCTGAACATATTTTTAATATTTGGAGAGATTATTCGGATTCTTCTGTTGAAATTATTTCATCAACCAATGGCGAACAACACAACACGATAACTCCTATTGCCAGAAAAAATAATGATATATTTGAACTAGATTTAGTCTTGCGAAACAACAGAACAACAGCAGAAAGACCTTATGGAATATTCCACCCCAACGAAAAATTGCATCATATTAAAAAAGAAAATATAGGTTTAATTGAGGTAATGGGGCTTGCTGTTTTGCCATCTAGATTAAAAAACGAAATTGAAGAAATTAAGTTTTGCATATTAAATCAAACCACAATTAGTTCAACCGACAATATCTTTAAGCACAAGGAATGGATTGAGGAAATTTTGCAGCAGTATAGCGATATTAACAGCGAAAATATAGATATCATACTGCAAAACGAAATTGGAACTGTCTTTGTAAAAGTTTTAGAAGATGCGGGTGTTTTCAAGAGAAATCAAAAGGGAATTACTGCATTTAATAGATTTTTAGCAACTTTATAGTATAACAAAGCATATACTTATCAAATAAAATCACCGCACAAACGGCTAATTAAAGCCAATTATGCGGTGATTTTTAATTACTTTTCTTTATTTATAATTTTATCAACGATATACATAGGACGAGCTTTAACCTCTTTATATATTTTCCCAATATACTCCCCTATTATCCCAATTGATAAAAGCTGTATTCCGCCCATCATCCATATTGAGCCAATCAGAGTTGACCAACCTTGAACAGTACTTCCGGTAAGTTTCAAAAATAGGAAATAAATTTGAGCAATTATGCTGCAAGCAAATATAATAAATCCTAAAAAAGTTATAAATCTAATTGGTTTAACACTGAAAGACGTTATACCATCAAAAGCAAATGCGAGCATTTTTTTAAGTGGATATTTAGATTCACCTGCAAAACGTTCGTTTCTTTCATAGGTCACAATCGCTGATTTAAAGCCAATAAGAGGCACTACTCCTCTCAAGAATAGATTTACTTCCTTGAACTCAGAAAGAGCTTGTATCGCACGTTTACTCATCAAACGATAATCCGCATGATTATCAACTATATCAACGCCCAATAGTTTCATAAATTTATAAAATCCGTTAGCGGTTGTGCGTTTAAAAACAGTATCGGTTGTACGGCTTGAACGCACACCATAAACTACGTCACAGCCATCAAGATAAAAATCCACCATTTTTTCAATCGCATCAACATCATCTTGCAAGTCAGCATCAAGGGATATAGCCATATCTGAACAATCTTTAGCATACATCAATCCTGCTAATAATGCACTTTGATGACCTTTATTTCTCGACAACTTAATCCCGCCGAAAAGTTCATCTTGATTATTATAATTAGATATAATTTCCCAGGTTTTATCTTTGCTTCCATCGTCAATAAATATAACTCGGCTATCAATTGATACCTTTTGCTTTTCAATTAGATTATCCATAACTATTTTTAATCTTTTAGCTGTTTCAGGTAAAACCTCTTCCTCATTATAGCAAGGTATTACCAAATATAAAATATTCATTGTCATTTCCTCCACTAACTATCGTTAGTTATTATTGTCTGCATCATCATTTTTACTTTCGCTTGAACTTTCATTACTATCATCAATTTTTAGTGGTTCAAAACTATCAATAAATTTTAAGTCTTCTCTGATTGTAATTGTGTTTCTTTTCTTATTTCTCTTAACAATAATCAAATATACTATCAAAGTGAATGCTGCTATTATAGTTAAAATCGCACCTTGTATAAAACCATATGGTCTGAAATCAAATCTAATTTCACATTCTCCACTTGGAATTGCTACTGCCATAAAGCCTATATTAGCTTTTTCTATGGTTACTGGCTCCCCATTTACTGTTGCCTTCCAGCCTCTTTCATATGGCACACTAAAGAACATTAGAGTTGGTTTTTCCAAATTAGATTTAGCAGTAAATCCACTATTATCTTTTTTGAAATAATATGCTGATTGGGATTTTCTATCTTTTACATCTTTTTCAAAACCGGATTTACTTAAATCTGTATAATTTATATCACTAACTGTCGTTAGTATGTCTGAATATTTATCAATAGTTTCATTATCTTCTAAAACTATTGAATTGAGCATACTGCTAACTTTCATATCTTTCGGTGCTTCATCAATTATTTCTCTTGACATTTGTTTTTCATATCCAAATCCCATAGGAAGATAATTCATGTTTTCATAAATATTAAATTCGTATTGTTCCCCTATTTTTTCAAAACCATATATTTGAGCGGAAATATCATCTTTTTCTTGCGGAATATAATGATATTTAACTGAAAGGAATGAACGCAAACTGTAATTAGAAACATCTGGTTTTGATGAAACATCTCTTTTTATATCAACTTCAGGGTAAAATTCCATAATTGAAGATGGCACTACCGAATGAAATGCTTGTATATTAGGTATTTGCCAATATATTCCTAAATTATCCATACTTTTGTATATATCTGTTCGGAAAAACTCTTCAGGATTCTGATGAGTTTCCAAATTTCCACGTCCGTCAATAGCAACATTTCTTATCCATTCTGTATCGTCTGAATAACACTTTCCCATTCCAATATAAAGCCATGAAAAGGTCAATCCAATCAGCGAAATTCCAGTCAATAATAACCTTTTGAATTTAACACCTCTGGTCTGATACATCTTAAACAATGCCCAAGTTATTACAATTCCTGCTGCGGCAAAAAGTACATATCCCCAAAAGCGACCAACATTTGAACTAAGCCCTATTTTGAATTTTCCGTCAACCTTAATTGGAGTTAATCCTATGGCTATCGCAAACATCGTTATCATTCCGATTGTCCATCTGAATCCACGTTTTATATCAATGGTTGTTCGCCTTTCAAACGCAAGAACTGTAGCTAAACACATCATCAAAATCGCCATATAATACCATCTTGCATAATACGAATCATTGAACAAGACAAATGCACTATTAAATCCGGGAATTATTGCAAAAATAAATGAAGTTATCAGTATTTTTTTGAGCCAATTTTTTTTAGTAGAAAGAACATATGAAATAACTCCAGTCATTGAAACCATCGGTAACCATAATGTCATAGATGACCATTTTGCATTGTGTTCTGGCAAAAAATTGGGTTGCGATGGCAAATCCGGAGGGAAAAACATACTTTGAATTATTGCGGGTAATCTCTGATCGCTCCAATAAATCCAAAAATTCCAACCTGTTAAAATATTGTCACTGGTTGTCCGAGGATTGCCCATTATTGCAAAAAGCGATGGCAATAATGTTATCATTGCAAGCATTAATCCCAAAATCGACTCGAAAACAATACTCAAAAATTTGCGTAAATTCATTTTCCACTGTGGAGAAGTCATTCTGATGAAAACGTATATCACCATAAAAACTACTTCACCTATAAAAAACCAGTAATTCACAATGCAATTTATCGCCACAGCCATTGTAAATAACCCACGTTTATTATTAACAACTAGTTCCTCCACGCCTATTAATAAAAGTGGGAAAAAAACGATTGCTTCGTGAAAATGATTGAAAAATATATTGTAAATCGTAAATCCGGAAAATGCGTAGAGAATTGAACCGATTAAAGCATAATATTTATCCCTTAAAAATCTTTCTAAATACCAGTATGAAGTTAATGCTGCACAAGCTGTTTTAAGTGCGAGTAATGGTGCCATTAAAAACGGTACTGCCGCACTTGGAAAAGGCAATGTTAGCCAAAAAAATGGGCTAAATAACAAATAAAAACTATATGAACCCAAAAAGTTTGCGCCTAAATCAGTATTCCAATTCCAAAAAATATCTCCACTTCTGACTGCATCATGAGCCATCTGATAGAAAGGAATCTGTTGAACATTAAAATCGCCCAAAAAGAAAAAATATCCTTTATCAAAAATAACGAATGGTAAAAACACTAAGAGCGATAGCCCAAGTGCTAAGAAAAAAGCTTGTTTTGCTCGACTTTTTCTATATGTTTTAAGCATTGAATACACCTCACGAATAAAGTATTACTACATTTTGTTCGCAATACTCATTATTCATTAATTATTTATTTGTTGCACGATAATTTTTACAAAAGTTTGAAATATGTTCGCTTATCATACTTTTGGCAAAAGGTTGAATTTCAGTTAAATTTTCAAATCCTGAGGCAATATATCGTTGATAAACCATATATATCGGTGAATAAAATTCCAAGGCTAAAACAGCCGGTGAAACATTAATCAAAATGTTTTTTTCAGTCATTTCATAAAACATATTCATAATATATCCTAAAATATCGTCAAAAAATAGCTTACTCTGCATTTCAGCAACATTTTTATTTTTAAATTGCTCAATAGTAAGAATACTCCAAAATTTTGTAACGTTTTTATCCATAAAAAACTTTTCAAACAACTTTTCCCCTATCATTTGAAAGCCTTTATCGGACAAGTAAATATCTTGATTATTTGCTAAATTTATTCCTTCAAATATTTGAGAAATATTATTTTCGCAAATTTGAATATTATCTTTAATCAAACAATCCAAAATATCTTGTTTGCTTTTAAAGTGGTTATAAACAGAACTCTCTTTAATTCCCACTCCTGAAGCAATGTCACGCAATGAAACACCATCAAATCCTTTTTTAGCAAAAAGATTTAAGCAAAGGTTAAGTATTTTTTCTCTAGTTGTCATAATTTTAGCCATAACTTTCTCCATTCCGCAAATTGCATAATATTTATATCCATATTATACCTAACATTCATTAGTAAGTCAACTGATTTACAATATAAAAACAAACTATCACTAGTTAATTTTAATGATAGTTTGCTTAGGATTTATGGGCAATATGCTGAATTTATATCACCTTTTGTCTTGTCCCAATCTTTATAATAAGCATATAAATCAAATGGAGGATAAATTCCTTTATCTGTGACAACGCCATTGCACAACTTTGGTGGTGTTATATCAAAAGCAGGATAATATCCCTTTACACCTTCCATTGTTGTTTTTGTTCCCAGTGATTCCATAACTAAAAGTGGGTCACGTTGTTCGATTTTAACAGTGTCAATTGTTGGGTGAGAAATATCTGGTGTTCCTGTGACATAATATGGTATTCCCCAATAATTTGCCGCTAATGCAATTTGAAAAGTGCCTATTTTATTCACAACATATCCGTCCATTGTTATTACATCAGCCGCTGAAGTGAAAACGTCTACATTCTTTTCTTTCATCACAAAAGCTGGCATATTGTCAGTTATAACTGTAACATCAAACCCCATATCGCAAATACAACTAGCTGTCAGCCTTGCTCCTTGGAAATAAGGTCTTGTTTCCGGACATATAAATTTCACGTTTTTATTGTTTTTTCTGCAAGCTCTTAACATCATTCCGATTATCGTTTCACCAAAACATTGTGTCATAACTGTTCCATTTTGTGGAAATTTAGATGCCAGATATTCTCCGACTTTTTCAAATCTTTCGTATTTTTTGTTTACTTCATCAACTGCTGTATTGAAAACCGCAGTAACAACATCTTCCCCGCTTTCGATAGCTGTTTTGGCTGAATTAAGGCATACGTTAACGGTTTTAACCATATTTGAAACTGTTGTCGGTCTTGCATGAGAAAGAGTATATGCCGCATCTTCAAGATACGCAATCATATCTTTTTTGTTTTTATTCTTAGCTTCATATGTAGCTAAAACCATACCCATCGCCGCTGCTGTATATGGTCCACCACTTTGTGTCACCATATCAGCGATAGCTTTAGCAACTTCTTTATGATTATAACAGGTAACAAATTCGGTTTTTATTGGGTAAATACGTCTGTCAAGTATTTTTACTTTACAGTCATCGTACCAGGCTATATTTTCGTATCTTAGCATAAACGCAAGGTCTTTATCCGCTCTAATCAAATTGTTGTACGTCCTTTCAAACTACCAATCGTTAGATAGTCAATTATTGATTTTATTCAGCTTTAATGCCCATTTTGTCACGTATTTTGTTTTGCTCTTCCATTGGTATAATCTTTGGTTCTCCAATTGTCTTTGCCTTTATATAAATACTTGCTGCATCTTCTGTATAAATAGCTCTAATGTATGCCTCATCAATATCCTTGCCAATTGCAACTATTCCATGATTAGCTAAAAGTGCTGAACCACGCTTTTGTAGTGCCTCAACTACGGAAATTCCAAGCTCTTTTGAACCTGGTGATTGATAGTCAGCAAGTGGCACATCGCCAAGCAAGAAAAACATCATCTCAATCAAAATCACAGGTATGTTCTGATTTGCAACTGCAAATGCTGTGGCAAATGGCGAATGAGTATGTACAATTGCGTTTACATCTTCACGATTTTTATAGATTTCTGCGTGCATTCGCCATTCAGAAGATGGTTTATGCAGTCCACTTTCAACATCACCATTTAATCTGATTAAAACTATATCTTCCAATTCTAATTCTGGATATGGAATTGATGTGGGAGTTATTGCCATCAAGCCGCTTTCTCTATCAAAAATGCTCAAATTTCCGCTTGTTCCCGCAAAAAGTTTTTCAGCATATGCTTCTTTTGACTTCAAAAGCACCTGATTTTTAAGTAAATCTATCTGCATTTTTCCGTCCTTATCTCTTGTTTAAAATCGCAAGTTTTTCATCTCTGATACGATTTGCGTTAAACAAAACCTTTTCAATATCAATCGTGGTGTAGACACCGTTTTTGTACAACACTTTTCCGTCAACCATTGTCAAGCATATATCGCTTGCATTTGCTGAATACATTATCGTTGCCAGAGCATCATAAACTGGGCATAAATGAGGTTTATTCAAATCAAAAACAACTATATCAGCTTTATTTCCAACCTTTAAAACACCACAATCATTTCTGCCCTGTGCTGCTGCTGCATCTTCGCATGCCATTTTAAGCATTTTTTCCGGTCCGAAATCTTCAGAATTTTTATTGACACCTTTATGTAAAATTGAGGCTAAATTTACTTCCTCGTGCATATTTAAGTTATTATTACTTGCTGCTCCATCTGTGCCTATTCCAACTCGGATTCCTTTTTCAATCATTTCCTTAATTGGTGCAATACCACTACCAAGTTTTAAATTACTTGATGGGCAATGTGCAACTGTAACTTTATGTTTTGCCAAAATTTCCATATCTCTTTCTTCAACACAAACGCAATGTGCCGCAATCGTTGGAGAATTAAAAACTCCACAATAATCGAACCATTCTGTCGGTGTCATTCCCATATGTCTTGTTTTACATTCTTTATGTTCATTTTGTGTTTCGGAAAGATGAATATGCATATTAAGCCCATTCTTAGCCGAATATTCAGCCACTTCCCTAACGAGCGTTTCCTTTGATGTATACTCTGCGTGTATTGAACATTCACCAATTATTCTATTGTTAGATGAATTTTTCATATAATCTTGCAGAAAATGAATTGCCTCCCACTCGTCAACATCTTGAAAATGAACGTCATCGCTAAATGATGTACAAGCTCTTGCAATATTAGCCTTAATTCCGGTTTCTTCAACTGATTTAGTTATTGCTTGAGTTTCCATATACATATCATTAAACGAAACAGCACCACTTGCAAGCATTTCAGCAATCCCAAGCATTGACCCCCAATACATATCGTCTGCTGACATTAAATCTTCAAACGGAAACATTCTTTCTTCCAACCAACGTTTTAGTGGCAAACCCTCGCCATATCCTCGTATTAATGTCATTGGAACATGACTGTGAAGATTGTAATAACCCGGCATTGCAATCTTGTTTTCTCCGTCAAAAATTTCTCCCTCATAATCTTTTGGCATTTCATTTCCAATATATATTATTTTTTCGCCTTCAACTAATAAATTTGCGTTCTTGAAAACTTCATAATTCTCTCCAACTACAGTTATATTCTTAAAAAGCATTTTATTATATCTCCTTAACAATTTCTTTTATTAAAACTTTTAATCTGCCTGAAGCTTCAAGTGCTGCCACATCAACCTCTTCGGAAGTTAATTTTTTATCCAAAACTCCGGCTGCCATATTGGTCATAAGGGAAAGTGCAAGCAATTTCATATTACAATGTGCAGCAGTAATTGCCTCTGTAACGGTTGACATTCCAACTGCATCGCCACCCAACATTCTCATAGCACGAATTTCAGCCGGTGTTTCAAACTGTGGCCCACCAGCATAATAATATACGCCATCATGTGTACAGTCGCTTTGACCTAGTTTTTTCACACAATTCCAAGCAATATTTCTTAATTCTTTTGTGTACATATCTGATACATCAAAAAATCTGTCACCAAATTCTTCAATATTTTTTCCTCTCATAGGACTTGCTCCTGCAAGCTTGATGTGGTCATTAATAATCATCAAATCGCCAACTTTAAATTGTGTATTTATAGCACCGGCAGCATTGGTTAGGATAGTTTTTTCAACTCCAATTAGCTTAAAAACTCTTATAGGTGCTGCAAGTTGTTCAAAATCGTATCCCTCATAATAATGAAATCTTCCCGACATACAAACAACATTTTTCCCGCCAAGTTGTCCGAAAATCAGTTTTCCCAAATGGGATTTAACTGTTGTATGGAGAAAATTCGGTATATCGTTATAGTTTATTATAGTTTGTTCTTTTATTTCATCTGAAATTGAGCCAAGTCCTGAACCTAACACCAAAGCTATCTCGGGTTTAACTTTTATTTTGCTTAAAATGTAATCTGCACTTTTTTTATAAAATGAATATGTAAATTCTTCCATATCACCACTCCTTAAAATTTATAATTATATTAATTATATCATTTTATTAAGCATTGTACAGTATTTTATCAACAATTGTATTAATAAATTAACAGCAATACAAAAGTCAGCGTACTGATATTTGTATTGCTGTTATGATAATATTTTTAATTACTTATCAAACGATGGGTTAAATGCGTAAAAATTCTTTGAATCTAATTTATCTTGAACAATTCGCAAAGATTCGCCTAAACAGTTAGATAGCAATGAAAATTACACAATAAAAAAAACCTTATATAGACCATATGATTTCTATATTTTCCTTGTCTATAAGGATTTTTTTGATTAATAAATCTGCAATTTCTCTTTTTTCTTCAAATGAAATATTATCGAAGTTTTTAATTTTATTACTCATAGGTTGTAATGATTTTAATTTTTCTTTTTTTATAGTGTTTTCACGATTAAGTGATAAAAGTTTGTCATTTAATATGGTTAACTTCTTATCTCTTTTTTCGATTTCTAAATTTATATATTTCATTACGCTATCATTTGCACTTATTAATTTTGACATTAAAGTATTGATTTCATTTTCAAGAATTAAAATTTCATTATTAATTAATTTGTTATCTTCATTTTGATTACTATTTACAATGGCATATTCTAAATCAAATTCATTTAATTTAGTTTTAATACAGCACCATATTGTTTCCTCTAAAAAATCCTTTTTAATTGCACCTATTCCTTCACAATTTTTTGTATTTCCAGTTGCACTACATACGTAGTATTCGTTTTTGATAGTTTGGGTTTTATTCTCCCATACAGCATATCTTAGAGCATAACCGCATTTTCTACATTTGAGTTTTTTATGCAACCATGTGTGTACTGATTGTTTGGATTTCCCAAAGAATATATTATCTTCTGATTTATATCTACATTTTAACCATGTTTCTGAATCAATAATGCCATTACTAGGGGCGATAACTAATATTAAATTTTTATAATTAGACATATTTTTATGAAGTTTGGGATTGTCTGTTTTATCAACATTACTATATAAATAACAACCATTTATGCCATTAAAATCATTAATACTATTTATAATATTAGTGCCTCTTTCTTTGTAATAATTGTAAATGTTGATATCAGCCTTAACATAAATAGGGTTTCTTAATATTTCCGTTATTCTGCTGCCGCACCAATCAATACCTTTTCTTTTTGTAATACCATTAATTTTTAATTGCTTAACTATATTGTTTATTACACTAGCAGGTTTTGAATATTCTTTGTAAATGTATTGAATTTGTGCCACTTCTTCAGCAATCGGTACTAATTTAGAAGTATTAATATTATCTATTACACAGTTTTCTTTATTAAAACCATATGGAGTTCTACCTCCCATATAAAACCCTTTTCTACATCTTGAGCTATAAGCATCTTTAACTCGCATCTGAATAGTTTCTCTCTCTAATTGAGCAAATACAATACAAATATTTAACATTGCTCTACCCATTGGTGTAGATGTATCAAATTTTTCTGTATGTGATACAAATTCTACATTGTATTTTTCAAAAGCACTCATCATATTAGAAAAATCCAAGATTGATCTACTTATTCGATCTAATTTATAGACAATAACTTTTGATATAATATTTAATTTTATATCTCCTACCATTTTTTTAAATTCAGGTCTATTGGTATTTTTACCTGAAAATCCTTTATCACAATAAATTTTATATGGTTCATTGTTAAATTCTTTTTTGCATAAATCTATCTGACTTTCTATAGATATACTATCTTCTTTTTCAACTGATTGTCTTGCATATATCGCAATCATTTAATTATCTCCTTCTCTCGAAAATCTAGTTGAAATAAAAAAATTGGTATAATACTTTATAATAGCATTATACCAATTTTAAGTTATTTAATAAATAATAATAAGGTTAAATCATATGTAATATGTTTTTTAAGTCTTTTTCTAAACTATTTTTCAATAATATGTAATCATTATCCTTATATATTGGAGATCTTTCTATTATATTAAATTGCTTTCCGCTTAAATTTACTACACTTTCCGTTCTTCTATAATCGTCGAAATCCAAATTATGTTCTATGGCATATGCTTCCTTTCCTTTTGTGCTATATCTAAATATATGATACTGGTGAATTTTTATGAATAAATTTTATTTTTTGCATCAAGATTTATTAGTGTTTTTTTATAAATAATATTGGTCAAAAATGTTGTTTAAATTATTTACCACTTGAACACAAACAACCTGTTCCCCTATCAGATTCAATATTAAGAATATCAGTTTATGATAAGGCTATACTAAATTCAACAACATTTTATAGAACGTGATATAAGAGAAAAAGTAAATAAAAAACAAGTGAAGTAAAAAGTTATGGTGAAAACAAAACAATACACTGATGAGTTTAAAAAGCAAATAGTGAAGATGCACAATTTAGGAAGAAGCAGCAGTGAGATAACATCTGAATATGGAATGGCAAAATCGACACTACATAAATGGGTTAATGATTATGGTAGAACCGGAAGTTTTGCGACAAAAGATAACCGAAAAACTGCTTGATACATATAGTAAGCTTGGCAAGGAATTAAGCAGTAGCACGTCTAAAGTGTCAGCTTCAGCAAATGATT
>JAVWQH010000014.1:0-53170 GCA_036635475.1 Oscillospiraceae bacterium | reverse complement strand
TGTTTTGTCCATTGGCAATTCTTACTTTCGTTTTTCCTTTTACTCTCTGGATAATTTAAATTAAGATAATTTGCAATTTCCACTTGACCTTTTCCTTTTCCATTTAGCTCATATATTTTTAATATTATTTCTGCTTCTTCAGGTTCTATTTCAATATTAGCGTTTTTATTCCACCTATAGCCAAATGGAGCTACACCACAAGGTTTTAACCCGTTCATTGCTTTTGTAATACGTCCTTTAGCTAATTTTTGTGTGATACACATTCTATCATATTGATCTAACATTTCCATCATTGAATTAAACATAAAATCTTGTGGGTCTTTTGAATACAATGAATATCGTGGTTGTTCAACAGATATAATATTCCCGTTTGCTTTTCTAATTTGCCTACCTATAAGTACTCTAGCCGAATCATCACGCCATAAACGTGACGTATTCATTACTATAATTGTATTAATAAAATCCAATTTAGCTAGCAGATGGGTTACACCTTGTCTATCAGTTAAATTTTCTTTATCCCCTAAAACTCCGGTTATGCCCTCATCTTTAAATATTTCTACTAATTCTAAATTATTACTGTTGCAATAATCTTCTATAGCAATTCTCTGAGTTTCCAGTCCGTAACCTTTATCTGCTTGAGTTTCCGTTGAAACACGAATATAACCATAAACCTTTCTTATCAATTCTTTCATAAAAATTCTCCTTATATTATAGAATGGACGGATATAATGACTCATCCAGTGAATCACCCGCTACTTAGGGGTCGTGAGAGCTTCACCAATCACTATAATCCAAATAAGAACAACTCCTCATAGCTCTATCTAATCCATATTTTAGGAGTGTTTTCTACATTGCACAAAGTACTACTTATTCATTTTTCCCACCGAGCCAAATTGTGAAAGCAATGATAAGAACAGGAATACCACTTCCATGAACAATAAAATATTCTAATGAATATTCGTCTAACCCATCTTCGAATGTGAAAAACATGACTATCCATGCAATCATTACAAGGAGCCCTGCAATCATTCTTTCAACACTGACTGGGTGCCCTAGGCAACATAACTGTTTCTCACCACTTGATTTTTTCGTATTTGATGTATGCTGATTACTATCTGAATCAGTCAATACCTTTTGTTCTGTAACTTCATAATTATTATGCCCTTCATTATTATCTAACATAAAAATTTCCTCCATTTTTTTAAATATATTTTAAAATTATTTAACTACTTTGCAATCTGACTTACAATCTTGTTGGCAACCTTATAATTAAGCGTTACTACTGGCAATACAACAATTTTATTCCCATTACTAAAAATCGAATGACTGCCAGTAGTTCGCTTGTAACGATAACCATTAGCTTCTAAAAGTTTCCGCAACTCTCTAACTGAATATTGTTTTGACATTAATTTTTTAAAACTCCTTTCAGTTTCACCATTACAAACCACAAATTGCTCCACCTATAGCCATAAGCAACAATGATGAAATTGCAGTGATATTTGTTAGTTGGTCATGTTCTGATTTAGCTGCGTCGCTATACCCCTTGCATCTAGTAAACGTATAAAAGAAACACCAAACTCCTGCCAAAAATAAAATCGCTCCAAATAAAAACATAATAGTACCTCATCTTTCTTTTTTGTTTAATTATAACATATTTTTTTACAGAAATGAATAATAATTGTTAATTAGGAATATTATTCTAGTAAAATTTTACCTTTGTGAATCATCTCTTTCTGCCTTTGAATGTAAACCACTATATATTTGACTATTATAACACACACTTGTTATATACTCTTTAACACTCTTGTATAACACTCTTATATTAACAGTACATTTGCACTACCTTTTAGACGTTATATATTTGCGTTATATATTTGCGTTACTAAAAAACTAAGCTAAAGACTTAGTGGATTTCTACTCCATTCTTTTTCAATTTCCTTTCTTTTTTACATTACTCACTTCCCACTCATCACATCAAATACGTCTTCTGCAATTGCACACAAACTATCACCTGTAATGTTTACATAATAACAATGCCCATTATCGCAAGTCACTTTAACATTTTCTTTACCTTTAACTGCTTCTTCATATTCACATTTAACAAGATTTGGTTTTGCAAGGCGGAGCAGTTCTCCAACTGCTTGTACAAATTCAGGTTTACTAATCATAATTATAATTCCTTTCAATATTTTAATATTACAATACTATTTTTACCATATATCAATTAAAAAATTCAATGTTTCCATATTTTTCAATTCCTTCACGCTTCAATCAATCTTGTGAAAACCTCTTTTGAGGAGTCCGCCCATTCACCATTCCAACGCCATGCAAATATAATTAGTTTTTTCTTGTCTTTGTTCTTCCTACTATAGAACCCGTTTTCAAAAACACCAACTTCTCGCATATTAGGATTCTGTTCCAATATTTCATCAACTTCTGATTTTGCGTTGTGTGCCCACGACTTTAAAGTCCGTTGTTTAATATTACTCATAATTTCCTTTCCGCATATTTTAGCTATTTCTATTTATATGTGATGTTATTACTTCCGCAAAACGGGCACACTTCATTGTCGTTATTTTCTAAATCGAAATCAATTTCTGGGTCGGTGAAATCCTTTTTGCATTCTCTACACATATATGTAATATCATCATTAGTATCACCCACAGAATTAACTATGAAATTGGCAACACCAAGCTCCTCTTTTGTCAGTGAAAAGATGACATCACGCTCTTCTTCTTTACTTTTTAGAAAATATCGGTTGTTTCCTATTCCAATAACCTCAGCTTCTTCTCCATCGCAACAGGCGAAAATACAGCCTGAAGTGAATAAATCGTAATAAAACCGTTCTTTTTGTGTGTCTGATTCCTTATAAACCTTAATTGTACAATCGTTTAAGTGAGTTCCAAAGTGTTGGTATAATTCATATACGGACACTCCAACTGTATCTCCAATTTTGTAATTCATTTTTGTTATTCCTTTCCACATAAATCGCTTGATTTGTCTACTTTCGCAATTTTCTCTAACATACAATTCCATTTACTCTATCAACAGAACAATCGAATGACTTGCGATGTTTAATATATTCGTTTACGCCTTTATATTTCTGATTACCTATAACAATAGCAACATTATTTTTATAGATAAATATCTTTAGTAATAGCCAAAACTCGTTTTTACTTACACGCTTATGAGTGGCTTTGTATTTTTGTTTCTTGTAATTTTGGAAGATTATAGCGTGATCGTTTTCTTTTTATCGTAACCAACGATTTTCTTCATGATTATATACAATTGTCATCATCATTTATCAACCTTTCATTCGCTATAAAATGTTTAATCTATTCCTCTTTACTTAACCGATTTTGCAAATATTTGCATATACTCCCCTTTTCGCTTAATTCCAATTTGCAAAATACCATCATCGCATTTACACATAACACTAAAAGGTCTTTTGGTAATTTTAATGGCTTCTGGTATACTTTTTTGTATCACTTTTAGATATTCGGCGATGTCTTCATAATCTTTTTCGTCTTGCCATCTTTCATATAAATTACAAAATAAGTTTGCTGTTTTAGTTGTATTGTGTAAGCTCCATAACTCTATTCTTGTCATCTTATTTCTCCTCATTTTTTAAAACCATTTAAAAATTCCAAATAAGTTCCGTCAAATTGATGTCTAGAAATACACCAGTCACACATAGTATCTTTGTTATGAACAATCAATCCTTCGTTTGTATTTTTAAACCATCTATCATCTCTGTCAATAATACGTAATCCATTATTTTTAGAAAACATTTTCTTATATATTGTAAAAATTTTATGTGTCATTACATTTTTTACATCAATGGCGCATCCATTCCACATTGGTTGGATTATAAGTTCTTTTGAATCGGTGTCATATGTGTATCGTTTAAATCTATTTCTCTTATAAATTAACATACAAATATCCTTTCTTTTTAACTTTCAATAGCAAACCGTACTTCTATATAGATTGAGCAGTGGGTTGTTACACCCACTCTCTTTCCGTAAATCTTATGCCCCAATAAAATTCCACTGATGCAAATATTCAATGGCACTATCCATATTTAATGGATTTAAGTCTTTGTATGTATTTGTTTCAAAGAACTCCGCAAAATTATTCCACATACGTTTGAAATATTTTCTTGCATTTTTCTTGTACTCAATACTATCAACATTTCCAAGCAAGCTTTTCACTCTATATCTTGCGACTTCAAGCAATTTTTGTGCCTGTCTACTATTGATAGTTGCACTGTCAATTAGTAGAGTTACCTGTTCAGTAAGTCCCGCCATTTCACTTGACAATTCTTCAATCTTTCCCTCAATTCCAAGCGTTGAGTAAAAGTCCTGTTTCTTTTCTTCAGTTGATGTGAACGCTTCGTGAAGGACTTTTTGAGCCTTGAGCTGATATGCAACAAGTTTCTCAACTGCTTTTGGTGTCTTTTCTTGCATAGCCGGAGTTAAAGAAATTTTTGCAAGCCAAAGTGTTACAAAGTCTTCTTTAATGACCACCATATTCTGTTTACCGCCGTTTGTAAGGATACCCAAATTTGAGTACCCTTTTGAAAGCACCAAATCATCTTGAATATTCGCTACTTGCCTTTGAGTCTGCTTATCGGTTAATCCAATATCTAAACAAACTTTTCTCACCGCTAGCCATACTTGACCGTCATCTGTTTTTACTCCGAGAAGCTCGTCTTCTCCAAATTTGATTTTTTTAATTTCTTGGTTCATAAATTACACCTTTCTTTTTTACATTAGAAATGATATAATCTGATTAAGCATTAAATTGTTCCTAGCAATTTATCTATGCTTTCATCAAACAAGTTTTGCAACTTTACTATCACTTTAATTGATGGATTGCGTTTTTTTGTTTCTATGTTTGAATAGGCAGATTTGCTTATCCCTATTCTTACGGCAACTTCTTGTTGTGTCCATTTATTTTCTTGCCGTAAAGTTGCCAATCTTGTTTTTCTCATTAATACTCCTTTCTAATGGACTTTGGTATTCTGTTTGAATACCTTAACTGTATTGTATTCCATTTGAATACTTTTGTCAAGAGGTGATTTAAAATGTTTTACTACTATTATTATTTTAATGAGGTTACTTTTGCCGAAAGACTAAAAACTTTAAGGCAATCTAAAAATTTAACACTTGAAAAACTTGGCAGTGAAATTAATTCAACTAAAGCGACTATTGGAAATTTTGAAAATGGAAATAAGAAACCGAGTCTTGACGCATTAATTAAAATTGCAAATTATTTTGAAGTTTCACTTGATTATCTCGTAGGACGTTCAGACGACCCAAACTTTACACCACAAAAGACTGATTAATTTCAGTCTTTTTTTGCATATAAAAACTGAAATTCATCTTAATTAAAAATATAAGCTTGACCTTGTGAAAATTCTTTATTAGATTGTCCCCATTTAAATTGATATTTTGAACTGTCACCATTTAAATTCCAGTTCAATGTTTCCTTTAAATCATCTAAATTTAAAAAACTTTCAATACCACGCTCTTTAATAAATTCCTTTGGTAAATATTCATTTGTTCTATTATCAAATACAGAAATTGCTATAATTTCTCGTGATTTTTTATTGCTTTCTACCGTAACAACAAGCTTGGCTTTATTTAAAATTTTTGTTCTCATCTTACCACCTCTAATTTTGTGTCTGCATCTGATATTATAAATGCCATTTCTAACATAGCCTTAGAATGTTCTTCGCTATCAACCATTCTTTGATGAATAAGCTCACGGTATTGTGTTTCGATATTTTTTAGCCTTTCATTTTCTTTCCGTAAATACCTTGATTCTCGCACCAAGTCTGCCATTTCTAAAACCATTTCTTCTGTATTATATCTAAACTCATCAGTCATAATAAAATACCTCTTTCGTATTAATTATATTTTTTTCCACAATTCGTTATTTTCATCTATTCTTATAACTATTTCTTGCCCCTCCTTAACGACTGTAAATTTATCATCGCCCATCCAAATAACACTGTTTTCAGAAACACTATATTTTTGAGCTATTATAAACATTTGTTTTCTTGCCTTTTCAATAACTTTGTTTGTCAACATAATAAAACCTTCCTTTCCTGCTCATTTAATATCCCATTGCTTCAGCTAATTCTTCTTTATCATAAATCGGTGCTGCACCAAAGCCCCAACACGAAGCATCAAATTTAAACAGCTCTGCTCTTGTATCGCTCTCAATGTCGGCAAGAGTTTTGGCACAAGGGCAATCTCCGTTGCGCACTTTATCAGCAATAAATTCTCTGATATCTTCTTGTGTTCCCACAAGATAATCCATCCAACCTTCTTCATAACATTTGTTGTACATATCAATCAGCGACAGATTGTCGTTTTTAACCCACGATTTAACTAATCGTTCTTGTCTGGAAACAGCCATAACTTTTAGCCTCCATCTTAATTTCTGTACAATTTGTACTGCATTTCAATGTCATCGCTTTTCAAGGAATAATCTACGATTTTTTTGCTATTGATGTCATATTTGCAACCGCAACTTTCTTCAAATCCAAATAAATACGGGCATTCGCTTTCCCCAAAATATGCCTTTTCTTGATAATATGTAGATGAGCCATCTGTTAAAGCGTCCATATCAGAGCGTTGCTTGTATTCATCCGTACTTGCAATTTTATTCCAACCATCCATGATTTTCTGTTCTTTTTCATTAAAATCTCTTTTTGCAGGGTAGAATATGGTCAATGTATCGTCTGTGTACTCTACAAGCTTTGACCTTTTTATTTGCATTTCCGATTGTTTTCCATCCGAGTTAAGAAAAAATATAGCTACAGAATTGCTGTCAACCAATGGTCTAATCCCTTGTAATCGTTCGGGAATGTCCGTGTCACCACACCTAATAGTCATTTCCGCTTTAAGTATCTTGGCTTTGCAATCTCTTTTTAATTGTGCCAATGTATATGTTCTCATTTTTTTATTTCTCCTTATAAAAATTCATTAATAAATTTACGTCTATGCAGATTTTTTCATTTTATCGTCTACTTCGTCGGCAAGTCTTATAGGCAACACTAATGCCAAATTGCCCTCATCATCTCTGATAACAATAGGTGTAACACTGTTACTCATATTAAACTTTACATTTTCCGCTTTGAATTGCGTCAAGGCATCTAGCATATATTGATTGTTGAATCCAATTGCGTCTTGGAATTCCCCTTTAAGTGTGCTAAGCTCACTACAATTATCTGTTCCAAGTAACATTAAACTATCATTGAGCCACGCAATTATTTGACACTTGTTGCCAGACTTTTTGAACGCTTTAAAATATTTTAGTGTTTCTGAATATTCCGCCATATCAACCTGCACTTCATTTTCATTGTTTGGAATTGCTTGCTTATAATCAAGATAAACACCTTCAAACAGTCTACTCATTACAGTTGTATCGCCATCAGAAACGCTGATATACTTATTGTTTGTCACTATGTTTATATCCCTATTAAGCACGTCACACATCAACGCCAAGCCGTTTAATTGAGCCGTAAATGGTACAGATACATTAAGTTCATTAGATGTATTCATGGCTATTCTGTACCCGTCAAGAGCAACCATATTGGTACCGTCAAAGTGTATACCTGTAAAGATTGGTTTCACATTGTCTTTTCTTGTTGCATACTTGACTAGATTAAAACGCTCTTTTAGGTCTTTGATATTATATTTATATTCTTGTGCTGTTGCCATATCTATTTCGGGTATTGGAAGAAACTCGTCTTTATCCGAGAATATCTGTGATGTTTGTTTCCCACCGCAACTGATAACCACTTTGCTGTCTTGCACGTCAAAGGAAATCTCAAATCCCTTGAAGAATTTCATTGCTTTAAACAGCGAGTCTGTATCTCCGAAAACAATATCTGCCGGCTCTACTACATTGTCGATTTGTACATTTGAAACTACCCAGTTATCAAGATTTGTGCCGACTATGTAACTGTTGCCTTTCTCAATATGTAATAGTAAGTTTCGTAATGCTGGCATTGCACTCTTTTTATTGACACATTTGTATGCTTTCTCCATTGCTGATTTAAAATCATATGTATTTATTGTAAATTTCATTTTATTGTTTTCTCCTTTTTATTTTTTGTTCAATATCAAAACGTTAGTTGATGTGGATTTCTAATCATTGTTAAGCATATCTTTGAAGCAGTCTATAAATATCATCGTCATCAATATCCCCATAGCTGCCATCGTTAATATCTTCAACGCAGTTGTCTAATAATTCTTTATCTGCCAGCATATTTTCTGCTGTTCTGCCAAATTCGTCAAAATAATCGGGGCTATCTTTACGCAATTCAAGATAGCTTTCAAATTGCTGTTTAATATTTATCCGTTGCATATGATTAAAAATGTGCCACATCTCATTATAAGAAAGCGATACCACATCATTTATGCCATTGTTTGTAATTCTAACACCGTCTAACGTAAATCCTTCTGCATGATTTTTTGTAATTTTCATAGTTTTATCTCCTTAATTTTCATGATTAAACCACAGTCTATTTAGATACTTTGTTTGTGCATATCCATCCATTATTATGAGTAACGAGCACTATTTCTTTCATATTTACATTTATATTGTTTTTCCGTCTTTTCGTCTTAATTATTTCTCCATTTATATCTCTTAAAAAACATTCTTTACTTGAAAACCCAGATATCCATCCAATCTGATCTTCAAATTTTACTTTGTCGTTTAAATGATATCCGTTTCTAAATTTTACATTCTTAGTGTTCCTAAAACTACTTGTGTTCTTTTTGCTTAATCCTTTTCGCGGTGTCGCTTCATGCAACGATCGTTTCTTTTTCCTGAATTGTCTATAATAAAAATAATCGTCTATATTAAGTTTAATTTGATTAATCCCACAAATTGCAATTGCATCATTGTAATGTGTTTTATTTAACTGTAACTTTTTTCGTTTTGGAGAAGTTTCTGATCCATAAGTGATTTTTGCATTAGGGTATTTTTCAAAAATTCGCTTTCTTACAATATTCATAAACGTCGCTTCTTTGTATCTCTTGACTTTTTTCTTTTTTAACATCCAATTGTGTAATACGCCACCGCATTTGTGATTTTCTGCTGTGTGGCAATCGGTGCAAACCGTTATTAAATTATTAGCCCTGTTTGTACCTCCAATTGTACGATATAAAATGTGATGTGTATTTAAGATTTTATTTTTCTTTTTACACACTTGGCAAGTGTAGTTGTCTCTCGCAAACACAAAATACCTTACATTATAATATCCACATGTATCTCCATTTTGATAATCATCACCTTCTATATTTGGATTAATCATTTTCGCAATGTCAAATTTTCCAACTTCAATGCTCAATTGGGCATTAGGTACCAGCGATACAAACCTATCAATCCACATAAATGTTGAATTTAGCTTGCTCTGGACGCTTGGTGGAACCCACCCAAGTGGTCTTTTCCGGTTCAACCATCTTGCTTTGCGATAACGTGTCTTTCGGTTCCTACGAGAGCCTCTTAGTGCAGATCTTGTAATTAACAAAGACGATATATCTTGTCTTAGTTCAATTTCTCCCTTTGCTAAAATTTTGTCATACGATGTGATTGCAATCCCAATATATTTCGCACCAGTATCAACTCCAACATTTATTTCTTGTCTAGTTTCGCCTGTAAAATATAATAATTGAATTGTAAAAGGATTGTAGTTTATTATATTTGCTTTATTTTCTTTTAATAATTTTCTTGCTTTTCTATTTGAGCATGGCATAAGCGGCTCGTTTCTTTGATTTTTAACGAATACTCTCAAGTTTCGTTCTCCTTTCAGAGTTGTTGCCCTTCGCTAATGTTGGAAATAATTTGAGATTAAATCTCCAAATCAGGTTGACCGCCTCGTCATTTTTCAAGACTTTTACAGAGCCTGCACAGTTGCATAGAACTAGAGCATCATTCTATGGTGTGATATTATATCCAACGTAGTCAGCTAAGACTCAAGCTATTGTTGTACGTGAAATTCACGGAGCATTTACTACTCAAAATGCACAACAAACTGTTCATTGATTACAATATTGATTTTTTGTTATTTTTCATACATTCTTTTTGAACTGGTTCTAATATAATTAATTGAGCTAAAGTTTTTTGTAGTAATTCTTCTACCCTTGATTCTAAAGTAATATCAGTATCATCAACTGCACTTTGATACAAATATTCGTGCAACGTATGATTACAGTACATGTCACTGTAATTCTCTAAGTCTTTAAAACATGGCTTGCCAGAGCTTACGCCAGTATCAATATGCACACCTACATCTGTATGATAAGCATATAAATATCCAGTGTATTTGTTGCCAATTTTAAAGTTTTCAATTTTAATCAGCTCATCAATTGGTCGTGACTCTCTAATTTGTTCAACAAATAGTTTCACCGCTGTATCATTCATAATTTATACGTCCTTTCAAAAAGTCTTAAATTAAGCTGGTACTTTACTCCACTCTAATTTGCAGAGTGCTTCGTCATTTCTCATTTCAAATACTTCTCTTGGTTCCTGATAATATTCTGTATAGCCTTTGTCTTTAATCATGTCCATGATTTGAGAAACAGATGTATCGTAGTATTTACCACATTTCCCTGTACCTGTAGAGAATTTCATTCTATTCCCAACTACAGTAAAGTTATTTTTCTTTCGCAATATTGTTACTTTTTCTTTATCATAATAAATTTCAGAGGCAAAGTGGGATAACCTCATTTCTTCTTCCCATTTATCATTTGCTTCTTTAAGTCTATTATTGTAAACCTGTAGAGCATCTTCACATTCTGAAATAATACGGTAACACTCTGCCTTTACTTCTTCGATTGACAATCCTTTTACCCTGTCGCTACGTCCTGATTTTATTCCTGTTAATATAGCAAATTTATTCAAAGAATGATTGTCAAAAAATACTTCTATTTTATTTGTATATTCGCCATTCCAACGAGATAGCGGATTTTCAAATTTACATTCAAACTGAATTAATGGTTCACAATTTCCCCACCATACATTATATTCAGGCTGTTTGTTTAGTCTTGTATCTTTGAATAGTGGCAATATCTCATCGTTATATATCCGTTCCATTTCTTTTTGCTCAATTTTAAATTGTTTTTCTTCTGCTTGTTTTTGAACGATAAAGGCTGATTCTAGTTGCAATATATAATCTATTGGATAGCTGTTTATAAATTCTTTGGCAAGACTATTTCTCGTGTTGCCGTGAATTTTTTGCATTTCATTATTGTAATTAATTTCATGCGGTATTGATGCATAATAATTGTTTAAACTTCCATCTGTTAGTATAATATTGTCGTCTTTAGCCACCAAGAATACTTTTTGATTAGAATTTTTGCATCTGGTTAATGTTAAACGTGGCACAATGCTTTCGATTATGTCATCAAATATTGTTTGTTTTAAAGTTGTCATAATTGTTTCATCCTTTAAATTTTAATTTAAAATATCACAGCCTAACAGTTTCACTTTTCCAACCGTTGCCTATCTCTGGAATGGTTTTGGCGGTGAAATTACTGTAACCGTGCTGCTCGGCATTTTTTCTCCCTCGCCGGTTGAAATCTCCCATAGTGATACTTCTAAATACGAGTTTTACTTCGCAGTCTTTTATTCCGTAAATGCTGTAGTACATTTTTGTTTGCTCCTTTACCAGTACTCCATCCTATCTTTCATTACGCCAATTTTCCATTACATCTTGAAATGCGTAAAATCCACTTTGATGTTGGCGTTCTTCTATTTCCGCAACTAATTCCTCTTGCTGCTCTGCAATTTCTCGCTCGCAACCGCAATTATTTTCTAACAGTTCTCCGCAATACGGACAATATAATTTTTCCATAATTATTTACTCCTTTGCTGTCATTTGTTTTTCGTATTCCAATATTTGCTTCCAAGTCAACCATTCGGGTTTTCCGTTTTTGGGAAAACTATTCCATAATTCTTTCATTTTTTCAATTTGTTTTTCTACTGTTTTTGCCCATAAATGACCAGCGTATCTGTTCCCATAGCCTAAATAATATTCACAATCCGATTGAAGCCTGCCTAGAAGCATATAATCACGTTTATAAGGACTATCTATAACCCGCCCTCCTATAAACTCAATTTCGATATTTTTATTATTGCAAATTTGACTTAGAGGATGTGCAAGTTCTCCATCATAAGCATTTGGAATTACACTATACAAAGAAACGTAAGCTTCTTGAAACGGTGTATCATCTTTCCAAAATCTACCGCTTTCATCTTTGTAAGTATGTAAATTCCAATCGTCTACTCCAATATATTGTAGTTTCATCGTAACAACCTCTATTCCTTTTTAACTTGCTTTATCAATGACAAGAATTTTACTTGCAACGCCTGTCATTTCAAAAGTGCCGCTTTCTAAATTCTCGGTATATGAATTTTGTTCTTCCACCCAATTACGGAAATCAACCGACTTTTTATCATTTGCAAAAGTCCAATGAGGTGATGTAATTGTAACCAATCTTCCACCCGGCTTTAGCAATTCATACATATGCTTGACGTGATTTTGTTCATCTGAAAATGGTGGGTTTGCAACAATGACATCATACTGTTTATCGGTTTGATATTGCAGGAAATCATCGCCCACCAAGTTGTATCCCTTTAGTTGCAGTAGCTCTCTAAAGCTTGACATCTGCTCTACAACATCAATGTTATCTGTTGCTGTACGAATAGCGTCTGCAACTGATCCTATGCCTGCTGATGGCTCTAATACTGTATCATTGGATTGTATGCCTGCAATCTCAACAAGCCTTGTAGCCACTTTGCTTGGCGTAAAATTGATGTCACCTTTCTGCATCATCTTGCACTCACGCTCTAACTTTTTGATTTTTAGAACTGTTTGGTCAACAGGCTTATGTGAGTTTTCTAAAATCTCACCATAGATATTTACCGCTGAAATAAGGTCTATTGTGTTATAGATGTCTGCACGTTTTAAAATGGATTGTTCTTTTGGAACTTGTTCTTTGTTATACCAATCAGCACAACTACTTGATGGTTCTGGAAACTTAACATCTTGAGCATGCGGTGAACCATCAATAAAACGCTTATGAGTTAAATAGCAAGTATGTAAATAATCTCTAAATGATTTTATTATCAAGGAAATTTCAAGTTGGTTTATATCGTCGGATGTCGCCTTATTCAATAGGTATCCTAGAATATCCATATCAATCCTGTATCCGCTTATTTTAGCGTCACGGCTGTCTTTTTCTCGCATTCTTTTATATGTATTTGTTTGGTAATCACCAGACAATGCTTCAATTTTCTTTTTTGTGCTTTCAATCTGCTTTTGAATTTTATCAACTATTTTTTGTGTATCTTTCATATTTTAAATATCCTCTATATTGTTGTAAATCTTAATTGCCAATGCTATGATTCTTTGTTGTTTAAGTTTCCAATATAAATATATTGAATTTTGTCATTGCAAGTTTTTAACATAACCATAACTTCATTTTTTACAGTTATGAGCAATGCATCAAAACGATAATCTTCATCGTAAAGGTACATATTGTCTGCATTTGTATTCCATAGCCCAGCACACTCTCCAGACGAGGTATATGGTAGTCCAAAAATATCAACCGTTGAATGTGAATTTTTCTTATTCCGCACTTGAATATTCTTCCTCCACCACGATGAAAATTTCAGTGTTGCATTATCTATCTCTTTATCTGTAAACTCTGTTTTGAATGTCATAATTTAACCCCCTATTCTTTCACTTCATCTGTCTTGCCTACATATATACTTGATATACTCCACGATATTTGCTTCCATCATTTGTAAAACGATATGTTTCAATGACATGCTGTTCGTCGTCGTATTTCACTTTAACAAGAATTGTGCCATTACACATTCTACTATCTACCGGAAGATTTAAGTTGTCCCAATCTACTTCTGAAATTAGATGTGAGTTTTCCTTATACAGGAATACAACCGTTTGATTTTCCCAATTGCCTTTAAATTCAACGCCCTTATATGTTTTTAACCAAGCTTCATATTCATTTCGATTAGTGAAAGCAATGCCATCCCCTAAATATCTGTATTGACTTCCATCTTTAGGTTGACCGTGTTCATCAACGCAGTAAGAGATATATTTTTTATTAAAATCTTTCGTTGAAAATTCACCATACAATCTATTAGGCTCTGAATATTCCCAGACATTAACCTCTGCTTGAAAATTAACTGCTCCGTTTCCACACGCCCCACAATTTCCCCAATCGCAAAATAATTTTAATCGTTTTCCGATAAGTGTTAACTTATTTGGAACGCCACTCCAAGCTCCGCCTGATGTATTACAGATAATATTGGTTTTGCCACTATTAAAGATCACAAACGGTGTGTACGCTTCTTGACATACAGACCAACTGCTGGTTTCAGCATTATAGGATTCAATATGTGCTTTTTTATAATAATCTCCATGTTTAGTTGTTAATTCAACAATATCTCCGACTTGAATTTGATTATCAGTACGACTCCGTTGGATAACGTCAACATATGTGTTTGCCATATTTACATCTGATTGAGTTAGTCCGTGATTATGGTCATATTGCTGGTTTATTTCTTTTAAAGTTCCTATTGTGTACATAATCTATTCCTCCATAATTTCTTCCTCTTGCAAATATTCAAGAAATTCATCATCTAATAACTGATTGCCATAAAAATCAGTAAACACTCTTGCAACTTCTTCTCCGCTTAATTCGCATAAAGCATCCCATATTTTCAATTGTAATTTGTCCATAATCTATTCCTTTCTTTCCCAAAACGGCATATAGCAAAACGGCAGGTCATACCACTTGCAGCCGTCAATTTGTTTCAGGAGAATGCACAGCAAACCCCTCATTGATTATTAATTTAATTCCGTCTAGCACAATACCTGTGCAGGTATACTAACAGGCTCTATCATTGCTATGTATGATAATGCCTTAGATCTATCTTTCGCTTGCGTAATGGGCAACATTCCTTGATATGGATGCATTTCTATAACCGCAATCCATCCGTCATTCGTAGTGTAAAATCTGTAATTAATACCATTGGCAAGTTCTGTTGTATAAGAACCTGTTGTTTGTTCTTTGATGAATTTTTCCATAGTAACCGCCTTTCACAATTCAAATGTATGTTTTTTCATGTTTTTTAATTTAGCTGTGGATACAGCACCTATTTTCTTCAAAAAACTCTTCTGTCTCAGTTGCAGTTTTAAACTTTTTATTATATCCGCTTGCAGGAATTTCCCATTTTCCATTTGCATAAAGCTCAATGGAGAACAAGCCATTTTTATCTTGTGCAATACGGACAGACTGCCCTCTGACAGTTTTCAAGTTTTTCATTTTCAAATTTTTCATTAAAAACACCTACTTTTTATATTATTTCTTCCTATAGAATATAATTATACTATAAATTGCTGTTATAATTAGAATATCCTATGTTTTTACAATATGTATTACTATGAGCTTCACTCTCGTCATTTTGTGAAGGTATTAGCATTGATGATATATTGCAAATTGCACTTAATCCAAACAACATAAATGTAAACAGTATTTGAGCGTAAAATTGTGTATCCGATATTGTATTACAATCTGAACTGCCTGCAGTACCAACAGCCATTATAAATCCTACACATAATAATATTATCGCTATTTCGTGTAGAATAGTTTTTAATAATCGCATATTTTTCACCTCCATAGTTTTTTGTAGTATATACTGTTTAGTTTTGTTTGTCAACTATTATTTCTTCCGATAGAATATTTTGTTTGCGTTAATGATATTGAATATGAAATTGTTGTAAAGTCCAATTCTTTTAAACATTTTTCAAGATATGTCGTTAGTGCAGACTTTTTCGCTCGGCTAATTAATGATGCTGTTAATATAATTTTAAATAATTTCAAATAAAAAGTCGTTACCTATAAATTTAGGTAACGACTTTTAAGTGTTATTTGTTTGTTTTTAGATTATTTTATTTCTGTCATAACACCATAAAACATAATTGAAAATCTGATAAGATTATTTTTTATGGGATAAATTTCAAAGTTTGAAGCAAACTCCATACTACTTAAAAATGTTTTAATATCCCTAACAATAATTTCATCTGTTTCAATCATAATATATCCAACACTATTGTTTGATTCATGAATACCGCAGATTATTTTTGCGTCAGGTGTTTCTGACAATACAAGTTGCTGCAACCCCAAAAAAGCTTTCTTCATTATTTTGATTCGTTCTGGATTTATAATCATAACGCTTGATATTTCACTTTTTTCTTTTAGTAATTCTAAAAATGCGTCAAATTGAACATCCTTATCAAGTCCATCCATATCAAAATCCTCATAATTCAAATGTCAGTCCTCCTAATTTCATAAGTTGTTTTTTTTTGAAAATCTATATCACCATTGACATATGCTGTCACTAATGCAGTAATTACATCTGTAATTTGAATATCTCTCTCTTTGCAAATTCGCCTTAGCTGATTAGCTAAATCTTCATCCATCGGAGTATTGAATGATTTTCTTGCCATATTATCACCTCTGAAAAATAGTGGCGTTTTTACGGAACGCCATAACCGACAATTGGAGGCAATCAATCACAACAAAGAAAACTCCTCTTGTACTATTTATAATACTACTAGTATACCAATTTGTCAACGTATTTATATAATTTGATATAGTTGGATACCGCTTGATTGATGGCTCAAACGGCTCAGAAAGCCAAGCTTAATTTATTCAGAAATTGGCTTGTTTTCAGACGATACAGTCTTAGTTTTTTCACTATCGGCAACTTCGTCTTTTGCCTGTTTTTTAGTCATATATTCAACCTTGTAATCACTATTGGTAATAATACGATGCAGCACGTCCATAATAAGTGTGTGCATAGTTGCAGGTCTAGGTGCAACAACTTTGCCACTTCCGCCACGTTTGGTCATAGTTGCAACTACATAATTTGCGTCATGGGTGGTAACCTTGTATGAGTTATGGTCATTTTCGGTTTCATAAATGATAGCGTCCACAATGGATTGCAATTGCTTAAGAATTTGAGTATTTGACGTTGGAGTTTTGCCGAGGTCAATTTGTTTGGCAATATCGGTAATATAATAAGTGTCTTCCAACTTTTTAGTATCGCTACCGACATCTTTCATAATCTTATAAGTTACAAGCAAACACATTTTATCGACCATATGTGCCCACATTTTATCGTGTGCGATATCCATCTTTTCACGCTGACAAAATTCATCAAATGCAACCAAGTCAATTTGCTTTGTGGCAGGCTCCAGCGTATAGGTAATAATATCAGAGTCTTTTTGCTTGTTTGCCTTGCTTTCGATTATGGCGATAGACAGTTGCTCAATAGCCGACTTCATAGGCTCTATTTTTGCCCGTAATGTTGCGAAATCCATTACAATAGCAAGGTCATTATAAGCCTTTACAGCCTTGTCCATAGCATCCTTTTTTGTGCCAACCATAGTGAATGAATCGGACAAAATAGCCTCATTCAGTTCTTTTTTTGCTGTATCAGCGTCTATACGCAATTCGGATAATGTTTTCTTGAGTTCCATAATAAAATCCTCCTAATGTGTTTTATATTTTGTGTAAATCTGTATGCACCGACTGTCATTATAGATAGTTTCGTCGCAATTTTCAGCGACTCATCAGGGTGCTATTTTACTTCAAGAATTGTATCATCATAGATTGATTCTGTCCCCATATCGTCCAATATGATTGATACATTTTGATTCAATTGAAAGCCATCTTTATAGTCGATTGCCCATATATTCCCGTCATCGGTCACAAATTCAACTGATTCGCTGTCAATAGCGGATACTTTACCGTCCATATTATAAGTACTGTCATTGCAAGGCTGTTTGTTCCCGCAGCCAGCCAAAAGTGACAACGCTAATAGTGCGATTACTATTTTTTTCATTTTCATTGTATGCCCTCCATATAATTTTTTGTGTGAATTTGTCCTATCTGCATTTATACCGACTTTAGACGGTTCTGACTATACAGCCAAAGTTGCATTAAACAAGACCGCCTGCACCTCATAAATACAAGCGGTCTATAAAAAGCACCATGACTATTGCCATAATGCCACATTTTATATTTTACTTTTCAACGCATCCAAACAAATTTACAAAACAGACTTCCAACGATAATCCTATTTCCGCATAGCGAAACATCAGACCGCTTAACATTAGAGCCATACCCCATAAGAATATAGCGGTCAAGTAGTTTTCTTTGTATTTTGCGTCCTTGTAATTTTGCGTTTATCTACACATACAAGCCGTATTTAGGTTATAGCGCACCTGTTACGATATTCACCAGTTGAGCCTTGCGTTTAATCCGCAAGCGTAACCACCGCACCCATTGGTTGAGTGTTACCGCCATAACCGCTATACTTCGGTTGGCTTGAAGTCTAACCTGTTGAATTTTGCAAGGTTAATTTTGTGGGTAACAATTAACCCACTACTGTGAACAACTTGCAAGGGTTTTTTGTTTTGCTCTACACTCTACTACAAAATTTTGAAGTAGTTACAACCTCAAAATTAAAACTTTTTTAAATTCTTTTTTGAGATTGTCTTTGTGTGTCGCTTGTTTGCCTTGTACTCTACTACAAAAAAAGCGACTACTTACAACCCTTTTTAAAAATAATTTTGCAAAAAAATAACCGCCTATATTTCAAGGCGGTTAAGTGGTTTATTATGCGGTTTTATGCTTTTCTAGCGGTTTTAAAAAGTCTGACCATATCAGGATATTGAGTAGAAACGTACGTTTGCACCTGTGCTAATGTTTTGCTAATAGCTTGTTGCGACACTTGTAGCTTATCCGCTATTGCGACTGTTGATAGTCCTTGCATACGCATTGTAACAACTGTTAATTGTCTATGTGTTAGATTAAGACTTGCAATAATATCATTATAAGTTATATAATCATTGTATGCACCGCTTATTCCATATTGTGTGTCACTTGCTAAGTCACTGTATTTATTTAAGCGGATATATTCACAATCTAATGCTAAGTTAGAGTCCATTTTTTCAGTGGCCATATCCTCAATATATATATATTTCCCGTTATTCTCAATAGACTTGTTACTATAAATGTATTTGCGGACTGCCACGCATGCCCATTGATATATAGTACGGGTTTTTTCAGTGCCATTTTTTAAGGTGGTTGTAATTGTATTATCAGCGGTCAAACCATTGTTATACTGTTCTAGTAGATAGTTATAGGCGGTTAAGTGACAATCGTATGCGTCGCTTATTGTATCAGATAGATTATTATCAAGTATGCTGTAATCGTGTTGCAAGGCGGTACGCAGCTTGCGTATATTATCGTTGCCACTTGCATCATATATCCGTTTAAGTGTTCCGGCTGTTGCCTTGCGTGATAGGGCTTCAATAATGTCATGGGTGGCGGTTGTTGTTTTAGTTGTCATTGTGGTTTACCTCTTTCATTTTTTGTTGTAAACCGGTTATAGGTATGCTATAATAAATTTAGCAAAGCCGTTACGGTTTTGTTGTGGTGGTGTACCCTGTTGCTTTAGTCGGTGTATAGGGTACACCGTTATTTTTTATTGTCGCTGTCTGTGTTTACTTCATCTAAAAATTTAACAAGTGCCATTTTAATAACTGTTGTAACATCAATATATTGACTGTCGGCATATGATTTTAGTTTTTGATAGAGCGCATCAGGCAAGCGGGTATTGACCTGCTGTGATATAATAGACACCTCCTTTATGTATATAATTATATAGCGTTGTATAGCATATTGCAATGCTGGATTGTGTAGAAAATATGGATAGTTTTTTGTGTAAATTGTATATAGTGGTGGTTTGATTCAAGGCTGATTAATTAAATATATGAATTGGATATAATTGTAAGCTTAATAGGAATGATTATCGTTAATGAAAAAACGAACAACTGTGTATACCGTATATATACAGTATACACAGTTGCTTTTTTATGCTATTTCCCGCTATTATTAAAGTTGCATTGCTATTATTATTGAAATTCAGCATATTAAGTCATTTATTATGTATGATAAATTACTTGATATAATAAACGTGCATTAATCATTGGTTCAAGTGGGGTGTATTTACATTTTACAAGGTGGTACAGTAGAGCAAAAACCTCATAGTAGTTCATCTTCACTCACACAACTTTTCCACCATCCCGAAATAAAATTTCAAAATAAAATATTACAAAATTCTCCTAAAATAACTCCATTTTCTTCGGTACTCACTTCGGCAAAACCATAATAAATACTAACTTAATGCAAATAAAATATAAATTAAATATATATGTAATTCTCAAATAAACCATATAAATACTTAAATATAACTTCTATAATACGAAAAAAACATATTAAATATGGGAACTTCATCCGAACCCTCATATAAATTTCAATATTTTAAATAAATGACAAATAAATAATAAATTTAATAGCAAGTAAACTTAAATATTTATATACCAAATTAACTGTTATTTCTCTAATATAGTCTAATTCATCTACCTATTGTTGATAATTATATTTTCATATTATTTCAATCTTACCGAAGATGACAATATACTCAAATAAATTTTAATAATATATTCAAATATTCTATCGGTAGAAATAATATAAACAACACATACCGAAAATATCACTTACATTTTGTGCTTATGTTGAAAATACTGTACCTATTTTTAATTTATATATCTGTTTAATGTAATTTGACATTAAAATATTAATCGTCTTAAAATGCCTTTAATTTCGTTGTGTGTTGATACCTATTTATTTTTTAGATTGTAATAGAATAAATTACTATTTAGCCTCTATATTATAGAGGCTTTTTTTATTTACAATTTATTAACAAATAGAAATAATATAAACGTTGACAAATTTTACTTGTATGCTATAATGAAATTATTAAAACAATGTAAAGGAATTAACAAATGCAGAAAATAGATATATCACAGATAATCATTCCCGATAATTTTAAAAATAATTTGCCTTCAACTAGCAAACTAGCAAGTAAATATGGTCTATATAAAATGACACATGAATTGAGAGACTCTATTATAATTGATGAAAATGGTATTTTAATCAATGGTTATATAACTTATTTGTTAGCTAAAATGTTAGACATAAATATTCTATCGGTAGAAATAATATAAACAACACATACTTTAAATGCAAAACTGAAGGGACAAAACCAAAACATGAATCTAAAACCAATCACAGCGGAGCAATTCAATAATCTTGACTGCAATTTTTACTGCAATACCAATGACGACAGATTAAATCCCCATCAGCAAAAATAAAAGATCGTATACCCTAATCTGAGGTAGGTTATATATAAGTAAGAATTTTAGAAGTACGAATTTCTTCATTTGGATTATCACACATACAGAACATAAATAAACACAAAGTTAAAAAGAGAATAAATATTGGATAAATTACAAAAAACAAATAACCAAATCACAGAGAAAACACCTATTGAAATACTTATTGGTATCGACGACAACGGTATGACTACAGCAAAAAAACTTTATGACTTCTTAGAATTAGAGCCTAAAAACTATTCAAGATGGTGCAACGCAAACATACTCAAAAATAAATTTGCAGAAATAAGTAAAGATTACATTCCGTTCGTCGTAGAGGAAGAACGAAATAACCCTAAGCCAACAACCGACTATAAACTTACATCAGAGTTTGCAAAACAACTATCAATGTTATCTAAATCAGAACGTGGAGAGCAAGCCAGACAATATTTTCTAGCCTGTGAAAAAGGATTAAAAATAGCAATGAGACGTTTAAATACACAGCAACTAGATTTATCTCCAATCACAGATACATTACTGAAAATACAATCAGACATATTAGCGTTACAGCAGTCAAACCAAACGCAAGCACAACAACAGATTACCACACTAACGGCTCTCATAACAACACAGCTTCCACAACCATACAAGCCCCGGTATACCCGTTGGATGGGCAAAACATACGATAAGATAGACAAATTAGCCGAATATAACGGCATTATCCGCAAACAGATGCTACGCAAACTATATACTGAATTCCAAGATACATACGATATTGATTTGGGAGAATACCAAGAAGAATATTGTGCGCAGCACAACCTACAAGATAATGGACTGTACACACTTAATACTATTGACGCAGATTATAAGCTTAAGGAATTGTTTGATCTAATGCTGGACACACAGATTGAACAGATTGAATTGAAATAATTAAAAAAACATTATATTTATTAATAGAAATGAGGATAAAATTGCAAAATAAAGTGGGAATATATAAAATCACAAATACAATGAACAATAAAGTTTACATAGGTGAAACTCTAAATATTGATAGAAGATGGAATGAACACAGATTAAGTTTGTCAGACAACACACATTTTATTCAATCATTACAAGATGACTACAACCAATATGGAGAATCTGTTTTTAATTATTCAATTGAAGAACTATTCCCCATTACTGAAAGTAATTTTAAGTACACATCTAAATTAAAATTAAAGACTGTACTCATACTAAGAGAAAACGCATATGTGCTAAAGTATAATGCCTTGTTCAATGGATACAACACTGAAGATACTATGTCCGAAATTATATCTGGGCATCGTAGTATGTTGCCCATGGTTGATATAAAAACAAGCGTATCTATGGTATATAGACTATCCCGCTCGTCTCCGTTTTTATTAAATTGCGAGTATCAACTTACAGAAGATGATATTTTGATAAAAAAGAAAAATCCAAAAATTGCAAGAGATTACATTCTAAATCAGGAAAAAGGATATCGAAAAGACGTGCGGTTTTACTCACTTCGGTGTCTACAAGAATTGCTTAATTATGAATATCCAAAAGACTTCACCACATTATTAAAAGTAAATAAAATGTTAACAGAGTTAAATATTATAGAAAAGCCAAAACCTAAATCAAAAGTTTATAAAATAACGCAGTTTGCAAAAGATAGTAAATATGCAATTATAAATCGTGACATTTGTATTACTGAATTTGGATTAATATATGTGGAAAATAAAATGAAAGAAAAATACAGAATAAACCCAGTTGCATAAGTAATCTTTTGTTTATAAGAGTCCATGTTGTTTATGAACGGACAAATTCTTGACTGAATGGTCAGTATAATTATGCTGTTTTGTAAAATAGACTTACATTTCGGTCAGTAAGATATTAATTGGAGGGATTAAATTATTAAACGAAAATCCATAAATGAAAAATTTGTAATAGTACCACGAGAAATAATTGAGATGAAAAATTTATTTCCAATGCGATTATCCGTTTTTGTATATCTTTTTATTCGTCGCTCATTAGATGACAAATCTTATATTACGTTACACGATTTAGTGGTGTCCAGCGGTTATAAGCCAGATAAAAACAAAAACGGTATAAACAGAAAGTTCGTTACTATTCTTGACACAATGGAAGGACTTGAATATTTTATAAAGGAGTTTGGTGAATATTCTGGATATAAAGTTTGTATTTTGCAGTTAAATTCCGAAAAATTTGATACAGCTAATTCATTTGCTATTGTTTCATTAAACGAATTACAGAAAATGCGTGAATATAAATCAAAGCTACGTAATGTTTCCTACGACAAACTACTATTAATTCTTTGCTACATACGTGTCAACAAGCTTCGACGCAGTGAGTACCAGCAAAACAATGCTCACAAGAAGAAACCAGAGTTCTTCTACCGTCAAATTAAAACTATAGCAGACGATACTGCTCTCAGTCCTAAAACTGTCAGTGCCTGCATTACCGCATTGGAAAGTTTAAATATCATTGTTTCTCGCCCAATGCCACGATACAAAGACAAATATGATAACTGGCACACTGATGTGACACTGTTTGTAGACAAAACTGGCAACTGGGAAGATGAACTGAAATGGGGTGAAGAATTTTTATTGAATAACAAAGCTTTACACGAGGACAGTGTTCAAACACAACTATATTAATTATAATTTTTAAAAGGAGAATTGCAGTTGATTAAATTACAACAATCTAAGTATCTAACAAATGTAAAATATCATATGTCTGGTGATTTCATATCTAAGGAGCAGTATTATCATTCACTCGTGAAGGAATGTGTAGACATATACAATATTCAATTACACGAAGTAAATAATTAAAATCGCAAATAATATAGAAAGGGAACTCTTGGAATTTTCAAATATACATAATAATAGGATGGTGAAAAGAAATACAAATAAAGCAATATGAAATGGTAAAAATACCTATTCGTGAAATTATCAATTCGGAATTTATTGTAAATGCAGATAATAATTATCTTATCTCAAATGATTACTTGATAAAACAAACAGATTCTCTGCTATTTGACCAAATAGAAAGAATACGTGGTGTCCCCGCTAATTATATTTCAGAAATGATTTTGGTTGAGGCTAAAAAAAATCCAAAAACTAAAGATGATTTAGAATACATAATACGGAGTGGTTTTGTTTTTAATGGCAAACGATATCTACGCTTTGGGAAATCTCAGTCTCAAGCAAAAGACGGAATTACAGCTTTTGTGTGTGAGGATATTTTTGAGGAGTTATATTTTATAACTCAATTGGAAATTAAGATTGATGAATGTGTAATATCTAAATATGAGTCACAAAGATGCTTACCTTTTAGTTCTTGTACGTTGATTAAAAATTATAATCCAAAAATAGTTATTGTTGGGGAGTATGAAAAGGTAATTAAAAACCAGTTAATTAAGTATGTAGTTGAAAAAGAAATACCGTTTATAGATAAAGTAGCTGGCGAAAATAAGACCTATAAATCTCGTGAAATAGAAGAAGGATACCGTGATATAACAATCTCCCCTTTTGATGGCTGCGGTTGCCATGAAAAAGAGTTTTCAGAAAAAATAACAGAGGTTTTAGGACTAGACTACCTTGCTATCGGTGAGCAAATACGCAAACCTTTTATGAAGGGTTATAGTGTTTTTGTGCCATTCAAATCGATATTTGCGGATATGGGCATTACAGAAATAACTGACGTTTATGGGAAAGTACATAAAGTAGATGAAATAGATTGTATTTGGAACACCTCAATGTTTAAAGGTCATAAATTATTCAAAAGTGAATATGGCAACGAAGCTTGGAATAAATATTGTGAAATTGTAGAAAAACATAAATTTCCTCTCGGTATTAGTAAATATAGCCATCATATTAAAAATATAAACTTAATGGCAAGAATGAATTTTCAATATTTACAATGCTTAGATTTAACAAATCCAAAATATGTAGAGTGGTTTAACGACAAGTCTTATCCTAAATATGATATTTTAGACAGTAAAAATGATGGTAAAATTATTTCGATTGCTAAGTACACTACCGATTTATTTGAGAAAATCGTCAAAGGCGACAAATTTTATACATATAAATTTATGGGCATTAATAATACTGATGGCTATGAAGCAGAAAGTAATTATTTAAAAGCTGCTCTAACTAATGATATTATGCTTAAAGATGTTGCGGTAAAGCAATTTATCCATAGGAAGCTTAAGAAGTCAATCCAAGAAGCAAAAATAGGAAAGATTTATTGTAGCGGCTTTTACCATACTGTTGTTGGAGATATGATTGGATATTTAGAATATGTTGCAGGGAGAGAAGTTGTTGGGTGTTTAAAGGAGCATGAGTTTTACTGCGAAACATTACCAAAAGGTAAGGCGGTATCGTTTAGATCCCCCCTAGTGTGCCCGTCGGAAGTTAACTCTGTGACTTTAGTGTCTTGCGATACTACTAAAAAATATTTGTCACATTTTAAAAATCAAGATGTTGTGATGCTTAATATGTATGATTTGAGTTTACCGCAACAAGGTGGGATAAAGTGGCGTCTGTCCTCCTTATGGGAAACTGTAAGGTAATAAATATGGTGAACCTATAAAAATAGGGTGTGCGATTCACGTTGAGGATATATAGGAAATGATATATAGGAATTGTGCTAACAGGGGAAGCAATTTTGTTATCCTGTGCTAAGAGTAATTGGATTTAGGTAGAAAGGATTTTATGCAAGAAATCTGAAAGCAGAAAACTTCACACCTAAATCCAATTATTAAAGTTAAGAGACTATCCCGCAAGGGAGTACATTTGAAGTGAAATTCTTCATTTGGAAGCGCCATATAGCTAAATCTATTTTATAGACATGCTAAAGATATAGCCCAAATTGGGACGCCGATGGAGACTCTGTCTATTTATGTAATGACCCGATTATTGTCAATTCAAAAATAGACAAGCCTATTATTATTGACATTGAAGATAAAGTTACTGTTAAAGAGGTTAAATATAATGAAGATAATATTGTAAAGTATGAAATGAATACAAGAGACACTCGAATTGGTGAGATAACCAATGTCGCCACAGGTATAGAGAACAAATATACAACTGACGGTGATGTAAAAAAAGTGTATTCCGATTTTGCAAGTCTACTTCGTATTATACAGGGAAAGGAAATAGATTTCTTAAAAACAGGAGTTCGCTGGCATATGAGTAAAGGACTTAGAAAATATGGGAAGCAAATTCCGTGGTTCCTATTATTTAATTATCCCAATAAGTTAAGACAATATGAAAATCTTAAATTTAAAAACGCCGGCATTGAAGATAAAAAAAATAAATTACCATTGAATGCTTTTAAATCACCCTCACCTATGAATGAATTATGCGAATATATTTGTACTTGGGAGAAAAAACATTTAATCTGGGATAATTCAGCAATTGACACCAGATGCCTTATTCTAAATAATAGTTTGGACTTGTCTGACAAATATATAATCAGGCAAATTAGACACAGTATTAATTCTTATGCAAATAACGCAAAGCGAATTTTTCAAAACAATGAAAATAAAGAATATGGACAACTTGATATTTTAATAGACAGTTACAAAAAAAGACTGGAATTATTGATACCCGAAGAAGAACTCTTAGCAAATTATATAATTAAAGTGTCATATCTTAACAATTCAATAAATAAGGGATTGGCATGGAATGGATATGGCGAATACATAATTAAAAATCTTTCTGAAAATTCTAATCCAAAGAAAAATATATCTATTGTAGAAGTTCCATATAAGACAAATACTTCTTATGAATATTTAGGAAAATATTACGAAATGAAAGGATGCAGTGAAAATATATAATATACAAGGTAAATTTTTATATGAAATATTAGACGACTACAAAGAGAGTTGCGAAATTAATAAAGATGAAATTTTTAATAATTTTATAGATTTAATTTATTCAAGCGAAAATGAAATTGAAATTTATGATAAGCTAATCACGTTTGAAATTCCAAAACATTTGGTGGATACAGATATCGGTCAGCTGCTAAACCCTTTTTGTGAAGTAAAATATAAGTGTTTCAACAGTAAAACTTCATCTACTGATTTTGTGAGTTTAATCCGGCAAAAAATTAATAATATTTATGTGAATTACTGCGAAAAAAATATTTGCACAAGAAAAGAATATATAAACTTGTTGTACACTCCAAAAACAATATTTTGTGATTTCATAAATGAAACAAGTAATTATAATGCAAGCGAAGTTTTAAATACCATTAAATCTAGTCTGGATAAAGCAATTAAGGTGAAAGATTTTTATTCAAAACAAAAAATGGACATAACTTGGTGTGAATTCAAAATGTTCGTCATCCCGTGCCTACATAAGGCTTTTGAGAATTTTATTCCATTAGATAAGTTTAGTGATTGTAGTGTCTTTACTGAAACTACTGATGGGTGGTGTGAAGATAATTTTCCAATCAGGTATTTGTGCCGATACTTAGGTTTTGAAATCAAAAACTACCAAAAATCTTATTATGGTTTATATAGGAAATGTAATAGGAGTAATTTAGTTTATAAACGCTGTCAAGATTGTGGAGCAATGTTTTTAGCAAACAAAAAAGCGACTAAATCAAAAAGATGTCCCACTTGTCAAAAAACAATATATCGTGAATATGACAGGCTGAAAAAAAGAAAAGCACGTCAAAAAGTAGCTTGTCCCCTATAGCAATTTAATAAAAAAACACTCAATAACCCCTTTATTTATGCGGTTATTGAGTGTTTTTTTTATTAAATTTGTACAGTTATATATACAATATAGGAAAGAGAGACAAAATATCTCATTATATATTATACTATTTCGTAAATAAGAAATCAATGTACAAAATAGCCAAACTTTCACTAAGAAAGGGATTGATTCTTACAAAAAAAGGCGAAAAGCCCACTCCTTTAGGTGTGGGATGGATAGCTTAAAACAATATGTAAAATGTGTATAAAAAATATGGAAAATAATTATAGACATACAAACACAACAGTATCTTTGATAAATTATCACTTTGTTTTTTGTCCAAGATATAGAAGAAAGATTTTTCTGATACCTAAAGTAGAAAAACGTTTTAAAGAATTGGTCAAATTAAAATGTCAGGAGTTAGAAATTGAAATCATAGCAATAGAATGTGATAAAGACCATTCTCATGTGTTCTTAAATTGTCTACCTACACAAAGTCCATCGGATATTATGCAACAAATAAAAGGATATACAAGTAAAATTTTAAGAGACGAGTTTCAACAATTTAAAAAAACGCCTAGTCTTTGGACTAGAAGTTATTTTGTTTCAACTGCTGGAAATATTTGTAGTGAAACAATAAAACAATATGTAGAAAATCAGAAAAAGGTATTGAAAAGAGAATAATGTTATATAAAGGGAGGTGAATATTCATATCAAATTTTATTGTACAGTTTCCACTAAAAACAGAACAATATCAAGAAGATATATTAGATAAACGATTTGAAATTGGAAGAAAAATATATAACTCTTTAGTTAATGTAACACAAAAACGATATAAAGAAATGATTAAAACAAAGCAATACCGTACTCTTATATCTTTATTGTCAAATAACAAGGAAAAAGACAAAGATATTTGGAAACAAATAAATGAAATGCGTAAGCAATATGGGATGTTTGAATATTCATTTCACAAAGAAGTAAAACAAATGCAGAAACACTTCAAAGAGAACATTGATTCTTTCACCGCTCAAAAAATAGCAACTACATTATGGAAGTCATATGATAAATTATTTTTTAGCAATGGAGATAAAATACATTATAAAAAATACGATTCATTAAATTCTCTTGAAGGAAAATCAAATAATACTGGAATAAGATTTAAAGACAATTGTTTATTATGGAATGGATTAAGTGTTCCAGTATTGATTGATTGTGATAATTATTATGAATATCAGGCAATACAATACGATATTTCATATTGTAGAATTGTTAGAAAATTTGTTCACAATAAAAATCACTACTATATACAAATAGTTTTCAAAGGGAGTCCACCTATTAAAGTGAATACTGAAACAGGTGAGATAAAACACACTATTGGATCTGGTGATGTTGGAATTGATATCGGAACTAGCACTATTGCTATTTCAAGTGAATCAGATGTAAAAATATTAGAACTTGCTGATAAAGTACAGAATATAGAAAATCAGAAACGTCTTTTGCTAAGAAAAATGGATAGAAGTAAACGTGCCACAAATCCTAATAATTTTAATGAGGATGGAACAATTAAGAAACAAGGTAATAAAAAAGTAACTTGGAAAAAATCAAATCATTATATTAAATATCAAAATCAGTTAAAAGAATTATATAGGAAACAAGCAGATATAAGAAAATATCAGCATGAATGTCTAGCAAATTATATTGTATCGCTTGGGAATAACATATATGTTGAACATATGAATTTTTCAGGACTTCAAAGGCGTTCTACTAAAACAGAAATTAGTAAAAAGACTAGAAAATTCAAAAAGAAGAAACGATTCGGTAAATCACTTGCTAATCGTGCTCCTGCTATGTTGATGACAATTATAGATAGAAAACTTAAATATTTTGATACAATGTTATTTGAAATAAATACTTATAAAGCAAAGGCTAGTCAGTTTAACCATTTTGATAGAACGTACAATAAAAAGTCATTGTCGCAAAGATGGAATGATTTTAATGGTATTAAAATTCAGAGAGATATATATTCTTCTTTTCTGATAATGAATATAAATAATGATTTAGAAAGTTTTGATATTGATAAATGTAATAAAAGATTTAATAATTTCAAGAAACTACATGATATAGAAGTAAGTAGATTAAAAGGGTGTAAAAATCTTAGTAGTATAGCAATATAAACAGTAACACGAATAGGTTTAGATATGAGCCTAACGCTATCGTTAAATTCTTATTGTAGAATTTGATAGTAAAAGTCTTAATGAAATAGATTAGTCTTGTATGCTTTCGAGTATATTTGGAAGTCTATGTAATTAAGAACCCAACGCGCTTTAGCCGTTGGAGTGTCAGAAGAGTCGTAAGAAATTCAATTCCTTGGTTATGGAATACATAACACAGGTTAAACAATGCACGGTTAATCAAATAATCAAAAAATAAATATTAGAAATGTTGAGGGGAAATAATGGCAAGTAAAATAACCAAAAAAATGAATACTAGTGTTGAGGGCATTCTTGACCTTACAGATGGCTTTATTAAATTTGAGGTTGAGGACGTGGATGATCCTGTTTTGTTGGCAGAACTTATAAAAGAGTTTAATGGCAAAAAAATCAAGATAACGGCAGCATATGGCGAAGAACTATAGGGTGGTGGAGTAAATAGATAATTTAAACAAGCTTCAATCTGAAACGGAACTACAATATATATGGCGATTGTGCTCTGCAAAAGATGCAGGCACTTTAGACATGACTTGGACATCGCTTGCTGAAATATTAAATAAAAACTTACGTGATGAAGATGAGTTTTGGAATGAATCAGCCTATAGGAAAAAATATCAACAAGCAAAATGCTTTTATGAAGAGGTTTTTTCTAAATACACGAGTGAAAATAACTATGTAAAAGAATTACAAGAAAAAAAAGATGCTTTACAAAAAGAACGATATAAGCTTCAAGCCACAAAAATTGAAACAGGTCGTTATAATCGTCAAGATTCACGTTTTGAACTCTTTTACGAAAACATTTCTAACGCAATAAAGCGATTGCCTGCACCATCATTACGACAGCTACAATACAGTGAAAATGACACGCAATGGGTACTTGGTATTGGTGACATACATTATGGTGCAACATTTATAAGCCAAAATAATCAGTATTCAAGGGTGGAATGCAAGCACAGATTTGAAATACTTTTGATGTCATTACGAGAGTTTATCACAAAAGAACGCATCTCAAATTTGAAAATCATCAATGTTGCCGATACTATACAGGGCATTTTACGCATGACAGACTTACAAATAAATGATATTCCGGTGGTTGAGTGTGTTGTCGAAATTTCAAGACTACTCGCTGAATTTTTAAACCAGCTTTCAGCATTTTGCAATTTAGAATATTACCATGTTTCTCAAGCTAATCATCCGCAATTACGTCCTCTTGGTAGTAAAGCAAATGAAATTGCAACTGAGGATATGGAAAAAATTATTATAAGTTACATATCTGATTTGCTTGCGGACAACTCAAGAATTACTGTTATAAGCGATTTAAAAAAGGGATATCTTGATGTCGATATTTTTGATTTCAAATGTGTTGCTGAACACGGTCATCAATGTAAAAATACTAATACTGTTATCAAGGATTTATCAAATTTGCATAGAAAATTCTATAGCTATGCTTTTTTAGGACATACTCACGCATCTAATGAAACGATTGTTGGCGAGGAAAAACATAATAATATCGAAGTGTTGACTATACCAAGTTTCATTGGTTCTGACCCCTATGCTGATTTGTTAACAGTGGGCAGTAAAGCTATGGCAAAGTTGTTTGAATTTGATCCTATTTATGGTCATATTTCAAGCAAAAATATTATATTAAATTAAAAAACAAATTTTAAAAAAAGAAAGCTAGGAAATAAATTATGATTATGAATAAAAACGAAACTATTACTGCATTTGCAGAAAGAACAGGACGCACTAAAGTTGAATCGGAAAAAATTTTGAACGAAATCACCGATTTTGTAATTGATACTATGGCTGATGACAACGGAATTAAGCTTGTTGGATTTATGGAGCTTGGTGTTAAAACTCGTAAAGGACGTGCTGGCGTAAACCCTAAAACGCAAGAGAAAATCACTATTCCAAGTAAAAAAGTGCCTTATGCTAAATTCGGCAAAGCACTTAAATTGAGTGCGGAGTAAAAATATTTAAAAGGAATGGGCTGCCTACTGGTTGGTAGCTGGTGGCCCATCTATTTCGCGGGTTAATGCAGCGGTCAGCAGAAAAGCCTCATACGCTTTTAGTCGTCGGTTCAAATCCGACACCCGCAACCAATAGCAGTTATGGTTATGGCTTGGACATCTGCTTAAAAGCAAGTCAACCCTTCGGGGTTATGCGAGTGTAGTTTAGTGGTAGAACATCGGTTTTCCAAACCGAGAGTGAGAGTTCAATCCTCTCTATTCGCTCCAAAATAATAATAAAAGTGCGCGAAAAAACTATTTTCACAGACGAGCAAGTAGACACTTTACTTGATTGTCTTGTAAGTAAAGGTAAGTATATGCAAGCCGCAGTGTTTGCATTAGGCATTGCTTCCGGTGCAAGAAAATCTGAGCTGGCAAGGTTTAAAACTGATTATTTTTCAGACGAAAATATTGTTTATAATTCATTATGGAGAACACCTGAAATGAAAACAAAAGGTCGTGGCTCTCGTGGTAAAATGCTTAAAAAATTTGTTATTATAGCACAATTTAAACCTTATTTAGATTTGTGGATGAAACAGCGTGAAGAATTGGGCATTGATAGCGAATGGCTATTTGTGTACAAAGATTCTAAGACCAATACTTGGGAAAAGTTAAAGTCAGACACAATGAATAGTTGGGCTATAACTTTTTCAAAAATTCTTGGAATTAACTTCTACTGGCACAGCCTAAGGCACTTATTTGTCACTCGTCTTATGCAAGCCAATATCCCTGCTGAGGTTGTAAAAGACATTGTAGGGTGGGCTGACGTGTCGCTAATATCTGTATACAACGATAGTGACATATCCGATGAACTTGGAAAATATTTTGATGAAAATGGTGTTAAAGATATAAAACAAGGAAGTTTGTCGCAACTGTGAAGCTCCCACGACCCTAAAGGGTCGGGGCTTCTAAGAAATTAGGAGTCGCTTTACCAGACTCAGCTATAAGAAACTATAGCTACGATAATTAAGTTATGACACCTACGGTTGTTGGTTCAGACCGTTGCTCTGTCGCATATATTTAAGTTGGAATTATGGGATAGCTCCTGTGATATATGTGTGTAAGCTTAGTTATCATTGTCGAGAACAAGTTGCAAAAAACATTGTGATAACAGCAATGTAATAGCCATCACCTGCGTAAGCAGAGTATTTATTCGAAAGGATTATTATGGTATATGTACTTAGTAAAGAGAACAGTCCGCTAATGCCTTGTAACAATGCAGTAGCAAGATTATTACTCAAACAAGGAAAAGCAAAGGTAAAGAGAAGAACACCTTTCACAATTAAATTATTATACGATACCAAAAACTATGTGCAGCCTTGCACTTTAGGGATTGATACTGGTAGTTCTCATATCGGAAGTGCTGCGGTAGCTGAAAATGGAGGTGTGTTATATATGTCAGAAGTTGAAATTAGGAATGACATAACAGATAAGATGACACAGCGTTCAAAATATCGTAGAAATAGAAGAAATCGTAAAACTCGTTATCGTAAGGCGAGATGGTTAAACAGAGCAAATTCCATTAAAAAAGATAGATTTTCACCTACAATGACAAGTAAAATTAATAATCATTTAAAAGAAATTAGGTTTGTAAAATCTATTTTACCTATAAGAAGTTTGGTATTAGAAACTGCAACATTTGACTCTCATTTATTAAAAAATCCAGAGCTTAAATACAATAAATGGGGATATCAAAAAGGAACAAATTATGGTTTCGCAAATACAAAAGCCTATGTATTAAATCGTGACGACTTTACTTGCCGACACTGCAAAGGGAAATCAAAAGATAGTAAACTTGAGGTGCATCATATTATATTTAGAAGTAATGGAGGTTCTGATGATGAAGAAAACTTAATCACCCTATGTTCTGATTGCCATTATAGATTGCATCATAACAAACTTAATCTTAAATTATCAGGGAAAAACAAAACACAACTAAAACATTCTACGCAAATGAATAGCATACGATGCCAATTATTAAAACAGTTAGAATATGAGGAAATAGAATGTGAGGAAACATTTGGGTTTATTACAAAAGAAAACAGGCAAACTATGGGTTTGCCCAAAGAACACTATATGGACGCTGTTGTAATTGCAAGTGGCGGTAACAGTGCAACTTTCGCAAGCAACATATTACTAAAGAAGAAATGTGTTTCGTATCGTGATATTCAGAAAACAAAAGGGATTAGAAGTGAACAATGTATTCCAACGGGTAAAATTCAAGGGTTTAGAAAATTTGACAAGGTGAAATATTTTGGCAAAGAATATTTCATTAAAGGGAGAATGTCTACTGGTTATGCTATTTTAATGGATATTCAAGGAAACAAAATAGATTTCAGCAAATTTCCAAAGGGTTTTAAAACCCCAAAGTTAAGTAATTGTAAAAGAATTGAGGCAAGGAAATCTTGGATTATGTCAGAACAAGTCATTCAAAACATTGCTTAATGGCTCATCTAATATTTGTTTGTAAATATAGAAAGAAACTGCTTATTAAATACAGCAGCCAAATTAAATCTATTTTTGTGGATATTGCAGATGAGTATGACCTTAATATAATTGAGATGGAAACGGACAAAGACCATATCCACTTACTAATTCAATATTCTCCAACGAAATCAATATTAGATATTGTAAGGTTGTTCAAACAAATTTCAACATATAGAATTTGGAGGTACGAAAATAACAACAAACATTTACAAAAACAATTTTGGGTAAAAAATACTTTTTGGAGCGATGGTTATTTTGCATGTAGCATAGGACAAGTTTCACAAGAAATAATTGAAAAATATATACAGAATCAAGGGTAGGCAATTCATCCGATACCCTAAAGGGATAGCGGTTTTCTTGCTAAATTTTTATAAAAGCAAAGACGATAGATGGAGTTACTTCTCCCCTATCGTCTTTTTTATGTCAATTTTGAGGTAACACCTTGAAACTGGCTATTTAGATAAGCGGATAGGCTTGGGTAGCTCCCAAGTTGATAAGTGGTCAACCTCATCCCACTTCCGCCTTATTTCTAATATTGATGGGGATATAAGAAAAGAGGAATTAAATGAACGAAAAAGAATTGCAAATTATTAATCAACAGGAAATTTTCAGCAAACAATTTAGAGTATATGGAGAAATTGACAACCCATTATTTTTAGCAAAAGATGTGGCTGAATGTATTGAACATAGCGACGTTTCTACGATGATCCGTTCAATTGACGAGGAGGAGAAGCTGACACAAACAATGTTTGTATCAGGTCAAAATCGTGAAATGTGGTTTCTAACCGAAAATGGGCTGTATGAGGTTCTGTTCCAATCACGCAAGCCAATTGCAAAAGTGTTCAAAAAAGAAGTAAAAAATGTTCTTAAAACTATGCGACAGTCGGGCGGATTTATTGCAAGCCCCACCAAAATGGTTGATACATATTTTGGAACATTGCCAAGCGATATGAAAACTATTGTTGAGGGACTATTTACTCAAATCCAGAACCAACAAACAGCATTAAGATTGCAACAACCTAAAGTTGATTTCTACAATGATGTTATGGAATCTGAAACGACTTGTGATATGGCTAAAACTGCAAAGATATTAGCAAATTACGGTCTTGGAAGAAACAAATTGTTTGAAGTACTTCGAGAAAATAAAATATTGCGATACAATAATGAACCATATCAGCTCTATATTGACAATGGCTGGTTTAGAGTTATAGAAAGCAAATTCACCAAACCTAACGGAGACATTCAAGTGAATTTCAAAACAGTAGTGTTCCAAAAAGGCATTGATGGAATTAGAAAATTGTTGGAGAAATTAGGCTATGAAGCTTAATATATTAAATTTAGGGTAGCGACCGCACCGCCAAAGGAGAAATTAAAATGAATTTGATTTGTAAAAACAGGGGTACTGGAAAAACATATGACCTAATTAAGATGTCAGCTGAAACAGGATATCAGATTGTTGTGCATACTGATACTGTTAAGAGAATGGTATCTGAAAAAGCAAAAGAGATGGGTTTGCACATTTTGCCGCCAATCACACGCAAAGAAATGAATTTGGGGCAATATCGTGGAAATACTTTTCTAATAGATGAACTTGAAACATTTGTTCAAGAATTTGGGAATATTTATGCCGCAACAATTAATAAGGAAAATGTATCTGAAGATGATGTTTACCAACGCAACATTGATATTTTACTAAAAGATTATGAAAAAGTTATAGCAAATAAAGATTATAACAGTGGAATGAATATTTTAAAAAATATAGACTCACTTAATCGTCAGCTTGATATGGCTAAATATAGAGAATAATAGCCGTATAAATGGATTATTTTATGAAGATATTAATATAACAAATTATGACGCTCTGCCGAGACTGGTGGGGTGATTTTTTATTTTAGGAAAGGGGTTGAAAATATGGCTGGAAGACCAAAGGGTTCAATTAAACCAAAAGAGCAATTAATTAAAGCAACCGCTGCACAGGCTAATGTTCAGACGAAACCAACCGTTGTCCCAAATAAAATCGAAACAGATGAAATATTGGTTAAAAAACCATTCCGCTGTTGTATGTGTGGCGATAGATTCTCAAAACAATCTGGAAATTTCCCCGCTACACATTCCCCTTTCTTTAACGGCAATGGGCATTATTTAACAATATGTAATAGATGTTTTAATAGCAGCACCGATCAATATACAGAATCACTTGGTAGCCAAGATGAGGCAATTCGCAGAATGGCACTACACTGGGACATGTATTTAAGCGAAAGTACACTAAATTCTGTTAAAAAGATTGATATCCATCGTTCTCGTATTAAGGAATACGTAAAACAGCTTAATCTTTCCCAAAATTCATGGAAAACATATGATGATTATTTAAAAGAATGTGAGTCAAACGCTATAAATTCAATTGAGGATTTAGAAAATGCACAAGAAGAAACTGGCATTAAAATAAAAGCAAATAGCGTTAAAAATTGGGGATATGGTTTTTCTCCTGAGGACTATGAATTTTTAAATATTCAACTTAGCGACTGGAAGGCTCGTTGTGTTGTAGACGGAAAGTCTCGTGAAGGTCTTGTTAAGGATTTGTGTGTACTTGAGTTGCAAAAAAACAAGGCACTTCTCGAAGGTAAAGTCGATGTATATCAAAAATTAGTAGATACGTGCCAAAAAACATTAGATAGAGCCAACCTTACACCAAAACAAGAAGATGCAAATGATAAAAATGCCGAAAAACCAATTGGTGTAATGATTGATATGTTTGAAAACGATCGTCCAATTCCTGAACCAAGTGAAGAATGGAAAGATGTTGACGGGATTATGAAATTAATTCTTGTTTATTTTATAGGACATCTATGTAAAATGCTTGGATTAAAAAATAAATATTCACATATGTACGAAGAAGAAATGGACAAGTACCGTGTCACAATTCCAGAACTTGAAAATTCGGACTCTGAGGATGTTTTTGAATATTTGATTGAAAATGGATTTACCGCAGAAGATAAAGACGGTGATTTGTAATGCCCAGTAAAAGTAAAGTGAGTAAATATGACAAGATAATGGACGGTCTTGGCATATGGGTGAGCTTTTATCGGTGCCACCCGCACAGATTTGGCATTGAGTATTTTGGAATGAGGTGGATGCGACCATTTCAACAGATACTTATCAATTTAATTATAAAATTTACATATTGCATGATTATTGCCAGTCGTGGTATGGGTAAATCTCAAATTGTGGCGGCTGCGATTTGTATAAAATGTGTATTATACCCTAAAACAAAAGTTGTTATTTCGGCTGGAAACCGAGGGCAAAGTACTAATGTAATCAATAAAATAGTGGAAGAATTTATGCCAGTTTCATCAAATCTTAGATTTGAAATAGAAGACTATAAAACAACTCCGTCTGATTCATATTTAAAATTTAAAAACGGTTCAATTGTAAAAATTGCTACTGCTAGAGAATCAGCAAGAAATGCTCGTGCAACTTGGATTGTAAACGATGAATTTGTGCAAATTAAAAAGAAAATTTTAGATACTGTTCTGCGTAAATTTAAAGCAGGTCAACGTACTCCAAATTTTTATAACAAACCAGAATATAAAAACTACCCAAAGGAGTCTAACTGTGAAACATATATATCTTCTGCATACTATAAATATCATTATAGTTGGGCTAAATTTCAATCGTTTTTCAAGTCAATGATAAAGGGTGAAAATTATATTGCCGTTGGTTTTCCCTACCAACTTCCGGTTAGTGAGGGATATTACCCAGAAGAACAAATTAGAGAAGAAATGCAAGAGGACGACTTCGATAGTATTGCATGGTCAATCGAAATGGACAGCCTTTTCTTCGGGGAGGCGAGTAACGCATTTTATTCTTTTGACGATATGAATATTAATCGAAGCATTGAGTTTCCAATTTATCCAATTCCATATTATGCAGTTTTGGGAGATCCTAAGTTAAAATACAAGTCAAAGACGAATGGTGAAATTAGGATAATAGGAATGGACGTTGCAACGCAAGGTGGATCTAAAAACGATAACACTTGCTTTACTGTTTTACAGTTAATTCCAACATCAAGTTATCAATATATTAGAAATGTAATTTATATTGAGACCAGAAACGGCGGACACACGTTTGACCAATCAATCAGACTAAGACAATTATATGATGATTTTGAAGCGGATTTTTGTGTTGTTGATACCAACGGTGTCGGAATTTCCATTTTCGATAATTTAGTTCGTGAAATTGTGGATGAAGAACGAAATGTTGTATATCAACCTTGGGACTGCATCAATGACCCCAAAATGTCTGAACGATGCAAGGATTCAAATGCTCCTAAAATTATATATAGTGTTAAAGCAACACAGCAATTTAATAGTGATGCTGCGGTAAATTTAAGAGATTGCTTAAAGCGTGGGAAAATGAAACTTCTTATTAATGAGATGGATGCTAATGAGCAACTACTTTTGAACAAATGTTATCGTAAGCTAGGGGCTGAAGAGCAGTCCATGTTTCAATCTCCATATTATCAAACATCTATGTTAATAAACGAAATGATTAATTTATCTTATGAGGTTATTAATGGCAAAATCAAGGTTTCAGAGCAAGGCGGAATGAGAAAAGATAGATACAGTAGCTGTTCTTATGCAAATGCAATCGCTTCTGAACTTGAACGTAGTTTGGCTAAGCCTCGTTCTAATTCTAATACTTCCCTACTCCAATTCCGCAAACCAAAAATTCGCAGTACATAATTAATACTTGTTAAAAATATCTCAAATGAAAGGTGGTGAAATCACTACAATGTCCGAAGAAATAAATAAAAAATCATACAGTCAGGAAGAGTTTAATTCTCTTATGTATGCTATGTTTGCAAAAACTGCGAGACAGCCGCTTGTTGATTTAACTTCTAATACAAAATCCACATTATCGTTTCAAAAGTTTACTAAAGATAAAATTATTGAATTTTTAAAAAATCCTCAGCGTAATGAAAAAAATATCAGAGACGCTAGTATTTATATGAACAATAATTCAAGTCAATATCATCGTCTTATGGCGTATTATTCACTTATGGCGACATGGGCATATATTATATTACCATCAAAATTTGATTCTCAAAAGGCGAAAACTGACGCATATAAAAAGCAATACATAAAAACATCTCAATACATAGAAAATATGCAAATCCCACACGAAATGCAAAAAGTAGCAGATGTAGTGTTTAGGGAAGATGTTTTTTATGGTGTAACATGGGAAACTTCCGACAGCTTTATGATACAGCCGATAAACCCAGATTGGTGTGAATTAAGCTCCAAAGAAGATGGCATTTTCAATTTTGCGGTGGATATTAGTAAAATAAAAGAGGAAGAATTACAGTTTTATCCGCCAGAGTTTACTTCTATGTGGAACGAATACAAAAAAGATGGAATTAAACGCAAGGAAGTTCTGACTAAGATAAGTGCGTGTTTTAAACTCAATGAGGGGCTAATGTACCCACTCCCTATCTTTGCGGGTACAATGGCTTCGCTCCACGACATTGAAGACTATAAGGCACTTGCAAAGGCTCGTACTGAAGTTGGAAACTATAAGCTTATTAATATGGAAATCCCAACAAAAGACGGACAACCTACAATGCTTTGGGATGATATTGTAAATTACTATAATCAATTATTATCTCAAACACCAGAAAATGTTGGTGCGACTGCATCTCCTGCTAAGTTAAACACAATAGAATTTGAAAAAAGTGGTGGATTAAACAATGTGGACGATGTTAGTAAGGCGGAGGAACAATTTTATAATTCTTCAGGTACAAGCCAACTTAACTTTGGTGGCAATAAAAGTAGTATTTCTTCTTTAAAAATCTCAATCAAATCAGACGAAGCAATTGTTATTGGTTTTATTCGCCAAGTTGAAAGATGGATAAATCGCAGACTTAAAGACGTATCTGGAACGGTTAAGTTTAAAATCAAGATGTTACCGATTACTGCTTTTAATCAAGAAGAAATGTTCAAATTGTATAAAGAAGCTGCATCGTATGGACTGCCAACAAAAACAATGATGGGTGCAGTGCTTGGAATAAATGGAGGAGACTTTGAAGCTTTAAATTATCTTGAGACAGAGGTTTTAGAATTGCAAGATAAGATGATACCGCTGTCAAGTTCGTATACACAATCTTCAGATTCTATTGCTGGTAGACCAACTGCCGAGAGTAAAGGCGAAGAATTGACCGAGGCTGGAGAAAAAACTGCCGAATCCGACGGAAATGCTGGAAGGTGATGAATTTGAAAGATAAAAAATTAATAAAGGTGATAAATCCCAACAAGGCTGGTCAACTAGCTTCGTTGGGATTTTCATATATATCAGAAAAAATCAATAATAAAGAAGTTTTTTGTTTTATTGCCACACCTGAACTTCTGAAGCATTTACAAAGTAATTTTGATAAATGTGATTTTCTTATGGAAAATACGTTGCGATTTTGATCTGTTTGAAAAATCAAGGAAGGAGGAAAAAATGAATAAAACAAATACTATATCTATTGAATTTAATGCAAAAGTAAAGTCTTTTGAAAAATTAAACGACCAATTTACATTGGCAAAATGTTTAATTCATGGAATCGGGAAAAACAGAAATTTATCACACTTTTCAAAAGAAAATGTTTTACGCAACTTGAAAACAATATATAACATCCCTGTTGTCGGGCATTTAATAGAAGATGAAACAGGAAAATTATATATGGGTTCTCACGATATGGAAATCAAATTAACAGAAGAAGGATTGACATTTAAAGATTTGACTGTACCTTTTGGTGTTGTTCCGTATCAAGATGAGGACACATTGCATTTTGAGGACATAACTGAGCCTGACGGAACGGTTGTAACTTACCTCGTAGGGCAAGTCATTTTATGGACTGGCAGGTACCCCGAACTTTTAGATGCAATATATGACGAAAAAACATATTTTAACGAGTCTATGGAAATTGATTGGGAAGTTGCTACTCCATTGGCAGACGATAGAAATTATATGGATATCATAGACTATACATATTCGGCTCTCTGCCTTTTGGGAAAATCTAATATCGATGACACTAAAAATTTTGAGCCTTGCTTCCCTAGTTCTTGCGTAGAACCGTATAAATTTGCATTAAGTAAAAATGAGTTTTCTACAATAATGGGCGAGCTTAAAAAAGAGCTTGCTTTTTGTTTTGAAAATATTAAAAAGGGAGGAAACGAAAAATTGAAATTAACACAAGAAAAAATATCTGAAATTCTTTTGGAATATGAAGTTGTACTTGAAGATTTGGATTTTGAAATATCTGATGACATTTCAGAAGATGATTTTAAATTAAAACTTGATGAGCTTAAAAAGAAACGCAAAAAATGTTCTAAATGCGAAGTGTTTGCAGCAACATACCAACAAAAAAGAGAAGCTCTTAGTAATGCTTGTGACTCAAAATTTGAACGTGATGATAATGGAGAAATAATTAGCTCTGTGAATTTTTGGGTTCAAGATTTTGACGACACATTTGTATATGTTGAAAGAAATTTTTATAGTGATGACAATTCTGAGTGCAAACACGGAAGATTTGCATACACCTACAACAAAGCTGATATGACTGCCACCCTAACTTCTGAATTTGAAGAAATGGTTGTTACTTGGCTGACACTTGAGGAAAACGAAAAACTTGAGAAATCTCGTAACGCATTTTCTGTACTTCAAACAGATTTTGACAACTATAAAAAAGCATATAGTACCCCAGATACTGAGGTGGCAGAGTTACAAAAATTTAAGACAAGTCGTTTATCTGATGACCATACGGCTGAAATAAAATTAGCATTGTCTGAATTTGAAGATTTGAACACGGTTGAGGATTTTATTAATCTTGAAAAAACAGCGGCGGAAACTTTTGAAAATGTTGAAGATTTAAAGGAAAAATGTTATGCCATTCGTGGTAAAAATACACCTGCCAAATTCTCAGCAAAACCGAATAAGCCCAATCCAATTAAGCTCCCAATTGGCAATTCATCTGGCGACACAGATGATGAACCTTATGGGGGCATTTTTAATGAATTTGGAAAACGTAAATAACAAAATATAGGAGGAATTAAATTATGGCTAAAACAATTCATAATGTGGTTCGTACCGACAATATGTCCGGTACAAAAGATGGCTCTTTGCTAAAGTCTGTGAGATATTTCGTAGGCGACAAGGTTGCTGAGATTGACAACGGAATGGTGGTTAAATTTGGTGCTTTGCTACCAAATGAGCGTGAAATCAGAAAGGCAACTGTCCCTACTGCAAGCACTCCACTTAACGAGGTAGTTCTTGTCGCTTCTCCAGAGTATATGGTTGATGAACGAAAACGCAATCTTACTGATTTTACCAACGAAGCTGGGGACGCTGCCCTTGGTTATATGTTCCATACAGGTAGTACCTTTGGTTGTACCGTAGGCTGCTTTGATGTAGCACCCAAGGTAGGCGACACAATAGAGCTAATGGCTGGAACAACTTTTAAAGCCGTAGCAACTGCAACAGCAAGTTCTACAACTGTAGGTAAATGTATCGCTATCGAGGGTGACAGCGGCATCACTTATTATGTTGTAGAAGTAGCTTAAATTTAAAGGAGGAATAATAATATGGATAAAACTAATTTGGTCAAGCTTGTACTTGATTATTGCAATAACACAGTTCAAAAGTTTTCCAAGGATGAGGCAAAAGACACTATTCGTCAAGCATTGATTGCTGCAAATGGTGGATCTACAAAGCTTGATTATAAAAATTTCAGACGTAACCCTGAACTTTATGAGATCATAGAGGAAATCATCAAAGTAGCTACAAATGATGGCTTAAAGGGTGATGAATTCTTTATGAATTATGTAGAGGAAAAAAATCTTAACGAGGGCGATGCACCTGAATATATAGTGGAAAAAGAGTCTACTCTTATTGTGTCTGATGTTGCTCGTGGTACACAGGGTATTCGTCGTCAGAGACTTGGCAAAAAAGAGGAGTTTACTGTTAAGCCGACTGTTCATGGTATTAAGATTTATGAACCTTTAACTCGTGTACTTTCTGGTCGTGCAGATATCACAGAACTTACTAATACTATTGTTAAGGCTGTAAAGAAACAGCGTATGGACGATATTTATGCTGCTTGGAATGGTCTTACAGCTTCTAATTTGGGCGCAGACTTTTATCCTACAGCGGGAGCTTACTCTGAAGATGCTTTGATTGATGCGTGTAATCATGTATCTGCCGCCAATGATGGCGAAAAAGTTATGATTATCTGCACACTTAAAGGCGCAAGGAAAATAACCACTGCTGTTACATCGGAACAAGCAAAAACAGACCTTTATAATGGTGGTTACGCAATGAAGTGGAATGGTATTGATGTTATGGCACTTCCACAACGTCATGAGGTTGGTAAAACTACTTTTATGTTTGATGATAACAAATATACTATTGTGCCTGTCAATATGGACAAGCCTATCAAGCAAACCGTTGGTGGTAACGACATCTTGAAAGTTAGTGAACCTACTGATAATGCCGATTTGACTATTGACATTACATATCTTTCTACTTGGGGCACAGCCTTTGTTGCGGGTAAAAAATTCGGAATTTATGCAACTGTTTAAGTAAAACACATAATTGGCAGGCTCTATTTTTTTGTAGAGTCTGCCTTTTTAATATTTTAATGAAAGGAGATTTTTATGGCAATTAAAAAAGATGACACTGTTAATGTGAATCAGACTACTGCTCCAACAATTAACGAAAAACCGCTAAAATCTATTAAAAAAGCTAAATCTAAAATGAATTTAAGTGATATGGTTTTAGTTAAAAACGGATTTTATGGAAGATTGGTTGTTCATTTACCTAAAGCAGGGTATGACATTTTCTTTGATAGTTTTGGCGATGAAGATTATATCGAATTGGCAGAGCTAAAAACGCTGAGAAATAGCTCTCAGAAATTTTTCAGCAATGGCTGGATTATCATTGACGATCCAGATGCAATCGAGTTTCTAATGCTTGAAAGTCTATATAAGAACACACTTTCTATCGAAAATTTAGGAGAAGTATTGTCTCTTCCTTTAGATGAGATGGAGGTAAAAATCAGTGCAATGTCCGATGGACAAAAAAAATCAATTACTTATAGAGTGCTAGAGTTGATTGACACTGGTGAAATTGATTCCAGAAAAGTTATTGATATGCTTGAAAAGGCTTTGAATACAGAACTTGTAGAAAAGTAGGTGAAGATTTTATATGCCTACTCCTTATGAAAAGATACATCAAGCTGCACTTGCTCAGATTACGGACAGAGATATTTTAAAATATACAGATGCCGAAAAAGAAGGTATTTTTGACGAATATTTAGTCCCGTCAATTGTGGCTTTTAAAAGAGTTTGCAGAACGGATTTATCCGACAGAGATGAAACTTTAAAACAATTCAAGCAAGATTTGTCAGACGAAGATATTACAATTTTAGCTACAGGTGAGGTATATAGATGGTGCTTACCTAGAGTTAATAATATTGAGCATATGCGAATTGCATTAAACACTAAGGAATTTAACCAAACTTCACCTCAAGGTATTTTATCACAGTTACAAACATTGCGTGATTTTTGTAAAAATGAATTTAAGCAATCCATCATTGATTACTCATATGCAAATGGTGACATACAGCATATGAAAGTGTAGGTGAAAAAATGGATTGGAGTTTATATGCAAAAAGGGTAAACGTAAACGGCAATAGCAGCCGAGAAGAAACAATTAATTTATCAAAGGAAAGTATTAATAACAAATCTGCCTACTCACCTGCTCTCAAAAAAGTATTAGTGAATAATGTGGAACAACCTTTATTGATTGGCTCTACCAAGAAATCAAACGAAAAATCATTTAATACATTACCGGGCGGAATGATAAATATTGGTGACAGTATTGTGTGGAATGAAATGCATTGGCTTGTTACAGAGGTAGACTTTGATGATGAAATCACTCGCTCAGGTAAAATAATCCAGTGCAATATGTTGATGCGGTGGCAGAATAAAGCTACATTTGAAATCATTTCTCGTTGGTGTTTCGCTGAACGTCCCTATGTAAGCGGAATTGACGAAGGAAAAGTAATTTCTACTCCAAACAGACAGTTTAGAATTAAACTTCCTTACGATAAAGAAACTCAGCTTGTAGATATCGGCAGACGATTTATTCTTGAAACAATTGATGGTATTCAAAAATCATACAAGTTATTTATGCCAGATCTTATTACAAGTAGATTTGTTGACTCCGAGGGTGGCTTTATAGTTTGGAATTTAGAGTTTGATTCTAATGCTACTACACCTAATGATAATCTTGAATTGGGTGTTTGTGACTATCGTACTCCCGACTCCCCTGCTCCACCACCGACACCAGATCCCACGCTTTTGAAGTGTGTCATCTCTGGCAGTTCTGTGTTGAAATATGGCGGGTCTGCTAGACTGTATAAGCCGTCTTTCTATCTTGCTGATGGAATTACACTTGATGAAACTGTAGTGCCTATATGGTCGGTAGAAATCGCTCCTGCGTATGCAGGTAAAATCATATCCACAACAAATGGTAATTCTATTTCATTAAAATGTGCTGACGATATAAGTGTGGTTGGAGTGAAATTCAAGCTCAAATTAGTAGACGACAAAAGTTTGTATTCTGTTGCTGAAACTACAATAGAGGTGGTGAGTGCATTTGGATAAAACAACCTCGCAACTTAAAACTATTTTTATGAAATGCCTTTATGAAAGCCCCATAATAGTTGATTTTATTGATGATAAAAAAATTCAATACCCTGATGATTTATTGGGGACTCATATATTTCCTCAACTTAAAGTGGATTTCACTGAGCAAGAGCAAGGAACTTATATAGGGTTAAACATAAGTTATCCCAGTATTTCAAGAAATGAATTATATAAAAATTATACTCTTACTTTTTTAATAGTTTCTAATAACGGGCACTTGTATTTAAACGGAAAGAACAGAACGGATTTAATTTCGGAAGAAATCATACATCTTTTTAATTGGAAAACTGATGTCGGGTGTCAATTAGAGCTTAAATCTGATAAGGAATTTGTGCTAGACATAAAGCATTATGCACGAGAGTTGAATTTTGTTTCTATTTCTAATAACAGCCTTGATAATAAATTTAGAGGTAGCCGCTGATGAACGATGAATTAATGCTATTAAATGGCGGTAATTATAAAATTAATGATAAAATTTATATCAAGCAGCCTACATTAAATGATATTTTTATTTACGGAGAACAAGAATACTTTTCAATGATTTCAGCTTTAGTGTCAATACCTTCAGATATGAAATCAGTTTTATTTGATATGGGTGTGGACTATGAAAATATCAGCGATTTTGAGTTTTTTATATGGTTATGTAAAAAATTTGATTCATCAATAACAAATATTTTATTTGGGGAACAATTAAATTTCGAAAAAATGAATGTAACAAATAACCCTAAAAATCAAGAAATCATTCTTACTAATGCAACAACACTAAATGATATTGAAAATAGTATCGTTATTGATTTTTATATTTATAACCTAATGGTTTCATACATTCGTAAAATGCATGGGTTTACTAAAAAGGTTGAAAAGGCTGGGAATGAATATACAAAAAACATTTTAATTGAAGAAGATAGGGAAAATAGAAAAAATAATGCTGATTTTAAATCATTCTTGAAACCTTTAATTATATCAATGGTTAACTGTGCTGATTTTCCATATGATTTTAATAATGTTTGGAATTTACCTATCTCTGTTTTTATAGAGAGTGTTCAGCAAGTACAAAAATACAAAAATGCAGGGCATTTACTACAAGGTATTTATAGTGGTTCCATTGATGGAACTAAATTGAATAAAGACAATTTGAGATGGATTTAATCCGTCTCTTTTTTTAATTTAAGGAGGAATATAATATGGCTTTTGATATTAACAACTTTGTTATTGACAGAGTTAGAAGAGGCTCTATGATGTCTAAATCAACGGGAGATATTCAATGGAGTGTAACACAAATGGAAGACCCTAGCTTGAAATGTTCTGGAGAATCTAAGGAAGTGGTGGATGCTATCGGTGCCCCAATTGCATCTTTCGACAGAGCTAAAAAGGTGGAATTAAGCTCAAGTAATGCTCTATTTGACTTGAATTTGTATGCTGCTCAAATGGGTACAACAAAGAAGGTGGCTTCTGCTGTCGAAAAAATTACATCTCCAATGTTTGAAATTGTAGATATCGTAACAGGTTATGCAGATATAACACTAAAACATATCCCTGTTGGTGTTACAGGAGGAGAAATTAAAGCTATTTATGCACTTAATGGCGATTCGTCTTTGGGTACTAAATACATATTGTCCGCTACTACTGCAAGTGCTACAGAATTTAAACTTTCAGCAGGTGGTAAACTAACTCCACCTACAGGTTTGAAAGATGGATCTCAGTTGTTTATTCCATATGAGTATGAAACAGATGCCGCAGTTGAAGTTGTAAACACTGCAACTCAATTCCCTAAGGCAGGAAAATTTGTAATGGAAGTTATAGGGCATGATGTGTGTGACCAAGAAACTGTACTATTTGCATATCTGATTATGCCAAATGCAAAGTTGTCTACAAATGTGGATTATTCCTTTACATTGGAAGGAAAGCATCCGTTCTCAATGACTTGCAGCCAAGATTATTGTGACAAAAATAAGAAATTGTTCAATATTGTAATACCACAAGCATAAGGAAGTGATATTTAATGGCAGAAGAACTAAACCATAAATGTATTATATGTGATACTGATTATCATTGTTGTAATGACTGTGGGAATATGAAGTCGTTTACCCCGTGGCGTACAATTTGTGATACGACGGAACATTATCAGATTTTCATGGTGCTTTATGAATTGGATAATAATTTCATTAGCAAAGAAGAAGCCAGTGATCAACTTGAAAGTATTGGGATTACACCTGAAAATATCTTGCATTTAAAACAATCTGTGCAAGATGTGATTATGGATATTTTTGCAAATAGTAAAAATATCCAAGATGTGGCTTCTATGACGAAAGACGAAAAATCTATTTCAAAAAAGCAAGAAAAATAATTAATGGATTATTATAGGGATGGTTAGGTAGTACTTCACTATCCTTCTATCCCTATTTTTTTCTCATATTAAAGTTAAGGAAGTAATTTAAAAATAATGGAGTATATAAAATTAGAAATAAACAATAAATCTCTTGATGAGTATGAAAAATATTATTTCAAACTTCATCCAAAAGCTTATAAAAAACCAATAGACGCCCCTTATCATCCCTCTATAAATACTTGGATGATAATGAAACGTCCAATGATGAATGCTTTAAAACAAAAATGGAAAGATTTTATAATTTGGTATATAAATAATCAAGGTTATTCTAACCTACGCATTGAAAAATGTGAAATTAGTATTACTACATATTATAAAACAAATCGTAGACACGATATAGACAATAGTGTCCCAAAATTTATTTTAGATGGATTATCTGAAAGTGGATTTATTATAGATGATGACAGCCGTCATATAACAAAATTAACTATGCAGTGTAGTATAGATAAGGAAAATCCCAGAACTGAAATCGAGGTATTTCTATTTCACGAATAACAAAAAATCACGAATAACAAAAATAAGAAAGTTGAGGATTAATAAATATATGGCAACAAAAGAAAACAAGGTAGACAAAATTAGCGTTAATACACTCAAAGAAATAATCAAAGCAGAAAAATCTGATGAGAACACTATAAATTATAAAGTTGGCGACAATCAAGTTAATATTATGGTAAAAAACTGCATTGATAAGGACGATAAAGTTCGTTTTGTCCGTGATGTTTCTAATGGTTGTTTTGCCGATGACGAATATGTTCCATATTATCGAGAAGAGTTGTTTAAGATTGCGGTTTTGGAATATTTCACAAACATTAAAACAGACACGGCAGACACTATGCTTTTCGATTTGGTAAACAATACTAATATTTATAACCAAGTAGTTAATGAAATACCCGCAGATACAATAGACGATTTGGCTATTCTAGTTGATGATGTAATTGAATGGTATAAACAGGAAATTTTAGCTGTGCAAAAGCAAAAATTGGATGCCGCAACCGAGGATATGGCAAAGGCTTTAGAGCAGATGGGCGAGCTGATTGATGCTTTAAATGCTATGACAAAAAGTTTTGAGGGTGTAGACCCAAAAGAGATATTGAAGGTTTACAGCAAATTAGCCGATAAAGATGAAGATGAAATCGCAAAGTCAGTAATTAAATTGAATTTTGATAATAAAGAAATTACTAATGTTAGTGATTTCTTAGGTGATGATTAAAATGTATAAAATTTTAACTTTAGTAAGAAAAACATCTGGTCAAACTCTCTGGGAGTTCTTAATGGTTACAGTAACTAATTTAATTGATGATCCTAACAAATTACCAGATAAAATAACAGGTGTAATTCCTCAGATTGAGGTAACAACAATAGAAGAATATCAAACTTCCAATTTAATTGAATTGGAAGATAAAATTAAAGAGATTTTATTGACTATGCCCATAAACAATATAAGAATAATTCAAGATGTCACTTATAATATTGATATTCTATTTTAGGTGGTGATAATATGTTTAAAATTGATAAAAAAACTAATGCAATTTATTTAACACGTGGAGATACAGCGCCATTCAACGTTGATATATTAGATGCAAAAAACAAAAGATACACACCAACTGATACTGATATATTTATATTAACAGTTAAAAAAAATGCTACAGATAATTTACCACTAATATTCAAGAATAATGTTGGAAAAGCTTCTTTTATATTTGAGTCCGCTGACACACAAAAGTTAGATATTGGTGAATATGTATATGATATTCAATTGAAGTTTGATGAAAAAACGGTCAATACAATCGTTCCCATCGCTCATTTATATTTGTGTGAGGAGGTTGGGCGTGAGTAAGATTATTGATGAAACAAAGTCATTACAAGGATGGATTTCAACCGCAGAAGATGTCCCTCAAACATTACAAGGTGCGTTATCTGAAGGTATCCTATATATTAATGGAGAGATTATAATTCAGTATGACAATATTTATCAATTCCCGAATTTGGGAAATAAAAGCAAGTTATATATTGATAAAAGTAGCAATAAATCATATCGTTGGAATGATACAGATAGTAAATATTATATAATTGGTAGTGATTATACTGATATAAAAATTATAAATGGAGGAACTGCAAATGACTAATACTGCGTTAGATGCAAGGTTAATTTTACGAAATGATACTTTTGCCAATTGGAATTCAAAAAATCCAGTTTTATTGAAAGGTGAACTTGCAGTTGTTGCAGATTTAAACAAAATCAAAATAGGCAATGGAGTTGACACATTCTCTACTCTGGATTATTCGGGATTCACAATCACTGATATCCCTATTGCAAGCAATTCTGTAACAGGTCTTATGAATAAAACCGAGTTTGTAAAACTGGTTGGAATTGAAACAGGATCACAAGTCAACAAAATTGAAGTAATTAAAGTAAACGGCATCGCAAGTGCAATAGCATCGGGGAAAATTGTTGATATCATCGTCCCAACAAAAATAAGTCAGCTTACAAATGATTCTGATTTCACAACAAAAGCTTACGCAGATGGTGAGATTGTAAAAAAGGTTGACAAAGTTGCGGGGAAATCACTTGTTTCAGATTCCGAAATTACACGTTTGTCAGGTATGACAAGTGATGCAACAAAAGTTGAAAACAGTACTGTCAACGGCAATATAAAAATCAATGGTGCAGAAGCAACGATATACACACATCCTACAACTCACCCTGCAACTATGATTGTCGAAGATTCTACGCATAGATTTACTACAGATACGAAACAAGCGGCTTGGGATTCAAAAGCTGACACCAAAGCAGACGTTGGACTTGGTAATGTAACAAATGATTCACAGGTAAAACGTTCTGAGATGGGTATTGCCAATGGTGTAGCTACTCTTGGTAGTGATGGAAAGTTGACAAGCGGTCAAATTCCTGCCGGTATTGATGATGTTTTGGAAGCTACCAACCTTGCTGCATTACCTACAACGGGTGAATCTAATAAAATTTATGTCACAACAAATGACAACAAAACTTATCGCTGGTCTGGCTCTACTTATGTTGAAATCAGTGCTTCTGTCGTTCTGGGCGAAACGTCTTCTACTGCTTACGCGGGAGATAAAGGCAAACTTGTCACGGACAATGTTAACAAGATTACTAACGGAGCAATAAAAGTTCCCAGTTCTTCTAATGCTGATACCATTGGCGGATTAACTGTAAAAACGGCAGTACCTGTCGGGGCTGTATTTACTGATACTGTTTATATACACCCGAATACTCACCCATATTCTATGATTACAGGAACGCCCACTTCCCTCCCCGCAAATGGAGGAAATGCGGCTACTGTCAACGGAAAAACAGTACTCAGCAATGTGCCTGCCGATGCAAAATTTACCGATACCATCTATACACTTCCGAGCACGGTTTTGCACTCAACGGATGTATTTATTTTGAACGGCGGAAACGCTTAACGGAAAGGAGCAGAAGATGGCAAATAAAAATTTATCGGTAAAACATCTGCAACGAATTGACACTTCTGCAAATTGGAATTCAAAAAATCCTGTTTTACTTGATGGTGAAATTGGTGTTGAACGCAATACTAAAATGCAGAAAGTCGGAGATGGCGTGACTGCTTGGAGAAATTTGACATATAGTCTTGGTGGAGCGCATACGCACACAAATGCAGATTTGCCAGCATACCCGACTGCATTGCCACCTAGTGGCGTAGCTGGTGGAGGTTTATCGGGGAGCTACCCAAACCCTACGGTAAAGAATGATAGTCATACGCATGACACACGGTATTATGCGAAGTGGCAAGCAGTAGCATATGGAGACACAATACAAAATACTAACCCTTTTGGTGGAAAATCTCTTTATATAAATTCAATTGACAACGCTCTTGCCGCCGCAGATAAAAAATATTTTGTAACTGCTACGTTGCATGACAAGGTTGTTGGAGGCGTTGTATACCCTAAAAAAATAAATGATGGAGATATCACTAAAGTACAGTGGGAAGATAGCCCTATAACATCGACATATCCTGGCTATGGAGTTGCATGGCTATTTGACAATTCCTATGAAAGTGGGCTTACCATTCCAAAGGGACAATATGCAAAAATATCTCTTAATTTTTCTGCTGATAATACGGCTTATTTTTCAGGATATCCATATGGAGTTTATTATCTCAACTATTACTATACCGATACACCAGAAAAAGCTCAAATACGTTGTTATAATGGATATTCAGGACACACTATAGGTTATAAAACACTAGATGTTGGATATGATGT
>JAVWQH010000013.1:3750-53477 GCA_036635475.1 Oscillospiraceae bacterium | reverse complement strand
AGCATATTAATTAAAGGAGTGATTTATAGGAGAACAAAGGAAGAAAATAAAAAATTAGCTGATTTAGAGGGCTATTATGAAGTCTTACTAGAAATGATTAAGCAAGTTGCAGAAAAATATGGTATAGGTTTAGGTTTAACTATGTCAGACTTAGATGGTGTGGAATGGGTAAACGGAAATCGAAACAGTGGACAATTTGTAATTGATTTAGCATTGTTACAAGAGGGACAAGCAGGGGGGCAACCTTATTGGAGCTGGTATGGTTTTGATAGTAGAGTTGAATGGTGTGCAACCTTTGTATCTTGGTGTTTACATAATAGCGGTGTAACGTCAGTTCCTAAATATGCGTCTTGTGAAAGTCAAGGAGTTAATTTTTTTGTTGAAGCAGGACAATGGGCGACAGGTGGATTTACAGATTTAGTCGCAGGAGATATAATTTTCTTTGATTGGCAAGGTAATGGATATTCAGACCATACAGGACTTGTAATTGGAACAGATGGAACAAATGTATATACCATTGAGGGAAACAGTGGTGATGTAGTTAGAGTGAAGTCATATAGTATAAATAGTCCAGTAATAAAAGGCTATGGACTTGTAAATTATTAAATGAGGTGTAATTATATGAAAAAAATAATAAGTGTATTTTTAAGTGTTTTACTTATGGCAAGTTTAAGTACGAATGTATTTGCAACTGAATTGACAGGGGCAGGAGATAAGCTTGGTGAGTGTAATATTTCTTTTATTATCACCAATAATACTGATAGTGAAATTGAACAAATAGAAATACAATTTAATGATGTAGCAGGATTGTTTAATCATTCAAAAACAATAGTTTTGAATGATGATGGTATACCAACTTATTCATTGGAAGCACCAACAACATATAATATAAACGTTGTTGGTTTAAATGATAATACTGTTTTGATTGATAAAGCGACAGGGGAAGAAGTAGAAAAATTTGTTTCTTTTAATGGTGATGTTACGGTTGAATGGGATATTGTTAATCGTGATAGACTGGAGAGAAGTGAAGTTTTTGCAGAAAACGAAAGTTCTACTGATGGGAATTTTGAAGCTAATGTAGAAATATTAAAGTTTATTGATGGTAATGAAGATTGGAGTTTCTTTTTTGCTCATTATAGAGTAACAGTAGAATTGTATTCTCAATGGTATGAAGAATATGTAGATGGTGGAACAATAGAAGAATTTAAGTCGTTTAGTTATTTTGAACAATTTCTATGGGTAGAAAGTTATTTGCGATTTGCCTATATTATTAGCACAAATAGAGAAAAATATATGGGCAGTAAAGGAAAGTTTGAAATGAATACAACAAATTTAGTTACAAATATGATGGATAAAAATTTTCCTAATTGTAAAGAAATTAAAAATGCCTATCTTTCAATAGCTAATATGCAATATGATTATATTATGGAAAAAACATATCCATTTAATTATCTCACCGGCAAAAGTTTTTTAGATGAAAAAAATAATAATAATATTATTACTGATAAAATTGAAGATAAAGAAATTCCATTAACCACTATTGACGATTTAGAATTAAGTGATAAGGACAAAGAGGAGTTATTAGAAGATATAGAAAATGAAAAAACTGGTAATACAGTAAATACTAAAGCAAGTTTTATTGATATTTTAAAAGACAATGTTTTTAGTATCGTAATGCTGATTATTTTACTTAGTGCTTTTGGAATAGTTATGTATATTAAACATAATAAAAATATTGATTAAAGATAGGAGAAATAAGTATGAGCAACTTAGAACAAGCAATAATTAAAGACGAGGAAGCACTAACTAAATTGTACAAACAACGTGATAAAGTGAATGAAAAATTAAAAATTTGGAAGTTGACTGTAACAACATAAAAAATATTAAAATTGAGTTTTAACTTATCCCCCCCACTTTTGAGGGAGGGGAATTTTCCAACTTCTTCAATTCCTCGCTTCTATATTTCCCCTTGCATTGCTCATTAATTTCATTATCGCCTACCACAATGATAATCTGCTCGCTAATTTTCGACTATGCAATAAATGCAGAATAATATTAATATTCAGTGCAAGAACACACTGTAAATCAGCATTTCAAAGGTGTAATGCTATTATACTTTACAGTCATTTTGTCGTAATAATACAAATTATAATCAAAAATATTAACAAAAATTTTAAAAAAGGGTTGCAATATATTTTTTTTATGGTAATATATAAACTGTTGGCATTAACACAAATTTATGAAAGGAGTTGTTAGATATGAAAATTAATATATGGGTGATTTACCAATAATTGAATATCGGTGGATAAGCTTGTTTGCTGTCCACAAAATTAAGCCTTTCATGTTTAATCAATATTTTTGACGAACACGATTATGGTCGTGTTTTTTTTGTGCAATTTTTTATGAATATGGTTAAATATGAGCAGAATTTGGAGGAAATAAATTTTCAAAAATACTAAATATAATCGTAAAATTAACATATATATCAACAGAAAGCAGGCGATAAAATGAAAGAAAAAGTTAAAAATATAATGTGCATTATCAAAATTCCCTTTAAATTCTCCCCTGTTAATTCATCTATTTTATGCTTTTTTGAAATATTATTTGGTTTTATACCGTCCATACAAGCCCTTGCTACAGCAAAATTTATTGATACTGTAATTCTATTTGTCAATGAAAAGCTAAGTTTTACAATCATTATCCCCTCTTTAATTTTAGTTGTAGTGTGCATTGGCTTAATATGGTGTTCTCATAATATTATCGAACTATTCATTGTAAAACTAGAAATAAAATTGAGAGAAAAATTTAAACCAATTATTATTTCAAAAAAATCCTCATTAAAATATCATTATATTGAAAATGATAAAACTTGGGATTTACTCACAAGAATGTCAGATGAACCTGAGAAAAAGTGCGTAAAAGCATTTGATATGTTCATATTTCTAATACGTATAATTATAAATCTTATTACTTTATTAGCTATTCTTGCTGCTAAATCGTATTTATCAGCACTCATTATTGTTTTAATTAGTTTTCCTTTGTTTAAAATATCATACGCACAGGGAAAAAAAGTTTATGACTCCGAAAAAGAAGCTACAAAATATGAAAGACGTCATAAATATTTAGGAGAAGTTTTAACAAGCAGAGAAAATGCTGATGAAAGAGCGTTATTCGGATTTACTGATGTTTGTAATGAAAGATGGAAAGTCCAATATGCTAAGGGTATGAAAATTATAAATAAAGCACAATTCAAATTATATAATTCTCTACTAATTGCAGGAATATCTACTACATTAATTTCAATTATAATTTTTATAGTCTTAGTGAATTTAGTGAGAACTGATTCTATACAAGTAGGATTATGCGTTTCACTAACTATTTCACTTAATAGTTTAATTAATATGATGTCTTGGGGATTTACAGAAGCTTCATCGGAATTGTCTAAAAGTTCAGAATATATGGGCGAAATGAGAAAGTTCTTTGGACTTGATGAACAAGAAGATGCTTTAGAAAAGCCCGCCTCAGTAAACTTTTCTTTAAATTCTCTTGAATTTAAAAATGTAAACTTCAAATATCCCGAAACAGATAAATATGTTCTTAAAAATTTATCTTTCATTATTGAAAGCGGTAAGCACTATGCTCTTGTTGGAGTAAATGGTTCGGGAAAAACCACAATCAGCAAGCTTATTACAGGTCTTTATGATAATTATGAAGGAGAAATTCTCTTGAATGGCAAGGAAATAAGAGAGTATTCTCAATGTTATTTAAAAGCTATATGTACAATTGTTTATCAAGATTTTGCTAAATACAGTATATCTTTGAAGGATAATGTTCTCCTTGGTAATGTCAACTTAGAAAATGATGAAGAAAAAAATAATGCTTTTAATCATGCGTTAGATTTGATGGAACTAAATGATGTAGTCGATAACTTAAAAGATAAAGAAAATACATATTTAGGAAAAATCAAAAAAGATGGCGTTGATTTATCGGGAGGTCAATGGCAAAGAATTGCGATTGCAAGAAGCATCACAAACAATTCCCCTCTCAGAATACTTGATGAACCAACTGCCGCACTCGACCCAATCAGTGAGTCGAAAATTTACGAAGACTTTGAAAAAATCAGTCAAGGAAACACAACTATTTTTATAAGTCACAGACTTGGTTCAACTAAATTGGCTGATACAATATATGTTATTGACAATGGTTGTGTAGCCGAAAGTGGCTCACACCAACATTTGCTTGAGAAAAACGGCATTTACGCAGATATGTATAACAGCCAAAAAAGTTGGTATATATAATCTTTAAAATTACCCTATCAAAGGAGCTGATTAAATGAAAACACAATCTAACGACATAAGCACATTGGAATTAATATCAAAGTGCTCCAAACTTTGTTTTAATACTTGCAAGGGAAAAATTATTTTTAGTGCATTATTTACAGTTATACATAGTTTGACATTTGTCTTAAATATTGTAACACTCGAATATTTTTTTGGAGCTATAAGCAATCTGGCTATAGACGCAAGCAACTATAAAAACGCAATAATAATGTGCTTTATTTATGGTGGAGTGATTGTTTTAAACAGGATAGTTAATGTTTATTCCAATTTTTATTGTGATGTTCTTTCAAGGTATGTTCATGGATTTTTATATGAAAAAATAAATATTAAATCCAGCAAAATTCCTGCTTTAGCTTATGAAAATCCACTATACTTGGATAGTATTAAAAGAGCTAATGATGGAGTTGAATCCTGTTATGATGTTTTTATCACTGTAGTTGATATCTTTGCATTCTATGGAGTTTACGAAGTTTTTATATGTATATATTTATACAGTATAAATCCACTACTAGTACTTTCTCTTCTTTTTATTTGTATTCCATCCATTGCAAGTCAGTTTATTAAAGTTAAATTCTTCAAAGAATTGGCTGACTCTCAAGGACCAATTAAACGTGAATATGAATATTATGAAAAATGTATGAGTGACAGAGAATATTATAAGGAAACCAGATTGCTTGGAGCATTTTCATATTTTAAATCGCTGTACATTAATTCTACTAAATTGTTAAATATTGAAATATGGAAAACAAACAAAAAATCATTAATGGCAGATTTTTTATGTGACTTTTTAACTCTTATCGGTTATATTTCCATAATTATTTTATCTATCATTTTAATAATTAAAGGGAAAATAAATATAGCTCAATTTGCCACTATCTTTGGTTCGATTGATCTTATGATATCAATGTTTATGGAAATAGTAAATTTTCGTATAAGTAAAATCACCAAAAAAGTTGGATTTGCTAAAAATCTTATTAACTTTCTTGATATTCCAGAAACGAAAGGTATTGATGTTAATTTTAATTCTAAAGTTGCACCTGAAATATCTATAGAAAATTTATCTTTCTCCTACCCTAACGCTAAAAAAATATCACTAAACAATATCAATTTAAAAATTAAATCAGGTGAAACAATTGCAATAGTTGGAGAAAATGGAGCAGGAAAATCAACAATTGCTAAATTGATAATGGGATTATATACTCCAACTTCGGGAAAGGTTAAAATCGACGGATATGACACCGCTGAAATCTCGCCAAAATCGATGTATTCTAATATTTCAGCTGTTTTCCAAAACTATCAAAGATATAAAATGACATTAGAGGATAATATTCAAATAAGCTCGATATTGCCCGAAACAGATAGCAATAAATTGATAATTAAAAATGAAATTGAAAAAGCTGTGAATAAAGCGGATTTTGAAATTGACAATGAAACTTTTATCAATGGTTATGAAACAATGCTGTCAAGGGAATTTGATGGTATAGACCTTTCAGGTGGACAATGGCAGAGAATAGCTATAGCAAGAGGTTTTTATAAAAATCATAATATGATTATTCTTGATGAACCTACAGCAGCTATTGACCCTGTTATGGAAACAAAAATATACCAAAAATTTGCTGAAATGTCCAAAGGCAATACCTCAATTATTGTAACTCACAGACTTGGTTCAGCTAAAATCGCCGACAGAATTATCGTTATGGATAATGGCGAAATCGTTGAAACAGGAAGTCACGATGAGCTTTTATCAAACAACGGAAAATATACTGATATGTATAATGCACAAAGTAAATGGTACATTGAAACAGTATATTAATCTTTTCTAAAGTCAAAATTCAAACTCCATTTCAAAATACATCAAATAAATATCTTGCTTTAAATATCAAAAACTGTATAATTAAATTATAATATGATTTGAAACAACATTATCAGAATACAAGGAGAATGATTATGTCAATTTTAGTTACAGGCGGTGCCGGTTACATTGGTAGCCATACTTGCGTTGAACTTTTACAAGCCGGATATGATGTATTAGTTGCTGATAATTTAAGCAATTCAAGCTTTGAAGCTATTAAACGTGCTGAAAAAATAGCGGGCAAAAAAATCAAGTTTGTTCAAATTGATTTGTGCGATTACGAAAAAACTGAAAAGCTATTTGAAGAAAATCCAGATATAAAATCTGTTATTCACTTTGCCGGACTAAAAGCAGTTGGCGAAAGTGTTAAAATACCACTTGAATATTATATAAACAACTTAACTTCCACGCTGAATGTTTTAAAATGTATGGAAAAATATAATGTTAATAATTTTGTGTTTTCTTCATCTGCAACAGTTTATGGTGACCCTGAAACTGTTCCAATTAGCGAAAACTTCCCGCTATCTGCAACAAATCCTTATGGTTCAACTAAGCTTATGATTGAAACTATATTAAAAGATTATTGCAAGTCTAATTCCAATCTAAATGTTGCAATACTAAGATATTTTAATCCAATCGGAGCTCACGAAAGTGGATTAATCGGTGAAGACCCAAATGGAATACCTAACAATTTAGTTCCATATGTGGCTCAAGTTGCTGTTGGAAAACTAAAGGAAATTAAGGTTTTCGGAAACGATTATAATACTGTCGACGGAACAGGTGTAAGAGATTATATTCACGTTGTAGACCTTGCAAAGGGGCATATAGCAGCTCTTAAAAAGCTCGATACAGATTGTGGATTATTCATCTGCAATCTGGGAACAGGCAAAGGCTACAGCGTACTAGAGGTTATAAATGCCTATAGTAAAGCTTGCGGAAAGATTTTGCCATATAGCTTTGCTGCAAGACGTGAGGGCGATATTGCCCAGTGTTGGGCAGATGCGTCAAAGGCTAATGAAGAGCTTGATTGGCAAGCAAAATTTGACTTAGAGAAAATGTGCATTGATTCTTGGAAATGGCAATCAACTAACCCAAATGGTTATTCCTCATCGCATCAATAAAACTTACATTTAGTATGTAAATCAAATAAAGCAAGTCCATCTTGATTGTTTTCAAAATGGACTTGCTTTTTGATTATGCCATAAATAATTTAATTACAGTATGCAATATTGCTCCATATATCTTTCCATATGTTCTAGCACAGATTGGTATTCTTTTTTATCTTTTAAGTATTCGTGGATATCTTTGACAGTTACAATGGAATGAACTTTAATTCCAAATTCATCAAAAACATCATCAACAGCTGTTGTTTTGCCATTAGCACCAACTTCACATCTATTTACAGATATAAACATATGCTCAGTTTTAATGTTACCGCAAGCTTTCAAAATCGGAACAGTTTCTCTTATTGCAGTTCCTGCGGTTATAACGTCCTCAATAATGATAATTCTATCGTTATCAACAGGTTTATAACCTACAAGAGAACCGCCCTCGCCATGGTCTTTAGCTTCTTTTCTGTTGAAGAAATATGGCTTGTCAATATTGTAGCATCTAGCCAATGCTCCTGCGGTTGTTGTAACAAGAGGAATACCTTTATAGGCAGGGCCAAACATTGCATCAAATTCATCATTACATACTTGCTTTATTTTTTCAGCATAAAATTCTCCTAATGCAGAAATTTGTGCTCCTGTTTTATAGTTTCCTGTGTTGACAAAGTAAGGTGTATTTCTTCCGCTTTTTGTGACAAAATCGCCAAATCTGAGTACATCAGCACTCATCATAAACTCTATAAATTTAATTTTTTCTTGAGATAGCATATTTTTCGCACCCTTTCACAAAACATTTTAATTTAATTTAATCTTATTAATATTATACCATAATCCCCTATTTAATCAATAAAAATATCAAAAACCATTTATCATTATAACATAATAAATGGTTTTTAGTTTTATTTGTTTTGGAGTTTTGACATAGCTCTTAAGTGAAATTTTTCTTTATTAACGATAAATCTTGTATGAGTGCCCTCGCCTATTATGCCGCTGTCATCACAAGCAGTAACTTTAAATTCAACTTTCTTTTCAGTAAATTCAACAATTTCTGCTGTTGCAAAAGCTGTACAGCCAATTGGGGTTGCGCTGGTGTGGGAAGTGCTGATAAATCCGCCCACAGAGGTCATACCCTCGGGCAATTCAGCAGCAATACATTCTGAGGCAGCTTTTTCCATCAAAGCAATCATCATTGGGGTTGCAAAAACCTCAACGTCACCACTTCCAACATTTATAGCTATATTATTTTCGGTAACTTTTACTGAAACTGTATTTTTTTGTCCTATTTCCACAACACATACTCCTTTAATTATATAATAACTATGATAATATTTTAACTATTGTTTATTATACAATTAATATATTGAAAAATCAACTGCCCACACTGGAAATTATTTTATTATCAACAACAGTACATCGAACGCAATCGCCTATTTTAATTTCTCCGTTTAATATTTTATCTGCTATTTCGTCCTCGATATCCACTTGCACTTTTCGTCTGACAGGTCTTGCACCATAAGAACTGTCAAATGCCTCGTTAGCTATTTTATCAATAACTGCATCACTATAATCAAGACTTATTTCCATACTATTGAGCCTACTGCCTACTTCATCAATTGATTTTTTAGCGATAATTGCGATATCCTTTGAACTTAGACGTCTGAAAACAGCAATTTCATCAACTCTGTTGATAAATTCAGGTTTAAATGTTGATTTTAGTTCTTTTAACATTAAATTTTTTGTTTCATCATCTTTTTCCGCAGAATTTTGTTTTGCTGTAAATCCAAGATATTTCATATCCGCTAATTGCTGTGCCCCTATATTAGAAGTCATAATTATTATCGCATTTTTAAAGCTCACTTTTCTCCCTTGAGAATCAGTCAAGATACCATCGTCCATAATTTGTAACAACAGATTTAATACATCTGTGTGTGCTTTTTCAATTTCATCAAATAATACAACGGCATATGGTCTGCGACGAATTTTTTCTGTCAGTTGCCCTCCCTCATCATACCCTATATATCCTGGAGGTGAACCGATTAATTTTGAAACACTATGCTTTTCCATATATTCTGACATATCAAATCTTAACATTGCATTTTCAGTTCCAAATAATTCTCGGCTTAATGCTTTAGAAAGTTCGGTTTTTCCCACACCTGTCGGCCCTAAAAATATGAATGAACCTATCGGCTTATTAGGGTCTTTTAGTCCTATTCTGCCTCTTTTAATTGCCCTTGCAACTGATGAAACTGCCATTTCTTGCCCAATAACATTTTGATTAAGCCTATTTTCAAGATTAATAAGCTTTTCTGACTGTTCCTTGGTTATTTCTGTTACCTCTATACCTGTTTTTTGGGATATAATATAGGCTATATCTTCAGTTGTAATCTCATTGCTTTTAATCGTATTTTCTTGTGACTTGCTTTCTCTTATTTTCTCATTCAACTGTACTTCTTTATTTTTAATACTTGCAGCTAAATTAAAATTTTGATTTATAACTGCTGATTCTTTATCTTTTTTTAGTTTAAGAAGTTCAAGTTCATAATCGTTTGTATCAGTTTTTTCTATTTTCATTATTTTTGCTCTTGCAGATGCTTCATCTATCAAATCAATGGCTTTATCAGGCAGAAATTTTTCGGGTAAATATCTAGTTGACATTTCAACCGCAGATTTTATAGCTTCATTAGTTATAACAATTTTGTGGTGTTCTTCATATTTGTATTTTATTCCTTTTAATATTTCAATGCTGTCTTCTTCAGTTGGTTCTTTAACCAATACACTTTGAAATCTTCTTTCTAATGCACTGTCTTTTTCAATATGCTTACGATATTCCTCAATTGTAGTTGCTCCCACAAGTTGAATTTTTCCTCTTGCTAATTGTGGTTTCAATATATTTGCGGCATCAATTGCACCCTCAGCCGAACCTATACCCATTATATTATGAATTTCGTCTATGAATAAAATAACATTTTTAGCTGCTGTAACTTCAGCAAGAACATTTTTTATTCTTTCTTCAAAATCTCCCCTATATTTTGTTCCCGCAACCATTGCCGTTAAATCTAAGGAAAGAACTCTTTTATTTTTGATAACATCAGGCACTTCATCACTGATTATTTTTTGAGCAAGTGCCTCAATGATAGCTGTTTTTCCAACTCCTGCCTCACCGATAAGGCAAGGATTATTTTTTGTACGTCTGGATAGAATTTGCAATAAAGATTCTATTTCACTTTTTCTACCTATTACAGGGTCTAAGAGATTTTGCCTTGCAAGTTCAGTTAAATCCACACTGAATTTGTCTGTTGACGGAGTTTTGCTGTTCATAGGTTTAACCTGCTTAGTTACAGTTTTTCTGAATAAATCATTTTCCGATGAAATATCATATCCTAAAGCATCAGTAATATTTTTATAAATACACTCTGTATCCACACCAAATTCGTTTAAGAATTTTAATGCAAAGCAATCTTTTTCTTTTAGAATAGATAAAAATATGTGTTCAGTTCCAACATAACTTTGTCCTTGCTGTTTTGATTCAGCTATTGACATTTCAAGAATTTTTTTCCCTCTTGGAGTTAGATTATCAGGTGTTAAATTGGTTGAGGGTAATCCTCTGCCAATTGTTTTAATTAATATATCATCAATCATATCGGCTGTTATGCCTTTTGTTCTCATAACAGCATATGCAACTCCGCTTCCTTCCTTTGCTAATCCAAATAATATATGCTCACTTCCAACATAGGTATGTCCTAAAAGTGAAGCTTCATTAATACCAATATTTATTGCTGAATTTGCTTTTGGAGTAAATCCTGTAAATTTAAACAAGTAAAATCACCGCCTATAATAGAATAATCACTTAAATATGATTTTCACACTTTTGCTCCGCAATCATATAATATAATATTGTCAACAGTTTATAGATTATGCCAGCGATACAAGAATTCTTTTATAATTTTAAAAAATAATTTAAAACTGTTGTAACAATTTTCATTTACTCGACATAGTATATGTTGAAATTACTTTAAGGAGGAAATCTTTTATGGGATGTAATTATGGTGGCGGCTATATCTGGATACTTATTCTTGTTATCATTTTAATCGGTTGTGGCGGTTTAGGCGGTTTAGGTGGCAACTGTGGTAATAGTTGTGGCAATAGTTGTGGCTGTGGCGGTGGTTGCGGTTGTAACAATGGCTGCGGAAATAACTGTGGCTGTAACGAAAATTGCGGTGGCTGCAATTCTTGCTGCTAAGTATCCAATTATAAAAGCATAATCTACAAAGAGTGCTGCTCATATAATAATGAGTAGCATTCTTTTCTTTTTATAATTAATTTCAATTAGTACTTTTTTTTTTATTTTAATGTGTTATACTAGTGTATATCTGTATATTGATTATTATAATATAGGAGTGAAGGTATTGGAACAGCAGAACGCATTAAAAGTAACTACATTTGGTGGATTTGAAAAAAAGTCAGTATTAAGCTATATAGACGAAATAACATCTAAATCTTCAAGTATGGAAAATTCATTAAACGAAAAAATAAAGGAAATAACTCTAGCTAATGATGAACTAACAAAGCAAGTAAATGATTTTGGTATTAAGATGTCTTCCCTAGAACGACAGCTTAAAGATGAAAGAAATAAAATCGGCGTTTTAACAGGAGAGATTGATCAATTAAATCTTAATATTCTTTCTCAGAAAAAAACTGAACAGGAATTGGATAAAGAACTAAAAATCAATATTGAACAAAACAAAATTTTATCTTCAAAACTAAATGTTGCAGAATCAAAAGCAAATAAATTTGACGAAACAGCAATAGACGTTGGTTCTCTTTTGATTGATGCTAAATCAGCAGCTCAAAAAATAATTGATAAAGCAATGTTTGACGTAAATGACATCAAGGAAACTACTAATAAAAATATCAATAATATATCTGCTGAGGTAACAAACTTCAAAAAAGATGTTGATAATTTAAGATGTACAATTGATGATGTTGTAGGTTCAATTTCCAACAGATTAAATTCACTTATAGTTTCTGTTGAGCAAATTGAAAAAAGGTGCCAAGCTATTTCGTCCACCATTGATGAAACCCAAAAATCAGAAAAAGTTCAAGTAACTGATGAACCCACAGAAGTTGATGAAGTTATTAATAAAAAAACAGATGATTTTATATTAATTGACAAAAATTCAGAAAAAAAATTGCAACAGCCACAACACTTTTTTCGATAATCCACCTGTTGCAAATTTAGATTTGCCGTTAAAAGGTGGAATCTCAAATTACAAATTGGAAGCCACAGAAAGCAGTACAAATCTAACAAAAAAAATTACTGATTTTTTCAAACACATTGTCAGTTAATAACCTTAAATCCCTGTTTTTTACAGGGATTTATTTATAGGAGGAGTATTTTTATGAATTGGCATTATGAAAATGTTATGCACATAGTTGAGCAACTTCAAACTGATTTAACTGTTGGATTAACAGACAAAAAAATAATAGAAAAAATAGATGTTTTCGGAGAAAACAAATTAACTGCAAAACCCAAAAAAACATTAAAACAAAGATATTTAGAGCAACTTAAAGACGTTATGGTAATAATACTGATAATAGCTGCAATAATTTCATTAATTGTCGCTATTGCAAGCAATGACAAAAGTGGCTTTTTTGAACCATTAATTATTTTGGCTATTGTTTTTTTAAATGCAACATTAGGAGTTTTTCAAGAAAGTAAAGCTGAAAATGCCTTAGAAGCATTACAAAATATGTCATCGCCAAATTCAAAGGTTATAAGAAATGGCAAAATCACAATTATTCCTTCGTCCAAAGTTGTACCGGGAGATATAATCAAATTTGAAACTGGAGATTATATTCCTGCTGATTGTCGAATTTTTGAATCTGCATCTCTCAAAGTTGACGAGTCCCCACTAACGGGTGAATCAGTACCTGTTGAAAAATCTGTTAACGCAAAAGTTGCAGTTCATACACCCCTTGGAGAACGAACAAATATGCTCTATTCTGGTTGTAGCGTTTCCAATGGAAGATGTTCGGCAATTGTTACATCAACAGGAATGGATACTGAAATTGGAAGAATAGCTAAACTTCTTGATAATGAAGAAAGTTCAATGACACCACTTCAAGAAAAATTGGCTCATATGGGAAAACAATTAGGATTTATCGCACTTGTAATTTGTTTTATAATTTTTATAATTGGTATTATAGACAAAATCCCTGTTATAGATATATTTATAACTTCGATTTCTCTGGCTGTTGCTGCAATTCCCGAAGGATTGCCTGCTATTGTCACAATCGTTTTAGCACTCGGTGTTCAACGTATGGTCACTAAAAATGCAATTGTAAGAAAACTTCCCGCTGTTGAAACCCTCGGCAGTGCATCTGTAATTTGCTCAGATAAAACAGGAACTTTGACACAAAACAAAATGACAGTAACTCATATTTGGACTAAAAATGAAGTGGAATATCTTGAGAATAAACTTCAAAATACCTCTGTTGCACTTTTAAATATGGCTATACTTTGTTGCGATGGCGATGTTGACTACGTTAATGGTGAAATAAAACATATAGGCGACCCTACCGAAACAGCTATTGTACTTGCAGGTAAAAATATTGGAATTGATAAAAAAGAAATTAATTTGGAGTTTCCAAGATGTGAAGAAATACCTTTTGACTCTGACAGAAAACTTATGACTACAATTCATAAATCTAATGGCAAATATTTAGTTATTGTCAAAGGTGCTTTTGATATTTTATCATTAAAATGCAATAGCGGAAATATCGACAATGCAAAACAAGTAAATGAAGAAATGAGCAAAATGGCACTTCGTGTTATTGCTGTTGCATATAAAGAAGTTGAAACTTTGCCCTCTATATTGCTACCTCAACTTATTGAAAATGACTTAATGTTATTGGGACTAATTGGTATGATTGACCCACCTCGTGAGGAGGCTAAGAACGCAGTTGAACTATGCAGAAAAGCCGGAATACGTCCAATAATGATAACTGGTGACCACGTTATTACAGCCTCTGCAATTGCAGAAAAATTGGGCATCTTAGTTGAAAATACCAAAGCTATATCAGGTCTTGACTTAGCCAAACTTTCAGATATTGAATTAGTAAATAAAATTTCAGATTATTCTGTATATGCAAGAGTTACCCCTGAAGATAAAATACGTATCATTAAAGCTTGGCAATTAAATGGAAATATTGTCGCTATGACCGGTGATGGCGTAAACGATGCACCAGCATTAAAAGCTGCTGATATAGGTTGCGCAATGGGTTCAGGAACAGATGTGGCAAAAGGTGCGGCTGATATTATACTCACTGACGATAATTTTTCAACAATCGTTAAATCAGTTGAAGAAGGACGTTGTATTTACGACAACATCAAAAAAGCTGTTAAATTTCTCTTATCATGCAATATCGGCGAAATTTTTTCAGTTCTTGTGGCAATGCTTATCTGGGGAGAAACTCCACTTCTTGCAATGCAATTATTGTGGATAAACCTTGTAACAGATGGTCTACCGGCTCTTGCACTTGGAATGGAACCGGCTGAAAAAGACATTATGGAAAGAAAACCTAATCCAAAAGATGAGAGTATTTTCTCTGGAAATATGATTCCATCAATCTTATTAAACGGGATTATTTTTGCCATAATAACTATTTTTAGTTATTACTTAGGAAAAACAATTCTTGGCACAATTGAAGCCGGAAGAACAATGGCATTTTTAGTTTTATCATTCTCTCAGCTTTTTCACGCATTTAACTCTCGAAGTGAACATTCTATATTTAAAATTGGTGTGTTTAAGAATAAATATATGTTAGGAGCTTTTTCAATATCTTCCTTGCTGATTATGTTAATTGTTATTATTCCACCAATTTCCAGAATATTTGGTCTAGTTGATTTAACTTTAAACTTATATATTTGTGCTTTGATTTTATCATTCTTGCCAATCCTAATTGTTGAGATTGAAAAATTCATTAGGCAATTATTTAAAAAGAAATAATGTAAATATGACAGTTATTGCAAAATAACTGTCATATTTTTATACATTCCAACTGAAAAATAATTAAAATGTCTAATTTTGTTGAACTTTTTTCGTTATAGTGCTATAATTTACCTATTATAACAATTGATAGGTGGTCAAATATTTTGAAGCAAAAAAATACATTTGAGAGCTTTCTATTTATATTTATTTTAACATTAATAGGAGGTTTTATAAATTCTTATACCTTCATCTTGCATGATGGTTACCTTTCAACTATGAATACAGGTAATATGGCAAGAATGGGACTTGCTATTTCAAGGCTTGAATTTCAAGAGGCTGCTACATATTTAATGTCGATATTTGCTAATGCTTTTGGTGCAATGATGGCATTCATTTGCAGAGAAAAATTTGAAAATGGTGTAAAAGACAGATGGCAAAGAAAATGCTTAAAAACCGAATTGGTTATATTCTTAATAATAGGATTTCTGCCTTCTTCCCTACCCCACTTTTTTATTAATTTTCTAATCTCCTCAATTGCCGGATTTCAACTTGCAACTTTTACAACATGGAATGGCAATCTTGTTGCAACCACTATTGCCTCAGGAAATATTAGATTTGTTGGGGAACATCTTGGAAACGCAATAATTAATCCATCTAAAAAAAGTTTTTTGAATTTTCTGCTTTTTTTATCAATAACTTTAGCTTTCGTTTTAGGAGTTATAGTAGGTGCTTTATCCAGTAATTTAATGGGAAAATTCAGTATTTATATTGTTTGCGTATTAATTACAAGTTTGATTTTCATTGAAAATATGGTGGCAACTAAAACTAATAATGAATATGAAAAACAGGTCGCTTAATTTAACAAAAACGTCTTACAGCTTTAATCTGCAAGACGTTTTTTCTTTGTAATTATTTTTCCAGTGCTGATAATTCTTTATTAATTATGTCTTCCCAACCGCTTTTTGTCTGTATGCCTAAATGACTTTCGCCAACAACATTACCGTCTTTATCGACAAAAAATGTTTCGGGAACAGCTGACACATCTTTAAGATGACCGCCCCACATTTCATTATTAGGGTAGAGTATTGGATATTTTATATTTGTTTTTTGGATTATGTCATTAATTTTTTCAATTCTTTTTTCATTTACTTTATCAGGATTACCCGCATCAAGACAGATACCTACGATGTTGAATTTTGTACCATTTGCTTGCATTTCGCTACGAATTTCTTCAAGGTAAGGCATTTCTTCAATACAATATCCGCAGGTTGTTGTCCATAAATTTACCATTGTTAAATCATAATCAGAAAAGATTTTTTCGGTCACTTCAACCCCATCAATATCTTTAGTTGTAAATTCATTAACAGCAGAAGATTGATTTTCGATTACTTCTGACATATTTGAACTGGAGGTTTCATTGTCTTTTTTATTATTACAGCCAACTAAACTAGTTGAAACTGTCAGAATAATTGCCAGTAAAACTGAAACTTTTTTTATATTTTTCATTTATTTCTCACTTTCATAGTATATATTTAAACTATATACTAAAATTATTAATTCAATACTGTTATATTAAAAATTAAATATTAAAACCATAGAATATTTTAACATATCCTATGGTTTTATTTATATGCTTTTATGCTATAACAGTTGTTCCTGTTTTTCCTGTAAGTGCATCTTTAGCTGCAGAAATTGAAGTGATAATAGCTTTTCTTCCTTTTTTGCCTTCAACAAAGTTTATTGCAGCTTGTACTTTAGGCAACATACTTCCTGGAGCAAAATGTCCCTCGGCTATGTATTGTTTAAGTTCGGAAACAGAAACCTCTGTCAATGTTTTTTGCTCAGGTTTTCCAAAGTTAAGACAAACATTTTCAACTTCTGTCAATATGAAAAGAACATCGCTGTTTAGTTGGTTAGCAAGTACACAAGAAGCAAAATCCTTGTCAACAACTGCCTCAACACCAGTTAATGTTGTGCCGTTTTCAATAACAGGTATTCCGCCACCGCCACAAGCAATAACAACATTTCCGCCATCTATTAATGATTTAATCACATTAAATTCAACAGTTTCTGTTGGCATTGGAGAAGGAACAACACGTCTATATCCTCTTCCGGCATCTTCTTTGACTTTATATCCTTTTTCTTTTTCCAATATTTCAGCTTCTTCTTTTGTGTAGAAAGGTCCAACGGGTTTTGTTGGATTAGCAAAAGCTTTATCGTTTTTATCAACAACAACTTGAGTCAAAACTGTGCAGACATTTTTGTTTATGCCATTGTTCATAAGTTCAGCTCTGATTGCGTTTTGCAGATGATATCCAATCATACCTTGAGTTGCAGCAACACACATATCCATAGGATTTGCAGGTGTGATATTTTTTCCTGCTTCGTTTTGCAACAAAACTCTTCCAACTTGAGGTCCGTTTCCATGGGTTACAACCACGTCATTACCATCTTTAATTATTTTAACAATATGTTCAACAGTTGCCATAACACATTTGTATTGGTTTTCAGAAGTTGCCTCCAACCCTTTAGCTTCTAAAGCATTTCCGCCAAGTGCGATAACTATTTTACTCATAATTTTACCTCTTTCTATAAAGTACTCATCGGGAATGTAATAATTTTTGATAAATTAATTTTTCCGCAAATTAGGAATACTATGCTATTTTACCACATTATAATTAAAATTCAATATCATTTGAAAATTTTTATGAATAAATGTATAAAAAAGTTTGAAAATATTGTTTATTCTTAATTTAGCTAAACTATTGATATTGAAAAATAATATGGTAAACTTATATAGTATGCAATAAGTACAGACTTTTAAAATATCATTAAAAGTCTGTGAATTATTTTATATACTGTCTGTGTAATATGCTTGCGAGGTTTGTTTATTATGAATTTTGAACACTATATCCAAAAAGGTGGAAAAACGTTAAGATATGGATTTACAACAGGAAGCTGTGCCACTCTTGCCGCAAAAGCAGCTTGCGAAATGTTATTAACAAATAAAACTATAAATTCAATTTCAATTATAACTCCAAAAGGATTTAACGTTGAAGTTAATTTACTCGACATTACAATTGAAGAAAATAAATTCGTATCCTGTGCTGTTGAAAAAGATGCAGGTGATGACCCTGATGTTACACATCGGGCATTAGTTTATGCCAAAATTGAAAAAAGTTCTGTTAATGGTATTCATATTGACGGTGGATTAGGCATAGGAAGAGTTACACGACCTGGATTAGACCAGCCCATAGGTAATGCTGCAATTAACTCAATGCCACGAAAAATGATTGAAAATGAAGTCCAAAGCATTTGCGATAAATATGGCTACGATGGCGGACTAAACGTTATAATAAGTATTCCTGCTGGTGCTGAATTAGCTAAAAAAACATTCAATCCTCAGCTTGGTATTGTTGGCGGAATATCCGTACTTGGCACATCTGGAATTGTTGAACCTCAAAGTTCACAAGCACTTATTGATTGTATTGAAGTTGAATTAAAAGCTTTTGAAGCTGAAAATATTCATCAAGTTGTCTTGACACCCGGAAATTATGGGGAGAATTTTTTAAGTGAATTTAAACCACTTGAAAACCCACCAACTGTTAAATGTTCAAATTTTATCGGTGATGCTATTGATTTTGCTGTTAAACACAGTTTCAAACAAATATTGCTGATTGGACATATAGGAAAATTTTCAAAACTAGCAGGTGGAATAATGAACACTCATTCTTCATATGCAGATTGTAGAGTTGAAATTATTGCCGCTCATGCTGCACTTTGTGGTGCTTCAAAAGAAACCATTTTTAATATAATGAACGCTGTAACAACAGATGACTGTATCTCATTTTTAGATAAAGAAAATTTGAGAGATGATGTTATAAAATCAATTTTAGGAAAAATCTATGAACATATTTCTCGGCGAGCAGGCGATAATGTATCAATTGCTGCAATAATGTTCAGCAATAAATATGGATTGCTTGGTATGACTGATAATGCCAAAGAAATCATTAAAAGTATGCCAACTGTTCTAGCAAGTGAGGTCTTATAGTGATTTTTGAATTTGAAAAGTTTTTGGAAAGCAATAATCTTGTAGATACCTCGGGGGAATTATCGGCAAAATTCACTTGCAATATAAACGCAAAAATCAGGGTTAAATCAGATTTTGATATACAATCTCCCCTACCTGATTTTATTGAAATTGTAGATGATAATTATGATTTTTATATTACTTATAAAAATATAGATAGCAACTTTTGCCTTGTTCCAAAAGTTTTAACTCTCGGAATTGGTTGCAGAAAGAACAAACTTTTTTCTGATATTGAAAATTACTTTGCAATATTAATGAAAGAAAACAATATTTCTCCCTTATCTTTCAATAAAATTTGCAGTATAGATTTAAAAAAAGATGAAGAAGGAATTATCCTTTTAGCGAAAAAATATAACATTCCTTTTATCACTTATTCATCAAATGAATTGCAAAAAGCAGAGGGAGAATACAAAAAATCTGATTTTGTTAAATCCATAACAGGAGTTGATAATGTTTGCGAGAGAAGCGCAAAACTCGGCTGTGACGGCAAAATAATTTTGCATAAAACAGCATTTGATGGGATAACTATTGCAGTTGGTCTTTCAAATTACACTGTTAATTTCAATACGTAAATGAGGTAAATATGAAAAGTATTCTTATTTTTGGCGGCACAACAGAAGAACATTATCTGATAAATCAACTTAAAGATAAGGTGAAAATAACGCTTTGTGTGACTAGCGAATATGCCGCAAAACTTGTTGATTGTTATGATGAAAACATTACCATTCTTATTGGTCGCAAAGATTATAATGAAATTGTTGAATTGCTAAGCTCAAACAAATATGATTTTGTAATTGATGCAACCCACCCTTATGCTAAAATAGTGACAGAAAATTTAATAAAAGCCACAAATATAACCCAAAACAACTATTTGAGATTAATTCGTGAAAAAAGCGATTTATCCGATTGTATTGTTGTTAATTCAATAAATGATGCCGCTGAATACCTTAAAAAAACTCAAGGAAATATTATGCTTACAACAGGCAGCAAGGAGCTTTCACCTTTCACAGCAATTGCTGACTTTGAGGAGCGAATTTACCCACGAGTTTTGCCAATGGTTGAATCAATTGAAGCTTGCATATCCCTTGGCTTTAATTCAAGTCATATTATAGCAATGCAAGGTCCTTTTTCCCACAACTTAAATGTTGCTTTATTAGAACAATATTCAATCAAAACAATGGTCACAAAAGATGGCGGAACTATAGGAGGTTTTAACGAAAAATTATCCGCAGCTAAAGCTACAGGAGCAGAAATAATTGTTATAAAAAGAAATGAAGAAGCAGGAATGTCAGTTGCTCAAATACTTGCAAAAATATTATAAGGTTGGTGAACTATGAATATTTCTATAATTGGAACAGGTGTTGGAAGTGATGAATTTATTTTTTCCAAAGCTATAAAAATAATTGATAATGCTGATTTAATTATCGGTGCAAAAAGATTGACACAAAGCATTTGCAATAATGCAAAGCAAGTGTTAAATCTGATTAATGCAAAGGATATTTATGATGCAATTATTGCTTCAGATGCCAAAAATATTGCAATACTGATGAGCGGCGATATAGGATTTTATAGCGGAACAAAAAGTCTTTTGCCCTATCTGAAAGATTTTGATGTTGAAGTTATTCCTGGAATATCCAGTGTTCAATTTTTTAGTTCAAAACTTAAAATGCCTTGGCAAAATTGGAAATTAGCATCTGCTCATGGGGTTGATTGCAACATCTATTCTATTGTAAATCGAAATAAAGAGAGTTTCTTTTTAACTGGTGGAAAGTGGACAATCAATGAAATATGCAAATACTTATCTGAGTGGAATTTTGAAAATTTACATATTTATATTGGCGAAAATCTCGGTTCAGAAACTGAAAAAATATCTTGTGGAATAGTAAAAGACTTCGTTAATATTAACGTTTCGGACTTAGCTGTTTGTTTAATTATCAATGAAGATGCAACAAAACAATCAACATTTTCCATTTTAGATGATGATTTTATTCGTGGCAATATTCCTATGACTAAGCAAGAAGTTCGCTCAATTATCTTAGCCAAAATGAAAGTAAAAAGCGATGATATTATTTATGATATAGGAGCAGGCACAGGTTCAGTTTCTGTTGAACTTGCATTAGCCGCATATGATGGAAAGGTTTTTGCAATTGAACGTGAGGCTGAAGGTGTTGAACTAATAAAAATAAATGCTAAAAAACATAGTGCTTATAATTTAAGCGTTGTTGAGGGAAATGCACCTGCTGAATTAGAGGGTTTGCCTATTCCTAATGCTGCATTTATCGGAGGAAGTGGCGGAAATTTATATGATATAGTTAAACTTTTGCTAGACAAAAATCCCCGAATTAGGCTAGTGATAACAACTGTTACTCTTGAAACATTAAATGAGGTTCTGGAACTTTTGAAAACACTTGAATTAAATAATTCTGAAATTGTGCAAGTTATGGTCAGTCGTTCTAAAAAATTAGGAAATTACCATCTTATGATGGGACAAAACCCAATTTATATTATAAGTGTCAATTGCTAAAATAAATTATACATAATCGGAGGTTCGTCTTATGAAAAAAAACACTACTACGGATATTTTTGTTATTGGATTTGCTCTTTTCGCAATGTTTTTCGGTGCAGGCAACTTGATTTTCCCACCATATCTTGGATTTGGTTCAGCCTCTAACTGGTTTTGGGGTTTTGTTGCTTTTATTGCAACAGATATTGGTTTGTCAGTTTTAGCTCTTCTTATGATTGCAAAAAAAGGTCAGGGTGCAGACGGTATTACAAATGTTTTAGGACAAAAATGTTCAACACTTTTGCTTGTTGCGAATATGATTTGTTTAGGCCCACTTATCGCAATACCTCGTACTGCTGCAACAACATTTGAATTTGCTGTAGCTCCAATATTCCCATCTTTTATTAATTCTTGGGTATCGGCAATAATTTTCTTTTTAATTGTTATCGCTTTAAGTTTGAAACAATCGAAAATTATTGATATTGTTGGTGCAATTCTATCGCCAATAATGCTAATTGCATTGGCTTTGCTCATCATCAAAGGTGTATTGTCCCCTCTCGGTACTCCGGGTTCAGGAACTGCTATTGATTCAGTTTTAAAAGAAGGAATTAAGGCTGGATATCAGACTATGGATATGATGGGTGCAACGATATTATCCGTTACACTTTTAGCAAGCATTAACGAAAAAGGTTATAAGGGCAAAAAGCTGCAATTTAAAATGATTACACTTTCAGGTCTGGTTGCAGCAGCAGGTTTGTTCTGTGTTTATTGTGGGCTTGCTTTCCTTGGAGCTTCTGTTTCCACTGTATTCCCAGCCAATTTATCTCAAGCCGAACTTCTTATTGCAATAACTAAAGGTATTTTAGGTCAAGAAGGAATTATACTTTTGGGAATAATTGTAATGGCAGCTTGTTTAACAACAGCTATTGGTCTTGTTTCATCAACTGCAACTTATTTCTCCGATATAACAGATAATAAGCTTAATTATAAAACTATGGTTATTGTAATTTCAATTGTAAGCTGTGTGCTTTCTAATTTAGGAATTTCAACAATTATCAATTTCGCTTCACCAATTCTTGATTTAATTTATCCGATATTGGTTGTCTTAACATTTATGGCTATTTTTTCTGATAAAATTAAAAATAATAACATCTACAAAGGTGCAGCATTGGGTGCATTAATAACAAGTATTCTAGGCTTAATTGAAACATATGGAAAAGTTGATATGGGCTTGTCAATACTACCATTCAGTGTATATGGATTCTCGTGGATTTTGCCGGGAATTGTTGGTGGATTTATAGGATATTTCATAAAAAGCAAAAAACAAATAACTGTTGATTAATAGTTAAAAGATATTTACAAATGAAAAACCGCTTGCTATATAATAAGCAAGCGGTTTTTATATTTGGCGGGAACACATGGGAATCGAACCCATCTAAGAGGCTATAAACCCCTAACAACAGTTTTGAAGACTGAGAGGCACACCAGCACCTATCTGTTCCCATTTACGAGGTTTATTGTAACATATAAACAAAAGCATTGCAAGTATTTTTGCTAAATTACTTTGAAATTGTTCTAATATCACCATTTTTCTTCGTAATTTTTTTGCTGTCGAAATATTCAAGCAAAGCTAATGCAAACTTTCTTGAAGTTCCAAGAACATCTCTGACGTCTGATAAAATTATTCCATTTTTATCATTATTGACTTTTGTAATCAGCTTTAAACTTTCATCAACATTATTTTTCGACATATATATTTTATCAGAAAGTCTTACTAATTCTCCATCGGTTATCATCTTAGACAATAGTTGATTAACACCTTTTATTTTAGGATATAATGCAATAACTTCATCTGGAGTTGGAGGAGAAAATTTGCCTTTTTCATATAATTCCAAAATTTCTTGATTGATTTTTTTGTGGTTATCATTTACTTCAATTGCAAATTCAAACAAAGAAATACAACCATCTTGTTCTTTCAATGCTTTTTGATTAATAAGCTGATTTAAAATTCTATCCATATATTGAATTTGTATATTCGGACGCAGTTTTGTCCTTATTTCTTCACGTTTAATTCCCTTTTTAAGTGGGTTTTCTTTGTGGAATTTTTCTAATAATATTGTTGCTGCTGTTTTAATACGATTAACTTCATCTTTATGAAGAAAAATATTTTCAGCTACATCTATAATTTCTTTTTTATTAGACAACTTTTCACAAATTTTAACAACTTCAATAGCGGGTATGTTAAGTTTAAGAGAAATTTCTTTTTCATTAATAGGAATTGAACCGCAATCTTTTATAACTGAGTTAACCTTTTCTGGGTTTTTACCATTTTGTTCGATTTTAAAAGTTTCAATGGTTTCTTCAGTTAAACGCTTACGTTTTGGTGGCATTGTATTTAAAATCACTCCACCTGCTATTGTTTCAAGAGGTGATAAAAACCTTAACACAAAACAATCCCCTGCTTTGACTGCAAATTCTTCATCAAACCTTAATTGGGCAAATCCGCTTTTTCCACTTGCAATTTCATCACAATCCATTAATGCAATTTTTGCTGTTAATTCACAGCTTCCATGATAAAAATGAATACTGCTATTGTTTTTCAATGTTCTTGAACTGTTTTTCAAAACATTGATATTAACATCAAGAAATTTAGTTACTTCAACACTGTCAAGGGGAGCAAGAATATCTCCACGTTTTATGTCGGTTTTTTTAAGCCCTGCAAGGTTTACTGCGGTTCTTTGACCTGCATAAGCCGTTTGGACATTTTGTGAATGTACTTGAATATTTCTTGATTTTGTCGGGATTTTTGATGGGTAAATCATAAGATTATCGCCAACATTAAGCTTTCCCTCAATCAATGTTCCTGTTACAACAGCACCAAACCCGTCAACAGAAAAAATTCTGTCCACAGGAAGTCTGAAATCAATATCATCTTTATTTTTTTGCTGTTCAAGCAACATTTTAAATAGCAAATTTCGCAATTCATCTATGCCCTTACCTGTTTGAGAAGAAACGCAGCAAATTGGTGCATTTTCAAGGAAACTGCCCTCAAGTCCTTTTTTGACTTCTTCTTGCATAAATTCAAGCCAATCACTGTCAACCATATCAGATTTTGTTAAAACAACAATACCTTTTTTAATATTTAACAGTGATAATATATCCATATGTTCTCTTGTTTGAGGCATAATTCCCTCGTCTGCTGCAATAACCATTAAAACAAGGTCTATTCCCCCTGCACCGGCTAACATATTACGAATAAATTTTTCATGTCCCGGCACATCAATTATTCCTGCTTGAGATCCATCGGGTAAATCAATATGGGCAAATCCCAAATCAATTGTTATACCCCTCTTTTTTTCTTCATTTAATCTATCAGTATCCATTCCTGTTAAGGCTCTGATTAATGAAGTTTTTCCATGGTCAACGTGACCCGCTGTTCCAATTATGCTATTAGTCATTAATTTTCTCCTTTATACATTAAAACAGTTATTTAATGCGTTCGCAACAATCGGTATTTCCTTTTCGGAAATAGTTCTCATATCCAACAAAACTCTGTCTTTGGAAATTCTTGAAATAATCGGAGGAATATTTTTTCTCAAAGCTTGCTCCAGTGATGTTGGAGATAATCTTTGGTCATTTATCTGACAAACAACTGAATCAATCATTTGCGTTGGCACAGAACCGCCGCCAACTTGTCCAAAATCATCAACAAGTTCACATTTAATTTCATTGTTTAATTGTGACAACAGCACTTTTCCCTTTCGAGTTAGTTCGTCTTTTTTAACTGCTATCATATTTATAGTAGGAATATCTCTTATAGCAACATCTGTATCAATGTAGCATTTAAGGGTTTCACATAGCATTGCAAGAGTGAATTTATCAACTCTGACTGCCCTTGCAAGTGGGTGCTTTTTCATCAAATCAATATATTTTTTCTTTCCCACAATAATTCCTGCTTGAGGTCCGCCAAGCAGTTTATCACCTGAAAATGTCAATATATCAATCCCCGATTTTAGTATTGTTGGAACATTGGGTTCACCTATAATTCCAAATTGTTCAAGCGGCAACAATGCACCGCCACCAAGGTCGTAAATAACAGGCAAATTGTTGCTATGTCCAATTTCAGCAAGTGTATCAAGTCCAACTTCTTCTGTGAAACCAATTATTTTAAAATTGCTTGTATGAACTTTTAGTAATGCCCCTGTGTTGTCATTTATCGCATTTGAATAATCTTCGGGGTGCGTTTTATTTGTTGTTCCAATTTCCTTTAAAATATTTCCGCTCAATTCCATTATTTCAGGAACTCTAAATGCACCGCCAATTTCAACAAGTTCACCTCGAGATACAATAACCTCTTTATTTTGTGCAATAGCTCCCAATGCAAGCATAACTGCTGCTGCATTATTATTTACAACCATTGCATCTTCTGTTCCGCAAAGTTTTGTTAAAAGTTTTTGTGCATGGTCGTGACGGCTGCCTCTGCCACCGGTTTCACAGCTATATTCAAGTGTTGAATAGCCACAAGCAATATCCATAACTGCATTTGCAACTTTCTCACCGATTACAGCTCTGCCAAGGTTAGTGTGAAGTATAATTCCTGTTGCATTTATCACCTTTTTAAGAGATGACATTGTATCATTTTGAAGATTATTTACAATACTATTAATGATATCATCAGAATTTATTTCTTTAATTTCCTGGGAAATAATTTGATTTCTTAATTCATCTATAACATCACGTGCTGTATCCAAAACAGATTTTGCTCCATATTTTTCGCTCATCTCAATAAGAACAGTATTATTTAAAAGCTCGTCCATTTTCGGAAGCTTTCTTAGCAGCTGTTTGTTATTATCCATAAGTAACTATATTCTCCTCACAAAAGTAAAAATCAATTTTATAATAATTTTTACAATATTTATATAATAATGATACTTTTTTCGCCTTTTTCTAAAACTCTCGCAATAATTTTTGCATCTTTATATTCTTTGCAAAGTTCAATTGCATCTTTTTCTGACATTGATGCCATAAGTCCACCTGAAGTTTGAGGGTCACAAAGTATATCAATCATAACTTGCGGAATGTTTTCTGCTGTAAATTTATTCTTAACATATGCAAGATTTTTATATGCTCCTCCGGGAAAAATATCTTCTAATGCAAATTCATATGCCCCATCAATAAGAGGAACTTCTTTTGAATTAAGCTCAATAGTTACATTACTTCCCTCAGCCATTTCTGATAAATGTCCAAGCAATCCAAAACCTGTTACATCTGTACAAGCTGTTGGTTTGTGGGGAACTATCGCATCTCTACCCTCTCTGTTAAGCATAGTCATATACTTTACCATAAGATTATAGCCGTCCACCGAAAGCATATTCATTGATGCTGCTGTTGAGAGTATTCCTGTTCCAATTGGCTTAGTTATAACGATATAATCCCCAACTTTAGCCCCTGAATTTGTTAAAACTTCCGATGGTTTTGCAAAGCCTGTTACACAAAGTCCGAATTTAGGTTCTGGGTCTTGTATGCTATGACCACCTGCAATTGTTATTCCGGCTTCCAAAGCTTTTTGGTATCCGCCTTGAAGTATAGCCTCAATTGTTTCAATAGGCAAACAGCTGGGAATACTGATAATATTCATAGCAATTTTAGGTATTGCACCCATTGCATATATATCGCTTATTGCATTTGCTGCGGCAATTTGCCCAAAAGTATAGGGGTCGTCAACAATTGGCGGAAAAAAATCTACTGTTTGAATAATAACCAAATCATCATTTATTTTATAAACAGCGGCATCGTCGCTTGTGTCATACCCAACTATTAAGTTTTCATCATAATTTTTTGGCAAACGTGAAAGTATCTGCGAAAGGACGCCCGGTCCTATTTTTGCTCCTCAGCCACCGCTAGAAGTCATTTGTGTTAATCTTTTATTATTGTCGCTCATACTTATCCACCTTTCATTTATAGTACAAGGATATCAAACTTTGTCATTTTATGCAATATGTTTTATGACAATAAGAAGATTTCGTGATTGAAAAAATTAATTTGAAATATTTTGATTATTATGTTTTTTTATATGGCTTTTTTTATTTATGTGTGATATAATGTAATCACTAGGGAAATAGGAATTATATCTGATTTTTCTTAGCAAAAAATGTAAATTTATACTTGACATTTTGTACATTTAAAATCTAACTTTTTGTACAACATTACAAATATTGTTTGTATTTCTTGACATTCGTATCATACTATGGTAACTTAAAGTTGTAAAGTTAATAATGTAGGTTGAAATAATCAGGAGAGAATGGTTTTTACCATCGCCGAAGATGAAAATATTACTTTTTTAGTCATAAGTAATATGAAACTTTCAGGCAAAAGGACTGGTTATGGACTACGCTCTGTAGAGTCATTTATGACGCCATAGGTGCAACGGATTTATCCGGAATCTCTCAGGTAAACAAACAGAGTTACGACTATGTATTTGTTTTGTTATAAAAATTAGATACATAGTCGTTTTTTATGCTCATTCGCATTTGACTATTAACTTTTCGTCCGAAAGGCAGGTACAAATATTGGATATGATGATTATTACGAATAATCCATTGGCAAAACAACAATTATCAGATATTATTGATGTTGAACTTTTGGATTGCTCATATATCGAGTTGCTGACTGAAATACGTGATAGAGTACACAAAGGTGTTAAAATTTTAACACACCCCCTTTCAGGAAGTGTTAAACCTAATGAAACCCCTTTTAAATCTGTTATTATTACAAAACAGCAAAAAGATAAAATTGATATGGATTCTTTAATCCTTATCGAAAACAGCATTATTACCGCTAAAAAGTTCGCCCCTAAATATATCAATATGACTGACAGAATCAAAGATGATTTTGCAGTTGTTGATGCAACACTTATCAGGAATGCAGTTAATTCTGCAATTCAATAAAACTGAAATATTTATTAGGAGGGAAAAACCTTGAAACTTGAACTTGGATATCTGAACATTAATGATGTACAGTTCGCAAAAAAATCAGAAGTAAGAGACGGTGTTCTCTACGTAAATCAAGATGAAATCAAGGCAATAATTATGGAGGATGAAAACCTTAAATCGGTTACATTCGACATTGCTAGACCTGGAGAGAGCGTTAGAATTACCCCTGTTAAGGACGTAATTGAGCCTCGTGTAAAGGTTGAAGGACCTGGTGGTATATTCCCTGGAATGCTTTGCAAACCAGAAACAGTTGGTAGTGGCCGTACACACGTTCTACGTGGTTGTGCAGTTGTTACAGCTGGTAAAATCGTTGGTTTCCAAGAAGGTATCATTGATATGACCGGACCTGGTGCTGACTATACACCATTCTCAAAACTAAACAATCTTGTTCTTGTATGTGAACCAGTTGAAGGACTAAAACAACATGAATATGAACATTCAGTTCGTATGGTTGGATTTAAAACAGCTGCTTTCCTAGGAGAACTTGCAAGAGAACTAACTCCTGATGAAGTTAAAACATTTGAAACTCCTTCAGTTAAGGAAGGCATTAGACTATATCCTGAACTACCAAGAGTTGCTTATGTTCAAATGCTACAAAGCCAAGGCCTACTACATGATACTTATGTATACGGCGTTGATGCTAAACGTTCCCTATCAACAATTATCAACCCAACAGAAATTATGGACGGTGCTATTGTTTCCGGTAACTGCGTATCTGCATGTGACAAGAATACAACTTACCATCATCTAAACAACCCTGTTGTTGCTGATTTGTTTGAAGAACATGGCAAGACACTAAACTTTGTTGGTGTTATTATTACAAACGAAAACGTTTACCTTGCTGATAAACAACGTTCATCTGACTGGGCTGCTAAATTGGCAGAATTCCTAGGCGTTGATGGTGTTGTTGTATCTCAAGAAGGTTTCGGTAACCCAGATACAGACCTTATCATGAACTGTAAGAAAATTGAACTTAAAGGCATTAAAACAGTTATTATTACTGATGAATATGCTGGTCAAGATGGTAAGAGCCAATCACTTGCTGACGCAGACCCACTAGCAACAGCTGTTGTTACAGGCGGTAATGCTAACCAAGTTATTCACCTACCAAAAATGGACAAAGTTATCGGTACACTTGATTTTGTTGACAAGATTGCTGGCGGACATGCAGGAAGCCTTGCAGCTGACGGAACAATCACAGCAGAACTTCAAGTAATTACAGGCGCTACAAACGAACTTGGCTTTAACCGCCTAAGTGCACGATAGAAAGGAGCTGCTTTTACGATGTCTAAAATTAGAATAGTTCATTACATTAACCAATTCTTTGCTCAAAAAGGCGGAGAAGAAATGGCTCATATTCCACCAGAAAAAGTTTCTGGTATTATTGGTCCTGGTGTTGCTCTAGCTGCTGGTTTCGGTGATGAAGCAGAAATCGTTGCTACAATTATTTGCGGTGACTCCTACTTCAACGAGAACCTTGAAAAAGCACAAAAAGAAATTATGGATATGATTAGCGTTGAAAAACCTGACCTATTCATTGCTGGACCTGCATTCAATGCTGGACGTTACGGTGTTGCTTGTGGAGCTATCGCTACTGCAGTTCAAGAAACTCTTGGTATTCCTGCTCTAACAGGTATGTACATTGAAAACCCAGGTGCTGATATGTACAAAAACAAAGTTTTGACAATTGCTACAAAAAACAATGCTGCTGGTATGAGAGATGCAGTTAAAGTAATGGTTCCTCTAGCTCTTAAACTAGCTAACCATGAAGAAATTGGTGCATCATGTGAAGAAGGCTATATGCCTAACGGTATTCGTAAGAACTTCTTCGAAGAAGATCGTGGTTCTAAGAGAGCTGTTAAGATGCTTATTAAGAAACTAGCTGATAAGCCTTTCACAACTGAGTATCCAATGCCTTCTTTCGACAGAGTTCCTCCAATGCCTGCAATTAAAGACTTGTCAAAAGCTAAAATTGCTTTGGTTACTTCCGGTGGTACTGTTCCAAAGGGTAACCCAGACCATATCGAAAGCTCAAATGCTTCTCATTATGGCAAATATTGCATCGAAGGCGTTATGGACCTAACTGCTGACACATATGAAACAGCACATGGTGGTTATGACCCAGTCTATGCTAACGATGACTCCGATAGAGTTTTGCCAGTTGACGTTCTTCGTGAATTTGAAAAAGACGGCGTTATTGGTTCTCTACACAACTATTTCTACACAACTGTTGGTAACGGTACTGCTGTTGCTTCTTCTGTACAATTTGGTAAAGATATTGCCAAAGACCTTAAGGAAGCAAATGTGGATGCAGTTATCCTAACCTCAACCTGAGGAACTTGTACACGTTGCGGCGCAACGTTAGTAAAAGAAATCGAGAGAGCAGGTTTCCCTGTAGTTCATATTTGTACAGTAACACCTATCTCTATGACAGTTGGTGCTAACAGAATTGTTCCAGCTATCGCTATCCCTCACCCACTAGGTGACCCTAACCTAACAATGGAAGAAGAAAAAGCAATTCGTAGAAAGCTTCTTAAAACAGCATTCCGTGCTTTGACAACTGAAGTTGAAGATCAAACAATTTTTGAGGACTAATTTTATATTATTAAGATAAAGAGGTAAACAAATATGTCTAAAATCTATGATGTTGTTATCCTTGGTGCAGGACCTGCTGGACTTTCCGCAGGTTTGTACGCAGGACGTTCTCGCCTATCTACACTTATTATTGAAAAAGGTCAAGATGGCGGACAAATTGCAATCACAGACGATATTGAGAACTACCCAGGTTCTCCAAACGCAGAGCCAGGCCCAGTTCTAATAGCTCGTATGTCAGCTCAAGTTGAAAAATTTGGTGCTGAAAGAGTAAAGGATACTATTAAATCTGTTGATTTGAAAAGCAATCCTAAGAAGATTACTTGCGTTAACGGAGAATACCTTGCTAAAACTGTTATCGTTGCAACAGGTGCATTTCCAAAGCCTGCAGGTAGCGAAAACGAAGGCAAGTTCGTAGGTAAGGGTGTTTCTTACTGTGCAACATGTGATGCTAACTTCTTCGAAGATTTTGAGGTATTTGTTGTTGGCGGCGGAGATTCCGCTATCCAAGAAGCTCTTTATCTAACAAAGTTTGCTCGCAAGGTAACAGTTGTTCATCGTAGAGAAGAACTTCGTGCAGCTAAGAGCCTTCAGGAAAAAGCATTTGCTAATCCTAAAATGGCATTTATGTGGAATTCAGTTATCAGAAAATTTGATGGTGATGATATTCTTAACACAATTGAAGTTGAAAATATCAAGACCGGAGAAATGTCTGTTATTCATGCTGATGAAGAAGATGGCATTTTCGGTGTGTTTGTATTCATTGGTTTCAATCCACGTTCAGAGCTAGTTGCTGACCAACTAGACATTGAAAATGGTTATATCCTAACAGATGACGATATGAAAACAAATATCCCAGGTGTATTTGCTGCCGGTGACGTAAGAAAGAAGAGCTTCCGTCAAGTTGTTACAGCTGCAGCAGATGGTGCTATTGCAGTACACTCTGTTGAGCATTACCTAAGCGAAAACGAATAAAAATATAATTTACAAAAGGAGTCTTTAAAATGTTAGATTTAACAAAAGATAATTTCCAAGCAGAAGTTCTTGAATCAACAGAAACAGTTCTTGTTGATTTCTACGGCGACGGTTGTGTACCATGTGCAGCTTTGATGCCTACAATTCATGCTTATGCTGAAAAATATGGCGACAAAATCAAGTTCACTTCCCTTAACACAACTAAGGCTCGTAGACTTGCAATCGGTCAAAAAATTCTTGGTCTTCCAGTTATCGCTATATACAAGAATGGCGAAAAAGTTGAAGAGTGCGTTAAAGAAGACGCAACTGCTGAAAACGTTGAAGCAATGATCAAGAAGTTTTATCTATAGTTAAGTAACCGAAAGGTTTGCTTATATTTACTCGTGTCGAAAGGAGGATATTATTATGTCTATTTTAAACGGTAAAAAAGTTATCATCATCGGCGACAGAGACGGCGTTCCAGGACCAGCAATTGCTGCTTGTGCTACTACAGCAGGTGCAGAAGTTGTATTTTCATCTACTGAGTGCTTTGTCTGAACAGCCGCTGGTGCAATGGACTTGGAAAATCAAAAGAGAGTTAAAGATTTAGCTGATCTACACGGCGCAGAGAACCTAGTTGTTCTACTTGGCGCTGCTGAAGCTGAAGCATCTGGCCTAGCAGCTGAAACGGTTACTGCTGGCGACCCAACTTTTGCAGGTCCTTTGACAGGAGTCCAGTTAGGACTTCAAGTATATCACGTTTGTGAAGAAATCATAAAAGCTGAATTTGATGAAGCTGTTTATGAAGAGCAAATTAGCATGATGGAAATGGTTCTTGACATTGACGAAATTACTTCTGAAATGCAGAGCATCCGTGACCAATACTGCAAATTCTAGTTTATAGCTAGTTTATAGTAGGCGGAGCCGGGTAGAGTTATCTGCTTGGCTCCCCTATTGTTATAAAATCGTTTATAACCTTAAAAAGGTTAAATTTATAGATTAAGGACGGTCGTATTGCTTATGAACAGTGTTATAAAAGGTAGTGGCTACACTCTTGTGCATACACCTGATATGGTATTGCAAAATGGTACAACACAAACAACTGAGAGAATTGTAAATCCAGATTCTGAGTATCTAAAACAAGTTACAGGATCACTAAGAGATTATGATACAGTTGTTTCTTATTACCCTAACCAAACATATATTGGTAATATCACTCCTGATGAGCTAGCTGGAATTGAAGCTCCTTGGTATGATAAAAAAGATCCAAAAGCTACACGTTTTGGTAAATATGGTGAGATTATGCCTCAAGAAGAATTCCTTATCTTGATGCAAGTATGTGATGTTTTTGACCTTGTATTATTGGACAAAAATTTCGTAGTAGAACATAAACCAGCTTTTGTAGCTAATGAAATTATTTCTGAAGATATCGTTGCTAGAATTACAGAAGGTGTAGAACTTTCAGTAATTGAACATGATGTTACTGTCGAACATGCTGAACCACTATTCCACAACGGAAAATTGGTTGGTTGTGTTAAACGTGCTCATGATATCGACGTTAACCTAAGCGCTCATGTTATGCACGAAAATATCGTTTGTAAAGCTTCAAGCGTTCTTTCATTGCTATATGCTGTTAAGAATGCCGGAATTGAAAAGGACGAAGTTGAATACGTTCTTGACTGCTGTGAAGAAGCTGCAGGCGATATGAACCAACGTGGTGGTTGTAACTTTGCTAAGGCTGCTGCTGAAATTGCAGGATTATCCAGTGCTTCTGGTGCTGATATGAGAGGTTTCTGTGCTGCTCCTGCTCATACAATCATTGCTGCTGCTGCTCTTGTTACTTCAGGAGCTTACAATTGCGTTGCTGTAACAAGTGGCGGTTGTACTGCTAAACTTGGTATGAATGGTAAAGACCATGTTAAAAAAGATATTCCAATTCTTGAAGATATGATTGGCGGATTTGCTGTAATTATCACAAAGAATGATGGTATTAACCCTGAAATTGACTTGTCAATTCTTGGACGTCATACTGTTGGAACAGGTTCATCACCTCAAGCTGTTATCACATCTCTAGTTCAAGCTCCTCTTGCAAGAGTTGGAATGAAGATTACAGATATTGATCGTTATTCTCCAGAAATGCAAAACCCAGACATCACAAAGCCAGCCGGTGCAGGCGACGTTCCTCTTGCTAACTACAAGATGATTGGTGCACTTGCTGTTAAGAGTGGCGAAATGGATAAGAGCGAACTAGCTTCATTCCCTGCTAAGCATGGTCTAGTTGGTTGGGCTCCAACACAAGGACATATTCCATCAGGTGTTCCTTACATTGGTTTTGCTTGTCAAGATTTACTTGATGGCAAGATTAAGAATGCTATGATTATCGGTAAGGGAAGTTTGTTCCTCGGCCGTATGACTAATCTATTTGATGGTGTTTCTTTTGTTATTAAGCCAAACAGTGGTGCTACTGAAGAAGCTTCCGTAAGTGAAGACACAATACGTTCACTAATTAGCAGTTCACTTCGTGATTTTGCAAAAAGCATGCTCTCACAGGAGGATTAGTAATATGAACAATATTGAAAAAATGATTGCCAATACGTTCCTTGAGCTTGCTGACGGCTTGGAAACAGGCAGTGTTGGCAAACGTCCTAGAATTGCTATTACAGCTCTTGGCAGTGAACATGGCGAACAAAATGCTTTGAATGGTGCTATTATTGCTGCAAAAAACGGTGTTGATGTAGTTGTAATCGGTACTATGGAAAATCCTCTTGTAACAACTGTTAAAGTTAAAGATGATGAAGAAGGCCATAAGGTTATGGAAGCAATGTTAAAGAACCATGAAATAGATGGTGCTGTTACAATGCACTTCCCTTTCCCTATCGGTGTTTCAACAGTTGGTCGTGTTATCACTCCTGCAAAGGGCAACGAAATGTTGCTTGCAACAACAACAGGTACTTCATCAACTGACAGAATTGAAGGTATGATTCTTAACACAATTTATGGTATTATTACTGCTAAAGCTTGTGGAAATCAAAACCCATCTGTTGGTATCTTGAATGTTGATGGTGCTCGTCAAACAGAAACAGCATTAAAAGAACTTACTAAGGGTGGTTACGACATTAATTGGGCTACTTCTAATCGTGCAGATGGTGGTAGTGTAATGCGTGGTAACGACATTCTTCAAGGAACTCCTGACATTATGGTTTGTGATTCTTTGACAGGTAACATTGTTACAAAAATGCTTTCCTCTTTCACAACAGGCGGTGGATTTGAGGCTACAGGTTATGGTTATGGCCCTGGTATCGGACAAGATTATAATCAATTGGTTATGATTGTTTCTCGTGCTTCAGGTGCTCCTATTATAGCTAATGCTATCCAATATGCTGCTCAACTTGTTAAGGGTAAAGTATTCGATGTTGCAAAGAACGAGTTCAAAAAAGCTAATGCTGCCGGACTAAAAGACATCTTAGCTGCTAGAAAAGCTGCAAGTAACAAACCTGCTGCACCAACTGAACAAGTTGCTGTTCCACCTAAGGAAGTTGTTACTGGCGCAATTACCGGTATAGAGATTATGGATCTTGAAGATGCTGTTACAGCATTGTGGAAAGAGAAAATCTATGCTGAAAGTGGTATGGGTTGTACTGGTCCAGTAGTTCTTATTTCTGAGGCTAACCTTGAAAATGCTAAAAAGATTTTAGCTGCTGCTGGTTACCTTGGTTAATAGTTAAATAGTATTATTAAAATAGAGTATATACATTATTGATTTATGTATATGCTCTATTTTTATGGTTTTGTTTTATAAAAAAGCAAGCGAGTTTTTATTTCGCTTGCTTAAATTATTATTTAGTTTTCTTTTGGTTGGTCAGTTATTGTGTTTTCAATAAGAATATCTAATTTAGTTTCAGTCTTATTTGAGTTTAAGTTAAGTTCAGGTAGAGTGCCGCCCTCCATCAAAATCTTAAATTCATCGCCCTCAATCTTTTCACGTTCGATTAGATTTTCAGCGACAATTATCAATTTATCCATATGAAGAGTTAAGATTTCTTGTGCTTTTTCATAAGCATTATCAATAATTTCTCTGACTTCCGAATCAATTTCAGCAGCAATATTTTCTGAATAATTTTGTGATTGAGAAATATCTCTGCCTAAGAAAATTTCTTCTTGGTCTTGACCGTAAACAACAGGTCCAATTCTATCACTAAATCCATATTTTGTAACCATAGCACGTGCTAATTTTGTAACACGTTCAAGGTCGTTTGATGCACCTGTGGAAATATCGTCCAATGTCAATTTTTCAGCCATTCTACCGCCTAAAAGTGTGACTAGATTTTCTTGCATTTCACGTTTTGTGCGATAGTTTTTATCTTCAGTTGGCAATGACATTGTGTAACCGCCAGCCATACCTCTTGGTATAATGGAAATTTGATGAACAGGGTCAACGGCAGACATATAATATGTGCAAACGGCATGACCTGATTCGTGGAAAGCAGTCAACTTTTTATCTTTTTCTGTATAAACATGTGAACGTTTTTCAGGTCCTGCAACAACTTTTATTGTAGCATTTTCAATATCAAACATTGTTATTGCTTTTCTGTCAGCACGAGCGGCTAAAAGTGCAGCTTCATTAACAATATTTTCTAGGTCTGCACCAGTAAAACCTGCTGTTGTTTTAGCTATAACCGATAGTTCAACGTCAGGAGCTAACGGCTTATTTCTTGTATGAACCTTCAATATTTCTTCTCTGCCCTTAACGTCAGGATAGCCGACAAAAATTTGTCTGTCAAATCTTCCCGGACGCAATAAAGCAGGGTCAAGTATATCACGTCTGTTGGTTGCAGCGATAATAATTACTCCTGTGTTTGCACCAAATCCGTCCATTTCAACTAATAACTGATTAAGTGTTTGTTCTCTTTCGTCGTGTCCCCCACCGAGTCCTGCGCCTCTGTGACGACCTACAGCATCAATTTCATCAATAAATATTATACTTGGTGCGTTTTTCTTTGCTTGTTCAAACAAATCTCTAACTCTTGAGGCACCCACACCAACAAACATTTCAACGAAATCAGAACCTGAAATTGAAAAGAATGGAACATCAGCCTCGCCTGCAACAGCTTTTGCTAAAAGTGTTTTACCTGTTCCCGGAGGTCCCATCAACAAAACGCCCTTAGGTATTCTTGCGCCTAAAGAGTTGAATTTTGATGGATTTTTTAAAAATTCTACGATTTCTTGCAGTTCATTTTTTTCTTCATCAGCACCTGCAACATCGGTAAATTTAACTTTATTTTCTGCATTAGATATTCGGGGTTTAGCTTTGGCAAAATTCATAACATTTGCACCATCTCCACCCTTTGTTTGACGCATCATAAAATACCATAATGCTCCCATAGACAGCAAAATCAGTACAAATGGCATCATAGCTATCCACCAAGGTGCTTCTGCCGGCGCTTTATAGTCACGTGTCATCTTTGCATCTGGGTGCGCTTCGTTATAAATTTCAACATCATCGAGTATTTCATCTAAGAATATTCCAACATGTGGGACTTTATATTCTATTTTTTTAGTTGTGTTATCAGGCTGTTTAACCTCTATTTGAAGTTTAGATGTGCCAAAATCCAAATAGTAGTCTATAACTTTCTGATCTTCAAAATATCCAATAATTGTTGAATATTTTTCTGTTACAGTGTCTTTTTGCAAAAATTTCATAGAACTAACTATAATAATCAATCCTACTAAAAGTGCAATATAAATGCCTAAACCCTTAATACCTTTGTTTTTATTATCAATGCTCGCCAATCAACATCGCTCCCTTTGATGATATATTTTTATTTAGTATATACTTCAGGTTTTAATACACCAACTTCAGGGAAGTTTCTGTATTTTTCGTCATAATCAAGACCATAACCTACAACAAATTCGTCTGGTACAACAAAACCAAAATAATCTGCATATAAATCAGCAGTTCTACGTTCCGGTTTGTCAAGGAGAGTAGCAATTTTAATGCTGTTAGGGTTTCGATTCATTAACATTTTTTTCAAATAGCTTAATGTATTTCCGCTGTCGAGAATATCTTCAACCAAAAGCAAGTCTTTGCCTTCTAGTGAAACATCAAGGTCTTTGATTATTTTAACCACACCGGAGCTTTTTACACCTGCACCATAACTTGAAACTGACATAAAATCAATACTCACAGGTACTGTTATAGCCCTCATCAGGTCAGCCATAAACACAACTGAACCTTTTAGAACACTTACAAGCATCAAATTTTTGCCTTCATAATCTTTAGAGATTTGAGCACCCATCTCGGTAACTTTTTTTTCTAATTCTTCTTTTGATATTAGTATTTCTTTCATATCGTTTATCATAAATTAATCCTCCATATTTATAATAAGTACATTTTGCGTTTTAATATTTGTTGCAACGTTTGAAGAACAGCCAACGCCCTCAACCCATATTATTTCTTCTTCATCGCACAAAACCACTTGAGAATTTCTTTTTTCTGTTGGTATTTTCATCTCATTAAAAAGCTTTTTAATGCTTTTTGTACAATTCCTTTTGTGCAAGTTAATTTTGTCTCCGTCCTTACGTTGTCTAAGCAAAATATTACCTTTTATTCTATCATAATCTAGTTGCTTTTTTAAGCCTTTATCTAAATTGTTTTCAAAGTTTTTATTTTGTTCATAATGTTCAAGGGAAAATTCAATGGTTTTACCTGTTGGCAACTGGATTTTTTCTTTATTCCCAAGTTGCAGATGTGGGATTGTCATTTCATAGTATTCCTGACTGATATTCTCGCAGATTTTAAAATACTCATTTGAAACTTTCAAGTAATCATCTTTTGACAATTGAACCGCACCTGTTCCGGAATAAATATAATTATCCAAAAGTTCAAGTCGTGCTGAATACACATCTATAGATTTATCAGACAATATTTTTGCTAAAACCCTATATCGAATTGCTTTGTGCAAAAGTAAATATTCATTTCTTAAGTACTGCTGGGATTTTTCGATTAATTTATATGCTTTATCAGTTTCCTGTTCCAAAAAGTCCTCATCGGTTTCTCCTTGACTGTAAAAACGCAAAAAAGAGCTTTCAACCATAGGATTTAATTCATAAAATTTTGGAATAATATTGTGACGAATTCTGTTTCTAGTATATAAATCAGTGTTGTTTGTGCTATCTGTGACGAATGACAATTCATTTTCGCAGCAATATTTTTCAATTTCTCGTCTGGAACAAGTTATCAATGGACGAATTATATAATCTCTTGTGGGAGATATTCCACATAATCCTTTAAGTCCTGTCCCCCTTGACAAATTAAATAAAGTTGTTTCCATTGAATCACTCAAAGTATGAGCTGTTGCAATCTTACAATTATATTTTTTGCTTATTTCAGCAAAAAAATCGTATCTTTCATCTCTTGCTGCCTCTTCGATTGACTTTGAGGTTTCATTTGCCTTTTTGTTTATATCAACTTTTTTTACAAAAACTTCAATATTAAAAGAATTACATAAATTAACGACGAATTTTTCGTCGTTATCTGCCTCGTCATCACGTAACATATGATTTAGATGACAAGCATATAAATTTTTAATACCCAACATTTTTTTATTTGTAACCATAAAATGAAACAATGAAACAGAGTCTGCACCGCCTGATAATGCGATACAAACGCTGTCATTATTTGAAATCATATTATATTTTTCTATTGTGGTTATTACTTTATTGTTCACTTTTGTATAGCTCCAAACTTTTAAATCTGGTGAATTGTCCGTCCCAACCCATTTTTACATTATCAGTTTCACCATGACGATTTTTTGCTACAATTACTTCAGCAATATTTTGGTCTTCAGTGTCGGGATTATAATAAGCATCTCGGTATAGAAACATTACAATATCAGCATCTTGCTCAATAGAACCGGATTCTCTCAAGTCAGAAAGCATAGGTCTATGGTCAGTTCTTGACTCAGGTCCACGTGATAACTGCGACAATGTCATAACAGGAACGTTTAATTCCTTTGCCATTATTTTAAGCGATCTAGTTATTTCTGATACTTCTTGAACTCTGTTTTCGCTCTTTCTTGAGCCTGTCATCAACTGCAAATAGTCAATAATAACAATGCCTAAATTTTTAATTCTTCTTAATTTACCCTTCATCTGACCAATTGTTATTCCTGGGGTATCATCAATATAAATCGGAGCTTTGCAGAGTATTTGAGCTGCCATTCCTAGTTTTACCCAATCGTTACTTGTCAATTCACCTTTTCTCAAACTTTGATATTGAATAAGTGATTCAGCCGACAACATTCTTGTAACTAATTGTTCTTTGCTCATTTCAAGAGAAAATATTGCAACAGTTTTGTTAGCTTTTAATGCAACATTGGTTGCAATATTTAAAGCGAAAGATGTTTTACCCATTGCAGGTCGAGCCGCAACCAGCAAAAAATCCGACTTATTAAGTCCTGTAATAACTTGATCAAGAGCAGAAAATCCAGTTGAAATTCCCATATACTCCGACTTATCATCACTGCTTAATTTTTGAAATTGGTCATATGTTTCTGTTATTATCTCATCTATCTTCACAAGTCCTGTGGTTTCTTTGCCCTTGCGTATATCAAAAATGCTTTGTTCTGCCATATCAAGCAAATTTGCAGCATCAGCATCTTCATTTCTTGCAAGTTCAATTATTTCATTAGATGATTCAATTAATCTTCTTATATAACTTTTTTCTCGAACAATCCTTGCATATTCCTCAACATTAGCTGTTGAGGGAACAATTTGTGCCAATTGCAGCAAATATATTTTTGCATCTTCTTCACTTCTGAAAACAGACTCTTTTTTCACTTCATCTAAAACGGTTATAAAGTCTATGCTTTTTGAAGAGATGAACATTTGCAAATATATTGAAAAAATTTCTTTGTGCTGAGGACGATAGAAGCTTTCCGGTTTTAGATGTTCCATCACTCGTGGAAGACATGATGGGTCAATTAGCACTGAACCTAAAACTGATTGCTCAGCCTCCAAATTGTATGGAAGGGTTGAATATAATTGCTGCGTATTCAAGTTTTCCATTATTATCCCCCAAGCTACGAATTATTCTGTTACTTCTACAATAATTTTTGCTGATATTCCCGAATATAATTTAACTTCTGCTGCAAAATCGCCAAATGATTTTATATCACCTGCCATAACAATTTTTCTCTTATCAATATCAACTTGATATTGTTTTTTTAGATTTTCTGATACTTCTTTAGAAGTTACTGCACCAAATAATTTTCCGCCAACACCTGCTTTAGCTGTTATAACAACTTTTTTATCTTTTAGTTTTTTTGCTAAATCATTGGCAGATTGTCTTTCAACTGAAACACGATGTTCTTCAGCCGAAATTCTGTTTTTCATTTCATTTAATGCTTGCTGTGTTGCTTCAATGGCTAACTTTTTCTTTAATAGAAAATTGTTTGCATATCCGTCTGACACATTAACAAGTTCCCCTTTTTTGCCTGAACCCTGTACGTCTTGCGTTAATATTACTTTCATAATTTATCCTCCTATGTTAAGGCTTTATGCCATTATTGTGACTTTTCTTCTAAATATTTGTCAATTGCATCTGTCAGCATTTTTTTAGCTTCAGATAATGAAATATTTTTGACCTGTGCCCCCGCCATTGTTAAGTGACCACCGCCACTTAGTTTTTCCATAATCAATTGAACATTAATTTTTCCCATTGAACGTGCTGAAAATGAAACCTCATTATTCATTTCATACATAACAAAAGAGGCATCAACACCTTGTATGTTAAGCAGCTCATCTGCCGCTTGAGGGACGATAATTTTGATGTCAGCACTTGCTTCATCAGCAGTTGCAATGGCACAATTCTTATAAATTTCAGCAGACGAAACAAGTGCTGAACGATTTTGATATGTTGCAATAGGCGAACTGAATAGTTTTTTAACATCAACAGTATCTGCACCCATTTTTTTAAGGTATGCAGCAGCTTCAAATGTTCTAACTCCTGTTTTGATTATAAAGTTTTTGGTATCAAGCATAATTCCTGCAAGTAAAGCCTCGGCTTCCAACCTTGACAATTTGCCATAATCACCAAAATATTGTATTAATTCAGAAACCATTTCGCAAGTTGATGAAGCGTATGGTTCATGATAAAATATAACTGCATTTCCAATATGTCCAACCATTTTTCTATGATGGTCGATTACGACAACGTGTTTACAAGCCTTATATAGTTCGGGACATTCCAAAATATTTTCAACATGTGTATCAACAACAATTAAAAGAGTATTTGCGTTAACTGTGTTAAGCAATTCCTCAGGTTCTGAGAAAATTTTGTTGTACCCATTTTCGTAAAGTTGTTCATAAAGTGGTGAAACTAAGTGCTTTTGTGACCTTATGGCAATATTAACAGGCTTACCCATTTGTTCCGCTACTTTGCTAAGACCAATAGCCGCACCAAAGCAATCCAAATCAGCAAATCTATGTCCCATTATGATTATATTTTCGCAGCTTTCCATAAGTTCAGCAAGTGCTGTTGCAACAATACGGCTCTTAACCTTTGTTCGCTTTTCAACACCTTTTGAAATTCCGCCATAAAAATCGTACCCATTTTGCGTTTTTAATGCGGCTTGGTCGCCACCTCTTCCAAGAGCCATATCAAGGGCTTGTCTTGCACACTGTTCAACTTCTCTGATGTCCTTGCCATCTCTTGCAGCACCGATTGAGAGAGTAGCTGTCATTCGTTCACCTATAGATATACTTCTTACTGTATCAAGAATTGCAAATTTATTATCAATTGCTTTTTTGAGTTGTTCTTCTCGAATTATTATAGTGAATTTATCTCTTTCAGTTTTACAAATAAGCGCCTCGTATTCTTTGGCATATTGTGATATTTCATATTCAACAGTACTCACAATTTGCGATATTTCACCATCTTTTGCATTTTGAACCAGCTCATCGTAGTTATCTATAACTGCAATTATAACAGCAGGTTTTGTGCGGAAATATTCTCTATAATATTTTTTAAGTTCTGTATCGTCAACTAAATATATACAATAAAGTTCTTCTGAACCCTCAACTTTTTTTATTGTATATACTGAAAAATCTTTTCCGAATACTGTAAAATCTGTGGGCTTATTTTCAGTTATATCTGTATAATCAAAGCCATTAAACAAATCAGTAATAGGTTTTCCGTATAATCCCGAAGTGTCCTCACATAAATCTTTTAAAGACTGATTAAACCAAACAATTTCTCCATTATTCCTACAAATTATTATTGGCATTGGGAATGTTATCATATTAGTTTCGTGTATTTGCGAAACTGCAGTTCCCAGTTCTTCAAGAAACTCATCTATATCATCATGTACAAATTTCATTTTGAAGAAAACATAAACAAAAACCATTGCGGTTATGGGAGCTATATAACTAAAAAGCTTATAATCAGTAAACCCGACAAAAGCAGTCAGTAACAGAATTGCTAATATTAAAGTGTAAACAACGGGTTTGAAAATTTCTACCTTTTTTCTCATTACGCTCCACCTTTATAAATTTATAATAGCACTAATGAATATTATACCATATTCTCGATGAATAATAAAGCTATTTGATAAAATAAAAAAGCGATGTTTTACTAAAAACACCGCTCTATTTATAATTAAAAATTATTCAGCAAATCCGGATTCAACTAAAGTTGTCAATGCTTCAACTGCTGCTTCTTCATCTGAACCATCAGCAATAATTCTAATAGGTGTACCACCCAAAATTCCCAAGGAAAGAATTCCCAAAAGGCTCTTTGCATTTACTCTGCGTTCATCTTTTTCAACCCAAATTGAAGATTTAAATTCATTAGCTTTTTGGATAAAAAATGTTGCGGGACGTGCGTGCAATCCAACCTGATTTTTTACAGAAACTTCTTTAACACACATAAGTTCGTACTCTCCTAATCAAAATTTAATATATTTATTCGTAAATTTAACAATTATTTAATCAAAATTTATAAAAATAATGATAGTAATAAGTTGTTCTGTAATTCTATTATACCATAAGGTTTCGACTCGTCAATAATTTTAAATGGTTTTATAGCAGTTTTAACATATTTTCTGCTTGTTTTCTAACAATACAACAATTGGCAACGTTGTATTTGTGCATATTAGCTATAAGTTTTGAACCAAATAAAACATATTATACATTATTTAAAAGTATAAACATCATTTATAAAATAAATTTCCAGCTTTTTATTTAATCTTTAGCTTTAATTGACTTCAAAAATTTCAAATCTTCTTTTGTTAATTCTATTTTTTCAAACATATCCGGCCGACGTTCTTTGGTTAATAATAATGATTGTTGTCGCTGCCATTTTGCAATATTGGCATGATGTCCACTTGCCAAAACTTCCGGAACTTCTTTGTTGTGCCAAATAGGAGGTCTTGTATATTGAGGATATTCAAGCAAGCCGTTATAATGGCTTTCCTCGGTAAAACACACACTATCAGACAAAACCCCTTCGCATAATCTTCCAACAGCATCAACCACAACTAATGCGCCAAGCTCTCCACCCGTCAAAACATAATCGCCAATACTTATTTCCTCATCAACAATTTCATCAATAACTCTCTGGTCAACACCTTCATAGTGACCACAAATTATTGCAATATTTTCGATATGTGAAAGTTCTATAGCTTTTTTTTGAGTGAAAACTGTGCCTTTCGGCGACATATATATTACATATGGCTTGCATTTTAGTTCACTGCAAATATGCTCATAACAGGCAAATATAGGCTCGTTTTGCATTAACATTCCCATTCCGCCGCCATAAGGAGTATCGTCGACTCTTCTGTGTTTATCATTGCTGAAATCCCTGATATTGTGACAAAATATTTGCAGTTTATCATTTTTTATTGCTCTGCCAATTATGCTTTCTGCAACCACTCTTTCACACATTTCCGGAAAAAGTGTCAATATATCAATCCTCATCAAAAAGTCCCTCTAATGGTCTTATAAACATTTTTTCATTATCCATATCTATTTTAATTATAACTTGAGGTATTGCCGGAATTAGCTTTTCATTTCCATCTTCATCTTTTATATAATAAACATCATTTGCCCCGGTTTCGGTAATATTTGTTATTTTTCCATATGAAATTGTTTCATCATCAACATCAACCACATTTAGTCCGATTAAATCTTGCCAAAAATAATCATCTTCATCTAAGTTAGCATCTTCTCTGTCAATATATAAGATTTTGCTTCTTAGTGTATTAGATTTGTCAATATCATCATATCCTTCAAATATTGCCAACACCATATTTTTGTGCATACGACAGCTTAATACTTTTAAACAAATTTCACCTTTTTCAAGATAAAGTTTTTTAAAATCAAATAAAAATTCCGGACTGTCAGCCCATGGTTCTATTTTAACCTCGCCTTTAATTCCATGAGTAGTAACGATTTTTCCACATTCAATAAATTTATTTTTCATATGTTCCTCCATAGAAAAAGGGCAGATAAATCTGCCCAAATGCTAGTCGATTTCGACAGCTACCTTATTATGTTCTTTGTTAGCTGCCCTGACAACAGTTCTTATTGCTTTCGCAATTTTTCCCTGTTTGCCGATGACACATCCCATATCTTCTTGCGCAACATGAAGATGATACACAACTGTTCCATCTTCAGCGGGTGCATCAACAGTTACATTAACAGCTTTTCTGTCTTCCACCAAACCCTGTGCAATTGTGATAATAAGTTGTTCCATAGCTTTAATCTCCATTTCTTATGTGATTAAAGAACGTTATTGGACTTAAGCAAAGCTCTTACTGTATCTGTTGGTTGAGCACCGTTGGAAATCCACTTCTTAGCTTTTTCTCCATCAACTTTAACTAGAACTGGACTCTTAGTTGGGTCATACAATCCAATTTCTTCAATAAATCTGCCATCTCTAGGATAACGAGAATCAGCAACAACAATACGGTAGAATGGAGCTTTCTTAGCGCCCATACGACGTAATCTTATTTTAACAGCCATTAACTGTCACCTCCTGTAATAAATTTAATTTATTTTATCGCTATGCGACAAAAACTTTTTTACATACCCATCATATTGGGTGGCATAAATTGACGTTTGCCTTTTTTGCCCTTAGTCATATTTGTAACTTGTTTCATCATTTTTTGCATTTGTTCAAATTGTCTAAGAACTTTATTGACATCTTCAACTCTTGTTCCACTTCCGGCAGCGATACGTTTTTTCCTTTGTGGACTAACAATTGATGGTTTGGAACGTTCTTTGGAAGTCATAGAATTTATAATAGCTTCCATACGTTGCATCTCTTTTTCGCCTTTTTCCATATCTTCATCTTTTATTTTATTAGCTCCGGGAAACATTCCAATTAAAGAGCTAAGAGGTCCCATTTTTTTAATTTGTTTCATCTGGTCAAGGAGGTCATTAAGGTCAAATGAATTATCTTTCATTTTTTTTGCAATATTTGCGGCATCTTTTCCATCAACCGTTGTGGAAGCTTTTTCTATTAATGAAAGAACATCGCCCATTCCCAAAATTCTTGATGCCATTCTTTCTGGGTGAAATACTTCAATTTCATCAAGCTTTTCACCTGTTCCTGCAAACTTAATTGGCTTGCCGGTTATAGCTTTTACTGATAATGCAGCACCACCACGAGTATCGCCATCAAGTTTTGTTAGGATTGTACCATCTATGCCCAGTGCATCATCAAATGCTTTTGCAGCATTCACAGCATCCTGTCCTGTCATAGCATCTATAACAAGCAAAATTTCATTCGGTTTTATTTCAGCTTTTATGTTTTTAAGTTCAGCCATAAGTTCTTCATCAATATGCAAACGACCGGCAGTATCTATAATTACTATGTCATTTCCATAGTCTTTGGCTTGGCTGATAGCTTTTTTTGCAATTGTAATCGGATTTTCATTACCCATTTCAAAAACAGGAACATTAACTTGTTCTCCAACCACTTGCAACTGTTTGATTGCAGCGGGACGATAAACGTCACAGGCTACTAGAAGTGGTCTTTTGCCTTGGTCTTTAAACATTTTAGCAAGCTTGGCACAGTGAGTTGTTTTACCTGCACCTTGCAATCCACACATCATAATAATGGTTGGAATTTTTGAGGACAAATTTATTCTTGAACTTTCGCCGCCCATAAGCGATGTCAGCTCATCATTAACTATTTTAATAACCTGTTGAGCTGGAGTTAAACTTTGCAAAACTTCATCGCCAACAGCTTTATCGGTTACAGCCTTGATAAAATCTTTTACAACCTTGTAGTTTACGTCAGCTTCCAATAAAGCAAAACGCACTTCTTTCATGGCTTCTTTAACATCTGCTTCGCTGAGTTTGCCTTTTGATTTTAATTTTTTAAATGCAGCACTTAGTTTATCTGATAGTCCTTGAAAAGCCATTAAATCACTCCTTGGTTTAGATTATTCTTGAAGATTAGATGCCAAATTCACTATTTTTTCCACATGATCAAAAACTTCTCTTGGCCCGCCATATCTCATATTTAATAAGTCAATATCTTTAGCATATTTTATAATAAGTTCAAGGCTTGATTGAATTTTATCAAATCTTTCTGCCAAACCCAATCGTTCCTCATATTGAATTAACTGTGCTTCTGCTCGTTTTATTGAATCCCTTACCCCTTGCCTTGTTATTCCGCAGTTCTGTGCAATTTCGGCAAGTGATAAATCCTCATTATAATAAAATTCAACAACATCACGTTGCTTTTCAGTGAGCATATCTCCGTAAAAATCCAGAAGAATTGATATGTCAAGATTCTTAGCCATAACGTTTCCTCCTATGTAAAGTATTTTTCTTTACATTCTCTACCTTTTGAATTATACACAAAAAACTTGTATGTGTCAAGTGATTTACTTTACACACACAAGTTTCTACGTTTTGACAGTTATGATAGATAACTCGTCTTTATATTTATGCAATTTTAACAGTTGCTTAGAACTTCAAGGATTGCTATGCCCTTGTTCCTCCCCATTCAACAACTGTAAAACCTTTGCGTGGTGTTAGTTTTAGTTCTTGTGGCTGAGGTTTTGCTTCACCATTATATTTCTTATAAACCATATGAACTCGCAAAATTGTATCAGGAATTGGCGAAATTTTAAGCGGAGCAAGTTCTTCGTATTGCTCATAGGCAAATGTTACAAGATTAGCCTCATTTTGCACCATTTCCGGTGCCCAATAGGTGATAAAATCATTGTATTCTCGTGGTGTCAGACCCAATAGTTCAAGCTTTTCTTTCAAGAATTTTTCTGTGTCTGCACCTTTGACAATAAAACCTTTTGAAAAATCCCAATCAATCTTTTTATTTCCTTCCCAGAACAAATAATAATGTTCCGAGTTATCGGCTTTATTTATGATTTTTCCGTCAGGATATGCTGTAACATTCCAGCCATTATCATATTTAGGTTATGTGTACGAGAAATCGCCTTTATAATCCAGCTGAACTTTTACATCAGTTTCTTTTTCAGGGTAAAGATAGATTATTGGCTTACCTGTTGCGGGATTTATATCCACAGTAGGTTTATCTGAATTATTAACTTTAGCATTATTAGCTATTTCATTAATTATTTTTTCATATTCAGTTGATAACGAACAAAAATCTATCATTGTTCCATATTCAATATATTGAGCAGAATAACTTCCGATAGATAGCATATAGAACAGCTTAGTTTTGCCGTTGTCGAAAACAATACCCTGTCCTAGATTGTCCAAAATCAGAGCATATGCTTTTGTGTTTTCGGGTGTAAATTCTCCTGTTTTCTCAAGTTGTTTTTCTATCCCCTCAGTTATTGTCATGGAAGTTCTTCCACCATAGTTTCCAACGGCGAATGGCGACACTTGAGTAAATTGGTTGTCATCAATAGTAGCTTCACCATAGTAGCTGCCATCAAGATTTTCCAAAACAGCACCATAAATTATTTCTTCTGGCATTGATTTATCTTCACTGATATTGCTCAAATCTTCCAAATTATTAGCAATATATATTGGATAAACAAGCTCATTACGTATTTTTACAGCAGTATAATCATTTTTTTTAATATCCGCAGCTTTAACTCCTTTTATTCCACTGTAAAATGTGTCATAAGCAAGTGTCCAGTTTTTCTTAGCTGGGTTTGGCGACTCTTTTTTAGATGTATCCTCAACTTTACTCGCATCTACATTGGTCTTTACTGTTTCAGCCGAAGAAGATGAAGAACTATTTTCAGTGCTGACCACATCTTCTGCTTTTTCTGAAGACTGTTCAGATGAATTTGATTCTTT
>JAVWQH010000013.1:0-3650 GCA_036635475.1 Oscillospiraceae bacterium | reverse complement strand
ATTATCTGTGCTACTTGATTTATCTGGCAAGTTCGCTGTGTTACAAGCCGAGCATAAAATCGCAACAAGCAAAAGAGAAATTGCTTTTTTCATAATATGGCAGCCACCTTTTTAATAAATATTTTATTTCTACATTAATTATATCACATATAAAAATATTAACAATGTATTTTCATCATATAAAAAATGCAAGGGCTGCATAGTCCTTGCATTTTTATATTACATCTTTGCCATTTTTTGTTGTCCGATAACAGCAGCACCGATAGCACCTGCAAATTGCGAAAGTGGGTTTGTCACAACTTTTATTCCGATATTACTTTCTAATGTTTTCCTAAAAACTTCAAAATTAGCCAAACCACCGCTAAAGAAAATATCACCTTTTAAATTAAGCTTTTGAGCGAAGAAAGATGTTCTACGGCATATTGAATTTATAATTCCAAGAGCAATATCGCCCCTGTCAACATTTTTTGCCAATAGGCTAATTATCTCACTTTCTGCAAATACAGTACACATACTTGTTATATTTGCAGGAGTTCTTCCCTCAACGAATTGGTCAATATTTTTTATATCTTCTTCAAGAATTCTCATCATAACATCAATAAATCTGCCTGTTCCAGCGGCACATTTATCATTCATCAAGAAATCTATAACGTTCAAATCGTTGTCAAGTGATATAGCTTTACAGTCCTGTCCGCCTATATCAATTACTGCTCTTGTATTGGGATTTAGGTATACTGCTCCCCTTGCGTGACAGGTTATTTCAGTAATTTGTTTATCAGCTCTTTCAAGCAATTCTCTGCCATAACCAGTGGCAACAGTATATAAAACGTCTGATGTGTATAATTCATCATAAATTCTATTAATACTCTCTTTGGGCAAAGCAGATGTTGGAACAATTTTTGTTGCCAGAATTTCATTATTATCCATTAAAACAGCTTTTGTTGTTGTTGAACCAGAATCAATTCCTAAACTTATCATAATTACAGCATCTCCACAAAAGCGGCCATTCTTGTATTGAGTTGTCCAATATCGGAAGTTGAATAATCCGTTTCAACTGACATATATGGTATGCCTTTTTTCTCATTAACAAATCTTTTTATTCCCAATGTTTCAACATTGTATGTATGGCAAGCTTGCAAAATAACTTCAACTACAGCATCAACTTTATATTCGTCGATTAACCTTCCAAGCAAGTCTATTCTATTTGGGTTAGGTGTCATAACTGAACAGCCTATATTCAAATAACGAGTTGCAAGTGCATCATATACATCTGGATTTTGGTCATCAACAAGTCTATCAACTGATTTAGCACCACCGCAATTTTCAAAAGCAACAACATTTCCGCCATTATCTTCAACAGCTTTAATGGTTTTTTGTGCTGCACCGCCAATTGGACAACCTGTTATTAAAATTCTAGGTCTTTTCTTAATTGGTTTTTCTGTTGCAGTTTCATAATCAGTTTTAATTTTTTCAGTTAATTCATTAATTTCTGAAATCAAGGCAAGTTTATCAAATTTGAATTGTTCTCCATACAAAACTTTAAACATATCCTGTCCCAGCATTGGTGGTGGGTCAAGTTTCATTAATTCATAAAAACCTTTTAATGCTGTTCTTAACTGATTTTTAATTTTAATTTGCTCTTTTATTGCATCTTCAGTTATAGTAACTTCAAATTGTTCTTCTAATTTTTCTTTTAATTTAATTATTTCTTTTTTCCATAGTATATGTGCATCTGCACTTTGTGAATTTGGCAATTCCATTGTATAAACAGGCTTAAAATCAGAAAGATATTCATACATTTTCTTTTTGCCATCACAAGTTGTTTCTCCAACAATTAAATCTGAAAAGTAAAAGAATGGGCATTTATCTGTTTTTGCAAATCCATAGCTTGATTTAATTAAAGGGCATAAATTCCTTGGTAAATCTTTTTCAGCATCAGGAATTGTTTCATCTGATGTTGAACAAAGTCCAACTGTAACAGCTCCCATAGCCATTGCCAATTCTTCTGGGAAATATGTACAAAATATTCCAATAAGAGGCTTGTCTTGATTTTTAAGTTCCATCGCCATTACAAAAGCTTTCCTGCGTTGTTCGCTAAATTCCTCAAACACTTCTGGTAATTCTTTAATTAATTTCATAATACCCTCCATTGATTTTATTTATATATTATAATACAATATTATGTTCTATTTCTTTATATATGAGTATATCTATTAAAATTTTTAAAGTCCAATTCTTTTTCCTTATACTAAAATGAAACAACATTGAGTATATCTATACAGTAAATATTTACAAATAATTAAAGCTGTTAATCGTCACTGATATGACTGATTAACAGCTTATTAAATAAGAGCTCGTTATCACTTGGTATGAAAGCGTTAAAAATTGCCAGTAATATGGCATTTATGTATTGCGGCAGAGCTAATGTCCATTCCATTCAGAATGGCAGAAGACAAGCACGAAACCAAATGATATTATAGAATTGTAAATGGACGGAGATACTGTTTATCTATTGATATTATGAACATTTTGGAATGATTTTGGAAATTTTGCCGATGTAAAAGTGAAATATTAAAAATCTGCGTTTTAAATATAGAAACTCTTGTGATTTTTTCACTTATATCATTATTTTTTGACAAGCTGAATAGGCATCACAAAAGATGCCTATTTACATTATATGATTTTCAAACTCGAACATCTAGTCCATTACTAGTCTGCTTGTCAATTGCACCACTTACATTCGCTCTTGTAAGTAATTGCAGGGCATTACGGTCAAAGGATTTCCCCGGCTCCCATGCAGAATTTGTTTGTTTTGCTGCTGATGCAAAGCCAGACCAATATTCAGCTTCTAACCTATCTAAAGTCCAACTTGCTTTGGCTCGGTCTTGTTCGGGTATTACCCTTAAATATTTTGCGTAAACTTCTGTTCTACGAGTAGTGTCACCGTTATGAACACCATTTTCTTTCAGGAACTCCGACTTAACCATCTCGAAAATACTTTGTTTTCCCTCATCTGATATACCAATGATTTGTTTGTGTGCAGACGTATCTGTGCTATCAAAATTGAAAAGCATTCCTGTCATACCCTGTGAGTTTACCTTCGCTTCATTGGTAGCAGCATAGCGATTTCGGTACTGGTCGCTCATGGTATTTAGCGAATTAGAATAATTGTTATTTATGTTCACTATCCCCTCCATCTAGCAGTTAAATTGAAATATACTCCTATATTATAGTTATCGACCGAAAGCTGAAAAAATAATTTTTTACAAACATTATGCTTAAAATAGCTACTTGAGAGGTTTTACCACCCGTCTAGTTGCTAACTTTAAATTCATTTTTGGAGTTGAATATTTTTTACAATTATATCTTGCATTCTAAGTAATTTTTTGATAGAATTAGTACAGAGCATAATTTGTGTCTTCCTTTAAATGGTTACTTACAATTCTATTTTAACGGATTTTCGCAAATTATGCTCTACTTTTTTGAAATTATTTTATATTTTTTTCAGTAGGCTCTTTTGCTACCCCAACATTTATTATAGAACCAAATAAAATAATCCCGATAAACGGCTTAAATAAGCTATTTATCGGGATTAAAACATTGGAGGCGACAACCAGATTTGAACTGGTGAATAGAGGTTTTGCAGACCT
>JAVWQH010000012.1:16826-53934 GCA_036635475.1 Oscillospiraceae bacterium | reverse complement strand
AACAAGTGTACATTTCATACCTGTTCATTATTTTACATACTACAAAAAATATTTTAAAAACACAAAATTAGAATTGCCTAAGACAGAGAAATTTTATTCACAGATTTTATCGTTGCCTTTATATCCTGATATGAAAAAAGAGGACGTTTATTATGTTGTTGATGCCATACGAGAAGTTACCAAAAGTGATGCAGAATGTGGAAACCAGAGATTATTATGATGAATTACAAAAAAAAATAGGCTATTTATTTGTAAAACGTTTGTTAGATATTATTTTTAGCTTGATAGTTATTATTTTTCTTTTTCCATTGATGCTTTTAATAGGTTTGATAATAAAATTACAAACTGGAGATAATCCAATATATAAGCAAATAAGAGTTAAACAATATATGAATAAATTTGAAATAATTAAATTTAGAACTATGAAATATTCGGACAACGATGTACTATTAACGTTAAAAGATGATGAACGTGTGACAAAAATAGGGAGGGTTTTAAGAAAGTATCGACTGGACGAATTACTACAGCTTTTTAACATATTAAAAGGCGATATGAGCTTTGTTGGGTCAAGACCGGAAGTGCCACAATATGTTGATTATTACACCAAAAATATGTTGGCTACACTTCTTTTACCCGTTGGGTTGACGTCACGAGCAAGCATTGAATTTAAAGATGAAAACAAGTTGCTTTCACCCTTAAATTACAAAGAAACCTATTTGAATATAATTTTACCAAAGAAAATGCAACTGAATATTTCGTATTTGAAAAAAATATCTATTTTGGAAGATATTAAGATAATTTTTAAAACTCTCCTTGAAATGTTAAATTAAAATGAATTTGCTTGTTATTTTATTTTTTTTGGTGTATAATGATGTATATATTTTAGGAGGTGCCGATATGATTAAACTTGAAAACCATATGGGAACTATAGAAATATCAGAAGAGTATTTTGCAAATCTTGTGGGACATGCCGCATCAGAATGTTTCGGTGTTTCGGGAATGGTAATTAGCACCGCTTATCAGGGTTTGCGCTCTGTTATTTCTTCACAAGATGTCCAAGATAAGGGCGTCAGAGTAAGAACACTAAATGGCAGATTAGTTATTGATTTGCACATCATTGTTACTTATGGACTTAATATTTCAGCAATAGTTAAGAGTATTGTTAATAAGGTTCATTATACTGTCGAGGAAGCTACAGGTCTTGAAGTAGCAAAAGTAAACGTTTTTGTTGATGGTATGAAAGCCGAATAATTCATTTTGCATAACTTGATTATGCTGACAAGGAGTGTAAACACGACGTGATAAAAGGCAATATATTAAGAGATGCCTTTATTTCCGGTGCAAATAATATAGCTAATAATAGGCAACAGGTTGATGCTTTGAATGTATTCCCTGTTCCTGACGGAGATACTGGTACGAATATGTCAATGACAATAGGTGCGGCAAAAAGAGAACTTGAAAGACTTGACGATAATGTCACAGTTGCACAGGTTGCTCAAGCGGCTGCATCAGCACTTTTGCGTGGAGCAAGAGGAAACTCAGGCGTTATACTTTCTCTATTATTCAGAGGATTTGCTAAGGGATTAGCTGGAAAAGAAGTGGCTGAGGCTGCTGACATCGTTAATGCACTTGAACTTGGAGTTGAAGCAGCATATAAAGCTGTTATGAAACCAACCGAGGGAACAATCCTAACTGTTGCGAGAGTAGCTTCTGAACACTGTTCAGAGGTTTTAAATGATGAAATTGATTCTGTTTCAATGTGGCGAGAAATGCTTTCTTCCGCTGAGGCTGCTCTGGAAACAACTCCTGAGCTTTTGCCTGTTCTTAAAAAAGCAGGTGTTGTCGATGCAGGCGGAAAAGGATTTGTTATTGTTATTCAAGGAATGTTAAATGTTATTGAAGGCAATAATATAATCGCCTGTCAAGAAAAACCAACGCCAAAAACCACACAGATGCCAATTGATAAAAATGCTGCTGGTGAATTTGAAGGCGATATAACATTTACTTATTGCACAGAATTTATTGTACTTAAAACCGTAAAATCGACTAACAGCTTAAAATTACGAGCATATCTTGAATCAATTGGTGATAGTGCAGTTGTTGTTGATGATGATGACATAATTAAATGTCACGTTCATACGGATAATCCCGGTAATGCGCTCCAAGAAGCCTTGAAATATGGAATGATTACCAATGTTAAAATTGAGAATATGCGTGAACAACACGCAACACAACAAGAAAGTGTTAAAAATGCACAAGCCAATGTTGGAAATGGCAGTGAAGAATTTCCATATGTTCCTGTTGATCCCGAGAATGAATTTGGATTTGTTGCTATTGCCGCAGGCGATGGAATAAAGCAATTATTTCTTGATTTATGTGTTGATAATGTTGTTAGCGGCGGTCAAACAATGAATCCGTCAACTGACGATATCTTAACAGCAATCCATGCTACACCGGCTAAAACAGTTTTTGTTTTGCCAAACAATAAAAACATTATTATGGCAGCTGAACAAACAATAAAACTAGCTGACAGAAATGTTTGCGTTTTGCCAACAAGGACAATTCCGCAAGGATTATCTGCAATGTTGTCTTTTGATGCCACAGCAGATATTGATACTAACCGTCTTGAAATGACAAAAGCATTTGAAAAAGTTGGCACAGGAGTTATCACTTTTGCTGCACGTGACAGTGATTTTGATGGTCATAAAATCAAAAAAGGTGAAATTTTAGCTCTTGAAAATGGCAAGGTTTCATTTGTTGAAAAAGATATGGAAAAAGCTACTGTAAAGCTTGTCCGTTCCTTAATTAAAAAAGATGAAAACAAAGATAATTGTTTTGTTACAATAATTTACGGTCAAGACGTCAGTGAAGAACAAGCTACGAATATTAAAGATGCTGTTCAAGCTAAAGTTTCTGATGATGTTGAGATTGCATTGGTAGACGGTGGTCAACCAATTTATTATCTCATTATATCAGTGGAATAAATTGTTATTAACAGGCTCTGCTTATTGGTCAAAGTTGCCAATAAACAGAGCCTGTTTTTGTTATGTTTATATGAGCATTACAGATTACACAAAATTTTACTAACAATGAAAATTTTCTTATTAGTTATTGACAATTATTATCAAATGTATAGATAATTTGTATAATAATGTTGAAATTCATTGCGTTTATATATTGGACAGTTATACATTATCAATATATAATATGAAATGTTTATGGAATATTTAAACAAATTTATACTCAAAGCTTGAAAGGATATTTTAAATGAAAAAGATAGCTATAATGTTAAGTTTTGTTATGCTTTTGGGTTTAACAGCCTGTAATGCAAAGACAGAACCAACTACAAAGGAAAATTCTCAATCCTCAACATCACAATCAAGTGACGTTTCAAAAGACACTGTGTCTTCACAATCAAGTTCAGAAACAGTAAGCAAGGAAACAAAAAGTACTACCAATAAAGACGTTCCAACATTTAATCTTGGTTGGAGTAATGAATTACATACAGGTAATATGCAATTGGCTTTCTTAGCTCCTGAGGCATTCAAAGATAATGCAGTTCACTTCAATCCAATAACTGATTCTCAACTTGAATTAGTCAAAGATGGCGAAGTTATCGCATATGTGAACCATGTTATGACAAAGGGTGCATCTGAATGTGCAACACTTATGAGTCAAGGGCATTTGGATTTGGGATTTTGTTCAAGCACAGCTATGTTCACAACATATGATAAAGGAACTGATGTGAGTATTCTTTGCCCAATTCAAAGTGGTGGCGTTTCAATTGTTGCAAAAAAAGACGCACCATATAATAACTTTGAAGAACTAGTAGCCTATGCAAAGTCTTCAGATAAACCAATTTTGGCTGGATATCATTCCGCAATCAGCAGCCCAAGAATCGTTCTTGAATTTGCTCTTAAAGAGGCAGGCGTAACAGTAACAGAAGACCCAGCAGACTATTCCGCTGATGTTTTAATGATGGATTTGAAGGGAATTGCCAATTTAATTCCTGCACTAAGTTCAGGACAAGTTGAACTATGGGCAGCACCTGTTCCAAACCCACAAAATGCTGTTGCACAAGGTATAGGTAAAAATATTGCAAAATTAGATGAACTTCCAGGAGGAAAATGGGTGGATTTTCCTTGTTGTACAATGAATGCAACACAAAAACTTATTAAAGAAAATCCAGTGATTTCAGCAGCACTTGTCAGTGCAACAAAAGACATAATGGAATATGCAAATACAAATAGAGAAGAAGCAACAGTAGCGCTAGTGCCATTTGTTGGTATGGAAAAAGAACTGCTGATGCAAAATGATACTACATACACAACAAATCCAGATGAAAAATTCAATTCAGGCATGAAGAGATACTACGAAATAATGACTCAGATGGGCAAATTTGAGGGAAGATTTGTTGGTAAATCTTTTGAAGAAGTTCAAGCTATGCTATTCGATTTTTCATTAATAAATGCAGCGGGCAAATAACAAAATACTCTGAAAGAAACAGTATTAGTTTAATACTGCTGAGGTTGTTATGGGAAATAAAATAAAAAAGATTTTGATAGCCTCCATACTTCCCATATTGTTTTTAGCAATATGGGAAGTTGCTGCGTCAAAAATAAATAGTCAAGTTATACTTCCATCGCCATCAAGTGTTATAAATAATTTTATACATGCTTTTGATAATTTTGTAGGTTTAGGCAGTATCCCCAAAAATATTTTTTACAGTTTAGTGCGAGTTTTACTTGGCTATTTATTTGGAATACTTATTGCATTACCGCTGGGTTTATTGATGGGATATTACAATTTTATGGCAAATCTATGCGAAAATTTTATAAGCATTTTCAAACCAATTCCATCTATAGCTTGGCAACCGTTAGTATTAGGTTGGTTTGGAATAAAAAGTATAGCAACAGTTATGAATATGTCATATGGAGCAACATACGCAGTTTGGGATAATTTTAAGTTAAGTATGATATTTTTGATAGCACTTGGTTCATTTTTCCCAATATTCGGCAATGTACTATTTGGAGTGCGAAACGTTAGAACAACATTTATTGAATCAGCAAAAGTTCTTGGAGCATCTGAAAAAGATATATTTTTTCGAGTTTTGTTGCCGGGAGCTGCACCCACAATTATCAATGGAATGAGAATGGGACTTGCATCTTCGTGGGTTTGCCTTGTTAGTGCTGAAATGCTACCGGGAAGTATGTCGGGAGTTGGGTACTTAATAACTCACGCATATGAATTGGCAAGAGTAGACTTAGTTATAACAGGTATGGTTTGTATTGGGTTGATTGGCGCATTACTGGACGGAGTTTTTAGAATTATTGTTAAAAAATATTTTTCATGGGAAAATAAAGTTAAATAAAGGAGGAAAAAAATGTCACAACCAATTATTGAAGTTAAAAATGTTGATAAATTTTTTCCTTCAAAAGACAATAAAGATGAGCTAAAAGTGCTGAAAAATGTTAATTTAGCAATAGAAGAAAATCAGTTTGTTTGCTTAGTTGGTGCATCAGGCTGTGGAAAATCTACATTGCTAAGAATACTTGCGGGACTTGAAGAAGCAACAAACGGTGAGGTGCTGTACAAGAACGAAAAGCACAAATCACCACGCAGAGAAATCGGAATGGTTTTTCAAAATTATTCACTAATGCCATGGCTAAATGTGCAAGACAATATAACGTTAGGCTTAGACTTCAATAAAACAGCTAAACAAGAAAAAAACAAAATTGCCGCAGAATATCTTGAAATGATTGGAATGACCGAGTTTAGTCAATCAATGCCATATGAGTTATCAGGTGGTATGCAGCAAAGAGTTGCAATAGCAAGGGCATTAGCAAATAATCCTGATATTGTTTTGATGGACGAACCATTTGGTGCATTAGACGCATATACGAGAATACAGCTGCAAAAAGAACTTTTGCGTATATGGGAAAAGCACAAAAAGACAATAGTTTTTGTAACTCATAGTGTGGACGAAGCAATTTATTTAGCAGATAGAATTATTTTTGTCAGTAAAACAAATGGCGGAATTGAAAAAGATATTTACGTAAATATGGATAGACCACGTGAAAGAAAAAATCCCGAATATGGAAAACTTACTGAAGAATTGCTTGAAGATTTACAAAAATATTCATCAAATGATTAAATTAATATGAGGTAAAAACGATGTATAATTGCTCAAAATGTGGTAAATATAGCTGTACTTCCGGTGAAAAAGATAACTTGCCAAAAGTCTGCCCAACGGCTGATAATCAGTATCTTGATGAAGTTATGGAACTATATAAAGATGAAGAAAACCATAAAATTGCATACAATTCAGCTTTAGTTGAGGCGGAAGGATATTGCAATTGGACAAGGGTAGAAGAAACAATCCAATTTATGAAAAAATGTGAATATAAAAAAATCGGATTGGCTTTTTGTATGGGATTGAAAAATGAAGCAAAGATTTTGACTAAAATTTTAGAACACAATGGTTTTGAAGTGGTGTCAATAATTTGTAAAAACGGCTCAGTTCCTAAAAGTGCATTAGGAATAGGCGAAAATGAAAAAATTTCTGGACAAAAAGATGATATTATGTGCAATCCAATTGGACAAGCAAAGCTATTAAATATGGAAAATGTTGATTTTAATATCTTGTTTGGATTGTGTGTTGGCCACGATACATTGGCTATTAAATATCTTGAAGCTCCATTAACAGTTCTTGTAGTTAAAGATAGAGTTTTATGCCACAATCCTATTGGCGCAATATATCAAGCAGAAGGATATTATGGAAAAAAACTATTTAAGTAAATTTTAAGATGGTAAATATAAAACGGCGAGTTATTTTAAAAATAACTCGCCGTTTTTGCTATTCATTTCAGTTGAATTAATACTTTGAACCATCATTTTCATATGAAAAAGTTGTTGTTTGATTAGATTTTTTTGGAATTTCATATGATGTTGCATTGGCATTGCTTAGTTTAAATTGAGAAATAAGTTCTTTTAGCATACTTGCTTGACTGTTTAGTTGCTCACTTGCAGCAGCACTCTCTTCAGATGTAGCAGAGTTGGTTTGGACAACTTCTGAAATTTGTTCAATGCCTTGACTAATTTGTGATGCACCAATTGCTTGTTCGTCAGCAACTTTTGCTATGTCAGCAATAATTACACCAATCTTACTTGAATTTTCAACAACAGCTTCCAGTGACTTTGCAGTTTCATTAGCAATCAAAGTACCTTTATCAACGCTTAAAACTGAATTTTCAATAAGAACAGTTGTATTTTTAGCAGCCTCGGCTGATTTTTGAGCAAGATTTCTAACTTCATCGGCAACAACAGCAAAACCTTTTCCTGCTTCACCTGCTCTTGCAGCTTCGACAGCCGCATTCAATGCTAATATATTTGTTTGGAATGCAATATTATCAATTGTTTTTATAATGTTGCTAATTTGGCTAGATGAGCCTGCAATATCATTCATAGCAGTAATCATATTATTCATCTGTCGTGAGCTTTCGTTAAGTGCCTCAGCAGATTGAAGTGTAAGAGAATTAGCCTGCTTTGAATGTGTGGCAGTTTCTTTAATTTTGTCAGCAATACTTGAAATAGAAGCTGATAATTCTTGAATTGAAGCGGCTTGTTCTGTTGCACCTTGACTTAGTGATTGAGCACCGGCTGATACTTGTTCAGAACCATCTGCCACTTGTTCGGAGGCTAAGTCAATTTGTAAAAGTGTGTTATTAAGGTTTGAATTAATTTGTCTTATTGAGATAAGAATGTCATTATATTCGCCAAGGTAGTTATCAGCGGCACGTGATTTTATAACAAAATTTCCGTTAGCCATTTCGCTTAACAGATATTTAATATCGCTGATAATTTCTTTTTGGAAACCACGTGATTTATTCATTGCATAAGCTAATTGACCAATTTCTGATGTATCTTCTTGTAAATCAAAATTTGAGGATAAATCGCCCTCAGACATAGCATTCATATTATTTAAAACTTTAATCATTGGTTTTAATAATTTTTTTATGATAAACAATACGAGCATAATTTGGAAAAGAAGAATTATTACTAATACAATTAGGTTTATAGTGGTATAAAGCCATACCATCGTATTATTTTGTTCTATATTTTTGTCAGTACGTGTAGTTATTGAATCAAAAAAAGTTTGTGTTAGATTAGCAATTTTATCAGTTTGAGTTTTGTAATCTAAACCATAAACAATGTCTTGTGCTTCGCTTTTTTGGCTGGATTTTGTTAAATTCATAGCTTTTTCTTCAAGAGGAATAAGCGTATTGGAAATTGCAGCAATATTATCAATAATAGATTTTTCATCAGCTGTCAAACCAATTTGAACCATTTTTTCTACAGCTTTTTCTCTTCTTTTGCTTGAATTAACTTCATTGAAATAGTTATCGTGATACTGTAAATCGCCAGTTACAACAAAATATTGAACTTGTTGAGTGAGGTAATTAGAAGCATCGCAAAAATCATTAGCATTTTTAACCAGTTCATATTTGTTGTTGGTATTAGTTTCCAGAAACCGATTAGATAAGCTGGTCAACACAGCTAAAACAGCGGCTAAAACTAGCAATATGATGGACGTAAACCCCAAAAATCTCGCTACGGTTGATTGTTTTGTTACTTTTTTCATTGTCACAACTCCTAAAAAATTATTTGCACGTATATTTGTGTTAACTGAATAAAAAAATTATAACATAATTTTAACAATTATGCAACATATTGGGATTATTTATCCAAAAAACAGCAATAATTGAAAATTAAAAATTGGTGCTATTTATAAGAGTATAGATTTTACAATCAAGCTCCAATAATTTATTACTTTTTTTGCTAAAGTATTGATTAAGGTGAGTAAAAGGTATATAATATGTTTATATAAACAAGAAAAATTAAAGTGAATATTATAGTATTGCTGAGCCAATGTTAAAATATGATGAATGTGTACAAATATTTATTTTTATGCAAATTTCAAACACCTTAAAAAATTACACTAATTATTTTACAAGGAGATGACATATATTAATGAAATCTGAAACTTTGCTAATGACCGAGGGTTCAATCAGTAAAAAAATCATAAAATTTGCCCTGCCGATTTTTTGGGGAAATTTATTTCAACAACTTTATAATGTTGTTGATTCACTGGTGGTTGGAAATTATGTTGGAAGAGATGCCCTTGCTGCAATAAGTTCAACAGGCTCATTGATTTTTTTGCTTGTTGGATTATTTGGTGGAATTTTTTCCGGTGCAGGTGTTGTTATTTCGAGATATTATGGTGCTAATGAAAAAGATAATGTCCAAAATGCGATACATACAACAATTGGTTTTGGCATAATTTCAGGTATTATTTTAACTGCTTTGGGAACATGGTTAGCGCCACAAATACTGATATTGATGGGTACTCCCGAATCGGTTTTGCCGATGGCAACAATATATGTCAGAATTTATTTTGCAGGAATACTATCAAATGTTTTGTATAATACTGCGGCAGGAATTTTCCAATCAGTTGGTGACAGCAAGCACCCTTTACAGTATTTAATTGTTTCATCAATTGTGAACGTGGTTTTAGATTTATTATTTGTTGCAGTTTTTAATATGGGCATAGGCGGTGCTGCGTTGGCAACTATTATAGCTCAAACAGTAAGTGCAATATTAGCTTTTTATAAATTATCTCATACTAATGATGTTCATAATGTTAATTTCAGAAAAATCAGGTTAAAGTTTGATATTTTAAAGCAAATTCTAAACGTTGGAATACCATCGGGTATGCAAAACTCAGTAATTGCTCTTGCAAATATTGTTGTTCAGTCCAATATTAATTCTTTTGGTGCAATGGCGGTTGCCGGTTGCGGAGCATATTCAAAAATTGAAGGTTTTGCTTTCATCCCAATAACAAGTTTTGCACTTTCAATGACAACGTTTATCAGCCAAAATTTAGGCGCAAAAGAATATGAACGTGCAAAACAAGGTGCAAAATTCGGAATTATTTCATCTACAATTCTTGCTGAAACAATTGGTATAATCTTTTTCGTGTTCGCACCTCACTTCATTTCAATTTTCAATAGTGAAGCGGAAGTTGTAGCATTCGGTACTTCTCAAGCTCATACAATAGCTTTATTTTATGTATTGCTTGCTTTTTCCCATTGCGTAGCAGGAATTTTAAGAGGAGCAGGCAAGTCAATTGTTCCAATGTTAGTTATGCTTGTTTGTTGGTGTATAATCAGGGTGTCTTATATAACTGTGGTTACAAGATTTATCCCACAAATTCAAGTTGTCTTTTGGGCATATCCATTAACTTGGACATTAAGTTCCATTATCTTCTTGATTTATTATCTTAAATCTGATTGGATGTATAGTTTCGACAGAACATAATTAAATATAGTTTAAAGGCTTTGCAATTGTATCAAAATCAATTGCAAAGCCTTTTTAAATATAAAATATGACAGATGAAATTAATCAACTGTCATATTTTTGATTATAATAATTAGCTAAGTTGAACTTTTGCAGCTTTCTCAGGAGTAAAGTCAGTACGAATATCATAAATATTATGAGTTGTACTGTCACGAAGTTCTCTGCCTTTGAGAGCATATGTGCGGATAAAACGCTTACCATCGACTGTACACCAATGTTCAACGTCCCAAGTTAAGTATCCGTCAGAGTCGGTTTGTTCTTCAGCAAGAATAAAGTCAACCTGTCTGTTTTCTTCAACCATTAGACGAATAAGTTCTTTATCGTCAACTTCAAGTTCGATTTTGTTAATTGTATCAAATGCCTTCATAATAAAAACCTCCTAATAAAATGTAATATTGATAGTTTAACAGAAAATGCAACAAATATAAAGAGAAAAAATACAAAATCAATATATTTAAGTACAATTTTCTGTTTTAGCCAAAAAATGATGTGCAAAAGACAATTTTTAGCACATCATTTAATGATTTTGGTACTATTTTATATTTTGCCGATTTCTTTTTTTATTTCTTCTATAAGTGTCTTAGATAAATATTTATCAACAGCCTCAACCATCTCTTTAGGAATTTTGCGTTCAAGAGGGAATGCGACAGAATTTATGATGTTTTCGCAAAAATCAAGAGTATATATAGTTGTTCTTTCCAGTGCATCTTGTGACAAGTATTCAATAACATCATTGCGGCAATGAATAAATGCAGCACCTTGAGGTCCAAAACGCATAAAGTTAATGGCGGGAATACCGCAGTTTGCAAAAGGAATACAGTCACTTGAATATGTGTCTTGTCTTACTTTAACAGGGTGACCTTTAATTCTCATATATGCGTCAGCAAAGTTGACAAAGCTGTTGTCAGCAATCATAACAAGAGATTCAGAACCTATTACAGGGCCTGCAACGTCAACATTAATCATCAAGATATGCTTTTCAAGTTCTTTTTCGTGCATTTCAACATATGCCTTGCTGCCAAGAAGTCCAATTTCTTCTGAACCATACCACATAAATTTAAGTGTTCTTTTTGGTGGATTAGCCAGAAAATGGCGAAAAATTTCAAGGTTAATAACCGAGCCAGCACCGTTGTCATAAACACCTGTTGAAAATTCAACGGAGTCATAATGTGCTCCAAAAGATATAATTTCGTCAGGATATTTTGTGCCTTTAATTTCAGCAATAACATTATGAGAAGTTCGATTTACCTTTTCATTTTTGACAGTCATTTTCACTTTTGAAGCTTTTTGCGCTACAAGTTCAAAAGCATCTGATATTCTGATATTAACAGCAGGAATAAATCCAATATCGTCCATAGTTTCTCTGATTTTTCTTGTGAAAAGGTCAGAGTCTTCTTGAGTGTCAAGTAAAGAGCCTGTCATAGAAATAAATCCTGCAACACCGGCTTTAATGAGCTTGCGATAAGAGGCAAGGCGCATATATCCATTGACTAACACGATTTTGTCCTTAACATCAGCAAGTGAAACATCAAGCATATCTTCAATGTAGACGAAATCAGCGATTAAGCCGTTATCATCAGTATTTAGGCAACGTTTGTAAGCGGTTACAGTATATTTTTTATTGTATGGCTCAAGAACTTCAAGTTCAGCTTTTTCAATAACAGCATCGGTAATTTCAAATGGTTCAATTATAGCAGTTGAGCCGGCAGATTTAATTTCGTCTTCAATCATATGAGCAGCTTTTAATTCCATATCAGTTCCGGCTTGACGTTCAAAGCCGAGCTTTTTAAGTAAATTAAACTCTCTTGTAGCATTAATAATCATATTTACAACCTACTTCCATAATAATAATGTTCAAAGATAAAATATATAATACGATTTAATATATCTAATTATACCATAAAAAATCATAAAATCTATAGTAAATACAAAAATATTTGTAAATTATTAATATTTATGTATTATTATTAGTAGTAAGCAATAATTTACTATAATAAGATAATCTGCAATTAATTAAAATAACTTGTTAATAATCATAGTAAATACTTGAATGGCTGTATCGTTGTTATAGTTAATTGTAAATACAATTCTACGTTTTAGACAATATAACAAATAAATATTGTAAGTATTGACAATATTTAATTCTAATGATATGCTAGCATTATAGCTAGATATATAAGTATAATTTGTAGTGAGGAGGATTATTATGAAGGAAAATAAAATTATTAACGGCAATATTCCAAAACAACTTTTAGCATTTTTCTTTCCAATCTGGTTTGGAACATTTTTTCAACAGATGTATAATACTGTCGATGCTGTTGTTGTTGGAAACTATGTTGGAACGGAAGCCCTTGCCTCTGTTGGTGGTCCTGCTGCTGCAATAATCAATCTTTTAGTTGGGTTTTTTGTTGGAATTTCATCAGGCTGCAGTGTTGTTATTGCACAATATTATGGGGCTAGAGATGATGAAAATGCAAAACGTTCAGTTAATACTGCAATTTCTTTTGCAATTGCAAGCGGAGTTATTTTGATGGTAATTGGTATACCGCTTTCACCTTATTTGTTAAAATGGATGGGTACACCTGAAGAAATATTAGTCCATTCATCAGCATATTTACGAATTTATTTTTATGGTGTTATTTTTAATTTGATATATAATGTTGGCTCGAGTATTTTGAGAGCTATGGGCGATTCAAAACGTCCACTGTATTTCTTAATTGCTGCAAGCGTTTGCAACGTTGTTTTAGATATTTTGTTCGTTGTTGGATTTGGAATGGGAGTTGAAGGTGTTGCTTGGGCAACTATTATTTCTCAGTTTTTAAGTGCAATTTTAGTTTTGGTTTCACTAAAATTGAGCTATCCACAATTTGAATTTACACTGAAAAAATTAAGTGTTGATATGAAAATATTATTGCAAATGTTTAAAATAGGCATACCAACAGGTTTTCAATCAATTATGTATTCATTGTCAAATGTAATAATTCAATCGGATATAAATTCATTTGGAACGAATGTCATAGCAGCTTGGACTGCATATGGCAAGATTGATGCGGTTTATTGGATGACAGTAAACTCATTCGGCATAGCAATCACAACATTTACAGGTCAAAATTTTGGCGCTAAAAAATACGATAGAGTTAAGGAAAGCATAAAAGTTTGTATGATAATGACAACTGTTGTTACAATTATTCTTTCGGCTTTGACAATTTTGGCAGCACCATTCGTTTATCGCTTATTCTGTGCTGATATTGATGTAATTCAAATTGGAATTTATATTGTTAAAATACAAGCACCTTTCTATTTTGCATACGTAGCAGTTGAAATAATGTCCGGTGCAATGCGTGGAGTTGGAGATGTGTTTACGCCAACTATGGTTACATTATTTGGTATTTGCATACTTCGTGTTCTGTGGAGTTTCATTGTTGTTCCACAAAGTCACACATTGGCAACTGTATGTTTCAGCTATCCGTTTACATGGTTTGTGACTTCAATTATGTTTATCATTTACTATAAGAGAGGTAAATGGCTTAAAATTCCAAAAGAAGAAATAGACAATACAATTAGCAACTCATAGTCAATTTGGCTTAGGCGAGATGTTTGAAAAATATTTTGTCTAAGCCATTTATATAATATTACAAAAAATAAATGATTTTATGGCTTGCAAATTATAGTAATGCTGTTGAAATCACGATTTAAAACGGAGTGTGAATATAAAATGAGAATGACTGAATTTGAAAAATTAAATGTAAAATCCTCGCAATTGGGTTTTGGCTGTATGCGTTTGCCCCTTTTAAATGGAGTTGTTGATAGGGAAAAAGCGCAAAAAATGGTTGATTATGCAATCGAAAACGGTATTACATATTTCGATACAGCTTATACATATTTAAAAGGCGAGTCAGAGGAATTTTTGGGTGAGGCATTGCAAAAATACCCTCGTGAAAGCTATCTTCTAGCAACAAAAATGCCCAGTTGGCTAATCAATACACGTGAGGATATGGAAAAAATATTTAATGAGCAATTGGAAAGATTGCAAACAAATTATTTTGATTTTTATCTCATACACTCAATTAATCTTGAAAGATATAAAAAATGCGTTAAAATAGAACTTCTAAAATTTCTTGAAGAAAAAAAGGCAGAGGGAAAAATTAAATTTATTGGTTTCTCCTTTCACGACAGATGGGAAAACTACGAAGAAATCGTAGACGGCTATAGTTGGGACTTTGCACAAATTCAAACTAACTATATAGATGATAGAATAATGGGTTCAGATAAACTTTATAAAATGCTTGAGGAAAGGGAAATTCCTTGCGTTGTTATGGAGCCATTAAGAGGAGGATTTCTCTCGAATTTATCTGATGAAATAGCTAAACCATTTATAGAAGCTGATAGTCAAAAATCCTATTCCTCGTGGGCGCTTAGATGGGTGGCACAATTGCCAAATGTCAAGGTGGTACTTTCTGGAATGTCTGAAATGGAACAAATGGTTGAAAATATTGAAACATTAAGCGGAGATTTTGAACTTTCAACAGAAGAAAGTTGTGTTGTGGAAAAAGTAGTTGACAATTTAGTGTCACTTTCAACAATTCCTTGCACAGGCTGTAAATATTGTATGCCTTGCTTTAGAGGTGTTGATATTCCAAGAATTTTCAAGATATATAACGACTATAAAATGTTTGGAAATGCGTGGAGAACCTATAGTGAATATTATGGCTATTTTAATGAGGAAAGCAAGCCGCATATGTGCGTAACTTGCAATAGTTGCGTGGAAAAATGCCCTCAGCATATTGATATTCCAACGATGCTGCAAGTTGTTGATAGTGAATTATCCGCTTTAAAAGTTAGATTTGCAAATGACCCAAGAACCAAAACATCACTATAATTTTGCTAAATTACAATGAAAATCGACAAGTATTGTAGTAAATATTTCAATGATATTGACATATTCCATAAACAGTGGTAACATTAAGTCTAACGAAATAATAGACTTTTGTCTTTGTTTTAATATGATAAATTTAATCTGTTTTTAAGGATAGGTGATAAGTATGAGCGAAAATTGTTCCCATAATTGTTCACAATGCTCTGAAAACTGTGGAGAGCGTAAAGCTGAAAGCTTTTTGGAAAAGCCCCATGAACTTTCCCATATTAAAAAAATAATTGGTATTGTAAGCGGTAAAGGCGGAGTTGGTAAATCTCTTGTAACGGGTTTATCAGCAGTAATGGCAAGAAGAAGTGGCTATGCAACAGCAATAATGGACGCTGATATAACAGGTCCATCTATCCCCAAAATGTTTGGCGTTTTAGGCCATGCACAAGGTAATGCAAGTGGACTTTTCCCAATGGAAAGCAAAACAGGCATTAAAATTATGTCCCTTAATTTATTGGTTGAAAACCCAACTGACCCTGTTATTTGGCGAGGTCCGGTTATTGCCGGAGTAGTTAAGCAATTTTGGAGCGATGTTATATGGGACGATGTTGACTTTATGTTCATTGATATGCCTCCGGGAACAGGCGATGTTCCTTTGACTGTTTTCCAATCAATCCCAGTTGATGCAATTATTATTGTAACTTCTCCACAAGAACTTGTTTCTATGATTGTTTCTAAAGCAGTTAAAATGGCAGAAAAGATGAATATTCCAATTTTGGGTATTGTTGAAAATATGAGTTATGTTAAATGTCCTGATTGTAACAAAAAACTTAGAGTTTTCGGCGAGAGCCATATTGACGAAATTGCAAATGAAAATAAGATTGATGTTTTGGGACAAATTCCAGTTGAACCAAAATTGTCAGCGGCTTGTGACCAAGGTATGATAGAATTATTTGAAGGCGATTGGCTCGATAATATTTCTCATAAGCTTGATGAAATGATAAAATAATAAATCACAAAATTAATGAGGGCAACATCTTCAAGATGTTGCCCTCATTTCATTGTATTTAGAAGTATGTATTTTGACTATTTACAAGAGTTATTGTCAATAAGTTCCGCAAAATTAACGGATTGCAATTTTTCTTTAACAACATTAGAAATCTCATCGTAAATTTTTTGAACCTTACAAGGAATACCATTGTGAACGCTATGAGTGCAAACAAAGTCAGGGTTTAAACAGCGGCATATAGCAAAATTGCCCTCAACAGTTTCCACAACACTATAAAGCGTGATATCTTTTGGGTTTCTTGCAAGTTCATAGCCACCTGTTGAACCCTTGAAGGATTTAACTATATCAGATCCGACTAATTTTCTTAAAATTTTGAGAGAAAATCTCAATGTGACATTTGTATTTTCAGCAATAGTTTTAGCATCAAGTCGCTTATTGCTTTTTGCAAGAAACATCACAATTCTAACGGCATAATCAGCCTCAAGAGTCATTTGCATTACAAAACTCCTTTTTATAAATTACTGTTAATCCAAAAAGTCCCTAAGTTTTTTAGAGCGACTTGGGTGTCTTAGTTTTCTCAAAGCTTTAGCTTCAATTTGACGTATGCGTTCACGAGTAACGTTAAATTCTTTGCCAACTTCTTCAAGTGTGCGTCCTCTGCCGTCCTCAAGACCAAATCGAAGTTTCAAAACTTTTTCTTCTCTTGGAGTTAAAGTTTTAAGAACATCACTTAATTGTTCACGAAGAAGAGTGTGAGAAGCTGCTTCAGCAGGTGCAGGAGCATTATCATCTTCAATAAAATCGCCTAAATGGCTGTCTTCTTCTTCACCGATAGGAGTTTCAAGAGAAACAGGTTCTTGAGCAACACGCATAATTTCTCTAACTTTTTCAACAGGCATATTTATTTCATCAGCAATTTCTTCAGCAGATGGGTCATGTCCATTTTTATGCAAAAGTTGAGAACTGGCTTTTTTAACTCTGTTGATGGTTTCAACCATATGCACAGGGATACGAATTGTTCTAGCTTGGTCAGCAATAGCTCTTGTAATTGCTTGTCTAATCCACCATGTTGCATAAGTTGAAAACTTAAATCCCTTGGTATGGTCGAATTTTTCAACAGCTTTAATCAAGCCGAGGTTGCCTTCTTGAATTAAATCCAAAAATTGCATACCTCTTCCAACGTATCTTTTAGCAATACTTACAACAAGACGTAAATTGGCTTCTTCAAGCTTTCTTCTTGCGTCTTCATCACCATTCATCATACGAGTGGCAAGGTTAATTTCTTCGTCAGCAGAAAGCAAAGGTACTCTGCCTATTTCTTTTAGATAGACTTTTACAGGGTCATCAATGTTAATTCCTTCAGCAGAAAGTGCAATTTCCAACTCTTGAGGGTCATCTTTTTGGTCAGAAGAAATACCGTCAATTGAAGATGTTGAATCATCAATAATTTCAATGTTGTAGTTGTCCAATGTGTCATAGAACTTGTCCAGTTGTTCCATATCAAAATTTAGTTCCTCAAGAACATCTGTTATTTCTTTGGTTGTGAGTTTACCCCTTTGTTTACCTATTTCCATTAATTCACGCAAAGCTGATTTTTTATCACTTATTGCCAAAATTCATTCCTCCTATTTTTGCTTAATTCCAAGTCCTTTAATGTAATTTGACAAATCTTCATCAGATGTTTTTAGAATATTCGATGGGTCTGTCAGTGTATCAAAGGATTTAATTATTTTGATAAATTCTTCTGCATTGTCTAAGCTGTAATTTTTTCCTGAATTTCCGGCTAGTATATAGCTTAAATGTGAGAGTTGTTCTTCGTTTAAGTCTGCACTCAAACAGCTTAAATCCACACTTTTATTTGAAAGTAAGCGGTTATATACAACTTCATAAATTGAGCGGTTACTATCTGTCAAAAATTCAGTTGGTTCAATTTTGGTTATTTTCTTGAAGAAATCTTGATTTTTAATAAGAATAGCAATAAGATTATCTTCTGCAAGGGCATATTTTATAAATTTAGAACGTTGAGGGTCTTTTGATTTTTTTGGTGCTTCTTGTGTAAAAATTTTAAGGTTGCGTTCGTCAGAATATTTCTTTTGCTTTAGTTTTTTCTTGTAAACGGATTCAGTTTGAAGTTTTATTGCTTCTTTGTCAACTGATAGCTGATTGGCGATTTTAGAAATATAAACATCTCTTTCAATAGGGCCAATCCCATCACAGATAAACTTGCAAAATTCATCTAAAAATTGCACCTTACCCGACGGCGTTTCAACGTCATATTTAGCAAAAATTTTTTCAATTGCATAATCGGTTGCACCTGCACTTCCTTCAACAAGTAGTTTAAATCGAGTTGCACCATTTTTCTTTATGTATTCATCGGGGTCTTTTGCTCCATTAATGGAGATTACTTTAACTTTAATTCCTGTTTCATCAAAAAGCTTGATTGCACGTTTAGTTGCCTTTTGTCCGGCTTCATCGGAATCGTAGGCAATTGCAACTTCACTTGTATAGGTGTTGATAATTCTGGCTTGTTCGGGAGTTAGAGCAGTTCCAAGAGTGGCAACAGCATTATCAAATCCTGCTTGATGCAAGGAAATAACGTCCATATATCCCTCAGCTAAAATCATACGAGGTTCTTTGGTGGATTTAGCTAAATTTAAAGCAAACAAATTTCTGCTTTTTTTGAACAGGGGAGTGTCACCCGAGTTCAAATATTTAGGACCATCTCCGCTTAAAATTCTTCCGCCAAATGCAATAACATTTCCACGTAAATCTATTATAGGAAAAATAATTCTGTTGCGAAAAACATCGTATACACTTTTATTTTTCCCTTCTTTCACAACAAATGCACAAGACATTGCAAAATCGGAAAATCCTTTAGATGCGAGATGATTTCTTAGCTTGTCCCAAGTGTCAGGGGCGTAGCCAATACCGAATTTTCCAATTGTTTTGCCGGAAAGACCTCTTTCAAGAAGATAATCAAGTGCTGCTTTTCCCTCATCTGAACGCAAAATACTGTGATAAAATCTTGCTGTTTCACGATTGATTGCAAGTATTTCAGATTTAAGTCTTGATGCACTGTCATCAAAGCTATCTTCAGGAAAGGGTATATTGCTTTTTTCAGCCAAAAATTTAAGGGCTTCAACATATTCAATATTTTCGATTTTTTTGATAAATGTGACAACGTCACCGCCAACTCCACAACCAAAACAATAGAAAGATTGATTTTCGGGGTAAACAGTAAACGATGGGGATTTTTCTGAATGAAATGGGCATAAACCTTTGTAAGTTCGACCATTTTTTTTCAGATTAACATATGATGAAATGGTTGATTCAATGTCACAATGGTATTTCAAATCCTCGATAAAGCTTTCAGGAATCAACCTCAACACCTCCCGGTTAAATTAAATTACCCAAGCTTTTGGAATAAATAAGCTTTCGTATAAATCAATTGCATATTTATCAGTCATACCCGAAATATAATCACAAACTGCACGTGAATTATCCCATTTATCAGCAATGATTTTGTAGTTATCAGGCAATTTATCGATATTTTCAAAATAATATTTATATAAAGTTTTAACGAGTTCTCTGGCTTTTCCCTCTTGATTTTTAGCCAAAGAGTTATTATAAACTTCATCAAATAGAAATGTTTTAAGTTCAGTAAAGCATTTTTGTATATCATCAGCCATTTTAATATCATCTGTACTGTTTTCAACAACTGATGTAATAAAAGCTGTTATTCTTTCGGATTTTGTTTTTCCAACAGTGTATTTTATGTTCCAAGGGATATCATTGTCAGACAAAATTCCTGCACGAATTGAGTCCTCAATGTCGTGATTCATATATGCTATTTTGTCAGCAAATCTAACAAGTTTTCCCTCTAAGGTAGATGCTTCTTTACCTGAAGAATGACAGGCAATCGCATCAATAACCTCTTCGGTTAGATTAAGACCGTTTCCGTCACGTTCAATATATTTCACAACTCGAACACTTTGCTCTGCGTGAACATATCCATAGGGACAAATTTCTCTTAGTGCAAATTCGCCTGCGTGACCGAAAGGTGTGTGGCCTAAATCGTGTCCGAGGCAAGCAGCTTCAACTAAATCTTCATTCAGTCCCAAAGCACGAGCCATAGTTCGCCCAATTTGAGCAACTTCAAGAGTGTGAGTGAGTCTTGTTCGATAGTGTTCACTTTGGGGAGAAAGAAAAACTTGAGTTTTGTGCATCAAACGTCTAAAAGCATTACAATGCAAAATTCTATCTCTATCTCTTTGAAATTCAGTTCTCAATGGACATTTTTCTTCATCTTTTTCTCTGCCAATTGTATTTTTTGACAAGCAGGCATATTGTGAAAAAATTTTCGTTTCATTTTCTTCCAATTGTTCTCTAATGGTCAAAAAAACACCACTTTTCAATATAGTTTCAAAATAACTTTACAATATATTATACGCAACAAAAAACAAAAATCCTTTAATTCTTATAAAAAAAATCTTTTTTATAAGAATATTTGTCAATAAATATATTATTTTGATAAACAAGAAATTTTAGTTTTCTAAAATAGAGGCATAATATTTTTCACATTCTCTGGGGAGAACATTTCCCGAAGTTATTTCTGTCAATTCTTTTTTAAATTGTGAAATATACTCGTCTTTAATAAGCAATTTCAGTTTGACAGTTGCACCAAAATCGCTTTCAATAGTTTTAATATAATATTTTGGAAGAATATAGGTTACTTTTCCGTACAAGGTGTAGTCCATATCCAACAAAAGCTCAGTACAAGGGGACATAACCTTGATGGCTGCACAATCCAATGCAATCTTTACAGTATGAGAATAAGCTCGCACCAATCCTCCGCCGCCAAGAAGAACACCTCCAAAATACCTTGTGACAACAGCACATATGTCAGTTAGTTCTTGCTTTTGAAGTACGTCTAAAACTGGAATACCCGCAGTTCCTTGAGGTTCACCATCATCTGAATATCGTTTTATTTGCCCATTGCGAAGTATGTATGCGTAGACATTATGGCTAGCATCACGATTTTTTCCACGTATAGAATTAACAAAATCCATTGCCTCTTCTTCAGATGTAACGTTTTTCACATATCCGATAAATCTGGAACGTTTTTCGACAAATTCGTCCTGAGCAGAACCCTCAATTGTTGAATATTCCAATTTATTCACCTCTTTTAAATAGTGAAATTAGGGCGGCGCACTTATGATGCACCGCCCTGAAAAGCTTTTGTATAAAATTACTTTTCCATTCCAAAACGCTTTTTAAATCTGTCAACACGACCACCGGTATCAACAAGCTTTTGTTTGCCTGTGAATAGCGGATGGCACTTTGAACAAATTTCTACTTTAATATCCTTACTTGTAGAAGATGTCTCAATGACTTCGCCACAAGCACAAGTTATTGTTGTTGGCTTATAGTCAGGATGAATTCCCTTTTTCATTGTAAATGTCACCTCTTTCAATCCAAATGTGTACATAACATTGGTATTTTATCATATTAAGAAATAAAATGCAATACTTTTTGACAAAAAAATTAAACATAAAATAATATTTGCAAAGGAACTTAATATGTTGCAAATGTCATATATATAACCTATAATACATTATAGTACTTATATACAAAGAAATCAAGGTGAATTTAATGAAACGCAAATTATTTTGCCAAATAAGTCCATTAACCTATAAAATATCGAGAGCAAAGTGCAGAATTTTTCGCTCATTAAAGGATTTATCTTGCAGAAATTTTTCTTCGCAAAAAAGTGAGGAAAAATTGCCTTATAAAGTTTATGCGTCGAATTCACTTATAAGAAGAAAACTAGGCAATGTTGACAGTGCTTTGCAAGAAAATAAAGCTGTAAATCTTAAAATTGCCGCCCCTCATATAAATGGAGTAATCATTAAACCCAACGAGATATTTTCGTTTTGGCATTTAATTGGGAATTGTAGCACCAAAAAGGGATATAAAGAGGGTTTGACTATAAATTGCGGTGAGGTTTCCAAGGATATTGGTGGGGGAATGTGCCAATTTACAAATTTGATTCATTGGCTGATTTTGCATACACCCCTTGAAATAATTGAACATCATCATCACGATGGTATAGATATGTTTCCCGATTATGGGAGGACAATTCCTTTCGGAACAGGTACATCTATAATGTATAACTATCTTGATTATCGCTTTAAAAATACTACTGAAAATACATATCAGCTAATAACTTATGTGGACGATAAATATTTATGCGGAGAGATTTATTGCGATAAAAAGCCAATTCAAACCTATCATATCAAAAGCGAAGATGAGCATTTTGAAAGAAAAGATGATAGTGTTTATCGTGTTGGAAAGGTTGTTAGAACAACAATTAACTCTCAAACAGGTCAGATAGTCAGCAAGGAAATTATAAAAAATAATTACGCAAAAATATTATATGATGAAAGTTTTATAAAAGAAAAAATTGAAGTGCAGTAGCTGTTGCCACTGCACTTTTTTGTTAGTTTTTGCTTTGGAATGAAGCACATTCAGTACCATTTGTGCCTTGAGCAATGCTTATTGAGCCTGCTTTACACTTACCGCTGTTGTTATGCACACAAGTTTGTGCGTGGCAAGAAACGTCAAGAGTTGAATTTACGTTGGAAAATGAAGTGCTGTTTGTAGCACCGCTGGGATTAGGTTCGTAAGAGTGACAAGTTGTTTCGCAACATGAACACGCATTTGTACCTTCAACATCAATACTAGGTCTACAACAATGATTTTCCTTGTTACTTGCACAATCACAAACATTACAATTTAGCTTTGTCATTAATATTTCCTCCTTTATTATTGTCAACACAATACGCAACTAAAACAATATTATTTCCGGTTTGATTTTTTAGCTCTGCTTGTGCGTTATTGATTACATTAATTTCTTTTTCATTAAGCCTTGCAAAAGCTTCATTCATATCATCACCTCAAATTTATCATTACCTTTTGTGCATATATTTATTCAAATAATATAATTAAAATAAAAAAATATTTACTATTGATATTTTCAATAAAAAACGTTAAAATAGCAATGTAATTCAATAGGACAAGTTATTTGAAAGTTTAGCAAGATTAGGAGATGAAATTGAGAATAATAAGCATACAAGCCTTAAAATGACTGTTCGCATATTTTATTAAAAAATCGGATATTTTTAAAATAATGAGTGAGTGAAATTTTTTGCTACACTTCTGAAAATATTAATTAAGCTGTGCGAATAAATCTGTTGAATACAAATATTACGGCGAAGTAATTTTTTACTCGTCAAAATTAATCAAAAAGAGGTTAAAAAAATGAAAAAACTAATTGCGATGACACTTGTACTTGCATTGACTTTGACTTGTTTTTTAACAGGCTGTACAAAAGTTGAAAAAAACATTGATGAAGTTAAAAAAGAAAAGGTTGTACGCACGAACATTGCAGCAGAACCTGATAATTTACACCCTTGGAAATCCGCTGCAGCAGATACAAACGCAATATTCTTAAATGTATTTGAAGGACTTTTGTCATTCAATGAAAAAGGTGAGTTAATTCCTTGCCTTGCAAAAGAATGGAAAATTTCCGAAGATGGATTGACTTACACATTTTCTCTAAGAAATGATGTAACATTTCATAATGGCAAAAAAATGACTTCCGCAGATGTGCTGTACTCCTACAATGCGTTGACAGGATTGGGCGGAGAGGAAGCACTCACAAAAAAATTCCAATCAGTTACAAGTATTGAAGCTACTGATGATTTTACTTTTGTTATGAAATTAAAAGAGTCATCATCTTCATTTCTAGGTTTGAATAAAGTTGCGATTTTGCCTTGTGATTATAATGAACAGGAAACAAAGCCTGTTGGTACAGGTCCATTTACATTTGAAGAATACATACCCGGTCAAAAAATTGTATTAAATAAAAATAAGGCATATTATGATAAAGAAAAAATGCCTAAAATAGATAGAGCAGAAGTATATGTTATGACGGATTTTGGTGCTGTTGTATCGGCAGTACAATCCGGACAACTTGATATTGCCTCAGTGACACCTGATGATGCAAAAGTACTTAAAGATAAGTTTGATATTTACACTTCTCCACAAAATATGGTTCAATTATTCGCTTTTAACAATGAAGTTGCACCATTTGATAATGAAGATGTGAGAAAAGCAATTAACTATGCAGTTAATAAAAAAGAAATAATAGATGGAGCATTCGGAGGCTATGCAACTGAGCTTTTTTCAAATTTCAGCCCTGTAATGCAAGAGTATTACAACAATGAACTTTCTAATGTCTACAGTTTTGACATAGAAAAGGCAAAGGAACTTTTGAAAAAAGCAGGATATGAAAACGGTTTTGATATGACAATAACAGTTCCGGGAAATTATCAGCAACATATTGATTCTGCTCAAATTTTGGTTGAACAACTAAAGAAAATAGGAATTAATGCAGATGTTGAGATAATTGAATGGGCAACATGGCTTGACAAAGTCTACTCAAAAGCAGAATATCAATCTACTGTTGTAGCTTTCGGAGGAAAATTAGACCCTAACGATATTCTCATTAGATATACCACTGATTATAAAAAGAACTTTATCAAATTTAGCGATAAAAAATATGATGAACTTGTTAATTCCGCAGCGGTTGAGTTAGATGTAGAAAAAAGAGCTGCACAATATAAAGAAGCACAGAAAATTTTAACAGAAAAATCCGCTTCAGTTTATATTTGTGACCCTAATTTAACAGTTGCATCAAGAAAAGATTTAAAGGGTTATACTTTTTATCCAATAAATTTTATTGATTTTTCTAAGCTATATTTTGAATAATATTTTAATCTCAGTAAATGAAAAAGCTGTGGATAGGCGAAAATCCTTCCACAGCTTTTAGGCTATTTGCGAAATTTTTATACATAAAGAGGGTGGCGTTGCATATGAAATATTATTTCAAAAAGATAGCAGGATTAGTTATAACAATGTTTTTAGTTTCACTTGCAACATTTGCAGTTTTCCAATTAATGCCACAAAATCCGGCGGAAATAATCCTTGGTGTTAATGCTGAACCCGAACAAATTATTGCACTTGAAAAAGAACTCCAGCTAAATTTGCCACCGCTAACAAGGTATTTTAATTGGATTAAAAATCTGTTTAAGGGCGATTTAGGAATGTCGTATAGATATCATCAGCCTGTTTCAGGTTTAATTTCCAGTGCATTTGGGGTGACAGCAGGATTGTCGGTATTGTCAATATTGCTGACAATTCTAATTGGAATACCTATGGGAATATTTCTATCTATGAAACATAGCGAGAAAACAGCAGTGATTTTGTCTGTAATATCACAAATGGGCTTGTCTATTCCGTCGTTTTGTATTGGAATAATGCTTATCAGTGTGTTTTCAGTTTGGCTAAAACTTGTTCCATCAATGGGGTACACTGCTTTTAGCGTGAACCCAATAGAATATTTAAAAACTATGATATTGCCATCAGTTGCTATTTCAATCGGTTCTTCGGCAATATTAATGCGTTATGTTAAAGTTTGTATTGAAAATGAAAAGCAGCAGCCATATGTCAAAACTGCAAGAAGCAAAGGCTTTTCACAAAGTAAGATATTGAAAAAGCATATTCTGAGAAATTCCCTTGTACCTGCAATAACAATGCTTGGAATGTTGGTAGCGGATATTTTGGGCGGGAGCATAATAATTGAAAATGTCTTTTCCTTGCCCGGAATTGGAAAGCTCATTGCAACATCAATTGCAACAAGAGATTTGCCGCTTATTCAAGGGTTAGTGCTTTATCTTGCAGTCATTGTAGTTATTTGTAATTTTTTAGTGGATATGCTTTATTCGTTAATAGACCCACGAATAAGAGTGAAATAATATGGCGGAACGTGGTGAAAATTGTTGAAAATTAATAATAAATACTGTAAAAATATAAGTATAGTATCTGGCTGTATAATGATTGGTATAGTTTTATTGATTATGCTTGTGGGACTATTTTACACTCCATATGACTTTGCAGAAATTGACGTTGCAAATAAATTGGATTTTTTCTCAAAAGAGCATTTACTTGGCACAGATAATCTGGGGAGAGATATTCTAAGCCGATTGATGGTTGGAGCAAGAATTTCATTCATAATTGGCGGTTCAACTGTTGCAATAGGACTTTTTTTTGGTGGAATACTTGGAAGTATTGCAGGATATTTTGGTGGAATTGCTGATGAAATTATTGAAAAATTGATTGATACACAAATGGCATTCCCAGGAATACTTATTGCACTTATGATGATTGCCGTTTTTGGCAGCAATACAATCAACATTATTTTTGCATTGGCTATTATGTCAATGCCACGTTTTGCAAGGATAACAAGGAGCGGTTTCCTAAAAAATAAAAATTTGGATTATGTGAAAGCAACTCGGGCAAGAGGTGCAGGAATATTCCGAATTATGTTCATTCATATTTTGCCAAATTTAACTTCGGAAATTATTGTGACTTGCTCTTTAAGCTTTTCGTCAGCAGTTATGAGCGAGGCTGGATTAAGCTATCTTGGATTAGGTGCAAATCCGCTTATGCCTAGCTTTGGAAAGATGCTTAGCGAGGCACAAAACGTTATATTGCAAGCACCATGGTATGTGTTTATTCCGGCAATTTCAATCACATTATTAGCTATGGGATTTAATCTTATCGCAGACGGCTGCCAACAGATTGAAACAAAAGGGGAGAATAATATATGAGTAATACCCCTGAAAACTCAGTTTTGCAAATTGACGAATTAACAATATCGTTCAAAGAAAATAATAATATATATAATGTTGTGAAAGACGTTACAATCTCTGCTCAAAAAGGCAAAATGACCGGATTAATCGGTGAGTCCGGCTGCGGAAAAACTGTCACAGCGCTATCGGCAATCGGACTTTTACCAGATGATGCAATTATTGAAAGTGGACATATTAATTTTCTCGGGGACAATATGGATAATCTCAGCGAAAATGACTGGAACAAATACAGAGGCAAAAATATTTCTATGATTTTTCAAGAGCCAATGACTTCATTAAATCCATTAATGAAAGTTGGAGTGCAAATTCAAGAAAACATAAAAATAGAGAAGATAACAAAAAAAGAAGCTAAAACTATGACATATGATATTATGAAAAAAGTGGGATTATCAGATGTTGAAAAGCTATATAATTCGTACCCACACAGCCTTTCGGGAGGTATGCGTCAAAGAATTATGATTGCAATGGCTCTTATAAATAATCCTGAACTTGTGATTGCAGATGAACCAACAACGGCACTTGATGCCACAATTCAAGCACAAATAATGGTGCTTTTGAAAAAGCTGAACCAAGATAGTGAAACTGCAATTTTGCTTATATCCCACGATTTAGGATTGGTAAAAGAACTTTGCAGTAAATCATATATAATGTATGCAGGGAGAATTGTGGAAAGTGGTGACACAGAAAAAATAATCAAAAATCCTCTTCACCCGTACACAATCGGACTTATTAAATCAATACCAAACGTCAAAAAAAGAGGTGAAAGACTTTCCACAATAAAAGGTTTTGTACCATCAATTGAGGAAAGAAAATCAGTCGGTTGCCCTTTTGCAAAGAGATGCGAAAAGTGTATGAAAATCTGTAATGAACTAATGCCACAAGAAAAAATTATTGATGACATTTCAGTTTATTGTCATCTTTATGATGAGAAATGTGGTGAGTTTGATGAATAAAAAAGAAAATGAACCACTTATAACAGTTGAAAATTTATCGAAAATATATCAAGACGATAAAAACAACAAAATTCACGCTGTAAATTCGTTGAATTTAGAAATATATAAAGGTGAAATTTTCGGCTTAGTAGGGGAGTCTGGTTGCGGAAAAACAACATTCGGAGAGATGCTTTTGAAGTTGACAGAGCCAAGTGAAGGAAAAATTTATTACGATTTTGAAAATGCAAAAATTGATTTATCAAAGACAAAGGGTACGGCATTAAAAGAGTTGCGAAAACGAATACAAATTGTTTTTCAAGACCCTTATTCTTCAATTAATCCAAGAAAAACAATAGGTTGGCTTTTGGAAGAACCGCTCATTATTCACAAAATCGATTCAACTTCAAAAGAAAGAGAAAAAATAATTGATGAAATGCTAGGACTTGTAGGACTTGATAAAACCTATAAAAAAAGGTTGCCACACGAGCTTTCCGGCGGTCAACGTCAAAGAATAGCAATAGCAATAGCATTGATTTTGAACCCATCATTTGTTGTATGTGACGAGGCAGTTTCATCACTTGATATGTCAATTCAGGCTCAAATTTTGAATTTGCTCAAGGATTTGCAAGAAAAATTCAATCTGACATATTTGTTTATAGCCCACAATCTTAATGTTGTGGGCTATATGGCAGACAGAATTGCCGTTATGAATTTTGGTGAAATTGTTGAATTGGGCGATGCAAATCTTTTGTGTAAAACGCCACTTCACCCATATACTGAAGCACTTTTTTCTTCCTTAACTAATATCTCAGAAGAGGAAAAACCGAGAATTATATTAGACGGTGAACTTCCATCAAGGACAAAAGTTCCCAAAGGCTGCGTTTTTGCATCAAGATGTAAATATGCAACTGAAAAATGTATAAAAGAAAAGCCAATATTAAAAGAAATGAGTGACGGCAGACAAATTGCTTGCCATAAATTCTCGAAATAGGTGAAAAAAATGCCCTTTGCAGTTATCTACAAAGGGCATAATATTTTTAAGTTTTAATTGGTTTTACAGGCTTGTTCTGGAGTCACAGTATTCGCAAGCGTACTCTTTTTTCTCAGTGTCAACAAGAGTAAATGTCATTTCACCAAGATTTTCAACTTGTGAGATGCAACGAGGATTTTTACATTTAAGAATACCTGTTACTTTTTGAGGCAGTGTCAAGTGTTTGCTTTGAACAAGTTTGCCGTCAGAGATATAATTAACTGTAATACCAGGGTTAATCAGTCCCAAAACGTCAAGATTTAAGTCAAAATCGTCAGTTTCAATTTTAATAAGGTCTTTTTTGCCCATTTTTGTGCTGTCAACGTTTTTCATAAGTACAACAACATCGTTGAGCTTATCAAGTCCCAATTGAGTGAAAATCTTAAAGCCTTGTCCGGCTTTAATATGGTCAAGAACGATACCTTTTTTTAGTTTAGATACATTAATCATTATAAATTACCTCCTAATTTTGTTTCATCAATACCAAGAAGTTTCATAATAAGAGCCATACGAACGTACATACCGAATTTTGCTTGAGCGAAGTATTTTGCACGAGGGTCACTGTCGACTTCAGTTGCAATTTCAGTAACACGAGGCAGTGGATGCAAAACAATCATATCTTTTTTAGCTAAAGCCATTTTTTCAGATGTTAGAATGAAGACATCTTTTAGTCTTAAATATTCTTCTTCACTGACAAATCTCTCACGTTGAACTCTTGACATATAAAGTACATCTAGGTTTGGGATACTTTCTTCAAGGTTTGTTGTTTCGGTGTAAGGGATATTTTTTTCTTTTAAAGCATCAGTGATATAAGTTGGCATTTTTAGCTCATTAGGAGCAATAAAGATGAATTTAATGTTGTCATATCTTGACATACTGCTAACGAGAGAGTGAATAGTTCTGCCGAATTTAAGGTCACCGCAAACGCCAATTGTCATATTGTTAAGTTTACCTTTGAATTGACTGATTGTTAAAAGGTCGGTTAGGGTTTGAGTAGGGTGTTGGTGGCCACCATCGCCTGCGTTAATAACAGGGCAATCTGAATAGTGGCTGAAGAGTTTTGCAGTACCTTCTTTTGGGTGACGGATTACAAGAATGTCAGCATATTGGGAGAAAATCTTAGCACAGTCAGCCAGCGTTTCGCCTTTGGCAGCGCTGGAAGTTGCAGGGTCACTGAAACCAATTACATTTCCGCCAAGTCTATACATAGCGGAGTCGAAAGAAAATTTTGTTCTAGTTGATGGCTCATAAAAAATGCTTGCCAATAACTTACCTTTGCACGCCTGAGAATAAAATTCAGGTCTGCGGATAATGTCATTTGCAAGCTCAATAATTTCGTCTAATTCTGAAATTGAAAAATCGGTAGGGGCGATAAGACTTCTGTTTTTTAGCATAGCTATCAATCTCCTTTAGTTAATTTTAATTTTTTCTCTAATTTTGGCAAAAAAAAATACCAAGGACGCAACCCGAGGTAATCTACCATTTACAAACACATTTAATAGAATGTGAAGTTGTTATTGAATTAAGGTAGCACAGAATTTTAAAAATCCTCTCGGTTGCTTTCCAAAATAATACGTTATTTGCGGTCATTTGTCAATAGATAATTTGAAAAAAATTTATATATATAAAAAATTATTGAATATTACTTCTTTTTTAGAAAATGAAAAGTAATTTTTGTTGAATTTTCAAGTGTTTTTTGATATAATAATAAAATGGTGTATAATTTTATTGCTGAAAATTGAGAATAAATAAAAAATATATTTAAAATTTTGGATATTTATTAATTAAGAATGGGGTGAGGAAAAATGTCTGAAGCAGTATCAGTTCAATGGTTCCCGGGGCATATGGCGAAAACCAGAAGGATAATGAAGGAAAATTTAACTATGGTTGACATAGTTGTTGAACTTCGTGATGCAAGAATTCCCAAAAGCAGCAGAAATCCTGAAATAGAAAAAATAGTTGGGGATAAGCCAAGAATAATTGTTCTTAACAAGGCTGATGAGGCAGATCCTAATGCAACAAAAAGATGGATAGAATACTACCAAAGTTACAATGTTCCAACACTTGCTGTGGATTGCAAGTCAGGCAGGGGCATAAATAAGGTTGTTCCGACAATTCGTGAAGTCATTAAACCAAAGATTGAACGATTGGCACAAAAAGGCATTTTTACAAGACCAATTCGTATGATGATTGTGGGAATTCCAAACGTTGGAAAGTCATATTTTATCAACACTTTAGCAGGAGAAAAAAAGGCTAAGGTTGAAGACAGACCAGGAGTTACAAGGGATAAACAATGGGTTAAGGTGGAAAACGGAGTTGAACTTTTGGATATGCCGGGAGTTTTGTGGCCTAAGTTTGATGACCCAAAGGTGGGAGAACTTTTGGCATTCACAGGTGCGGTAAAAGATGATGTTATCGACATTGAGCATCTTGCAAGACGTCTTTTGGAACTAATGTCGAGGGAATATGTTCAAAGTTTGACTGAAAGATATAAAATCACAAAAGAGGAATTACAAGAACTCGACGGCTATGAATTACTTGCTTTAGTAGGTAAAAAACGTGGTATGCTAATGGCTGGCGGAGTTGTTAATACCGAGAGAGCTGCAATCGCAATTGTTGACGAATATAGGGGCGGAAAACTAGGAAAATTCACATTGGAAATGCCGCCAAAACCAAAAGCAACTGATGTTAAAAACGAGGAAATAGCTGAAAATTTTGAAGAGGTTGAAGATGAACTCTAATACTGAAATAATGAATAATTATTCATATGAAGCAAAAGCAATGGAAAAGAGATATAAATTAATATGTGGGGTTGATGAGGCAGGCAGAGGGCCACTTGCAGGTGCAGTTTATGCAGCCGCTGTTATACTCAACCCAGATGATATTATTGAGGGACTTGATGATTCCAAAAAACTCAGTGAAAAAAAGAGAAATCAGCTTTTTGATGAAATAAAAAATCGAGCAATAGCTTATTGCGTAGCATTTGCCACAGAGAAAGAGATAGATGAAATCAATATTTTAAATGGCACAAAACTTGCTATGAAAAGAGCAGTTGAGGGACTTAAAATAAAGGCTGATTATGCACTTGTAGACGGAAATATGTTGCCTGATTTTTCCATTGATGGAGAGTTTATCATTAAAGGCGACAGCTTGAGCGCTTCAATATCAGCAGCTTCAATTTTGGCAAAGGTGTCCAGGGACAAATATATGACTGAATTAGCAGAAAAATACCCTCAATATGATTTTGAAAAGCATAAGGGATATGCGACAAAAGCCCATTATATTAAGATATTAAAGTATGGAATATCGGATTGTCATAGATTATCATTTCTTAAAAATATAGAAGAAAAACGTCAAAAGTTTGAGAAGGAATTATGTGATGACTAGCAATTCAACAAGAGAAAAAGGTGGCTTGGGTGAAAGTTTTGCAGCAAAAATTCTGACAGAAATGGGACTTCATATTGAAGAGAGAAATTACACTATAAAAGGCGGAGAAGTTGATATAATTGCAACTGACGATGATGAAATTGCATTTATAGAAGTTAAAACACGCAAAAAAAACTCAATGATTTCGGGAATTGATGCAGTAACCAACGCAAAACAAAAACGCATAATAAAGGCTGCCAAAAGCTATCTTGAAAAAAATACACCGGAATATTACCCTAGATTTGATGTTTTTGAAATAACCATAGCTGAAAATGGAGAGTTCAAAGTTTTGAGTTATGATTATATTAAATCTGCTTTTTGGGAGAAATAGTTGTTTTAATATTTAAAATTGGAGGAATAAAATGTCATTATATGTAATAGGCGATTTGCATTTATCATTGGCTTGCGAAAAGCCTATGGATATATTTAAAGGTTGGAGCAACTATGTTGATAAAATAAAAGAAAATTGGAATAATCTAGTTACCGATGATGATACAGTTGTGATAAGCGGAGATGTATCTTGGGGAATGAGCCTTGATGAGGCACTTAAAGATTTTAAATTTATTGAAGAATTGCCCGGAAAAAAATTGATTTTAAAAGGAAACCACGATTATTGGTGGACTACTGTCAGCAAAATGGAGAAGTTTTTTCAAGAAAACAATTTGAAAACCCTGAATATTCTTCACAACAATTCTTTTGCTGTTGATAATTTTGCAGTTTGTGGTTCAAGAGGTTGGCTATTTGAACAGGGTGAGCAACACGATATCAAAATTTTGACAAGAGAAGCTATGAGAATTAGCACATCAATAAAGTCAGTTAAGGATAAAAACCTCGAAAAAATTGTGTTTTTGCATTATCCTCCCGTTTATAATAATGAAATATCAGAACCAATTGTTCAAACATTAAAGGATAACGATATAAAAAAATGTTACTATGGACATATCCATGGTTCAGCACAGAGATATGCGATAGATGGTGAGTATTTAGGCATTGATTTTCACTTGATTTCGGCTGATTATTTGAAATTTTGTCCGGTAAAAGTTATATGATTTGTTATTTTGCAAAATAATAGTAGAAGATTTATAGATTTTTTAATGAAAATAGACTAGTATTTTAAAAATCAATGTGTTATAATCAATTGATGATACAATGGTATAAACAGGAGGAAGACAATAATGAATTTAGTTTCAAACAAAGTTTTGGAAAACAAAAAAGTGGAACTTGAGATACAAGTTACTGCTGAAGATTTTAAAGTTGCAGTTGATAATGCATTCAAAAAGAATTCTAAGAAGATGACACTACCTGGTTTTAGAAAAGGCAAAGCCCCTAGAACTATGGTTGAAAAAATGTATGGAGTAGAAATTTTCTACGAAGATGCAATTAATGAGTGTTTCCCTAAGGCATATTCAGAAGCAATTGACCAATTGAACATCGACCCTGTTGAACGTGCTGAAATTGAGATTGTTGGCGAAGTTGCTGCTGAAGGATTTACATTTAAAGCTACAGTTGCAGTTAAACCAGAAGTTGTTTTGGGCAAATACAAGGGTATTACTGCTGAAAAACAAGATGCAGAAGTTGAAGACACAGAAGTTGATGCTGAAATCAATAAAATTGCAGATAGAAATGCAAGAATGATTGATGTTGAAGGCAGACCTGCTCAAAACGGTGACACTACTGTTATTGACTTTGAAGGTTTTGCTGATGGCGTTGCTTTTGAAGGCGGAAAAGGTGAAAATTATCCTCTAAATCTTGGCGAAGGACAATTTATCCCAGGCTTTGAAGAGCAAATTGTAGGCCATAGCATTGATGAAGAGTTTGATGTTAATGTAACATTCCCTGAGGAATATCAAGCTGATGAACTAAAAGGCAAGCCAGCAGTATTCAAAGTTAAAATTCACGAAATAAAGAATAAAGAACTTCCTGAAATTGATGATGAATTTGCTAAAGACGTAAGCGAATTTGACACAATTGCTGAATTTAAAGCTGATATGAAAGCTAAAATGTCTGAAAGAAAAACAGCTGCTGTTGAAGAACAATATGAAACAGCTTTGCTTAATGCAGTTGTTGCTGATATGCAAGTTGAATTGCCACAAGCTATGATAGATAGCCGAGTTGAAGATTTGCTAAGAGATTTTGAATACAGACTAAGCAGTCAAGGTCTAGACCTTAAAACATATTTGCAATACACAGGTTCTGATATTGAAATGATGAAGAAAACATTTGCCGTTCAAGCTGAACAACAAGTTAAAACAAGACTTGCTCTTGAAGCTATTGGCAAGGCTGAAAACATCGAAGTTTCTGCAGAAGAAATTGAAAATGAATACAATAAGTTGGCAACACGTTTTAATGTTAAAATCGAAGAAGCTAAAAAAGCTATCGGCGAAGAAAGCATAAAACAAGATATTATTTGCAACAAGGCAATCGACATAGTTAAACAAAATGGCGAAGAAACTGCTGAAAAGAAAACTGAAAAGAAAACAACAGCTAAGCGCACTTGCAAGAAAAAAGTTGACGAAGCAGTTGCTGAAACTGAAGAATAATTTTTTCTAATCATATAAGTGCAAGCATTAATAGTGCTTGCACTTTGAAATTTATTTATTTTTATAGATAATTTACGATTAGGAAACAATTAATTAATAATAATTTTCATTTAGTTACACGAATTGGATTAAATACCATATAAATTCTACTATAATATAAGTATATTATATTTAATGGAGGAATGAATAATGAGTTTAGTACCTATGGTTGTTGAGCAAACGAGTAGGGGCGAGCGTTCCTATGATATTTACTCAAGACTTTTAAACGACAGAATTGTAATGCTTTGTGATGAGGTGAATGATACAACTGCTAGTTTAGTTGTTGCACAGCTTCTTTACCTAGAGGGACAGGACCCTGAAAAAGATATTTATCTTTATATCAACAGTCCAGGCGGCTCAATTACAGCCGGTATGGCAATTTATGATACAATGAACCATATAAAATGTGATGTTTCAACAATTTGTATAGGTATGGCAGCATCTATGGGAGCTTTCTTGCTTTCATCAGGTCAAAAAGGAAAAAGATACTGCTTGCCAAACGGAGAAGTTATGATTCATCAACCTTTGGGTGGAATGCAAGGTCAGGCAACTGATATGCAAATTCACGCAGAGAGAATTATTAGAATTAAGAAAAAGCTGAACACACTTCTATCAGAACAAACAGGAAAGCCATTTGAGGTTATAGAAAAAGACACAGAGAGAGATAACTTTATGTCTGCTGAAGAGGCTTGTGCTTATGGTCTTGTAGATGAGGTTATGTATAAGAAGCAATAGGAGGTAACCCACCAATGGCAAGAGGAGAGGACAATAGAAATTTATTTTGTTCTTTTTGCGGTAAGCCGCAAGAAATTGTGCAAAGAATGATTGCGGGTCCGGGAGTTTGCATATGTAATGAATGTGTTGAACTTTGCCAAAATGTTCTTAATGATGAATTAGGACCTAGAAGTAAATCAAAAAAGGGTAAAAAAAGTTCAGATATCAATGTGCTAAAACCCACTGAAATTAAAGATATTTTAGATGATTATGTAATAGGGCAGGACGGAGCAAAAATTTCTCTTGCAGTAGCAGTTTATAATCATTATAAGAGAATTTTGTTTGGTGCTGAGAGTGATGTTGAAATCAATAAGAGCAATATTTTATTGATTGGACCAACAGGTGTTGGAAAAACATTATTAGCTCAGACATTGGCTCGAATTTTAAATGTTCCATTTGCAATTGCTGATGCAACAACATTAACAGAGGCTGGATATGTTGGTGAAGACGTAGAAAATATATTGTTGAAACTAATTCAAGCCGCTGATTATGATATAGATAAAGCTAAAATGGGCATAATTTATATTGATGAAATTGATAAAATTACCCGTAAAAGTGAAAATCCATCAATCACAAGAGATGTTAGCGGTGAAGGTGTTCAACAAGCATTGCTTAAAATTCTTGAAGGAACTATTGCAAATGTTCCACCTCAAGGTGGACGAAAGCACCCTCAACAAGAATTTATTGAACTTGACACATCTAATATTCTATTTATATGCGGTGGTGCATTTGAGGGAATTGAAAAGGTTATTGAAAAGAGAATTGCTAGTTCATCAATTGGATTTTCTGCTGATATAGTAAGTAATAAATCAAGAGAAAAAGACCAACTTTTGAAACAACTTATTTCTCATGACCTTATCAAATTCGGCTTAATTCCTGAACTTGTTGGTAGACTTCCAGTTACAACAACTTTGGAAAATTTAAACCGAGAATCCCTTGTCAGAATTTTAAAAGAACCAAAAAATTCAATACTAAATCAATATACAGCATTATTTGCTATTGATGGAATTCAACTGGATTTTGAAAATGAGGCTCTTGAAAAGATTGCTGACCTTGCAATTGAAAGAAAAATAGGTGCTCGTGGATTGCGTTCAATTTTGGAAAATGTTTTGGGAGATTTAATGTTCACTTCTCCTAGCGACCAAACAATTGAAAAAATCTTGATTACTGCAGATTGCGTTGGCGATAATGGCAAGCCAATTATCACCAAAAATCCGATGAAATTACCAGTTCAAAATGAATTGATGATTAAAAAGCCAACAGTAAAAAAAGCTCCTAAATCAGCAAAAACAGTTTCATAATA
>JAVWQH010000012.1:0-16726 GCA_036635475.1 Oscillospiraceae bacterium | reverse complement strand
TGAAAGGAACTCTTGCTTCTTTACCACATTCGGCACAGATAGCAGTAAACATTTCTTTTTCGCCTCTTGCACTAGCTTTATGTGCGTTACGGCAGTCCTTGCATCTTTGTGGTTCATTAGTAAAACCTTTTTCAGCATAGAACTCTTGTTCACCAGCTGTGAAAATAAAGTCAGCTCCACAGTCTTTGCATTTTAATGTTTTGTCTTCGTACATTTTACATACCTCACTTTGATGTTTTACCCAGTGATACCTGCGTTTTACTGTCGAGAGAATTTTGTTGACTCAGGTGAACTAGGTTGAATGATATATGAAAGGCAATATCGCCATATCATTAAAAATATTATTTAGTAGCATTACGCAGTTTGTGTTTAACACGTTGAATAGCATTATCCACTGATTTTTCCGAACAGGAAAGGATATCAGCAGTTTCTTTGTAGGAATATCCGTTCAAATAAAAATTTATAATCTCTTTTTCAAAAGCGGAAAGGGAAGAAGTTATAATATTCTTCTGATTTTCCATGTCCTCATTTTTAAAAAATATTTCCTGAGGGTCTTGACTGTAGAAAGCATCATCAATGAGAAAATTTTCAAAATCTTCATTAAGGGGAACATAATTTTTCATAGGAATGGACTGGTTTGTATTCAAGGTGCGAATAAAAGAAATCATTTTATTGTTGATACAATGGGCAGCAAAAGTTTTAAAACTTGCTTCACGTGTTGAGTCATAATGTTGAAAAGCGGAATATAATCCCAACAAACCTTCTTGTATCAATTCTTCATTCTCAATTCCATATTTGCTAAAAAAAGCAGCTCTTCCATTGATAAGCGGCATATATTTTTTCGCCAAAAATTCAAATGTTATCAAAAAATCATCTTTGGGATATGGAATAAAGTTCTTGTCCGAAAAATCCGATATATCGTGGCACATAAGAAACCTCAACTAATCAACATACTTATAAACACATTATATTATAGTGTATCAGAATATATAAGTCAACAGTTTTATCTATATTACACAAAAAATGTTAAAATTTTAAAAACTTATTATATGATAAAGCTTATAATAAAAAATACAATAAATGCTATATAAAATATAATTAGCTAAAAACACTTAAATTGTTTTTAGCTAATTATAATAGGTTATATTGAAAATACCTATATGGTAATGTCTTTAACCCATTTTTCACTTTTAATTCTTAATGCACAAATAATTGTTTTTAAAAATTCATCACTTCTTATTACCAGATAAACTAGCGGTACACTGAAATGGAAATAAAATGCAGCTAAAAATCCAAGTGGAATAGCTAAAATCCACATAAAAATTATATCAGCAAATAAAACAAATTTTGCATCGCCGCCGCCACGAAGTGTACCCATCATATTAACACCTGCAATTGCCTGAAAAATTACAACTATTGATGAAATACCAATCAAATCATAGGCGTAATGAAGAGTTGTTTCTGAAAGATTGGAATAAAGGGATAACACAATAGGTCTTGCAATAAGTGTCATTGCACTTGCAATAATTCCCACACCCAAGGCTAGAACCATCAAGGTTTTAGCCATTTGTTTTGCTCTGTCATATTCGCCACGTCCAATAGTATTTCCAACGAGTGCAGCAGCGGCACTGGCAACTCCGAAAATCATAACTGATACAAGCTGACTTACAAGCGATGAAATACTGTTTGCTGCAACAAAATCAGTACTTAACCTACCTATAATTATTGAAATCATTGTTGAACCAGATGACCATAAAAACTCATTACATACAACAACACTGGCTGTTGCAAAGAAATCTTTTATTATTGTTGTGTCAAATGAGAGAAAATCTTTGAGCTTATACTGAATTTTTTTGTCGATAAAAAATGTATAAATGATTATGATTATTATTTCTTGTATACGTGCAATCAATGTTGCATAAGCAGCACCTTCAATGCCTAAAGCAGGTGCACCCAGTTTACCGAAAATCAAAACCCAGTTGAGAAATCCGTTTGTGATTAATGATGTTGTGTAAATAAAAAGTGTCATATTAACTGAGCCAACTGAACGGAACATAAACATTGTGCAGTTGCCAAGTCCGATTGCCATATAAGAATAGCAAACAATTTTAAGATATTTTGCAGCATACATTATTACTTCAGGGTCTTCAGAGAAAATTGAAAGTATTTGAGTTGGAAACAAACTTGCAACAAGAGTGAAGAAAATTGCAATTACAAAAACGCATTTATGAGCTAAAGACATAACTTTTCTTATTGTTGCACTGTCTTTTTTTCCCCAATATTGTGCGGCTAATATGTTTGCGCCGCCCGATATGCCGAAAACCAACCCAAAAAAGAAAAAGAAAATGTTGTTCGCAACAGAAGAGGCAGCCAGTTGAACATCACCAAGTTGACCAATCATCAAAGTATCAATCATATTAACACTCAGACTGATGATATTTTGCAATGCGACGGGAATTGCGATTATCGCAATATCTTTATAGAATTTTTTATCCTTTATTATCCAAGACATATTTATATCCTTTTCGTTTTATTACAAATTCCAGTATTTTCTGTCAAGATTTCGATATTGTATTGCCTCAGAAATATGAGTGGAATTAATCAAATCACTGTTGTCAATATCGGCAATTGTACGTGAAACCTTTAATACTCGGTCATATGCTCGTGCAGACATTCCGATTTTGTCAAATGCAATTTTGAGCATATGCTGTGCATCATCTGTTAAAGCACAGTATTTTTGAAGTAGAGATGAGGGAATTTTAGCATTGGAATGAAAGTTATATTCCTTAAATCTTTCCTCTTGAATTTGTCTTACACGTTCAACTCTGGCTTTAATTTCTACAGAACTTTCCTCGTGATTGACGGAGGATAGTTCGGAATAGTTGACAGGTGAAACTTCAATATGCAAATCCAATCGGTCTAAAAGAGGGCCGCTAACTCGATTAAGATATCTTGTAACGGAATTTTTTGAGCAGATACATTCTTTTGTAGGGTGACCGAAATATCCGCATGGACAGGGGTTCATAGCAGCAACTAACATAACATTAGATGGGTAAGTTAGCTTTGCATTAGCACGAGAAATTGTTACTTTTCCATCTTCCAGTGGCTGCCGCAAAACTTCCATAGCCATTCTTGAAAATTCAGGTAATTCATCAAGAAATAAAACCCCATTATGTGCCAGTGATAATTCACCCGGACGAGGATTTGTGCCACCTCCGGAAAGTCCAGCAGGCGAAACTGTATGGTGAGGAGAACGAAACGGACGTGATGTTAAAATCCCTTCGCCGTCAGAAATTAATCCTGCAACAGAGTGAATTTTAGTTGATTCAACAGCTTCACGATATGATAAAGACGGCAAAATTGAGGGAAGTCTTTTCGCCAGCATACTTTTGCCTGTACCCGGAGGTCCAATCAAAAGAACATTATGACTTCCAGCGGCTGCTATTTCCAAAGCACGTTTAGCCAAAAGTTGACCTTTAACATCGCTCATATCCAATAAATCTTCAGTTTTGTGAGCTTTTGGCGAAATTTTACAAGCCATTTCCAAATTTGTTTTGTCATTCAAAAAGTCAATGAGTTCCACAATATCAGTGATAGCATAAACGTCAATGTCCTCGGCAATACTGCCCTCAGCACCGTTTGCCAGTGGGATAAAAGCTGATTTTAAGCCAAGTTCACCTGCTTGCAAAAGCATTGGTAAAACACCTTTAACAGGGCGAAGTTCACCATTTAAGGATAATTCCCCCAAGAACACCATTTTGCTCAAATCTTTTTCAATATATCCGGCACATTTAAGCAGTCCAAGCAGTATGGGAAGGTCATATATCGTTCCGATTTTTTTAGTGCTTGCGGGGGCAAGATTAACAATAACTCTTCCTTTTGGAAAAGTGAAACCGCAGTTGTTAATTGCAGAACGGATTCTGTCACGAGATTCCCGAACAACTTGATCAGCAAGTCCGACAATTTCAAAAGCAGTTACAGCTTTTGAATTATCCACCTCAACTGAAATTAAATATGGTTCAATTCCGTTTAAGCCAAGACTATTGATAGTACAAAACATTTTAACGACTCCTATTATATGCAATTTAAGTTTATGAAATAAAATTATTAAAATATATCATAAACTTAATCAATATATTATGTTTTAAGGTAAAATATAATATCCAAAAATATTTGAAACGATGAAAAGTAACCAAATATGGAGCGGGTAGAATAAATAGAAAAAGTACTTGCTGAATTTAGTTTTGCTTCCTTTTTGTCCATTATACAGCAACATTATTGGCAATGAGAAAATCATAAGCCATTGGAAATTTTCCTCAAAGAGATAATGGTATGAAAATTCGCCAAGGATAGCAGTTAAAATGAAATAGAATGTACAAAATGCACTGAAACTTATTGCAAGACCTTTTTTAGTATCGCCAAACTTATACAACAAATATCCAAGGGTGATGAATTCAATGCCACCTTCGCAATTGAATATATTTGGACAAACACCATTAACAATACTATTGCTGGCTTGATTATCAAATGAATAAAAAATAATTACAATGATAAAAGTAAGAATTTGTGAAAAAATAAAAAGCATAAAGAACTTTTTAAATTTTTGGGAATCAGATTGACCCAAGCTGTCCAAAGTGCATATCATTACAATGAACATTAACACTGGAAAAATATTATTTGATATCGGAATATTTGATGTTTGAAAAATAAACATTAAAATGCCGTTACCAATTCCCATAATAGAAGAACATAAATATAATCTTTCGATATATTTTGGTTTGTTTGATGTGTGTTTTAAGCCATTGACTACACCAAAAACAAATAATACAGCACTTATTCGTCCGATTTGACGTAACAAAAGAGAAAATTCCAATGCAGGAAAAAATTCCCCAATATGGTCAATTACCATAGCTAATAAAGCAATTATTTTTATAATAAATATACTCAAAAAACCAATCCTTTCGGTTTTATTTTACTAGATTTGAAATAATAAATAGCAACCAGAAGTGAATTGGATAGAAAATATAGAAGAGATATTTTCCCCATTTTCCGGAATATCCTCTTTTGCCATTGTAAAGAAGCATAATAGGTAGAGAAAGAATGATAAGCCATTCAAATTCAGTTATAAAAACCATACGAGTAGTCAGAACTGGGAAAAATCTCTTGAATGACATTATAAAATATAAAGCGCAAAAAGTAGTATATGAGATTGAAAGATTTATCTTGCTATCGGAGAATTTATATAGGATAAATCCAAGGAAGATAAATACTGCACCATATTCAGTAGTGAATATATTAGGCAAAACTCCTCTTACAAGCCACAGTGCGGCAAGACCAAATTTTTTGTAAGCATAAAGTTCAACGAGATATGAAACAACTTGAAAAATTCCGAATGCTAAAAGTGGCTTAGTTGCTTGCTTTGAATCACGTTGCATTAACATATCCATAAAACAGAAAAAGGCTATGTACATCATTGTTGGAAATATATTGTTAGCACAATGAATTGGAGCTTTGGATATAATTAATGATAGTGCGAAGTTTCCGATACCCATAATAGCTGAAGCTAAATACAGTCTTTGAACATATTTTTTAGGATTTGATGTATGCTTTACACCTACTGCCAAACAAAATAAGAACAGTGGAAAGCTCAATCTTCCAATTTGACGTAAATAGAAAGTTTTGGCTATTTCAGGGAAAAATGTGCCAAAATGGTCAATGAACATCAAGACAAGTGCGATGATTTTGATTGTAAAAGTACTCATAATTTCACTCCCAATTATATTTTTATTGTTTAATTATAACAATGTAGGCATTTAAAGTCAATTGAATAACAAAGATTGCTTGTAACATATTATTAACAATTAGTTTATTTTATTATAATAAAGAATGTGTAATATATAGTTAGCACTCAAACTAATAGAGTGCTAACAAAAAACACATATGATTAATAAAAAGGAGTGTCACTATGAATACACAAAAATTAACGCAAAAATCCCTTGAGGCGCTCCAGAATGCCCAAGGAATTGCACTTGACCACGAGAGTATGCAAATTGAACAAATACATTTGCTATATGCACTTTTGGCGCAAGAAAACGGATTAATTTCTCAACTAATTAAAAAAATGGGCATTGATTGTCAAAAAATATTTGATTACACCAAGAATAAAATTGATAATATGCCAAAAGTAAGCGGTTCAGGCAGAGAAGCAGGAAAAATATACGTTTCTCAAGATGTTGATAAAACACTTAACAATGCTGAAAAACAAGCTGAAAAAATGAAAGACGAGTATGTTTCAGTTGAGCATATTATGCTGGCAATTTTTGATATGGCAGATAAAGACATTAAAAACATCTTTTCAACATTTGGATTAAGCAAAAATGAATTTCTTTCCGTTTTGCAGACGGTGAGAGGTAATGCAAGAGTAACTTCAGACAGTCCTGAAAACACATATGATGCACTGAAAAAATATGGTTCAGACTTAGTCGAACTAGCAAGAAATCAAAAGTTAGACCCAGTTATCGGCAGAGATAACGAGATCAGAAATGTAATAAGAATTTTGTCGAGAAAAACTAAAAACAACCCAGTTTTAATCGGTGAACCAGGTGTTGGTAAAACAGCTATTGCAGAGGGATTGGCACTGAGAATTGTACGAGGTGATGTTCCCGAAAATCTAAAAGATAAAACAATTTTTTCACTTGATATGGGTTCACTTATTGCAGGAGCAAAATTCAGAGGTGAATTTGAAGAGAGGTTAAAGGCTGTTTTGCAAGAAATCAAAAAAAGTGAAGGCAAAATTTTGCTTTTTATAGATGAGCTGCATACAATTGTGGGTGCAGGCAAAACGGAGGGTTCAATGGACGCAGGAAATCTATTGAAGCCAATGCTTGCAAGAGGTGAACTACACTGTATAGGTGCGACAACATTAAATGAATATAGAATGTATATTGAAAAAGATGCGGCTCTTGAAAGACGTTTTCAGCCTGTTATGGTTGATGAACCAACAGTTGAAGATACAATTTCAATTTTGCGTGGATTAAAAGAACGCTATGAAGTTTTCCATGGTGTAAAAATACAGGATCAAGCATTAATCACCGCCGCTGTTTTATCTAACAGATATATAAGTGATAGATTTTTGCCTGATAAAGCCATTGACCTTGTAGATGAGGCTTGTGCAATGATAAGAACTGAAATGGATTCAATGCCAACAGAGCTTGACGAAATTTCAAGAAAAATAATGCAGCTTGAAATTGAAGAGGCAGCACTGAAAAAAGAAAATGACAAGCTTTCAATAGCACATCTTGATGAAATAAGAAAAGAACTTGCAGGTCATCGAGAAGAATTTAAAGCAATGAAATCACGTTGGGAAAATGAAAAATCTGCTATAACAAAAGTGCAAAAGCTCAGAGAAGAGATTGAACGAGTTAATGGTGAAATTGAAAAAGCAGAGAGGAAATATGATTTAAACCACGCAGCAGAGCTAAAATATGGCAAACTACCACAGTTGCAAAAAGAACTTATAGAAGAGGAAAAGCTTGCTGAAAAAGGCGAAAACGACAGTATTTTATTGCGTGATAAGGTAACTGACGAGGAAATAGGAAAAATAGTTGCAAGATGGACTGGCATACCTGTTACAAAATTGATGGAAAGTGAACGCAATAAGATACTGGGACTTGAAAAAACACTTCATCAAAGAGTAATCGGTCAAAATGAAGCTGTGCAAAAAGTGAGTGAAGCTATTATCCGTTCAAGAGCAGGAATACAGGACGAAAACAGACCCATAGGTTCATTCCTTTTCTTAGGTCCAACAGGTGTGGGAAAAACAGAACTTGCAAAAGCAGTTGCAAAATCCTTGTTTGATGATGAGAAAAATATTGTAAGGATTGATATGAGCGAATATATGGAGAAATTCTCCATAAGCCGTTTAATTGGTGCACCTCCGGGATATGTTGGATATGAAGAGGGCGGTCAGTTGACAGAGTCGGTCAGAAGACACCCATATAGTGTTGTTCTTTTTGATGAAATAGAAAAGGCACATCAAGATGTGTTTAATGTTTTACTGCAAGTACTTGACGATGGCAGAATAACTGATTCCCAAGGCAAAACAGTTGATTTCAAAAACACAATTATCATATTAACTTCCAATATTGGTTCATCATTTATACTTGAAGGTATTGATGAATTTGGACATATCACAGATGAGGCAAGAAACAATGTTGAATCATTATTAAAATCACATTTCAGACCCGAATTTTTAAACAGACTAGATGAGATAGTTTTCTATAAACCATTGACTAAAATTGAGATTGCAGATGTTGTAAAATTGCTTATTGCAGACCTTGAAAAACGTCTTGAAAGCAAGCAATTAAAACTGGAAATTACTCCTGAAGCAGAAAAATATATTGTTGATAACGGATATGACCCTGTTTACGGAGCAAGACCACTGAAAAGGTTTATTAGTCAAAAGTTAGAAACACTTATAGCAAGATTTATAATTGCTGAAAACCCATCTCCAGATACAGTAATATACGCATATATAAATGACGGACAACTGGCAATAAAACAAAGATAAACAGTAAAGAAAAAGTTGGTATTAGCTTAAAACTAGTACCAGCTTTTTTCTGTTAAAACAATGATTAAAAATTAATAATCCGCAGTATATAGTGCAAAATATATAATTATAGGCAAATTTTCAAAACTGTTTGAATTTGTAATAAAATTTTGATATACTACATATAAAGCTATAGTAAAGGAAGTGGGCAATATGAATTATCAACAAAGGTTTGAAGAAATATATACTCAAAATATAACAAGAGAAGGTTCAAGTGAACTTTTGGAATGGCTCAAAACTACTGATTTTTTCACAGCTCCTGCAAGTACAAAATTTCATTGTGCTTGTGAAAATGGGTTGGTTATGCACAGTATAAGCGTTTATGAAACATATATGGATAAACATTTTGATGAGGAAACTGATAGCAGAGAAAGCGTTGCAATAAGCGCATTACTGCACGATTTATGCAAGGCGCAGTTTTATAAAATTTCAACACGAAATGTTAAAAATGAACAAACAGGACAATGGGAAAAGCAACCGTTTTTCTCAATTGAAGATGCGTTTCCATATGGACATGGCGAAAAATCCGTCTTTTTAATAGAGAGATTTATGCGTCTTAAAACATCTGAGGCAATGGCAATCAGATGGCATATGGGGGGATTTGATGATTGTGCAAAAGCCGGAAATTTTTCAATAAGTTTAGCATATGAAAAATATCCTATCGCTGTAAAATTGCATTTAAGCGATTTAGAATCCACGTTTTTAAGAGAAAAAAATACATCAGTCGTTAATAAATAAAAGAGGTAAATTTTATGGAAATCAGCATTTTAACAACAGTCTTTGTATCATTCGCAGTATTTTTAGCAGGATTTGTTGATTCAATAGCGGGCGGAGGAGGACTTATTTCTTTGCCGGCATACTATGCTGTCGGAATTCCGCCACATATGGCACTGGGAACAAACAAGTTCTCTTCGACTTGTGGGACAGCAATTGCCACAACAGTCTATTTAAGAAACAAAAGTTTTCATTTGCCAACAGCAATTTTTTCGGTAATTTTTGCTTTCATCGGTTCAACAATAGGCTCAAAACTTACACTTTTTGTTGATGAAATATATCTTAAATACATATTGCTGATTTTAGTTCCGATTATTGCAGTTTTCACACTGATTAACAAGAATTTTGATAAGCCAAAAGTTAAGAATTTCACAAAAATGCAAATGACATTACTGGCATCGCTGATAGGAATGTTCCTTGGAATATATGACGGATTTTTTGGTCCTGGTATGGGAATGTTTTTGATGCTGGCTTACACAACGATTTTGGGATTTGATGTTTTAACAGCAAGCGGAAATGCAAAAATGGTTAATTTATCATCAAATTTGGCTGCAACAATGACGTTTATAATGAGCGGAAACGTTGTTTATAAGTTGGCAATACCGGCAGCAGTATGTGGAATTATTGGAAATTATCTCGGCTCAAAATTAGCAGTAAAAAAAGGCGGGAAAATCGTGAAACCATTAGTTATAGTTGTGATGGTTTTGCTCTTGCTAAAGATTGGTTTGGATTTATTGAATAAGTAGGCGATTAAGGGGCGAATTCTTTTTGTTTTGCAAATTGGATTTGCCCATATATTTATAAATAGGAGGTTTTTCAAAATGAAATTTTGGGGTAGCCTTTTGGCTTTAGGAGCAGTTGCCGGTGGAACATTACTGGCATATGCCCGATATATTGAGCCATATTCTGATATAAAAATCAGAAATTTCAAAACAAGTATTGCAGGCTATAATTATAAAGGAAAAATAAAAATAGTTCATTTCACAGATGTTCATTGCGGTAAATTCATTGATTTAATACGGCTTAATGAAGTAATAGAATCAATTAATAAGCAAAATCCTGATATAGTTTTATTCACTGGAGATTTAATTGATGACATAAATTTGACTGATGATGAAGCTGCTAAAATAGGCAAAAGTCTTAAAAATATAAATGCTCCTATGGGAAAATTTGCAGTAACAGGAAATCACGAATACAGAGGAAATGTCATTGGTAAATACAGTGATATTATGAGAATTGCAAATTTTGCACTTCTTAAAAATGAAAGTATAAATTTGGCTGATGCACCTATTACAATCGTTGGAATAGATGATATGCTTGATGGATACGGCGATATTAAAGAAAGTTTCAGATTTGTTAAAACTCACAAATATAATATTGCATTGTGCCACGAACCTGATTGTGTCAATGATATTAAAAAGAGAAACTGCGACTTTGTTTTTTCGGGACACAGCCATGGCGGACAGGTTAGAATCCCATTGATTGGAGCAATATTTTTGCCTCCATATGCCCGAAAGTATTCATGCGGAATATATAAAATAAGTGACCAGACCACTATTCACACAAGTGAGGGGATTGGGGTTACAAGATTGCCATTCAGATTTTTTTCCCCGCCGAATATAGGCGTAATTGAAATTGATTTTATTTAATTTGAAAGAAATCTTGCATAACGATTTGAAGTCTATTGCTTTTTTTATTAAGAAGATATATAATCTAACCTATATTGAGATAATAATGAAATAAATCTTGCATTATATCTTATTAATGGAGGAAAATTAATGAAGAAAGACTTGCTGACACAAATTAATCAGGAGATGGCAAAGTTTTCTAAAGGTCAAAAATCAATCGGAAAATTTATAATAAGTCATTATGATAAAGCTGCTTTTATGACAGCATCGAAACTTGGAATAACAGTTGGTGTAAGTGAGTCAACTGTTGTTCGTTTTGCCACTGAACTGGGATATGAGGGTTATCCGCAACTTCAACGTTCTCTTCAAGAATTAATAAGGAACAGATTGACCTCAGTTCAACGTATGGAAGTCACCAACGAACAAATCGGCGAGGAAGATATTCTTTCACGAGTAATGAATTTGGATATTGAAAAGCTTAGACGAACTTTGGAAGAGGTTTCAAAAGACGATTTTCAGGGAGCAGTTGACTCTCTTTTAAAAGCAAAAAACATTTATATATTAGGTATACGTTCATCATCGGCACTTGCAAGATTTATCCACTTTTATTTCAATCAAATATTTGAAAATGTCAAACTTGTCAACACGTCCAGTACAAGCGAAATGTTTGAACAAATTTTCAGAATTAATGAAAATGATGTATTTATTGGTATAAGTTTTCCGAGATATTCAAAGAGAACAATCAAAGCAATTCATTTTGCAAAAGAACGTGGGGCAACAGTTATAGCATTAACTGATACAAAAGCTTCACCAATAGCCGAAAATGCCGATTATGCACTTCTGGCGAGAAGCGATATGACGTCATTTGTTGACTCTCTGGTTGCACCTATGAGCGTTGTTAATGCACTTATTGTTGCTATTGGACTAAAGAAAAAGGACGAAATAAGCAGAACGTATTCAAGATTAGAAAAAATATGGGACGAATACGATGTTTATGAAAAAGTGGAAGGAAATAATTTTTAATGATACAATATGATACTATAGTTGTTGGGGCAGGTGCTGCAGGACTTCTCTGTGCAGGAATTTTACAAAAGCAAGGAAAAACAGTTGCTTTAGTAGAAAAAAATCCTCGTGTTGGCAGAAAACTTATGATAACCGGCAAGGGAAGATGTAATTTGACAAATAATTGCACACCAGATGATTTTATCAAGTCAGTTATGTCTAACGGAAGATTTTTATACAGTGCAATAAATTCATTTTCACCTGAAGATACAATGAAATTTTTTGAAGAACTAGGTATTCCTCTTAAAACTGAAAGAGGTGCGAGAGTTTTTCCGATTTCTGATAAAGCGGTTGATATTGTCGATGCTCTTGACAAATTTGCCAAAGGAAAAAGTATTGATAGAGTTAATCGTGAATGTGAGGCACTTTATTGGGAAAATGGAATATTAGGCGGTGTAGTTTGCAGCGACGGCACAAAAATCAGTGCTAAAAATGTTGTTGTAGCAACCGGCGGACTTAGTTATCCCCAAACAGGTTCAACCGGTACAGGATATACTTTGGCAAAGCAGGCAGGACATAGTATAATTGAGCCAAAAGGTTCGCTAGTGCCAATTGTAACCCATGAGAGTTGCTGCAAGGAAATGATGGGATTATCACTTAAAAATGTCACCTTGACACTCATTGAAAAAGATAAAAACAAGAAGTTATATTCTGAATTGGGGGAGATGTTGTTCACTCATTTTGGAATTTCAGGACCTCTTGTTTTGAGTGCAAGTTCGTATATGAAAAATGATATGTCAAGCTATAAAATTGAAATAGATTTAAAGCCAGGATTAACAATGGAACAGCTTGACAGAAGACTTTTGCGGGATTTTGATGAAAATATCAACAGGGATTTTGCCAATAGTTTAGGTCAACTGTTGCCAAGAAAAATGATACCTGTTATAATCAAGCTCAGCGGTATACCTTTTGAGTGCAAAGTAAATCAAATAACAAAAGAACAACGTCAAAAACTTTGTGAGTTAATCAAGAATTTTGAGATAACCCCAAAGGCACTCAGACCTGTTGATGAGGCTATTGTTACAGCAGGTGGGGTGTCAGTTAAAGAAGTATCGCCCAAAACAATGGAATCGAAAATTACAAATAACCTTTATTTTATTGGTGAGGTTCTTGATTTAGACGCATACACAGGCGGATTTAATTTGCAAATAGCATTTTCAACTGCATATGCAGCAGCAATGGCAATAGCTTTAAAATAGTATTGGAGGAATGATTTTGTGATTTCTATTGCAATAGATGGCCCATCAAGTGCCGGAAAAAGCACAATGGCAAAAAAAATTGCAGAAAAACTAGGTTATATTTATGTTGATACAGGTGCATTGTACCGTTCAATTGGACTTTATGCGGTAAGAATGGGTGCTGATACTAACGCACAAAATGAAATTACACCGCTGCTGTCAAATATAAAGATAGATTTAAAACATATTGATGGAGTTCAGCGAATTTTACTTAATGGGGAAGATGTGTCCGAGGAAATAAGAGAACCTCAAATGTCTATGGCTGCATCGAATGTTTCGGCAATAGGAGCAGTAAGAGAATTTTTATTGGATATGCAAAAAGATATTGCAAAAAACCATAATATAATAATGGACGGTCGAGATATTGGTACAGTTGTTTTGCCCAAAGCACAAGTTAAAATCTTTTTGACAGCAACAGCAGAGGAACGTGCAAAACGCAGATATAATGAATTTATATCAAAAGGAATGGACGTAAAATACGAAAATATTTTAGCAGATATAATTCAAAGGGATTATAACGATTCAAACAGACCTATTGCACCATTAAAAAAAGCCGATGATGCAATTGAATTTGATACAACTAAGCTTAATTGCCAAGAGGTTGTTGATGGCTTAATAAAAATAATAGAGGAGAAAATCAAATAATGTTTTACAAGGTGTGCAAATTTATATGTATGCTTGCTTTTAGAATGTGGTATTCTATAGAATATAAAGGTTTGGAAAATATACCAAACGGAGGTGGTTACATAATAATTTGTAATCACAGGTCAAATTTAGACCCAATTATATTGGCAGGAAAAGTCAAAAAGCCAATTTGTTATATGGGCAAGGCTGAACTTTTCAAAAACCCAATTTTGTCATTTATATTTAGGCATGTTAATGCTTTCCCTGTTGATAGGGGTGCAGGTGACAATAGTGCTATTGAAACTTCTGCTAAAATAATTGCAGACAGAAAGATATTGGGTATGTTTCCCGAGGGAACTCGCTCAAGAGATGGAGCACCACTTAGACCAAAATCCGGTGTGGCATTAATTGCGAAAATGGCTTATGCAGACGTTTTGCCATGTTCAATTTCTTATAGTGATATTGGAAAATTCCGCTCAAAAGTTGTTGTAAATTACGGAAAAATAATTTCTTATGATGAACTTGGGTTTACAGATTCTCAATCGCCCAGAGAGATTAAATATGCAACAAGACTGATGTTCTCAAGAGTTTTAGAATTATTGGGAGAAAAAGGAAATGAAGATAACAATATGTAAAACGGCGGGATTTTGCTTTGGAGTCAATCGAGCAATTGAAAAAGTTTTGGAGGCTATTAAAACAGAAAAACAGGTTGTCACATTAGGAGAAATAATTCACAATGCTCATATTGTTAAAAGGCTTGAAACTCAAGGTGTAATTCTTATAAATGAGCTTTGTGAAATACCTGAAAATTCAACGGTTATAATTCGTTCTCATGGTGAAAGTCAGGATATTTATGATTATTTTGCTGAAAATAAAATTAAGTATATTGATGCAACTTGCCCATTTGTCGCAAAGATACATAAAATTGTAAAAGAGAATTATTATGATGAAACTTTGCTTTTAATAGCAGGCGATGAAACCCACCCAGAGGTAAAAGGTATTTTAGGTCACTGGAATGGTGAATATATTTCATTTAAAGATGGAGAAAATTTGACTAATAGTTTAAAAAATATAGTTAATATAACCAAAAAGAGAGTAGTTGTTGTGGCTCAAACCACTTTTAATATAGAAGAATGGGAAAAATGCAAAAAAATAATCAAAAAGGTGTGTACAAATCCATTTATTTTTGATACAATATGTAGTGCTACGGCTGAGAGGCAAAAAGAAGCGTCGCAACTTGCGGAGAAATCCGACATTATGATTGTTGTTGGCGGTCGCCACAGTTCCAATACCAAAAAACTTGAGAGTATCTGCGAGTCATATTGCAAAACTATTTTAATTGAAGATGCTGAAGAAATATCAAAATCGGATTTTAAGGGTATGGAAAATGTTGGAATAACCGCTGGTGCTTCTACCCCGGCGTGGATTATTAAGGAGGTACAAGACAAGATGAGTGAAATTAATACTAACGAAGAGCTATCATTTGAGGAGATGCTGGAGCAGTCCTTCAAAAGTACATATACGGGGGAGAAGATAACAGGTATAGTTACCAGCATTGCACCAAATGAAATCACTGTTGATATTGGTACAAAGCATGCTGGCTATATTCCACTTTCAGAGTTAACTGACGATCCGACAGCTAAAGCTGAAGACCTCGTTAAGAAGGGCGACGAGCTTGAACTATTGGTTATGCGAGTTAATGACGTTGAGGGTATTGTTATGCTTTCAAAGAAGCGTCTTGATGCTGCTGCAGGTTTCGAAAAAGTTATGAATGCTGTTGAAACAGGAGAAATCCTTCATGGTGTTGTAACTGAGGCTGTTAAGGGCGGAGTTTTGGCAATTACAAACGGAGTTAAGGTATTTATTCCAATTTCTCAAATTTCTCTCAATAGAGTTGAAGATTTGACTCCATTTATCAAAAAGCAAGTAAGCTTCAAGATTTTGGAAGTAAACAGACAACGCCGTCGTGCAGTTGCTTCTGTTAAGGCAGTCTTGAAAGACGAGAGAAAAGTTGTTGAGGACAAGTTCTGGGAAACAATTGAGATTGGCAATAAATACAAAGGAACAGTTAAATCTCTAACAGATTTTGGTGCTTTTGTTGACCTAGGCGGCGTTGATGGAATGATTCACGTTTCCGAACTAAGCTGGACAAAGATTAAACATCCTTCTCAAGTTGTTAGCGTTGGCGATACTGTTGAAGTATTTGTTAAAGATCTTGATGCTGAGAAGAGAAAAATTTCTTTGGGCTACAAGAAAACTGAAGATAATCCTTGGGAAATCATCAAGACTCAATATCCAGTTGGAACTGCAACAAAGGTTAAGATTGTTTCTATAACAGCATTTGGTGCTTTTGCTCAGATTATTCCAGGTGTTGATGGTCTAATTCACATTAGCCAAATTTCAACAGAAAGAATTGAAAAGCCATCTGATGTTTTGAAAGTTGGACAAGAAGTTGACGTTAAGATTACTGACATCGACTTTGAGGCAAAGAGAATTTCTTTGTCAATGAAAGCTTTATTAGAAACAGAAGAAGCTTCTCAAGAAACAACTGACGCAGAATAATTAATTCTAATATTAATGGAGAGAACATTTTATGATGTTCTCTCCATTTGTGCGTTTCAGGAGCTTTTTGTGGTATATATTTTGACATTTTTGCTCAATTTCTCATAATTAGAAGTTTTACCATAATTAAAAAACGCATAAATATTATAATAAAAATACAACTGTATTTTATGTAAATGATAGATATATATTTTTTATGAATTTTAATAAATGAACTGTAATTCAATAGA
>JAVWQH010000011.1:48522-55072 GCA_036635475.1 Oscillospiraceae bacterium | reverse complement strand
TGTTAAACCTCCGCAGGAACAACCTGTGGCTGCACCCGCTTTAGATATTAACACCTTAGTTGTGGAGCTTACTAAATCTCCGGAACTGCTTGCGGCACTGTCACAACTCATTGCGGCTCAAAGTGCGGCAAAATAGCTTGCTAATGCTACAATTAGCAAATACGCCATTTTCTTAGCAAGGACGGAAAAAATCGTTCAAGTCCAAATTAGCAAAAAAATATGTTGAATTTTATAGCAACGTGAGAAAAAAGTCGGTAAACGCAACGTGCAGCGAAAAAACAAAAAAACTGCAAACCCTTATAAATAAAGGCTTACAGAGTTATTTCTGGTGTCCTCGAGCGGGTTCGAACCGCTGGCCTTCCCCTTAGGAGGGGGACGCTCTATCCAGCTGAGCTACGAAGACATTTATGAAATTGTGGTGATTTTAACCCTTTGTGGACACGAACGATTTCCCGCTTAGGAGGGGAACGCTCTATCCTACTGAGCTACAAACGCAGATATAAAATGATCACTAGCCGCCTAAGAAAAACGTCATATCCCATTTAACTCAAGCGGCACATGATATTTATTTAAGGTACACAATAATGTTACATAAGAGATTTTACTCTATAATGCAAAATCTGTCAATATTAAGATAGGATAAAAATTAAAAATTAAAAATTGCAATATAAAATGACAAAGTAATTTAAAAATATTTACACAATCTCAAAAATTATAAACAAAATTTTTCAAAACAATCTTTTATTTTTGAGGAAAATGGTGTACAATTAGTAAGATAAATATTATAAAATAGGAGGACAAAATCATGCAGGCAATTATGGAAACTTTATTCGACATTGTGTATCTTTTGACTGTCACTTCAATCGGATTTATAATGATTAAAAAAAATCGTGGCAACAAGCAATTCTTACTTTTTGGAATTATGGCTGTAACCCTTGGTGCAGGTGATGCTTTTCACCTTATTCCACGTGCCTATGCCTTGTGTACAACCGGACTTGAAAACTTCACTTATGCTCTTGGCGTTGGAAAATTAATCACATCAATTACTATGACATTGTTCTACATACTTCTCTATTACGTTTGGCGTATTCGCTACAAAGTTGACGGCAAAAAGTCCTTAACCATAACTATGTATCTGCTTGCCGCTTTGAGAATTGCACTTTGCTTATGCCCACAAAATATGTGGACAAGTGCCGATGCTCCTCTATCTTGGGCAATTTACCGCAATATTCCTTTTGCACTTATGGGAATTATGGTTATTGTTTTGTTCTTCATTTCCGCCCGCAAAGAAAACGACAAACCATACAAATTTATGTGGCTAACAATTGTTTTGAGCTTTGCATTTTATATCCCCGTTGTTCTTTGGGCAGATGTTTTGCCAATTGTGGGAGTTTTGATGATTCCGAAAACTTGTGCATACGTTTGGACAATTTTAATCGGATTTTTTGATATGAAAAACCAACCGAAAAAACTATCCAAAAAGCAAATGAAAAAACAGGCTAAAAAACAATTAAGACAACCTAAACCATCAGTTAAATAAAAAATATTCTTGCAGTCATAAATAATACACAAATAAAACCGTCCTGAATTAGCTTATAAAAGCTGTTTCAAGGCGGTTTTGAATTTTTCGCTGGATTTTATATTATTTTCTACAATTCAGTATTGTGTTTTTCTCCTAAGGGTTTACTGAAAATTTCGTATTTTATAGCACCTGTTGGACAAATATTTTTGCATTTTCCACATCGAATACATTCTAAATCGTTTGCGTTTTCAGTGGGATTGCAGTTCATCGGGCAAGCTTTTTCACAAGCCTTGCAATGTATGCACTTGTCATCGTCAACTTTGTATTTGAACGCAGATATTGGATTGAACAAGGAATATATCGCACCTAGAGGACAGATATATTTGCAAAAAGGGCGGTAAATCATAATCGACAGAATTATTGTTACAATCAAAATCAGCATTTTCCATTTAAAAAGCCAACCAACTGCCGCTTTTAATCCCTCATTCATCAAAACAAGGGGGATTGCGCCTTCAAGAGTTCCAACAGGACAAATCAGCTTGCAAAACCAAGGTGTACCCTGTCCGATTAAATCCACCGCAAATATCGGCATCAATATTACAAACACCAAAAGGATAATATACTTTAGTTTTCTGAGGGGTTTATCCCCTTTAAAAGTTTTTATTTTAAGCTTTTGGGGAAGAGGAATTTTGTTGAGCAAATCTTGCACAAATCCAAAAGGACAAAGCCAACCGCAGACAAATCGTCCCATAATTGAGCCAATACAAATCATTATTCCTGCCACATAAAAGCTCCATTTGTATTCATAACTGCCGATAACTGCTTGCAGCGAGCCTATTGGACAAGAGCCAATCGCTCCGGGACAGGAATAGCAATTAAGTCCGGGGACACAAACATTTTTTATCTTTCCACGATAAATTTTGCCTTGAACAAAACCGATAATATAGCTATTGGTTATAATCGCCCAGAATGCCTGAAAAAAGTGCCTGAAACTGTTGGGGGTTTTTCTTTTTATTTTAGCCAATTCCAATACACTCCAAACATATATTAATCGCTTTTTCAAAAACAATAGTGAACTCGTTTCGCCAAATTCCCGCAATAATAAAAACCACTCCAATTATAATTGCAACAAGCGTTATGATCCTACTATTTAAAAAACGTTTTACCATAATTTTTACTCTCCATTTTTCATAATTAAAAAATCGACTTGTATCTTTTTGAAATTGTGATTATAATTAGTATAATATAGTTAATTTTCGTTTCCGAAAAATCAGCTTATCTCCGAATTTCTTTTTATATCGTTACTTTGAGTGCCTTGAAAGCAACTTATTGTAACATAATGATTAATTATACTTAAAGTATATAACAATTTCAAAATAATGTAAAGGGGATTTTCTACATATGAAAATTTTAATGTTAAACGGCAGTCCAAGACTCAATGGAAATACAAAAACCGCTTTAAATGCAATCGCTGAGGGGTTTGGAAAAAACGTTCAAAACGAAGTTGAAATTATTGATGTATGCCAAAAAAACATCAAGGGTTGTGTTGCTTGCGAATCTTGCAAATTCAATGGCGGAAAATGCGTTCTCGGTGATGATAGTGTGGATATTATGGAGAAAATTTATGAATGTGATGTCCTCATTTTGGGCACACCTGTTTACTGGTGGGGTATGTCCGGTCAGCTCAAACTTCTTGTTGACAAATTTTATTCAAAAGCTCTTCCCTTCCACAAGCAAGATAAAAAAGTCGGTATTGTAGCTGTTGGAGCAAGCGGAATTGATGATATTCAATATAATTTGATTAGCCAACAATTTGCCTGCATTTTTAAAAGCCTAAAATGGCAAATAGTTTTTGATGAAGCGGCTTCGGCTTTTGAAATTGGAGAACTTTCAAAGAGCCAACAAGCCATTGAAAAGTTTTCTGAATTGTGGAAAAAGTTCTAAACATTCATATATTCGTTGGGCATTGCGATGAAAACTTCATATGTAATTTATGAAAAAAGCGATAATCACATTGTTTAGTGATTATCGCTTTTATTGGTTTGAAAATTATACGTCGATTTCCATAATTTTGAATTGAATAACACCTGTTGGAACAGTGGCATTAACAACATCACCGATTTTACGTCCCAAAAGAGCAATTCCAACGGGAGAAGTATCGGTAATTGTGTCCATATCGCCATTGCCTTCAAGTGATGAAACAATTCTATATTCAAGCACATCGTTAAATTCCATATCCAAAATCTTAACTTTTGTTCCCACAGAAACAGTGTTTTTGTCAATTTGGTCGGTGCAAATAATCTTAACAGTTTTAAGCTGTTCTTCAATTTGCATAATTCTTGATTCAACTATTGCTTGGTCATTTTTTGCTTCGTCATATTCACTGTTTTCGGATAAGTCACCATATCCTCGAGCAACTCTTATTTTTTCGGAAATTTCTTGTCGACGAACAGTTTTTAGAAATTCAACCTCGTCTTTTAATTTTTCATAACCATCTGATGTCATAACTACTTCGTTAGCCATTTTATATTCCTCCAAATGAAGTTATTTTTATCTTAAATATTTCTTACTGTCCGTCATATACAATAAAAAATAGTTAAATCTATTACTAAAAACCTTGTTTGCTCAGCAATAAGCAAACAAGGCTCTTAGACAATAGTAGTATTATAGTAAAACTATGACATAGTGTCAATAGTTTTTTCCTATTTATTCGTTTTTTATTGAAATTTAACAATTAATTAATTATTTAAGAGTAATAAATACTATGTAACACCACTATTTTATATTACATAATTTTCTTATCATATTTCACCTTTATTTTAGCATAGAATTAATTAGATTTATTATATTACCTTGAAATGAGGGTTATTTATGAAAAAAATATTTGCTTTTCTTTTAGCTTTTAATATTGCATTATCCTGTTGCATTGTTTCCTATGCTGATGATACAAATGCCGATTTATGCGATAATTTACCCTGCAAAAGTGCAATATTAATGGAACAGGAAAGCGGAGAAATTTTGCTCCAGAAAAATATTGACGAAAAAGCTGCTCCCGCATCGCTTACCAAAATTATGACTATGCTGCTTGTAATTGAAGCGATAGAAAATGGTGAGGCAAGTCTTGAGGATAAGATTTCTATTTCTGCTGACGCAAAAATTATGGGCGGAAGTGAAATATGGCTTGAAGTGGGTGAAGAAATGAGCCTTCACGATATACTCAAAGCTATTGCTGTTGCCAGTGCAAACGATGGAGCTGTTGCTGTTGCTGAACATCTCGCAGGAAATGAGGCTGCTTTTGCTAAAAAAATGAACGAAAGAGCCGCCCAACTGGGAATGAATGGCACTCATTATGTCAACTGTCATGGGCTTGACGAAGATGGCCACTACACAACTGCAAGAGATGTTGCAATCGTTTCTCGTGAACTTATGAAGCACCCACAAATATTGGAATATTCAACTATTTGGATTGATTCTCTTAGAAACGGCAAAACTCAACTGGTGAATACCAACAGATTAATTCGCTTTTATAAAGGTGCAACCGGCTTAAAAACAGGTACAACTGACAATGCCGGACATTGTTTGAGTGCAACTGCAACAAGAGGAAATTTATCCCTTATAGCTGTCACAATGGGCGGAAAAACCGGCAAAGAACGGTTTGCCTCAACTGAAGAATTGCTCAATTTCGGTTTTGCCACCTATGACAATATTCAAATTCCCGAAACCAACTCTTTAATACGCTGTGTTGAGGTAATCGGCGGAAAAGAGGCTGAAATAAAGGCAATTTCAACAGCTCCAAAATATCTTCTTCTCAAGAAAAAAGATAAAAACTCAATCAAAACAACTATAAATATCGCTGAAAAAGTTACTGCTCCTGTTGATAAAGGGCAAAAACTCGGGACAGTTTCAGTTTACATCGAAGACAAGAAAATCAGCGAATATCCAATCATAGCCGCAGAACAAATTGAGGCAAGAAATATTTTTTCAACTGCAAATCAACTTTGGAATGAATTTTGTCGTTTTGATTAATATTAATGACATCATATTTTACTTGATAAAACGTTTATGTTAACAAAGCCTATCCGCTTTTATGCAAACTGTATAAAATTGATAAAAATGTAAAAGTTATATTGCAAATTTTGTATCTTTGTTGTATAATGTAATCACTACAAATCTTCTGCAATTCAATTTATATCTTGGAAATTTGTAGCTTGTTTAGTACTTACTATTTATTTTTTATCTGGTTTTAAGTAAAATGTATGGGAGGAAAAATTTATGATTAAATTAATCGTTGGCAACAAAGGTTCCGGAAAAACAAAAGCTCTTATTGACTTGGCAAACAAAGCTGCAAGCACCTCAAAGGGTAATGTAGTTTGTGTTGAAAAAGGCTTGAAACTTACATATGACCTTGACCATAAAGCAAGACTCGTTGATAGTGACCACTACTCAATTGATGGTTTTGATTCCCTTTATGGATTTATTGCCGGACTTCTTGCCGGTGACTATGATATAACAGATTTATTTATTGATTCAACTTTCAAAATTGGCGGAAATGATATCAACAAATTTGAAGAAATCGTTAAAAAACTTGCTGATTTTACAAAAGAAAATAACGTTAATCTTGTTTTTTTAATCTCTTGCGATGCAAATGCTCTTCCTGAAGGATTAAAACAATATTCTATTAATTATTAGTTTTTCTATAGCACTTATCCCCTGTCTGATATTTTCAGAGGGGGATATTCTATATTTGTCTTATAAAATTATGAAATATTTATGAGGTGGAGAAATGCTAAAATATTCGACAAGCAAACGTATAGGCTATGTGATGGATATAATTATACAAGGCATTGCAATTTTTTTGGTTGTCTTCCTTATATTATACGCAATTCGCAGAGTAAACTATTGGCGAACAAATATTGATAGCAATGACAATTATTATATGACTCATAGTGTTGACACTTATAGACACGTAGTTAAAGATGCTCGAGTTGTTATGATTAGTCATGATGAACTTCACGGATTTCACATCAA
>JAVWQH010000011.1:0-48422 GCA_036635475.1 Oscillospiraceae bacterium | reverse complement strand
CTATTTTGGACTATGCTAAGAAAAACTGCACTTCAACAGATATTATAACTGTTATCGGTAGCTCTAAGGGTGCTGAAATGGCACTATTATTGCAAAATTACTACCCTGAAATAACTAACCTTGTGTTGTTCTCCCCATCAAGTCACGTTTTTCAAGGTCTTAGCGATGAAGCAACTTCATCTTGGTCATTTAAAGGCGAACCAATTCCTTTTGTAGATTTTAAATCTTCAAGTCTTTTGTCACGTGGCGAACTAATGTCATCTGACTTATTCTACACTAATTACTCCTTCCGTTCCAGATATTCTTCATCTTTGAAGAACTCTGATAATGCTGATGCTGCAAAGATTAAAACAGATAATTTCAAAGGCAAAATCCTTTTATTTGCAGGCGAAGACGACAGATATTGGAATAGTGCTGCTATGGCAAAAGAAATTTACGAAGACAATAAGGATAAAGCTCAAATTTATACATATCCAAATGTTGGGCATAATTTCTTGAAAGGCAGTTCCCTTTACCGCTATAAATTGGGCGGAAATTACGATGACAACGGAAAAGCTTATAAAAACAGCTGTGAAATTATGTTGAAATCATTGGAAGAATGGCATAAATAGTATAATTTAATCTAAATAAAAACACGAGTTGAGGCATTTTTAGTGCGACAACTCGTGTTTTTTGTATGTATAATTGGTGGAACTATTTCCCCAAAATATCCTTATGTTTATCAAAAACATAAACTATATCGGAATAACAACAAGTTCCTTTAGGGTTATTAACTGCACAATTTGAATTTTTCATTGCTCCTGTTTTAGCAATAACTTCTTTCACTGTTGATGCACCATTTTTCATAGCTTCAACAATATCATTTTCAGTAACGTGATTACAATAGCAAACATACTCGCCAATAACAGGCTCTTTATTGTCCTTGTTTTCATTATTACAGCAACTGCATTTTCCGTTCATTTGTTCCGCTCTCCTTTAATTTTAATATTTTAATCAGCGAAAACTTGCTGTTTTTAGCTCTTTAATATACATATCAGCATTAATGTCAGACGGCATATAAAAGCCCTGTCCAAACGTACCCTCACACAAAATTGCACTGTCCGACGAAGTACTGCGTTTGAATTGTGATGAGAAAAATCTTCTCAAAAACAGCTCCAACTTGTCCTTGATAAATTCCGGTTCAAGTATTCCCACAAATGCAAAACAAGCGTAATAATAAATTTTGCTTGGACGAAAACCATATTTGAGCATATGGTATAAGAAAAATTCGTGCAGCTCATATGGGCCTAAAATTTCCTCAGTTTTTTGCATTATTTTTTTGCCGCCGCCCACTAATTCCGGACTGATTGGAGTTTCCACAATGTCCATTAAGATTCTTGATGTGCCTTCAAAAACATCATTCATTGCAATATGGGAAACGATTTTTTTTGCAATAGTTTTTGTTATGGACGCATTGACATTATATCCCGACAAATGGTCGCCGCCGAATGTACACCAACCCAAAGCAATCTCAGACAAATCGCCTGTTCCCAGTACAAGAGCTTTTTCCATATTCCCAATGTCAAACGCAATTTGTGTTCTTTCTCTTGCTTGAGCGTTTTCATATGTCACATCTTGTGTCACCCCGTCATGTCCAATATCAGCAAGATGCTGAATTACTGCGGATTCAATGGAAATTTCTCTTGATGTAACTGAAAGTATTTCAGCCAAAACTTCGGCATTGCCACTTGTTCTTTCACTTGTTCCAAAGCTGGGCATTCTTAGTGCTATGATATTTTCTCTTGGAAGTTTCATCATATCCATAGTCTTTGCCGCAACCAATAATGCCAATGTTGAATCAAGTCCACCCGAAAATCCAATAACAATTTTTCCTATTCCCACATTTTCCAGTCTGCCTTTAAGGGATAAACACTGGAGTGTGAACAGTTCCTCAACATATTCGTCAGCTTCAAATGGATTTTGCGGTAAGTATGGATTCATTGGAATAGGTCGCAAAAGTTTTTGTTTGCCCTTGGCAATTGAGGCAATATAATAAGGCAAATCCTGTCCGACGGATATTTTTTCTGCACGTATTATATCCACGTCAAGGTCGCACATTGTTGTATCTTGCTCATCAAAAGTTTTTTCTTGCAAGAGTTTTCCACATTCATAAATCATTGAAAAACCTCTGTAAACATATGGCGAAGTTGTGTCGCCGATACCGCCATTGACAACTGCAATTGCACAGCCATAAGTTCTGGAAACTGCACTAACAACGCTTTTGACGTCCTTTTGATAGGCAGCTTTTGACGGCGAATACGATGGCACAACAATCAAGTCGCAGCCTGTTGCCGCAATATCCTTTGCTTTTTGTGTCAATGCAAGCGGCTCACAGGAAAGTATGCAAAACTTTAATCCACCACAGCCAAAAACTGTTGTTGGTGGGAGAATTACTGAGGAATAATCTTGGCTGAGAAATCCCATTCTGTCATCTTGCCCTTGAACATATCCCACAATTTCCCCTTTATGCAAAACCGCAATAACCGAAACAACCTTTCCATTGTCTTCAATAGGTGTTCCGATAAGTATAAATGTGGCTAAATCTTGAGTTAATATGCAAATATTTTCGATACATTCTTTTGCATTATCAAGCAAAGCTTTATTTCCAAATAATATTCCGCAGCTTGCCGAAGAAATTGCAAGGCTTGGGAAAACTATAATATCTGCCGGATTATCTTTTAAAGTATCTATTATTTCAACAATTTTTCCAAAAGTAAAGTCTGTGTCAGCAACCTTCACCCTGTTAACTGCTGATGCCACTCTAACAATTGTGTTCATATTATTTTTCACTCCAATTTCAAAAATTCTTCCCTAGTTTAATTTAACCATATTATACAGTTTTTTGCAAGATTTTTATACCTAACAATAGAACAAATTTGTGAATATTTTTGCAATTTATTTGTATTTATTGGTTCTGGCAGTTATTTAATCAAGAAATACGTTATTATTGCGAATATTTGAGTTTTGGTATATAATTAATATAATAATAATTTCGGAGGCATTTATGATTATTTTTGACAGTCATTCCCATAGCTCATTTTCCCACGATGCAACACAAACAATTGACCAGCAATGTCAATCTGCAATTGAAAAAGGATTTTTGGGAATTGCAATAACTGACCACTGCGAACTTTCTAACAGGTATTGGAATGGATTTTGCAAAGAACATATTCCCCTTTCTATAGCTAATGCCAAAATTGCTAAGGAAAATTACAGAGATAAACTCAAAATTTCCGTTGGAATTGAGATTGGCGAGGAACTCTATCACGAAGAACTTGCTCACCAAATTATATACGACAACAAACTAGATTTTGTAATTTGCAGTTGCCACAGTCCCTATGATATGTGCGATTATTCTGATGTTGATTTCTCAGATGAAACTATAAATATAGCTGAAATTCTTGATGGCTATTTTGATATGATGGAACAAACCTCAAGAATATGCGACTTTGACAGTCTTGCTCACCTCACCTATCCAGTGCGATATATTCAAGGCACATACAAAAGAAATGTTGATTTATCGAAATATCAAGATATAATCGACAGAATTTTAGAAAATCTTATCCGCCGCAATAAAGCAATGGAAGTTAATACATCAGGTTATCGCCAAAAACTTGGTATGCCAATGCCAAATGAGGATATAATAAAAAGATACTTTGAATTGGGCGGAAAGCTCATCACTGTTGGCTCTGATGCACATAGAAGCGAGGATATGGGCAAGGATTTTGACAGGGCAATCGCTCTCATAAAATCCTGTGGCTTTGACAGATACCATTATTATGAAAATCGTACACCATTTGAAATTTTAATTTAAAGGCTGGTTGATATGAATAAAAAAGTTCTAATCGGAATGAGCGGCGGTGTTGACAGCTCCGTTGCCGCATTACTTCTCAAAGAAAATGGCTATGATGTTGCCGGAGTCACTTTTAAACTCTCGGAAAATCCAACTGCATTAAATGCAAAAGATGCTGATGATGCTAAGATAATTTGTGATACTCTTGGTATAAATCACTATATATTAGACTATTCGGATTTGTTCAAAAGGGAAGTTATCGACTATTTTGTTGAAGAATATATGAACGGGCGAACCCCAAACCCTTGTATTGTTTGCAACAAACAAATAAAATTCAAAGCATTTTTGGAAAAAGCCAATGAGATGGGATATGACTACATTGCTACAGGTCACTATGCCCAAACTTCTTATTGCGAAAAAACAGGACGTTTTTCCCTTATTCAAGGGGAAAGTGACAAAAAAGACCAAAGCTATGTGCTGTTTTCCCTCACCCAAAAGCAACTTGCACAAACACTTTTCCCAATCGGTTCTCTCACCAAAGATGAAGTGCGGAAAATTGCCACTGACAACAACTTGATTGTTTCCCAAAAACCCGATAGTCAGGATATCTGTTTTATTCCCTCGGGAAATTATGCTCAATTCTTGCAGGATTACACAGGAAAAATCTCCCCAAAAGGTAATTTTATTGATGTTGACGGGAATATTTTAGGTCAGCATCTCGGACTTTGGTACTATACAATCGGACAGAGAAAAGGACTTGGTATGACTTTTGGCAAGCCAATGTTTGTTTCGCAAATTAATCCTCAAAATAACACTGTTACTCTTGCCGATGATAACCAGATTTTTGCCGACAGTCTGAACGCAACCGACATTAATTTTATTGAAATCGATGAATTAAACGAGCCTATCAAGATTTTAGCCAAAATCCGATACTCTCACCCCAAAACTCCTGCCACACTTTTTCCACTTGAAAATGGTGTTGCCAAAGTTGTTTTTGACAATCCCCAGCGAGCAATTACTAAAGGTCAAGCTGTCGTCTTTTACCTTGACAATCACGTTTTCGGCGGCGGAATAATCTGCGATTAATTTTTATTTTACCTTAACGAATATTTCTACAACAAAAAATCCCAACAGCATTTTTGTGCTTTGGGATTTTATTTATTAGTTTATAATAAATTGACATTATGACCTTTTGATGTTTTCAGCTTGTTTTTTAAAAACATAACTGCACAAATACTCTTCTTCTCTGCGCTTTATGCCAACAAATTTACAGCCATAAGCATAATCGCCGGAATTTTTTTTCTTTATTCTCAAAATTTCAGCTTTTACATTAAAACACATATTTCCATCTTTAAAAGTGTAAAGCAATATTCTTCCGACTTTAATCTTTTTGTTTGAAACAAAGAGTAATCCTCCACCGCTAAAATCATCAATTCTAACGTTAAGTGGTTCATTAATTCTAATCATAATCGGTTCAATGTATGTGCGTATACCAACAATTTTTGAACCATTTGCAATTTTGAAATATTTTCCTGTTTTTGCTTTATTAATCAGAAATTTTTTACTTTTTGTGTATATCAATGTATCAAAAGTCGTATACATATTTGTCTTTATTTTATAATACTGTCGACGTTGAATTAAGGAACATTCCTCAATTATTCTAAATACAATATGGTTTTCTCCTGAATTTATTATTCTTGAAATCAACGGCATAATGCCTTCAAGAGGATTAAACATATAAAGAGTAAAGATTTTGTCTTGTTCTTGGCTTGCAATGCCCATTATAACGTTTACGTCATCAGTATCTTTAAAAAGAACTTTGATTATTTCATCGCTGCGTCCACCAAAAACTCCATCAACCTCAAACTCATTTTCCCCACATACAACAGTTATTTTATGATTTTGCATTAATTATCACCACATTTAACTAATTTATTTTCCCGAACCCTCTGAAACTATTATGCCCTCATCTCCCAGATAAATCATTGGCCTTTGAAGTTCATTTTTTATTCTTGTACTAAAGCCACTCATAGATATAATAACTCCAGGATATATGCAGGTTCTTGCTCTGATAACACTGTGTGTGCTTTCATTTAATTGTTGTTCGAAAATCATTATTTGTCGATTGATTTTTTCAAGTTCTTTTATTTTCTCGTTGTGAGTATAAACCGCATTATTGTATAAAGCAAGTTTTTCTGAATCCAATTGATTGCGTTTTGCAATTTCCGAAAGATAATTTGCAACTTGAACCAATTTTTTAATATCGCAAAGCAAAACATTTGCTTCTTTTTTGGCATTATCCAGTTGTTCGTGAAGCAAAACTGTCATTCCAAGGGTAAAAGAGGTTGAAATATTTGATTGCGAACCAATAATTTTTGCTGTAACATTTTTAGCAATAGCATATTCGCCGCCCATTATAACACCTTTTCCGCCACTTGCAATTAATTCACCATCACATTTTATGTTTGCACCAATTATTGATTCTGCAATAACGTCACCGAATGCTTGTATTCTACAGTTCTCAATATACTTGCATTTTATATCGCCGTTTGCAATGATAAATCCTTTGCCCATTCCATTAACACCATTTTGGATTTTAACAGATGAGCCAGCTCGTAAATAAGCTCCCTCAACCATACCCATAATTTTTATTTCATCGGTTGCTGTGACAGAAAATCCTTCTTTGACATCGCCTGTTACAATAACTGAGCCTAAAAAATTTATGTTTCCTGTTGATGTATCAACATTTCCTTCAACTTTGAACACTTCTGAAACATTATATTTGCCGCTGTTCACCGAAACACTTCCGCTTGTTGCCGCAACAAGCATACTTTTGTCCTCAGATAGAATTGTATTTCTTCCAACACACTCGGGAACTGCCTTGCCGTTTCTACAAGGTACTTCTCCCCCACAAACATTTTTGCCATTTACTCCGTTGATGGGAAGAGTTATACGACAAATTAGTTGCCCTTTTTCGATATTAATTATTATTCCAAGCTCTTTGAAGTCAATTGTTCCATCTTCTCGATGCTTAGGTCCTTTATCATTTCCCGATATATTAATTGCCTCTTCTATTGTTCCATCTACTCCGTCAATTGGCTGCAACCCTTTGGCAATAACTATTCTTTCATCATAAGTTTTATTGGCAACCGCATCTTGTTTTGCCTTTTCATCAATGCCATAAATTATCCCTTGATTTCCCAAAGCTTCATCAATCATTTGAATATCGACGTCTTTTCCACCATCAACAGGACTTGCGATTATTATTATTGCTTGCATATTATCCGCAGAAATCTGAGGATAAACTTTAGCATCTATTGGTATAAGAACCTTTTCAGGTGCTTTTTCTTTAACCTCGGTGGAAGGATTTTGATTGGTTTGGGGTTGGTCTTTAATTTCATTCACTTCTTTTGCATCGTCCTTTTTGTTTGACGATTGTGAATTTGTTTTAGAAGCATTATCCGCAAAATTTAGCATTAATTCAGGGTCAATTTTCAATTCAGCAAGTGGCATTAGCTCTTGCAATTCTTCTTGTTCTTCCTGCTCTTCTTCCACTTCATCGGATTTTTGCAGTTCAACACTAAGCTTTTTCGCATCGTCTGCAATATTGTCAATTGAATTTTTATTGGTTTTTTTCCCGATTTGACTCAAATTAAATAGAAAACTATTATTTTGTTTATTGTTCTCAGGCAACTCTTCTCCCCCTTTCACCCAGCAGATTTAATATGAAAATTTATATAGTTTTTATATCTCTGCCAACTGATTTAACAGTCAAACTTCCGTCTACTCCATTAAAAACAATGGTTCTACCGTAGTCAAGACCTGTGTCTTCGGCAATTATTCTTATCCCAAGACTTTTTAAAACGTTTTTAACAGATATTACATTACGTTCGCCTATGTTTGAAATAAGGGATTTTCCCGTTACTTTAAACATTTGTGCCCCACCCGCAATTTTGGCAACCATTCTAACTTTTTTTGCGCCTTGCAGCTCCATTTTCCTAATTAATTCAAGAATACCGCTGTCGGCAAATTTATATATATTTTCTTTACTTGATGACTCATTGATAGATGGTAACATTATATGAGCCATTCCTGCAATTTGACCTAATTTGTCATATATACAAATCCCGACACATGACCCCAACGCATATGTCACCAAACTGTCGGGAGATTTTATCACATTCAAATCTGATATTCCAACTGTAATCGTATTAGCCATTTATTCGATCCCCAAACGTGTTAGTATTTTGTTGAGCGATTCAACGTCCGGAATTAGAGCAACTCTGCTTTTTATCGTTTCAACTGAATCGGTAAATTCTTCTTCGATAAACAAAACTTTATCTCCAACTTCTCCGAATATAATTGCAGGAACACTCAAAATCGCACCCATCATATCTATTGCAAGGCTCGGAGTTGAAATATCAATCGCCATTCCTGTCATTGTTGCAATCGCATTAATAAACGATGCGCCCATGATATTTCCAATTTCGCAAAGAGCAGATTTAGACATTTCGTCATTATCTTCAAAGGATAATAATGCTTGACTCAACAGCAAATTAACCATTTTATGAGCAAAATTCTCCTCGATTATGAACATAATCATACCATTTATATCGCCGCTTAGTGTCAGCAAAATTCCAACACCAACATTTTCAGCTCCACCTGAGCTTTCCACTGCTTCAGCAAATGAAAGTATTCTAACTTTTGGAGGAGTCATATCCACCTTGCTGCTTATCATTGTAGAAAGAGCTGTAAGACTGTTTCCCGCTCCAATATTTCCTATTTCCTGCAAAACGTCCATATGCAGTGCATTTAAACTGTCGTAACTTTGTAGTGGCATCAAACTACCCCCCATATTATTTATCTTAATGTGTTGACTGTTTGTTCTAATTCATCTGCAATTTGAACAACTCTTGCATTAAATTGGAATGCTCTTTGTGTCATAATTACCTCTGACATCTCCTTGGACATATCAACATTTGAACCCTCAAGCATACCTGTTTTAACACTGGAATTTTTGCTCACAACTGCTTTGCCTGTTCGCTCGTTTTCGGAATACAGGCTTGTTCCCTCAGGCTCAAGAGCATAGGGATTGTCAAATTCATATATTCCCATCTCATTAAGCAATTTTTCCATATCAATATTGTTGTTTTCATCAACTGAAACTTCAATTGCTTTACCTTTTTTATCTGTCAAAACATCTCCACTGCCTGTTATTAAATTGGTTTTTTTGCCATTCAACTGCAAGGAGAAATTTCCGTTTCTTGTATATCTCATTTCATTATCTGGCTTTGTTCTTATGCCAAAAAAGCCGTCACCGATTATGCAAAAGTCAAGGTTACGGTCCGTCTGCATAGGTGTTCCTTGTCCAAATATAACGTCCGTTGAAATTTGCTTAACTCCATGCCCTGTTTTCAAATCTCTGCCTTCTCTTTCGGCATAATGGGTCATATTTGTATAAAGCTGCTCGGAAAAAGCACTTCTTATTTCCTTGTAGCCATTTGTGTTTATATTAGCCATATTATTAGCAAGTGTATCCATTCCCTTTTGGAAAGTTTTTACGCCTGATGCGGCTGTGTAAAATGCAATATTCATAGCAAATTCACTCCTTTACTTATCAAATTTCCTTTTAAACTCCACTTCCGATTTTCTCCATAAGTTTCGCTTCAGTTGTATCAATCATTTTAACTGCTTGACTACAGGATTGGAACATTCTTTGTGCCGCAATAATCCTTGTCATCTCGTCAGTTACATCAACATTTGAACGTTCATAACAGCCGCTGACTACTGCGATATTTTCCTTAACTTGCTTCCATGCGTCAGGCTTTGAATCCCTCATCATTCCATGAGCTACATTGGATAGAGTTTCTATATTTTCAGGCTTTACAATTTTTAATGTTCCGCCTTTTTTGTCGCCAACAGTAATTTCGCCAAGTTTGCTTACAGTGAAATCAGAATCAGCAAGTTTAATGTCGCCCTTAGTGCTTTGAACTTTTCCCACACCTCGCAAAATCAAAAATCCGTCATCATCAACATCAAATTGTCCGTTTCTTGTCAAAAGTTCTTCTCCGTCTGCATTTTTCACAACGAAAAATCCTTCTCCCAAAATCGCCATATCATATGGTCTTTGTGTTGGCTCAATATTGCCTTGGTCAAATTCAGTTTGGAGAAATTCGGGGTGACGTATTATATCAAATTTTCCGAAATTTTGGGGATCGCCTTTTTCCAGTCGCATTACTAATTCTTGCTGAAAAGTTGTTGTAACAAGCCTATCTTTTTTATAGCCAGATGTTCCAACATTAGCCATATTATTGCCGAAAACATTAATATTTCTCTGTTGAGTGTACATTCCTGAGGCGGCTGTATAAAATCCTCTGTTCATTCTTCTCCCCCTATTTTTTCGTTATTTTTCAAAAAGTTCTTGATTTTTTCAATCGCCCTTATGTGTATCTGACAGGCTCTTGATGGGGTTATATCGTATACATAAGCAATTTCCTTGAGTTTCAATCCCTCATAATAATAAAGACTTATTACTGTTTTTTCTTGCCTATTAAGACTGTCAATTGCCCTTGCTAATGCTTGTTTCATCTCGTTTTCAATGAAATGCGCCTCGGGCATCATATCGTCAATTGGCATATCAGTCGGGGTATCCATTCCTGTTTCTTGCCCTGTTAAAAAAGCATCAAAATAAACGATATTTGCGTTATGTACTTCAGCTTCATATTTTCTTAGCTTATCTATTGGAAGTTCCAGCATATCTGCCATTTCTTCCTCAGTTGGCTCACGATTGTTAGATGCCCAAAAGTTTGTACTCATTTCGTCAAAATCTCTTGCAGCTTTGCGAACTCGTCTTGGAATTAAATCTTGTTTTCGTATATAATCAATCATTGCACCTTTTATTCTTATTGAGGCGAATGTTTCAAATTTAACATCTCGGTTCATATCAAATCTGTCAATTGTTTCAATAAGTGCAAGGAAACCTTGGTTTACTATATCCTCAAAATCGCTTCCACCAATACATATTCCTCTCATTTTGGAGGCTATTGTTGACACAAGATAACTGTAAGCGGTTATGATTTTATTCCTATTTTCAATACTTTTGTCCTTTTCATATTCTTCCCAAAGGGCATCAGTGTCGCAATCTTCTAATTTTGTGTACATAAACGCCCTCCTTTGTTCAAATTATATTTCGATATTTCCCAGCGATTGAATTTGAACATTTGTGTCAATTTCATTAAATGATAACACATATGTCCCCGGACAAAACTGGTCGGATATCTTCTGAAAATACATTCTAACAACCGGTGAGGTCAGAACTATCGGATTTTGAACTATGTTTTTTATGGATTGAACTTGTTCAACCAATGCTGAAACTACTGACTGAACTGCATCGGGTTCTAATGCTAAATATGAGCCATGGTCGGACTTCTTGACTGCTCCCATTATCATATTTTCAATATTTGCATCAAGTGTCAAAACTTTTATTCCTCCACCATCGGAGAATTTTCTTGTAATTGTTCTCTTCAATGCCTGTCTTGCATATTCAGTCAACATATCAGTATCTTTCAGCATTGGAGCATAGTCCGCAACTGTTTCTATGACTGTTTCCAAATCCCTGATTGGTATTCCCTCTCGCACTAAATTGGCAAGTATTTTTTGGAAATCTCCAATAGGCAAAAGTGCAGGTATTGTATCTTCAACAAGAAGTTTGTTGGTCTTTTTAAGGTTTTCCAAAAGCGCAGTCACGTCTTGCCTTGTCAGCAATTCGTGTGCATGTGTTCTTATAACCTCCGTCATATGCGTTACTATAACGGAAATTGGGTCGATTATTGTGTAACCTGCAAGTTCAGCTTCATCTTTTCGATTTTCACTAATCCATTTTGCAGGTATACCGAATGCTGGCTCAATTGTGTCAATTCCGCTTATTGTTGCGGTTGTATTTCCGGCATCAAGTGCAAGATAATGGTCAACTAGGACTTCTCCCCTTGTCACTTCTTCGCCTTTTAGCTTAATTGTATATTGATTAGGGTTAATCATTCCATTGTCACGCAGTCGGACTGACGGAATAACCATACCCATATCCATAGCAAATTGTTTTCGGAACATAACTACTCTGTCGATAAATGTTCCGCCACCGCCCTCATCTACCAGCGGTATCAAACTATATCCAAACTCCATTTCAATAGGTTCAACTTGCAAAAGTCCATATACATTGTCAATATTTCTATAAAATGTGACTTCGCTGTTGTCCTCAGGTTCATTTGAAGTTGCTTTTGCTTGTGCTGCCTCTTCTTCCAATGTGAGAGGTACTTTACCCGATTTTTGTATTCTAAATCCAAGAAATATCAAAAGTGCCGAAACAGTCAAAATCTGCACAGGTGGAAATCCGGGGATTAAACAAAGTGCCGCTATAACAGCTCCCGCAGAAATAAGAACTTTTGGCTGAGATAAAAACTGCTTTGATAAATCCTCAGCTAAGTTATTTTCTGATGCACTTCTTGTAACAATAATACCTGTTGCAGTTGATATAATAAGTGATGGCAACTGGGAAACCAATCCATCACCCACTGTTGCAATGGCATATGTACTCAAAACATCGCCAAAATTGCCTTTATTTACAAGTAAACCGATAATTGTTCCTCCAATTAGATTGATGAAAGTTACAATTATAGATATAATCGCATCGCCTTTAACAAATTTGGACGCACCGTCCATTGCTCCGAAAAAATCGGCTTCTCTTTGTATTTTACTTCTTCTTATTCTTGCTGTTTGTTCATCAATAAGCCCCGAACTCAAGTCAGCATCAATCGCCATTTGTTTACCCGGCATTGCGTCAAGGGTAAATCTTGCAGCAACTTCAGCAACTCTCTCCGAACCTTTTGTGATTACAATAAACTGTACCAATACTATAATTATGAATATGATAAATCCAACAACAACATCTCCGCCAACTACGAACTCACCAAAAGTTTTGATAACAGCTCCTGCTTCTCCGCCTTTTGTCAAAATAAGTCTTGTGGAAGAAATATTCAAGCAGAGCCTAAATAACGTTGTTATCAGCAAAACTGATGGGAATATTGAAAATTGCAACGTTTCTCTAATGTACATTGTTGTTAGCAAAATAACAAGTGATACAGTTATATTAACAATAAACAGCAAGTCAAGCCAAAACGGAGGCAGTGGGATAATAATTAAAAGCACTATTCCAACAACCAACAATGGCACTAAGTTTTTTGCATTTTTCATCTAATTACAATTCCTTTTTATTCAGGTTATAAACGTATGCAAGCACTTCTGCGACAGATTGATAAAATTCGGCGGGGACTTCTTTTCCAATTTCAACTCCTGCATAAAGCGCTCTTGCCAAAGGTCGGTTTTCCATTGTAATAATCCCGTTTTCTTCAGCAATTTCTATTATTTTAAGTGCAACTCGGTCTTGACCTTTTGCCAAAACCATTGGTGCATTATATTTTTCTGGGTCATATTTTATTGCCACCGCAAAATGGGTTGGGTTCTTGATTACAACATCTGCACTGGGAACGTTTTGCATCATTCTATTCATTGCCATTGCACGTTGCTTTTCCTTGATTTTTCCTTTAATCTGTGGGTCGCCTTCCATTTGTTTATATTCCTCTTTGATTTCTTGCTTGGACATCTTGAGCTTTTTCTCATAGTCCCACCACTGATATCCAAAGTCAGCGGCTGCAATAAAGAAGTATATAATCGTAATGTTTATCACTATATCCCAAATCGAATCTGCAATAAATTTCGCAGATTGGGGTATATCCAAACTTATTGTTTTAGGCAGTTGCATAAATATTTTTGATATATTATTGTAAACAACAATGCCTATTACTGTAACCTTCATAAGGTTTTTTATTAGTTCAACTGCTGAACGGATTGAAAACATATTTTTAATTCCCGTAAGCGGATTGAGCTTGTTGAACTTGGGTTTTACACTATCCATTGAAAAGATAAATCTTGTTTGTGCTCCACTTATAACTATTCCTGTAATCATCGCTGTTAATGCCATGGGCAATGCTAAAATTACACAGTCCTTGATTGCCATAACCGAAATTTCTTGCATATGCTTTATGGTTTGCGGTTCATAAACTCCCGGAAGTGACAAATATGAAACCAAAAGTTCTTGAGTATACTTGACAAATGTGGGAGATAATACCTTGAAAACAAAAAACACCAATATTATCGAAACCGCTGATATTGCATCATTACTCTGAAAAACATTACCTTTTTTTCGTTCGTCACGTTTCCGTTTTTGGGTCGCTTTTTCGGTTTTCTCTCCTGCCAACTATCTCAACTCCCTTCATAAAGCCACTAAAGCTTTTTTATCCCATAAGCTTGAGTGCTGTCTGTATGCTGCCCATCATCATATTGAGCATTCCGTCCAAAAATCTGGATATTGGAGTTAAGACAACGAAAAACACAATACCTCCAACAGCTATTTTAAGCTGCATATTAACAACAAACACGTTAATTTGTGGAACTGCTTTCATCAAAATTCCAACGCCCATTTCTGTGATAATATGTGCTGCAATAACAGGAATTGAAATTTTAATCGCCAAAACATACATATTAGAAAATAACCCGACTATATGTATCACAATATCGTTTGAAAAAATTTCAAATCCAATCGGGATTATCTCATAGGAATTTGCAAATATTTTTATCAAAGTTAGGTATGAGCCTGACTGAAAAAAGAATATTATCAACATTGTGTTGAGCAAAGCTGAAGTTATACTAAGCTGAGCTGCATTGACGGGGTCATACATTTTTCCCATTGTAAGTCCCAATTGATAGTCAATTATTTCACCGCCCAAAACAACCACTGACAAAAATATATTAACTATAAATCCTGCAACATAGCCAACAAAAAGCTCTTTTGCCGCTATTAATGCAAAGTCAAAATATCCTCTGACTTCAACAATCGGCAATTGATTGAATGATACGAAAAATACCGACAATATCATTATCATTCCTGCACGAATTATTGTTGGAACGTTTTTTCTTGATAATATCGGGTTGAACATCATAAATCCTGTCACTCTTATGAGGACAAATATAAACGCTGTTAAATTTCCAAAGACATTTTCCATATTGCTATATCCCTGAAATTACAGCAAAAATTTTCTCAAAAAATTCTGCCAAAATTGTCATTGACCAAGGCCCTAACATTATTAGCATTATTGCAATTGCCAATGCTTTTGGAACAAATGTGATAGTTTGTTCGTGAATTTGAGTTGCTGCTTGGAATATTGCAATAACTAATCCTATAACCAGACTGACAACTAAAAAAGGTGCCGACAATTTTATGGTTAACATAACAGCTTCTTTGAATATACCTAGATATTCCCCTTGCGACACTTCTTTTCACTCCCCAATCTTTTTACTTAAATCCCATTACTAGTGATTTTATCAGCAATCCCCAACCATCTACAACAACAAAAAGCATTATTTTGAATGGCATTGAAATCATCGCCGGCGGTAACATAATCATACCCATTGACATCAAGGTACTTGAAACCACCATATCTATTATGATAAAAGGTATGTAAAGTAATAGTCCAATTGTGAAAGCGGTTTTAAGCTCGCTTACAATAAATGCCGGAATTGCCGTCAACATTGATATATCCTCAGCCGTTTTTGGGGTTTCTTCTTTGGAGAGTGATATAAATAGGCTTAAATCCTTGTTGTTGGTTTCCTTGAGCATAAATTCTTTAATTGGCTTTGATGCTGCCTTAACTGCCTCAGTTTGTGTCAATTTTCCATCAACGTATGGCGTGTATGCAACATCTTTCACCTGAGTTAAAACAGGCGACATTACAAATAATGTCAAAAACAATGCAAGCCCTATTATAACTTGGTTCGGCGGCGTTTGTTGAAGTCCTATGGCATTTCTGACGAATGAAAGCACTATTACAATTCTCGTAAAAGCTGTCATCATTATCAAAATTGATGGCAAAAGTGCCAAAACTGTCATCAAAAATAAAATTTCTAAGGATTCAACTCTGCCATCTTTGGTTTCTGCACCATTAACTGTTATTGAAATTCCCGGATTTGTTCCCGTTTGAGCCTCAGCGTGTGCAACAATTGTCAAAGATACTGCCGAAATTACAGTAATTACAAGTGATATGAAAAATATCAGCAAATATTTTTTAAAAGCCTTATTTCCCATCGCTTTTTTGATTGTTGCTGTCATTATCGCCGCTCCTGACTTTTTTTATGAATATTTTTGCATTTTCTAAAATTTCCTTAAAATCTGCCTGTTGTTCTTGTTGAATTGGCAATTCTTTGAAATCCTCGGAGTCAAGCTCGCTTAACATATTAATTGACTGACCGCTTATTCCAACAAGAAAAACTTTTTCTCCAACTCGAACCACTGCCAAATATTTGTCTTGACCTAACATTGCTTTGTCAATAACTCTGATTTTGCTTCCACTGACAATGGAGGACATTCTCTTCCCCACCCAGCGACTTCCAAAATAAGCCAAAGCAAGCACAAGAATAATGCCCATCATTGATGTTAAAAGCCAGAGGATATCCCCACCTGAATTAACGGTTTCATTCATTTTACCACCGCATTATCCTATTATTTTTTGAACGGTTTGCAAAATTCTGTCTGCTTTAAAAGGTTTAACAATAAAGTCAAGCGCTCCCAATCTTATTGCTTCAACAACCATTGTTTCCTGTCCCATAGCTGAACACATAACAACTTTTGCCGCAGGAGAACCTTCTTTGATTTTTCTCAAAGCTTCTATTCCGTCCATATTAGGCATTGTTATGTCCATAATTACAAGGTCTGGTTTTTGAGCATTAAAGGTTTCAACTGCAATTGCGCCGTCCTGTGCTTCAATAACATCTGTGTAACCATTTTTTGTCAATGTATCCTTAATCATCATTCGCATAAATGCCGCATCGTCAACTATCATTATCTTTGCCATAATCATAACTCCAATCTATATCTGCTATTATAATAATATATTATATTTTTTCTAAGAGGTCTTTTGTTTTTAAAATTTCAGTTATTCTTACTGCGAAATTGTCATCAATTACAACAACATCTCCACGAGCAACAGGCTGTCCATTGACAATTATATCAACAGGTGCGCCAGCTTGTTTGTCAAGTTCAACAATTGTACCTTGAGTAAAATCCAAAATTTCCTTAATCCTTTTTTGTGTTCTGCCAATTTCAACGCTTACTTGCATTGGAACAGACATAATCATTTCAAGATTTGAGAGATTTTCGCCGTCGAGGTTTATTCCGCCATTCAATGGCTCAAGAACAACGTTTTTGGCATTGACCGGTGAAGCTTGCATTGGTGCCATTCCGCCATACATCATCGGTTGCTGCATTTGTGGCATTTGTTGCATCTGTGGCATTTGCTGCATTTGAGGCATTGCTTGCATCTGTGGCATTTGCTGCATTTGTGGCATTGCTTGCATTTGTGGCATTTGCTGCATCTGTGGCATTGCTTGCATTTGTGGCATTTGCTGCATCTGTGGCATTGCTTGCATTGGCGACATCTGTGGCATTGGATCGGGTACAAGCATACTTGGCATTGATGGCAACGATTCAATTGTTGGCATTGGTGGAGGAGGAGGCGGAGCAATTGGCTGACTTGGTTTTTCAGCTACAACAGCTTTTTCAGGTTCTTGATATTCGCCCGTCATTCTTCCAATGATTTCTTTTGTTAAGTCAATTGACATTATGCTTACAAATTCTGTTGTTGTAACTCCCTCAATTTGTAAATCAAATTTAATAAGAGTAACATATTCATCATCAGAAACTGAAAGGTTTTTTGCAATGTCAACCCTATCTTGCAATATTGCGTTAGGTGTTGAAATATTAATGGGCATACCAAGGAAGTTTGAAAGGGCAGTTGCCGATGCGCCCATCATTTGATTCATAACTTCACAAGCTGCACTTATTGCTATTTCATCAAACTCAAAATTCTCTCCGCTTTCTCCGGGTTCACGACCCATCAAAACATCGAGTATAAGAGCCATATCCTCTTGCCTGAATACCATAACATTAGAGCCGGATATTCCCTCAACATAAGTGATTTCTACACACATTGCAGGTTCAAACCCTGAGTATTCAATAGTTGAAACTGCAGCAGTACTAACCTTTGGTGTGGTGATTAAAACCTTTCTTTCAAGCAGCGAAGAAATAGCTGTTGCTGCCGAGCCCATACTTATATTGAGTACTTCGCCAATGGTGTCGGCTTCAAACTCGGAAAGAGCAAAGTCAGAACTATTTGATTCAACTTCATAATTCAATCCGCCTGATATCATGGTTTCACCTCTTTCTTGATAATTTGATTTATCCTAATCGCTTTTCGTTTTTTCTTTGTTCCAAGTTTTCCTGTAAACCACGGAGATTTTTCAATGTAGACAACTACGTCATCATTAACTGATTTATCAAGTTGGATTATATCCCCAACTTGCAAATGAAGTATATCATTAAGCGATAAATCCAATTCTCCGATAACAGCTCGAACATTCAGCTCACTATTTTTAATAGACTCGATGATATTATCCTTTTTTTGTTGCTCTTTTTGTTCATCAGGTCGTCTGTTAGCTCTCATTGTTCTTGTTGAAAGTTTACCCATTGCCTCTTCAAGGAAAAGTCCGGGCAAACATATATTCATTGCTGTTTTTTGTCCTTTAACTTCAAGTTCCATTGTGATTATAACAACAATTTCGTCCCGTCCGATATTTTGGACTAATCTTGAGTTAGTTTCAATACTTACAACAACAGGATCGCCCTCCAGACAGTTGCTCCAAGTTTCCTTCATGGACTTCGTTAGGTTGAACATAACTGTGTCAAGCAACGCAAGCTCAATTTCTGTGAAATCTCTTGTTGTATCACTGGGAACTTCTCCGCTTCCTCCGAGTAATCTATCAATTATGAGGAAACAAGCATCTTTGGATAAATCCATCATAATCTGACTTTCGGAAATATCGTGGTCAACCGGCTTTAGGTCAATGACACCAAGATATACCGAATCGGGAAGTGCATTATTAAATTCATAATATCGCTGTTCTTCAATCTGCAAAATCGAAACTTTGGTGAACATTCTAAGTATTCCTGTCAAATATGAGGAGGTCAATCTTGCGAATGTTTCATAGATACTGCTGATTGTTTTCAGCTTTTCTTTTGTGAATTTCTTCGGTGTTCTGAAGTCGTATTCCTTGACTTTTTTGTCATTGGAAACAACTTCGTCTATTTTAACCTCTCCAGTGGTTAATCCATTGAGGAGAGCATCTATTTGACTTTGTGATAATATATCGCCAGGCATAGCTTTCCCCTTTCCGTTGTTCAGTTTTTTTTATTTTAATATAAGTTTCGCTGAACATCTTTAAGGTGTTTCTTCGGCAGTATCATCAGCAAAATCCATACTCGAGAAGTAGAGATCAATCATATCAGCTAAGGTTTGATCCATTTCTTCACTCTTTTTCTCTATTATCAGAAGTTCAACTCTTCTGTTTTGTGAACGTTGTTCCTCTGTGTCACCCGGTACAATCGGTCGATATGCACCATAACCAGTGGGAACCATCATTTCGGGTTTTATGTCACACTTGCTTTCAAAGAGATTGAGTACACTCAAAGCTCGCCTATAGGAAAGCTCACGATGGTGCGGTGCATTATCTTTGACTGATGGAACTGAGGCAGTATGACCATTAATACGTATTGTTTCGGTTTGCCCTTCAACAGCTTTAAGTCCTGTTCCGATATATTCAAGAATTTCTTGACCTTTTGGAGTGATTTCGTAGCTATCCGGACCAAAAACAATGCTATCCTTGAACCTCATAAATACATAGCCATTTCCTGATTGAATTTGCATATCTTGTGCAAGATTTTCCTTATCAATTAATACACTCAAAAACTCTTCAATTTCACTGAATTCAAAAGGAAGTTCTTGTGCAAGTTCTTGACTTTCTCCTCCGGGTTTATTTTCCGGCAGTAAATCTCCTGCTTCTCCCTTTTCAACGTTGATAATTATTTCATTTTTTGTGGCACCAAGCTTTGCAAACGCATTCATAATTATTTGCATTTTTTCTGTATCGGGAGATGACTGGGCATAAAGCAAAACAAAGAATGTCAGCAAAAGAGTAACCATATCTGCATATGTATTCATCCACGCATTAGGGTCAACCTTACTTTCTTCTTTTTTACGCAATTACCTCACCTGCCTATCTTATAATAAATGCTAATATTTGATTAATTATAACATTTATTTTCTTTTTAATCTATATCATATTTGCTAAAAACGCCAATATTTATCTAATTAAATACTTTTTATTTGAATAGATAAAAAAGCATAGCACTCTTTGGCAATATTGTACAAATATATCTAACATCTATTGTTCACTTTGAGATTTATCTTTGTGAACCTTACGTTTCTTTTGAGGTAAGAAATTAAGCAGTTTGTCTTCAATATGTCTTGGGTTTTCTCCTGCTTGAATTGAAATAATTCCCTCACAAACTATCATTTTGCAAAGCATTTCATCATCATGACGAATTTGAAGCTTGTTGGCAATAGGTTGGAATATCATATTTGCAAGCACTGAACCGTAGAAAGTTGTGATAAGAGCAACAGCCATTCCAAGTGCCAGCTTATCCGGATTTTCGTCCATTGTATAAAGCATATTGATTAGTCCGATTAGTGTACCAATCATTCCGAATGCCGGACCCAGTGCTGCACCTTTTTCATAAAAGCTTCGGTCAACAGAATGTCTGTCGCTTAAATTTTCAAGTTCAGATTCCATAATTTGCTTAACCTTTGATGGCTCCATACCGTCAACTATCAACATTACACTGTTTTCCAAAAATGGGTCACCGCTCTCACTGGCTTTTTCTTCAAGAGCGAGCAATCCTTTTTTTCTCGCTTCCTGTGCAAGGTCAGTTATTCTGGATATATATGCGTAAGGGTCATTCTTTGGCGGAAACATTACTATTTTCAGATGCTTTGGTATTCTCAAGAATGTGTTTAATGGGAACGAAATAAAAAGTGCTGAAAACGTTCCTCCGATTGTAATTGCAACTGATGCGGGGTCAACGAAGTTTCCGAATTCACCACCCTGCATAATACCAAAAGCGATAAGTCCAAATCCCATTACATATCCAATAATATTAGATATATCCAATTACTTTTCCTCCCTTTGCCCAACAAATTGTTTGGCGATTATTTTATACTACCTTGAATATATTTGTCGGTAGTATTTCATAGATTTTTCAACTACTTCACCAACGCTTTCAAGAACTATATACATTTTACCGCTGGTAAGACGAATTGTTGTGTCGGGACTTTCCTCGATTGTTTCAATTAAGTCAGCATTTAAAATAAACTGTTGCTTGTTAAGTTTAGTTAAAGTAATCATACAATTTTAGTCCTCACTTTCATAAGTTATAAGTTGCCATTGATTAATTTATATGTTATTCAATGGCAACTCATTAACTATAAACTGTTTATCTCTTCAAGTTTACAAGTTCTTGAAGCATTTCGTCAGATACTGTGATAATTCTTGAGTTAGCTTGGAATCCTCTTTGGGTTGTAATCATACTTGAAAATTCCTTTGATAAGTCAACATTTGATAGTTCCAATGAGCCTGGGGATAATGCTCCACCGCCCTCTGTACCTGGAGTTACTGAGTTTGGCTTGCCTGAGTTTCCGGTTTCAGAGAAGTAGTTACTGCCCTCTTGTGAAAGACCTCTTGGGTTTGAGAATGTTGCAATATCAAGTCTTCCTAAAACAACTAATCCAAATTCGGAATGGTTTCCTACTATTTCACCATTTTTGCTGATTGAAATTGATTTAAAATCGTCATTTGATGCTGCCGGTCTTCCAATACTTTTCAAAACACTGTTAAAATTGTCCAAAACATTGATTTTGTTTGTGTTTCCTGGAAGTATACCAGAGTTTTGGTCTTGATGTGTTACATAAACGTCAGACAAAATCTCATCTGGAATTTTTAATGATATTGCACCTGCGGCAGGTGCTGCTAAAGTTGCTGAGAACTGCATTTTGCCGTCTATTTCAACTTTTAAGCCGCCTAGTTTCAGAATATCAGGGTCTGCTGCTGAGGCTGTTTTATATGAATCATCAACTAGTTTTTGAATATCACTCTTTGTGTATTCTTTGCCATCTTCAAGGGTTATTGTCACCTTATCTTTTGCCCATGTTGCTGTTGCTGGAGTACCTGCTGCACCCATTGCAAAATCAACTTTGAAATTATCTCCAACGCCAGGATTGCCTGTTGTAAATTGTCCTGAAACACCATTTGTGAATTTATAAACACTTGAAATGGCTGGTTTTGTTGTTGATTTTCCCGCAGACATATTGGAGTTTACACCTAGTACAAAGTTATTTCCAGCATCAACTACGTTTCCGTTGGCATCTATATCAAGAATACCTGCTCTTGTGTATAGCTTGCTACCATCGGGAGTTTGAACTTGGAAAAATCCTTCGCCGGCGATTGCAACGTCAAGTCCATTATCTGTGAAGCTGAATCCGGATTGTGTCATCATTGTGTCGATTGTATTGACAGCAACACCATAACCAACTTGATTAGGGTTACCACCACCGCTTGTATTGTTAGTGCCTTTTTTGGTTGGGGTTGTCGCACCATTCAGTGTTTGATAATAAACATCTCTGAAAGTTGCTCGGCTTGCCTTGTATCCGAATGTGTTTACGTTTGCGATATTGTTACCTATAACGTCCATCATTGTTTGATGTGAACGAAGTCCGGAAACTCCGGAGAACATAGATCTTACCATAGTTTTCTTCCTTTCATATCCGCCACTTTAAGCTTATCTGTCATTCAAAGCTTAATGCCCCCTTGAAAGGTCCGGCATTGTGGTTTTGCTTAGTTTATTTTTTTTATATTATTACAGTACCTTGAATGTTTGTGAAAACATTCCCCTGACTTTCTTCCGAGCCGACTGTTGTTATAACAGTTGAACTTTTTGCATTGACAATAAATGCTGTTTTGTCAACTAGAACAAGTACATCTTCAAGTCCTTTTTCCCTTGCAAGCTCCATTCCTTTGTTGAGCCTTTCAACTTTATCTGTTGAAATATCAATGCCTCTTTGGTCAATTCGGTTTTGAGCGTGTTTTGTGAAATTCACTCCACTTTGAGATAACTTTTGTTTTAGTATTGCGTCAAAGCTTTCGCCATTTTGCGTTTTTGGGTTTTGATTTTGCGGGGTTGGCTGCGGCGAAACTCTTCCTGTTGTTATGGTCAGGTTAAATCTGTTAATGTTATCCATTAAAGATGCCCTCCATTTTTGTTCTCATATGAAGTCACAGCGAAATTTTTCAGTAACTTCTTCTTGTTTATACTTTTTCTTCTGTTGGCGGGTCTGTTGGTACAACTTCTTCTTTTGGTGGGTCTGTTACGGTTTCATCTTTTGGTGGATCTGTTACGGTTTCGTCTTTGGGAGGGTCTTTTAATGTTGCCTCTTTTTTGACTTCCATTACTTTATCCATCGTAAATGATTTATCCTTTATACCTTTGAGGAATAATCGGATTTCTCCACCTGTCAAAGACACTTTTTCAACCTCAGCCTCAGTTACAACAAGTGTTCCTGCTGAATTATAATCCGCACAAACAACTGTTTTTCCAATCATACCTATTGCAAGAGAATTGTTCATATTTTCCGATAGGTTTTGCATTGCCTGCATTGATTGAAACTGTGCCATTTGGGTTAAAAACTGTGAGTTATCCATTGGATTCATAAAATCTTGATTTTGTAGTTGGCTTGCAAAAAGCTTGAAAAAGTCGTCCATTTGCACTCCACTTTTTTTACTAGATGCAGCTTTTGCAAATTCACTTCCTGTGTACCCTGTTCTGAAACTTGAATCTACTGAACTCATTTTTCCACCACCTAAATTTTATAGTTTAAGATTGACATTTGCTTTAATCTTATTAAGGTATCATCAATAATTTGAACATTTTCCTCCGAGGAATTGGATTTGAGGTTGTTTCCTTGAGAATGATTTTGGTTATTATGGTTTTGAGAATTGCTTTGATTAAAGGTAAAGCTGTTTTGCTGTCCGTTTGAAGAATTAAGATTATTGAATGAATCATAGGTTACATTAATTCTGTCAACTTGAACAAATTGCGACTTGAGGGCAGTTTCAAGCATTCCCATATTTTCTTTCAATGCCATTTCTCCCTTTTGGGTTTGTGCCACAAATTCAACGCTCAACCTTTGATTTTCAATCACCATTTTGATTGTCATTTTGCCTAAAAATTCGGGTTCAAGTTTAATCTCAAATTCGCTTATACCCTCATTTTTGCCAAAGTCAATCGCTTTGGTAATTTGTGCGGGAACATCAGCGGTTTCAATCTGTTTCATTTCCTCGCCTGTAAACGGGATTTTATCTCCTATTGCAGTTTGTTTTTGGTTTAAACTTTGTGCGAGTCTTTCAGAATTGCTCAAAAGATAGTTGGTTGAAAACTCATTTTTGATTAGAATTTTTTCTTCTTTTACGGGCTTTTTAGTTTCCTGTGAAGATTTTTCATCAAGGTTTAAAGTTTTATCTTCCTTAGCTTTTGTGTCATCTGAAACATTGGTTAAAACAGGTTTTTCGCTTTTGTCTGTGTCATTTTTCGGCTTTATCTCAAAAGCACTTTGGGGTTGGTTTGTTTCGATTTTTTTCTCATTTATAAGCGGATTTTCTTCAACCTTCTTAATCTCCACATTAAGTTGATTGATTTCATCTTCACTTACAACTGATGATTTAATCGGATTTACAGTTTTGTTTTCCAACTTGTCGTTGAGTTTTCCCTGTGAAACAGCTTGAGTATCTTCAAGAATTTCTACTGCGTGTATATTTGCGTTTTCATTTTGAGCTTCTTGAATGTTCATATTACTATTCGTATTATTCTCAACTGCCTGATTTTGCTCATTTTTCCCTAAAACAATAGGTTCTGTTTGGGGTTGCGATTTTGTTTCGGGTTGAGTTGCATTGTCAGTTTTCACTTGAGTGTCAGTTGCTATTTGACTTTGAGTCTTTGCTAAAGCTGTTTCAAGGCTTGATTTTTCACTTGTTCCCTCCACAGGCTCAGCGATTTTTCCGCCTTGCAATAACTGCAAATCCTCATTTTCAATAGGTTTAGCAGACATTTGCATCTGCACAACTGCTCCCAACAAGTTTTCATCGGGCTTGGTGTTTTCCTCGTTTTTATCCTCATCTTTTTCGTCTTTAAGCTCCAACTCTTCCCCTTGACTTTCGTTTTTCGGCTTATCTGTTGGAAAATTTTCGGATTTAAGTTGTTGTTCCAATGTTTTTTCAAAACTTACATCTGATTTTTTGCTCTCCGACGTTTTCGATGTGGCTTTATTGCGATTAGCACCCACAGAAATTTGCATCAAATCATTTACGTTATTCATCTTTATTCACCCCCTTTCAATGTGACTTTATTATTCGTTTTCTCTTGACATATGTTTTGCAGTGTTGATATATTCCTCAATAAAATGCTCTTCGTCCTTTAACAATTCCTTGTTATATTCCTCAAGCTTTTTTTCTTTGAGTTTTTCAACTACCCTTAAATCCATTGTTGCGGCGGCTACCACTTGAACTTGCATTTCAACATTATGTATGGCTTGAACTATTTTGTTATCCAAGTCCAACATATCATCTCTAAGGCGCATTAAATAGACTTTTGTGGATTGGATTTCGTTCACTCCAAGTCCCACTGTGGACATCTTTTGGTTAAAATCATCATTGCAGTTTTTGCTTTTCCTCAGAAGTTCGTCTTTTTCTTCTTCAAGGGTAATCTGCTTTTTTCTCAGCTCACTCAGCCGTTCTTTTTGCTGTTTAAGCTCCTGTTCCTTTATCTCCATAAGCTTTGCAAGTGTGAAATTAAACTTTTTCATAATGCCTCATTCTAGCTCATTGCTTCCTTCATTAATTCAAGCGTTTGTTCATATGTAAAGCTTTCTGAAACTCCTTGCTGCAAAAACTTATTTATTCTATCCATTCGCATTATTGCATCATCAATTTTGGGGTTTGTGCCTTTTTTATATGCTCCAATTGTGATTAAATCATAGTTAGAATAGTATGTTGCCATAACATTTCTCATTTTTCCCGCTAACTCATATTGCTTTTCCTCAGTTATTGCCTGCATAAGTCGGCTGACACTGGCTTGAACATCAATAGCCGGATAATGGTTTCGCATAGCAACCTGTCTTGAAAGAACGATATGTCCGTCAATTATTCCTCGCACTGTATCCGCTATTGGCTCGTTCATATCATCGCCCTCTACAAGAACTGTGTAAAGTCCTGTTATTGAGCCATTCCCGAAGTTTCCGCTTCGCTCCAATAGCTTTGGAAGAGCTGTGTAAATTGATGGCGTATATCCTCTGGCAACGGGCGGTTCACCTATTGCAAGCCCTATCTCACGTTGTGCCATAGCAAATCTTGTGAGGGAATCCATCATCAAAAGCACATCATTGCCTTTATCTTTGAAATATTCGGCAATTGCTGTTGCCACTAATGCACATTTACTTCTTATCATCGCCGGTTGGTCGGAGGTTGCAACAACAAGTATTGAACGTTTCATTCCTTCTTCGCCCAAGTCTTTTGCAATAAACTCTCGAACCTCTCTGCCTCTCTCTCCAACAAGTGCAATTACGTTCACATCAGCACTGACATTACGTGCAATCATACCCATAAGTGTACTTTTACCAACACCACTTCCTGCGAAAATTCCCATTCTTTGCCCTTTTCCAAACGTCAAAAGGCTGTCGATTGTTTTAACACCCATTGTTATTTTTTCGCTTATCATAGGTCTTGTCAAAGGATTGGTCGGCTTGCCCATAATGGGGTAATATTCAAAGTTTTTGATTGGCTGCAACCCGTCAATGGGGTTCGCTGTACCGTCAACAATTCTCCCGATTAACTCGTCACTCACTTTTATCATCAGCTTTTCGCCTGTTGACTCCACAATATTTCCCGGTCCTATACCATAGTTATCGTCATACGGCATCAGCAAAACTTTATCTTCTTTGAATCCAACAACTTCAGCAAGAGCCGCTCTTTTGCTATATCTTGCAGAAATATTGGGATAGATTTTGCAAACGTCACCGATATTTGCCATTGGACCTGTTGCTTCCATCATCATTCCGATTATCTTATCAATTTTTCCCATTGGAGTTGCAAGATTGCCCCTTAAAGCTCGTCGGTATTTTTCAACGGACAATTTTACCCCTCCTTTTTATTGATAATCTTCTTCATATTCCTCACTGGAATCCTCTTCAATTTGAACATTTCTGACATTTTTAATCAGATTTTCCAGTTGCTCAGATACACTTATATCCGCCATTTCATTTTCAGTTTCAATAATACAAGTTCCGATTGGTGCATCATCAATCGTTTCAATTGTCAGCAAGTCACTGCTTTGCAATAATTTGTTTTGAATTAATGTATCTGCTAACGTTTCAACATAAATGTCATATCCGGCAAGATAAATTTTAACTCGCTTATAATCCTTAAAACTTCTTAGCTGTTCAGTTATCATATTTTGAAGAAATTCATCATTCTGGTCTATATTCATTGAAACTATCTTGCGAAAAATCTCAACTGCAAGTCCCGCTACATCATCTCTGGATTTTTCGAGAATGTATTTTTCCGTTTCGCTTATTCCATCAATAACGTTTTTGAGCATCATCATATTTTTTTGACATTCTTCTTTAGCCATTTTAAGCCCTTGATTATAACCGTCCTGTTTAGCTTCATTAAGCTTATCTTGATAATTGTTTGTGGCGGAGTTGATTATATTTTCTGCTTCTTCGTTGGCAGTTTTAATCATAGCCTCTGCATCAACTCGTGCTTTAAAAACTATATTTGAACTATCTATCTGCGCTTTCTCGCACAATAACCTATATCTTGCATCAAGACCTTCGTTTTTCTTGCGATATTCTTCCTCCAGCCTTGCTTTTAGTATTTCTGTTGCTTCATCGTACTTTTCTTGTTTGCCGCTTGCGTTTTTATTATCAGGGAATTGGTTTTGTTGGTGCTTTATTTGATTTTTTGGAATATCTGTTTTTAGTGTTACACTCTCGTTCCATATAACGTTTGCACCTTTGATAAGATTAGGCAATTACCTCATCCTTTCCGCCCTTGGAAATAACAAGTTCGCCGTCCTCCTCAAGCTTCCTGATAATTGCAACAATTCTTTGTTGGGACTCCTCAACATCTCTCATTCTTACATTATGCAAATACTCGAGTTCGGAAGCAATCGTTTCCTGCATTCTCTTGGATTGGTTGTTCATAATTACATCGAATACTTCCTTGTTTGAACCCTTTAGTGCAATAACAATATCCTTACTGTCAACTTCACGAATAAATCTTTGTATTGCCATATCGTCCAGTCCCACAATGTCCTCGAACACAAACATTTTCTTTCTGATTTCATCAGCAAGTTTAGGGTCTTTTTTGGTCAGCTCGTCAAAGATATATTTCTCAGAACCTCTGTCAATATGGTTCAAAACGTCAGCAATATAGTTAATTCCGCCGATATCAGTGAAGTCAACATTGACTATAGCTGCAAATTTGCGTTCAAGCACTCTCTCAACGTGTTTTATAACCTCGGGAGATGTTCTGTCCATTTTGGCAATTCTTTCAACTACATCTATCCGCTTTTCCTTTGGCAGTTCAGCAATTACTGTTGAGGCTTGGTCTGAACGTGCGTAGGAAAGGATTAATGCAATAGTTTGTGGGTGTTCGTTTTGGATAATTGCCAACAGGTTTTTATAGTCCGCTTTTCTCACAAACTCAAATGCTTTTGTCCTCAAAGACTTGTTTATTCTATCCATTAATGTGCTTGCCATTTGTTGTCCAAAAGCTTTTTCCAAAACATTTCTTGCATATTCTGAACCGCCCTCGGTCATAACTTTTTGAGTAAGACATAACTGGTAAAAATCGTCCAAAATAGCTTCCGTTTCATCAGGACTGATTTGTCCCAATTTTGCTATTTCATATGTTATTGTTTCTATCTCTTCTTCACGCAAATATCTGTAGATTTGTGAAGCATCTTCTGCTCCCATTGATACAATTACTGCCGCAGCTTTTTGTGCTGAGGGATATCTTTCTGCACTTGACATTACTCATCTTCCCCCTTTAACCATATTCTCAATAGCTGAGCGACAATCTCGGGATTTGTTGAAGTGAACTCTTTAATTTCTTTTTTGAGCTGAACTTCTTTTGTTTCCACAATGTCCAAAGGTTTAAGCGGTTCAAGTTTTTGCCCGTTTTCCCCTTGCTTTTCAATTGCATCAGCAGCAACCTGTCCAAACTGTCCTGCAACATTTTGTTGTCTTGCCAATTGAAGTGCAAGCATTTCTTCTTCCAAAACCTTTTGTGCTTTTTTGCTCTTCTTGCGTTTTGAGCCGGAAATAATCAGAACTATTATAATAACTAAAAGCAAAAATCCTGCTGCTCCGATTAGTGACGCATAAACAACATCTTGCATTTGTTTAATTGCGGGATTGGCTTCGGTTTCAGCAAATTTAATTCCCATAACGCTTACATTATCGCTGTCAATTCCTGCTGCCTTTGCAACAGTATTTGTCATACTTGTAAGCTCGTCATCTGTCATAGCTTCTTTGTTAATCAAAACCGCCACTGACATTTCAGTTACTGTATAACCATCTTTTTCGTATTGTTCAAGCAATGAATTAACTGCATAATCGGCGGATTTTTCCTTTGCCGCAATTTTATCTTTGTTGGCTTGATTATCGGGATATTCAGGAACATCTGCGTTCTCGTTTTCCCCCGGTATTCCCTCAGCTGTGGAATTTTCTCCGGTTGTAATCTTTTCGTCTTCGTGAATTATCATTCCTTCTTCTCTTGACGTAGTTGGGTCAGTTGTTGAAGGTGTGTAGTTTTGGGATTCACTCTTTTTTATATCATAATCAATAGTTACTGAGGCGCTTACAGCAATATTATTTTTCCCGTAAACTCTTTCAAGAGGGAACTGCACCTTGCTTATGAGCATTGAATCAAGCTGTCTTTGCAAGTCAAGACGAAGTCTGTATTTTTCACGTTCATTGTCATTGGCATCAGTCATTTCCATATTTTCATAGCTTAGGTAACGACCTGTATTGTCAACGATTGAGATATTTTCGGTTGTAAGTCCGGGAACTGACTTTGCAACAAGCTCTTCAATACCCTTTATCTGCATTGGAGATAGTGATGAACCGGGCATTGGTTCAAGCAAAACTGAGGCTGAGGCAGGGATTTTGTTTTCTTGTAGCACAAAGTCATCTTGGTTGGCAAAATTGACTGTTACATAAGCGTTTCTGACACCTTGTATAGTCTTAATTGCTGTAACAAGATTTTCTTGCAACATTATTTTTATGTATGCCTGTTGTTCAGCATCAGTTGTCATAAAATCAATGTTGTCAGTTAAATAACCATAGTTAAAACCGGTGTTTGGATAACCTGCAATTGACATTTTCATTTTTAACTCGGCTTCTTTTTCTTTTGGGACAAGTATCTCATTTTTCTCGAGTTTAACGTCCTGTCCGTCCTCTTGAAGCTTTGCATATATTTCAGATGTTTCTTTGCTGCTCAAATTGCTGTAAAGGGTGGTATATTCCACTCTATTGAGCAATATTGCAAGAACAAGCGAAATCATAATGATACCCAAAACTCCGCCGATAATTAAAGTTTTATTCTTTTTTGAGAGTTCACTCCAAAAACCTTGGATATTATTCTTAATTTTAGTAAATTGTTCTCCCATTCGACTTCCGCCACTTCCTTGGCACAATTGCCAATTTTATTCTTTATGCAGTTATTTGATTTTTAAACTACACATTCATTCTCATAATTTCATTGTAGGCATCAAGAGCTTTATTTCTTACTTCTGTGGCAAATTCCACTGCCATCATAGCCTTATCCATATTGATTATAATATTATGTAAATCGTCGGTATTTCCCATAGCAAGATTGAGGGTATCTTGATTTTTTATTGCATCTGTTTCCTTGATATTCTCAATAGCTGTTTGGAATATTTCTTTAAAAGGAATTTCTGTTGGGTCTTTGCCGTTGGGGCTTGCAATAGGGTTTGGTTGGTTAAGTGAGTTGAGTTCCGATACTGTTTTAAGCCTTTCAAATGGCACAATATACATTTATTTTGCCTCCTTTAAATAAAGTGGATTAATCGTATTTTATCTTCCGATTTGAAGAGCATTCGCTGCCATTCTCTTAACAGCATTAATTGCGTTTATGTTGGCGGTATAGCTTGCAGTAGCTGACATCATATCAATCATTTCTTCAAGATTGTCAACATTAGGCATCATTACATATCCGCTTTCATCTGCATCAGGGTGGGAGGGATCATATTTTGGAACAAGGGGTTCGTCGTCGTGGATAAGCTTTTTAACACGAACTCCGCCGCCGGGAACAGTTGTCATTTGTTTGTTCAAAACGTTGACAAAACTCTCCGGACCTTTTTCTTGAAAAACAACTTGTTTTCTTCTGTATGGTGTGCCATCAGCAGTCCTTGTTGTATCAATATTAGCTAGGTTTTGCGAGATAACGTCCATTCTGAAACGTTGAGCAGTCAATGCTGATGCTCCGATATTAAGGGAATTTAAAAAAGCCATTATGTTTTAGCTCCTTTTTTATGTATTAATTGGATTGAGATTATCTTCCGCCCTTAATTGCCACTCTCAAGGTGGAAAATTCATTGGTTAGTTTTCTTGTTAAATATTCGTACTGCATACTTGTTCTGTCCATTTCCAAAAGCTCTTTGTCTGTATTGACATTGTTTCCGTCAGCACGCATAGAAGTTTCATCGCTGACTTTAACTTGAGCCAAAATTTTTTCAGTTGGTTCTAAATCGTTGTGGCTGTTTCTGTGCAAAGGGGATTTGCATTTTTCCTCTTCCAAAATCTCAGCAAATTTAACGTATTTTGCCTTATATCCTGGGGTATCTTTGTTGGCAATATTATCTGAAATAACTCTTTGTTTAAGCCACAGGGCATCAAGGGATTTATTCATTATATTCATTTGGGGACTGTCAATAAACCACATTTTTGTAATCCTCCCGTATATTTTATTGTTATAGTTAATATTAGCGTAGAATTAAATTCATCAAAGGAATATTTTGGGCATTATCTACAAAATAATAGAATTATAGCTCAGATTTTTGTAAGGCTTTTACACAAATGTGTAAAATAATGTAAATATAGCTTTATTACTACAAAATAATACATTTATACCCTTAAATAATAGATTATTCCTCATATTTTGTCAAGTTTATTAAAGATATTTTTCCTAATAATTCTATAGCTTTTTGTCAATAATGGGCTGGAAAGCATATCAATTTTTGTTATATTGCACCATATTTCACTAAAAATAAACGTTTTTGGTAATATTTACTTCAATAAAGTTTAAATGTGAATTTTTTGTTAATATTTGCGTATATTTATTTATTTATTGTTTTTGTGCTTATTTTTATCTTACATTATCCGATATATTGCTTGAGGTGTTATTTATGAGAATTGATATAACTAGTTTTTATGGTGTAAAACAAAATAAAACCAACAACAAACCCTTTGAAAACAAGGGCTTGGGCAATAATAAAACAATTCGAGAGGACAAAATTGAATTTTCGTCAAAACCTGATGAAAAAGACTATTCCCTCTCCAATGCCAAAAAATCCGTTTTGGCTTCTCTTGAAAAAGAAACTGACCCTTGCCGTCTGGACGAAATTAAATCTCAAATTCTGTCCGGAAAATACGATGTTCCCTCCTCAAAAATCGCTTCTTCAATCATAGGAGAAAAAATCTAAAATAAACACTCTGAGTTCTCCCTTTATCTCCACAATTTTGGGTGACTTATTGTCGGTTTATTAATTTGAATAAGGAATGAGTATTTTGAGTCCTTTTAATCAATTTGAACAATTGGCGGATAATCTTGATGGTCAATTGTCCAACTACAATCAACTCCTCGATTTGGAATTGCTCAAAGTTGAGGCACTGCGTAAAAACGATATTGACGAGCTTACCAAAATTACAGATGATGAAACCAATCTTTTAAAACTCCTGTCTATGCTGGAAGGCGAAAGACTGGGGTTAGTTGGTTCTATGGGATTTCAAGGTATGACTATGTCCCAGATTTTGCCCTATGCAACTACCTTTGAGGAACGTGAACATATGGACAAATCATTTGTTGAACTCTCTCAAGCTCTCAATAAACTTAAAGATACAAATAAAATCACGCAAGGTATGGCTACTTTGCGTTTGCACGATACAGAAATGTTTTTGAAAGCCTTAGTGCCAACTCCCGAACCTGTTCTATACAAATCTGATGGAACAATTTCGTCAAATGACAAGGAAAAGCCAAAGCATACTTTCAAAAACGAAAGAATCTAACTGATTTAACTATATATTTTCTTAAACTTATTAACAAAAGGAGGCGTTTTTTATGCGTCCAACTTTTCTAGGCTTTGAAACTGCAAGAAAAGCTCTTCTTGCTGCACAAAAAGGTCTTGATATTACCGGTAACAATATTTCTAATGCTGAAACAAAAGGCTACACAAGACAACGTGTGGATCAATATTCAATATATCCTCCCTGCTCCGGTTACAGATATTCTGTGGGCAATAAATCAACTGCGGGACATGGTGTTGGTATCACCGGAATTGCACAAATTCGTGACCCTTTTCTCGATAACCATTTCCGCCTTGAATATCAAGAATATGGCAAGCTTGACACTATGACTGGTGGCTTGAATGAGCTTGAAACAATCTTTGATGAAATTACCTCAAATGGTCTTACTTCTAATATGGATAAGATGTATGCTCAGCTACAAAAGCTTTCAACAGATGCTGACCGACCTGAGTATGCCAACATATTAATGAGTTCGGCAAAAGATATTGCCTTTATTTTCAACACATTCTCAAAAGACTTGGACACTATGCGTGACAAGGAAAAATTTGAGCTGGACAACACAATCAGCAAAGTCAACGATATAACTTCAAAAATTGCTGAAATGAATCAAATTATAAAAGATGAATTTGTAACAATCAGTGCGGGCGGTTCAAGTGCATTAGGTGCAAGATTTAACGAACATTACGGCCCTAACGAACTGCTTGATGACAGAAATCTTTTGCTTGACGAATTGAGCAGCCTTGTAAACATCAAAACTACCACTAATTCTGATGGCAGCGTTGACGTTGATATGGGCGGAATGATGCTTGTTAAGGGCAATGAGGCTGGAAAACTTGATGTCACTCCTCTTCAAGGCGCAAATGTTGACAGTTCCACTAAATTTGAAATTAAATTTTCCGGACGTGACTCAAACGACAAGCTTATTTTTGATAAAGACGTTATCACCGACGGAAACCTTACAAGCGGTGTAATCAAGGGATATATGCAAACTTTGACAGGAAAAGGCTCTTATGCAGATATAAAAATCGGCGAGAACTCAAGCTTTAACGGTATTCCTTACTATAAGGGTGTTATTGATTCCTTTGCCAAAACCTTTTCTGAGGCTTTCAATAAAGCAAACTCCTACTCCGAGGCATCAAGTTCAGTAGGCGGAGTTTCTATGACAATTCGTGGCGATTATGCTATGGACCCAGTTGTAAATACAGTTTCTTTTAAACAGCTTACTGCTGGTGAAACTGAGGGAGCAAAATGGGATAATGGCAAACTTGTTGTAACTCTTGACCCTGCTAAAAAATATAATGAAGCCACAATAAATAAATTTATCGAAGCCGCTAAGCAAGACCAACCCCAAAATGCTCAATCAGTTAATGTATATTTTTCTGGGGACTTATCTCTTACTGCTAATTCTTCCCCAATTTCTCTAACTCAAAAAGACCAAAGCCTTTTTGAATTTAAAGATGCAAACGGGAATATAATGGTTGATGCAAATGGAAATACTGATGCAAGATATATGAAAGTATCTGATGGTTGGCTAAAAGACCCTCTTGGCTACCTTAACACAAGTAAAGACTTAGGCGCAGGCGATTCCCATAACAACAATATACTTAAAATGATTAGCCTTTTTGATAAAAAAATGGACTACACTATCCCAACAACGAATAATGCGGAATTTAATGGCACATTTAAAGGATTTATCAAATATTATACAGCTAAACTTGGTCAAGATACAAGCTTTTATGAAGGCTTATCTAAAAACAAAGCTGCTGTTGCCGCCACAATCGAAGAAAGACGTTTTTCTGTTTCCTCTGTTGACTTGAATGATGAAGGTGTCAATATGATGGGATATCAAAAATCCCTCAATGCTGCTTCAAGATTTATGACAACACTTGACGAAGCACTTGACACAATCATAAACAATATGGGTGTTGTTGGAAGATAATTTCAACAATTCCTTAACCTATATTAACTAAGGAGGGTTATTATGAGAGTTACTCAATCAATGATGCGTAACCGCTATATGCGTAACTACAACAACAGTTTGTCACGACTAAACAAACTTTCTAATCAAAATACATCTTTGAGAAAATTTGAACGAACCAGTGAGGACGTTGTTGGCTCAACAAGAGCATTAACTATCAGAGATGAACTTTCTCGTAACGAAGCATATATTTCAAACCTTGAAGAAGCAAAAGGTGTTATGGGTGCTGCTGAAACAGCTTTAACTAAGCTTGGTGACATCGGAACTGACGTCTATGCAAAACTTCTTTATGCCATCAACTCTCCATCTGGAGAAACAGGCAGAGATGTTCTTGCTAAAGAAATCAGAACCCTTGCCGGCGAACTTGTTAAAGTTGCCAACACTGATTATGTTGGCAAATACGTTCTTGGCGGTTCAAACAACTCAACTCCGCCTTTCGTTTTAAGTGCTGATGGAAAAACTTTAACTTTCAATGGCAAAGACGTCAACTCCAACAACCCTGCCACAAATAAACCCTATACTGCACAAGAACTTGAAGCAGCTTTCCCAATGAACAATGAAAAATTTATGGACGTTGGTCTTGGCTTGACTGTTGACGAACATGGAAATGTTGACTCATCTTCCGCTATGTCAATTTCAACTCCGGGTATTCGTGCAATGGGAAATGGCGTTGATGCTGACGGCGACCCTAAAAATTTATATAATCTATGTATGAAAATTGCTGACGTAATTGAAAGCCCTAATTATGACAATGCAAAAGCATTATCTCTTGTTGAAAAAATCAAGACAGCTAAAGATAATGTTTTACTTGATGTCACAAATATCGGCGACAGATGCAATTTTATAGATTTTAATATTAAGAGATTTGAAAGCAACATTCTATCTCTAAAAGATGCACAAAATATGGTTGAATCTGTTGACCCAGCCGAAGTTATAACCGAGTACCAATCCCAAAAATATATGTACCAAACAACTTTGAGCATGGGAACAAAACTTCTTCAGCAATCTATTTTTGACTTTATGAGATAATTTTTGAAAAAGAAAGGACTCGTGGATTATGGAACAGCTTTTAAGTATAAAAACAATACCCGTTAACCTGCAATTCAAAATAACTCATGCCTCTATGGAAATAAACCAACCATTGCCAAAGGTTAATATTTCAAGGCAAGATGGTGGCGGTTTTGTTATGGAAAGTGAACCAATTCAGGTTCAACTTAACACTTATAACTGCCGTAAATCCATGGGTCTTAAAAATAATACTGACCTTGCAAAAGACTTTGCTAACAAAGGCGTTCAAGTGGCATATGAGGCAACTGCAAAAATCGCTAGTGAGGGCACTGCTTTAAGTGAAGCTTTCGGCGATGGCAACACTAACATTATCCCTCAGCTTGCCTATGAACGTTTTTCAAAAAGCATTGACACTGTTATGTCATTTCTTCCAAAAGAAGGACCTGATATCTCTTGGAAAGGCGGTACTTTGAACGTTTCCTATAATGTGGATAAACTGGATTTTGATTGGGACACTATGAACACTAATCTTCAATTTATCCCCGGAAATATTGAATTTTCCGTTGACACAATGCCTAAAGTTATAATTGAATATACAGGCGGCCCGATTTATGTTCCAAAAAGTGCAGACCCTAATTATATGCCTATTGACGCAAAGGCTTAATTTACCGCTGCATTTGCAATATGCTTATAGCTAAAGGAGGTACATTGCATTGAAAATTTTAACTCGTGATTTCGGGGAATTTGAGATAGAAAAAAGTGATATTATCAGCTTTCCTGCCGGACTTTATGCTTTTGAAGAAGAACACGAATTTGTGATTATATCCCAAGATGAACTGCCCGATGTTTACTGGCTGCAATCAGTCAATAATTCTGATTTATGCTTCATTTTGTTTAATCCACAACAACTGCTTGAGCAATATACCCCTATTTATCAACTGTCAACACTTGAAACAATTGATGCAAAATCAAATTCAGATTTGAAATATTTTGTTATCGGTGTTATCAAAGAGGATTTTTCTCTTTCAACTGTTAATCTAAAAAGTCCCATTGTCGTAAATCAAGACAACAACAAGGCTTTGCAGATTATTTGTGAAAATGAGGACTATTCAGTGAAGTATCCTCTTGTAAAACGCTCCCAAAGGGAGGTCTAATCAATGTTAGTTATAACAAGAAAAAACGATGAATCGTTTTATATCGGTGATGACATAAAAATTGTTATTGTTAAAGCTAGCAATAACCTTGTTAAAATCGGCATTGAAGCTCCCAAAAGCATAACAATTGCTCGTTCTGAACTTCGTGAAACAAGAGAACAAAACCAACAAGCTGCCAATGCTAATAATAATTTTTCCAGCATTATTAAATCCCTTAAAGAAAATTTATAGCTTGAAAAAAGCTTGTATTACTTGACTTTATTGTTGTTGAATGATATCGTTTATGTAGGCACTTGTTTGCTAATACTTTTAAAAGAGGATTGATTAATTATGAAGAAAATTGTTAATTCCGCAAAAGCTCCTGCTGCTATTGGCCCATATTCTCAAGCTGTTAAGGCAGACAAATTCATATTTGTTTCCGGTCAGCTTCCAATAAACGTTGAAACAGGCGAATTTTCAGGTCAGGATATTGCTTCACAAACCAAACAATCTATTGAAAACATCAAAGTTATTTTGGAATCCGAGGGTTATTCTTTGGAGGACATCGTTAAAACAACCGTATTTTTGGATAAAATCTCTGATTTTGCTCCTATGAATGCTGTTTACGGAGAATATTTCAAAAAAGATTGTCCTGCCAGAGCTGCATTTGAAGTTGGCAATTTGCCAAAATCAGCACTCGTTGAAATCGAAGCAGTAGCTTATAAAGACTAATAATACAAATATAAGAGGTGCAAAGTCATTTTTGATTTTGCACCTCTTTTTTTGTGTTTTTGCAATATTATCTTTTCAAGCTTTCACTTCACAACAATTTTCAACTTGAACTTATCCGCTAAATATGCCAAATATATTAAAACATTATGGTTAATTTTAGCAAAATACTTCAAAATTTTGATTTTTTTGCTTTTATCCATTGCATTATCTTTGAAAAATAGTTATAATTTAGTTGTAATAATTTGCCTATGGCAGTTGGGAGTTTTCATTATGCTAAAAAAAATTGCTAATTCGGAATCCTCAAAAAAATACATCATTGCCCTTTGGGTGCTTGTCGCTATTCTTTCCACATTTTCCCTTTTTTATCCAATTTCCCTGAAAGTTAAGGCGGCGGAACTTCTGGGAGATAAAGCTATCTCTATGGCTAGTTCAATATCAAGCACCCTTTCTCAGTTAAACGGCAAGGACTTGACAAATATTCGCTCAAATCCAACCGCAAACTCCGATAGTTACAAAAAAATTAACAAGGTTTTAGAAAATCTTTCAAAAGAACTTAACTGTAATAAAATCTTTTCCGTTTACAAAGGTGTGGGTGGAAAATACTATTATTTGCTGGACAGTCAAAACACTATTACTGTTCCCGGCGCAGAAATAGATCAAATTTATTTGTCCCATAAAAACGTTTTAGATAAAATAAGTGACGGCAAAATCGTTTCTCAATCGCCCTCTTCAACAGTCAACACACCCTCCGGAAAAGCTATTATCGCTTGGCATAATCTAACCAATGACAAAGGCGAAATTGTTGGTGTATTGGGCGTTGAGTGTTGTGTGAAAAATCCATCTTTCAACAAACTGGGTTTTGTCAAGCTCAATCTTTGGGCATTATTCTCTGTTTCTTCCTTAATTTTAGCCATTTTTGCTACTATTACTGCCATTAAAGTTGCAAAACATTCTCATAACAAGAAAATCACAAAAGCTGATTTTGCACAGATGCCCACCCTATCACAACTTGAAAATGAGATTTTGCAGAAAAATAAAGATGATGCTAAAAATCAAGAAAGCACTGAACCAACTGACGAAAACTCCGCCCCTCAAGCTTAGATTTTCCCATAGGTTTACTTTATATTTTGCTGATATTCCCATTCACGATAATAATTTTCCCCATAATTTAAAAGCTGCTTGCTCATTTCCCCAATTTGTAAAATCAAGCGGTATTTTGCAGGGAGGGCAAGGGAATATTTTTGAATTTTTCCATAAAATTCGTCAACTGTTTTCATATCAATGCTTATTTCTTTCCCGCAAAAGTGAATATCAAAATGCTCTATATTTTTTTCTGTGTGATACAGTGGCTCGATAAGATTGCCACTGTATTTTTTTTTGGATTCATCAACTTTCACAATGCCTATGAACATTGTAACAAAAATTATTGTGAGGAAAAAGCCTATGCTAAATGCCCTAATTTTTCGTCTTGTCATCAATTTTTTATCACTCCATATAATTTTTAAACAATTCTCCCAATGATTTTCCCACGCATCTTGCAGTTTCTTTTGCCTCATCAAGAGTGTTTGCGTGTGTGCCAAACTCAAGTATCAGCAAACCCTCCGACAAGTCCATATTATATTTTGCATTGCAGAAAAATATTGGTCTTGTTATTCCTTTATTGTCGCTTTCAAGTTTGTTGGTTATATCAACTGCAAGCCTGAAATTTTCTTTCCAATTTGGCATATTCAAGCTTCCGTCCTCGTCGCAGCCCGACACAACCATAACTTGTGCTGCTTTTTTCCCGTCAACATCTGCCACTGATTTTACGATAACACAATCCTCTCGCTCAACTGCATCTCTGTGTAAATCAAAAACAACCTTGATTGAGGGGTACTTTTTCAAATATTCCTTAACGGTTTTTGCACTTCTGGAATAGCTGCCGTTATATGACGGATAATCGTGTTGAGTGTAGTCGTGTATAACATTAATTCCTTGACTTTCAAGCTCAATTTCCAAAACATCGCCGACTGCAACCATATTTTTGTTGTTATCAGTAGTTCTCCACGTTCCTCTTGTGTCATAATATGTGCAGTCATATTCCTCAAAAGCCTCCGTTGCATGTGTATGAATAATCAAAACTTGCGGTTCATCTGTTTTTTCAAATTTAATTTTTGGCTTTTTCTTGGCTATTTCAGCTATTTTTTCTGCTGACATATCTGTGTAATTACGCAAAAATCCATTCCCTATTTTCACAAATGCCGGATTATTGCTTCCTCCGTATCGCTCTTCCACTATTGTTCCACGATATTTTTTTTCAATAAAAGGTGGCTTTTTTTTGTTGGATAAACTTTTTGCGCTGGGTAAAGCTTCACTTTCATCATCAGCGGTGTTTTCCGTTTTGTTTCCCTTTATCATTTCGGGTTTTGAAACAGCTTGATTGGTATCGGAAGATTGATTTACTGCAATTTCAGCCTGAGAATTGGGCATTTCAGATGAATTTTCTCCACTTGAAACATCGTTTAATCGGTACTCCTTGTCCTCTAATTCATACTTATTCGCCAAAATTTTGCCGTATCCTTTTGGGTTATCTATAATCAGAGATACAATTCCAATTTTCTCAACAGCTTTTTCGGCAATCATTGGAACTATTTCAAAGGTAAAAAATTTCATAATTGGCATTAAAGGTACTAATAAAATGATTGCCATAAACCAAATTAAATATACCTTATTCTGTTTTCTTTTTCTTTTCACAAAAAGCCTCCGTTTTTACTAATATCAGTGCTACACTAATATTAATATTCACGAAGGCTTTGATTTATTATCAACTATTGATTTTTTTCAGTTTAACTTTAAGTTTGAATTGCTTGGACTTAGGCGTTTTTGCAACAGCTTCAATGCCAATTTTCAACGCAATATCTGTGTACAGCTTGCCCAGTTCGGATTTATAAGTTGCAAGCCATGGTTTATTTTTTCCACAAAAATGCACGATAGAAACTATTTTTCTAATCTCATTTAAGTCATTAAGCTCCCTATATATAAGCTTTTGAATATTATAATACCTTGCGTCGAAATTAAATTTAAAATCATCAAACACAATTGTGCGGTCATTATAAAGTGAATTTAAAACGTCTTGGTCGGGCAAAACAAGAATTTCTTGGTTTTCACGTATATAATCCAAAACTTTTTTCTCATCAAGTTCTTCTCGCAACTGTTTTATATTCATCAAAAGAACCCCCGAATTAAAATAAACACTGTTTTCGGGCATTTTAAGTCTGAATTTATACTCAGTTTGAGTTATTGGATTGAGAGATTTTGTTGCGGCAAAAAAGTTTTCGCCCATATTTGTATTATAAAGCTCCCATAAGCTATTGACAATAACCATATCGGGGTCTAAATAAAGGGCTTTATCAACAGTTTTCGGCAAGAAATTTGAGGCAAATATGCGGTAATACATCTCCCTTGAAAAGTGAAATGTGATTGGGGCATCTGCCAAAAAGCTATCCTCCAAAAAAGTGTTTATAATGTTGATTTTATCGCCATTGAGCCTTGATTTTATATATTCAAAATCGCTTTCCTCAAGTTCAGAATGAACCAAATATACATCTATTTTTTCGTTTTCATTTGACTTCATCAACGAATAAAGCATCACGCAAAGGGGATTGATATAATTTTTATTTATACTGACAACTATATTCAAAAACATCTCTCCTTTTCATAAAAGTTCCAAACTTAGACACCATAGTTATATTATTGCCAAAATTTGAACTGAATATAAATAAGGTGTTTTGCTTTTGTTAAAACCAATTTTAGCCTATTCTATCAAAGATTTCATCAGCAAAATTGCTGCTTTTTTTCGTTGGTTTGTTAAGTCTTCATCAATGGCAAAAGCCTCGTCTGTTTTAATCAAACAATCGTTCACCGCCACGTTTTGCGGCAAAATTTTAAGCTCAATTTTAACTCTGCTGCGGTTTTCGTTTTCGCAATATGCAAATTCTCCGTCAATTTCTTCAACAACAAGAAAATCTTTCTCCATATATACTCCACCTTTTATTGTTAAAATTCCTTATTTTGTGGCATCAATTGAAATTTCTTCTCCATTTTGCATTGTTGCCCATATGGTTTTCCCATCGGTTTTCAGCACAATATTTCCGTTTAAATCTGTTCGCAGAATATTGCAATATTTTGAAATTCTCTCAACTGCCTCTTTGTGTGGGTGTCCGTAGTCGTTATCCTTGCCCAAAGAAATTGTTGCAAGTTTTGGGGTTACTTCAGCCAAAAAGTCGGCAGTATTTGAGCCCCTTGAACCATGATGAGCTGTGTCCAAAACGTCAACATCAACATCTGACTTGCTCTCCACAATTGATTTTTCAGAGAATTTTTCAATATCTCCTGTGAATAAAAACGAACTCTCGCCAAAATCAAGCCTTGTTACTATGGACATTTCATTAAGGGATTTAAACTCTGCCAATGGTGCAATCACTTTTAACGTTGCTCCATTCCCCAAATCATATTGAATTTGCGGAGTTGGGTTCGTTATTTTAAGCCCCTTTTTTGCAATTGACTGCAAAACATCTGTGTAAACTCTTGTGGTCGGCACAATCTCATCAGGCAGTTTCGGCATCAATATTTTGTTGATATTCATATTGTCAATTACATAATCCATTCCGCCAATATGGTCAGAATGTGGGTGGGTGGCAATGAGTATATCTATGTTTTGTATCTTTTGTGAAATAAGATAATCCACAACGGTTTTGCCTTTATCATTTTCCCCCGAATCTATTAAAACAACCTTTGTCGGGGTTTTTATGAGTATGCTATCCCCTTGTCCAACATCTATTATGTGGACTTCAACCTCGCCTTTTGATAAAGGTTTTTTTGGGGAGTTGGTTTCTTCATTTCCTGACGAGGATAGCTGGAAGGCATATGTTTCAACTGTTTCATATATTTTATCGGATATTTTGCTCCAAGTGGGAATGAATGATATCTTTAAACTGCTATTTAACGTAATAATAATCACAACTGCAAATACAATTGAAATTGAAATAAGCGGAATTAGACCGATGGAATACTTTTGCTTTTTCTTCCTTTTCCTTTTAGCCACAATACCATTCCCCCCTTATATTAAAATCAAATATTTTATCTTATTATTTTGACCTGCCTGCACCTCTGCGTGGCTTTTTGGTGTATTTTTGCATTTTCTTTTCATTTTCAGCGGCTCTTATTCTTGAACGGTCATTAATATACTTTTCGTCCGGTGCAACCAAACAACCTGGGTTTGTACCAATTAAATCCTCACGTTTAAGTTTTAATAATGTGTTAATTATAAGTCGCTTGTTTTCCGGTCTGTAATATTGCAGCAATACCCTTTGAATATGCTTTTCATCAGTGGTTTTCGGCACAAAAACAGGCTCCATTGTAAGAGGGTCTAAGCCTGTATAAAACATCGCTGTGGAGATTGTTCCCGGTGTTGGATAGAAGTCTTGAACCTGCTCAGGACGCATATTGTGACGTTTTAGGTAAACTGCAAGCTCTAATGCGTCTTTGATTGTACTGCCGGGGTGGGAGGACATCAAATATGGCACAAGATACTGCTCTTTTCCCAATTCCTTAGTGATTTTATAAAACTTCTCACTAAATCTATCGAAAACGCTCACAGGAGGTTTTCCCATATATCTCAATACATTATTACTGCAATGTTCAGGGGCAACTTTAAGCTGACCACTTACGTGATTTTCAATCAGCTCTTTCATAAAAGTATCGTCCTTATCCAACATCATATAGTCAAAACGTAATCCTGAACGGACAAAAACTTTTTTCACACCCTTGATTTGTCTTAGTTCACGCAACAAATTAAGGTAGTCACTGTGGTCGACTTTGATTGATGGGCAAGGGTTAAATCCCAAACATTTTTTGTTAGGACACATTCCGCTTTTAAGTTGTTTATCACAAGAAGTTCTTCTGAAATTGGCTGTTGGACCTCCAACATCGTGAATATATCCCTTGAATCTTGGGTTTTTTGTGAAGTCGGTGGCTTCATCTATAATTGATTGGTGACTTCTTGAAGTGACAACTCTGCCTTGATGCAAAGCAATTGCACAGAAATTGCAATTTCCAAAACAACCACGATTGTGCATAATGGAAAATTCAACCTCTTCAATAGCTTTAATTCCGCCCATTTTTTCATATATTGGGTGGTACATTCTTGTGAATGGCATTGAGAAAACTTCATCTAATTCCGATTCAGTAAGAGGTGCTGACGGTTTTGTTTGAACAAGATATTGCTCGTTTTGCTTTTGTACAATGTTTTTTCCAGTTATATGGTCCTGTTCAGCCATTTGCATTTTACAAGCTCTTGCATATGCTTCCTTTTCAGTTGAAACTTTAGTGAATGAGGCACAGGTTACTGCATCATTAGGCAATTCAAATTGCTCACACATATAACATATTCCACGTATATCACGTAGTTCTTTAAGAGATTTTCCCTCACTCAATGCTGTTGCAATTTGAGCTGTTTGGTGTTCGCCCATTCCAAAGATTAGGATATCCGCTTTGCTGTCAACCAAAATTGATGGCAAAACTTTGTCTTCCCAGTAATCATAATGTGCAAAACGTCGCAATGAGGACTCAATTCCTCCTGTTATTACAGGCACATCAGGATAAATCGACTTAATTTTGTTGCAATACACTGTTGCCGCTCTGTCGGGTCTTGCTCCTGCTTTATTCCCAGGAGAATACACATCATCACTTCTCTTTTTCTTGGAAGATGTGTAGTTATTAACCATGGAATCTATGTTTCCGCCTGTTACGAAAAATCCCAGTTTTGGCTTGCCGAATTTTTTGAAATCCCTGTCTGATTTATAATCAGGTTGAGCCAACATTGCAACTCTAAATCCCATTTTCTCAAGAAGTCTTGCTACAATTGCAATTCCAAAACTTGGGTGGTCAACATAAGCATCGCCTGTTACACAAACAAAATCTGCCTCGTCCCAACCTCTATCCTCCATATCAGCCATACTAATCGGTAAAAATTTATTATTCATATACTCTCCTTATTTTTTCTGCTAATTTTAAATTCCTTTTTATCCTATAAAAACGCTATTTGCTCTGACGCATTTTCATTTCAACCCATTGGTCTTTTGTTATCATAACCTGTCGAGGTTTACTGCCCTCAAATTCGCCCACAATGCCCCTCTCCTCAAGCTGATCCATAATTCTTGCTGCTCTTGCATAGCCCAGTTTGAGTTTCCTTTGCAAAAGGGAAGTTGAGGCTTGTCCCATTTCAAGAATACATTCAATTGCATCTGGCATCATATCATCACCAACATCAAATCCGTCATCATCTTTATCTTTGCCCGAGGACTTACTGCCCTTTTCAGCCACAGCTTGACGGTCAATTTCATCAATAATCTGCTGGTCATATTCAGTTGGCTTTTCGCCTTTTTTAATAAATTCCACAACCTGTTCAACCTCAGTATCGCTTACAAAACAACCTTGAACTCTTATAGGTTTTGGCATACCAACAGGGTAAAACAGCATATCTCCTCGTCCCAAAAGCTTTTCAGCTCCTGCTCCGTCAAGTATTGTTCTGGAGTCAACTTGCGAGGAAACCGCAAAAGCAATTCTTGAGGGAATATTAGCTTTAATAACGCCTGTAATTACATCAACAGATGGTCTTTGAGTTGCTATAACAAGGTGCATTCCAGCCGCTCTTGCCATTTGTGCCAATCGACAAATTGCGTCCTCAACCTCGTTTGGTGCTGCCATCATTAAATCCGCAAGCTCATCAATTATTATAACAATTTGTGGCATTGGCTTTAAGTTTTCATTTTCACTTGTCTGGCAAAGTTTATTGTAGCCTTTTAGGTCACGCACTCCGCTGTCAGCAAAGGCTTTGTAGCGATTGAGCATTTCATTAACTGCCCAGTTTAATGCACCGGCTGCCTTTCGAGGGTCTGTTACAACAGGTACAAGCAAATGCGGTATGCCATTGTATATTCCAAGTTCAACAACCTTTGGGTCAACCATTAAAAGCTTGACTTCATCAGGCGAAGACTTAAACAAAATGCTTATTATAATTGAATTTATACAAACTGATTTACCCGAACCTGTTGAACCGGCTATCAAAAGATGGGGCATTTTTGCAAGGTCAGCAAGGGTGATATTTCCGGCTACGTCCTTACCCATTGCAACTGTCAAACGGCTTTTTGCTTCAACAAATTCGTTTGAATCAACGATTTCTCTAATCCCAACCATTGAAATAGTTTTGTTGGGAACTTCAATTCCAACTGCTGCTTTATTGGGTATTGGAGCTTCAATTCTCACACCGGCTGTTGCCAAATTAAGTGCAATATCATCTGCTAAACCTGTGATTTTGCTGATTTTCACTCCGGCTGATGGCTGAAGTTCATATCTCGTAACCGCCGGACCTCGACATATTTCTGTTATTCTTGTTTGCACTCCGAAAGATTGCAAGGTGTTCACAAGCCTTTGTGCATTGGCTTTCAGTTCCTCGGTGATGTTGTCATCATCTTTTACCTCGGATTCAGTCAACAAGCTAATTGGCGGAAAACTATATATTTTTTCAGGTATTTCTTCGTCAAGCTCTTCTTCAATATCAACATTTTCTGCGAGTGGCTCAACTTCGTCATTGTTTTCACTCTCGCAGTTGTTTTCGCCGTCAATCTCGTCAACATTCTCTTGATTTTCCTCTTCATTTTCCTTTGGCAAATCATTTGAAATTTCCACTGTTGGTTCAACTTCTTTGGCAACAACTTTGTTGATTATATCATCTATGTAATTATCTTTATCCTCGGTTGGTTTTTCAATATCTTGAGAAATTGAGCTTATATCCTCGGGGATTATTTTTGTTGCAGACGATACATTAGCATCATCAAGCAAAATTCCCTTTGCTTTCAAAAGTGATTGCGCACCGTCCATACTGTCCTTTGGCGATTGAACAGGGTGCATTGGCATATCCTCAATAACCGCTTCCTCTTCGTTTTTCTTAGAGGACTTTTTAGTTTTTAAATTAGTTATTGGAACTTCATCAATTGAGCTGTCTTTTACAGCATTTATCGGGTCATCAACAGGTATATCAATATTGAATTTGCTTTGGGAAGTCGATTTCTCCGCTGATTGTTTTTGCTCTGTTGTTCCCTCTTCCATAAACTTTTTAGTATATGCTCTTTCTAAGGATTTAACAGGCTTTGTTGCTATCATATACAGTCCTTTGAGCGTTGTTCCTGTCAAAATCATTCCTATGAAAGCTATCAAAATAACAATCGTTATCCTTGCCCCGATTTTTCCAAAGAGTAACAAAAGCGGTATTCCTATTATACTGGAAAAAAGTCCTCCGCCTTGAAGTGATATGCCCGCTTCATAAAGCTCGCATATTTTGCCCCATAATCCAGCTTCAACAGGCACCCCCCACCCGAATATTTGTGTTGCTCCACATATTAAAATTAAAAGCAAAATCGTTTGCCATATTTTTGCACCTAAAGCAAGAGATGGCTTGTCCATAGCCGTCAAAATTCCAAGATAGATTATACCAATTGGCAAAATATAGGCTGTAAAACCCATTAATCCAAACATCATATTATGTAAAACAAGCCATAAACTAGTCCCTTTGACAAAAACTAAGCCTAATAGCAATGCTCCAACAGCAAGCATAAACAATGCTCTCATCTGCATTTTTGCCCTTTGCATTGCCTCTTTTTCTTTAGCCGATATACGTTTTGTGGACTTTTTCTTTTGTGCTGTCGCCATAAAATAACCTCCCTTTTTTGACGTCTACCTAAAAACACATTTTAATATAATAAATTGAAAACCAAAAACCAAATCCCCCGTAATAAGTTGAGAACCAGCAATCCCCCGTAAATAAGTTGAGAAAAGCGAAAACTTGTAGTTAAGTTGAGAACAATCAAAACCACGTGAGGGAGAACGTCAACCACAGATAATATATAGAACTCAGCGAGGGAATGGCAATATTTATTGCCACAACCGCCACTCACTGTTTGAGCGAGTGGGAGCGAGTGAGTTTGAGTGGTGAGTTGCCGAGCAACTTGGTCAGTGCCGCAAACAAAAGGTTCGACCGAGTTTAAAAACCCAAAGTAACAGCGAAACAAAAACTTTATAAAGCCCTCTGCTCAAGAGTGTGCTTCTTTTGGGTACTTTTCTTTCACATAAAGAAAAGTGCAAAGCTGAAACTTATAGTTAAGTTGAAAACCAGCAATCCCCCGTAACAAGTTGAGAAAAACGAAAACTTGTAATAAGTTGAGAACAATCAAAACCACGTGAGGGAGAACGTCAACCACAGATAATATATA
>JAVWQH010000010.1:0-55076 GCA_036635475.1 Oscillospiraceae bacterium | reverse complement strand
TGCTTGGTTTGGGACCAAGATGCCGCAGGTTCGAGTCCTGTCACCTCGACCAAAAAACCTAATTTTCTGTTAATAGAAAGTTAGGTTTTTTTTCATATAAATTAATGGTATAATCGTAGTGAAAGGTCTGACCATTCCCTCTGGAGATTTTATGAAACTAGCAAAAAGAAAACCAACACAATCAAATTTAATCAAATAAATAATGAAGAACAAAAATTTATATTTGGAGGGGCGATATTATGGAAATGCACTTAATAGAATGGCTTGATACTATATTAAATTCGGAAATTCCCGAAAACATTGTGGCACTAAACTTTAATCTTTACGATGATGGAGATTTTAACTGGTCAATTGAATTGATTGGCACAAGTCGCTTTGATTTAAAAGATGACGATTGGGCATGTGACGAGGCATTTGACTTTGGCACAAGAGAAAATCCTTTAAGCTGGCAACAAGAATGTGAATGGGAAACAATACTCAACTCCGCTGTAGAAACGATAAGTGACTACTTAATTGATGGCAAATACTCAGCACTAATGAAAACCTTTAAAGGCATTGGTGTTGGCTTTGTTGATGGCGAGATTGAAATTATTCACTGCAACGCATAATCCTTTCCCGCTCATCATCGAATTTTATCAAATGAATATTCAGAATTAAGAAATGATATTATTTAACAGAAAAAACATATGCAAGGAAAATAAAGTTTAAAAAGGGAAGTACTGATTGAAGTACTTCTTTTTATTTTACAAGAAAATCATATATTATTTAATATACAATTTATATAAAAAATAGCATATTATGTATTTATTCCAAAAACACTTGACTTTACAGTAATTACATATATAATTGCTTATTAATACATTAAAAGGGGATTATAGTATGAATTCACTTTCAGAAGACTGTAAAACTTCACGTTGTGAAAATGAAGTTGCTGACAAAACAGTTTCAACAAACTTTAATTCTGTTGACCTTATGAAATTTATTTGTTCTATTTTTGTTGTTTGCATACACACTTCGCCGCTATCCGCTTTCAGTCCCCCTTTAAATTTTGAATTAAATCAAATATTAGCAAGATTGGCTGTACCTTTTTTCTTTTTAACAGCAAGTTACTTCTTTTTTAAAAAGATAGATACTTCTTCCTCTGACTATTTCGATGTAAACTCTCAATATTTCAGAAAATACATAAAACGTCTTTGTTTATTGTATATTATTTGGAGCGGTATTTATTTTATTTATATCACTTATTCTTGGTTTCAATCTGATGAATCCATTACAAACTTTATTTTTTCTGCAATTCGAGGGCTTTTATTGACAGGTGTTGCTGACTATCTCTGGTATATGGCTGCATTAATTTTTGCCACTGTAACGATATATTTTTCCCTCAAATACATCTCAATTAAAAGCACAATTTTAATTGGTTTTGCCTTGTATATTATCGGACTGTTTGGGGATAGTTATTTTGGATTTATAGTTAATACCCCTGTAATCGGCTCGATTTTCAAGCGGTACAATCTGCTTTTTTTAACAACTCGAAACGGTTTATTTTTTGGCATAATATTCATTGCTTTAGGCGCATATTTAGCCAAAAACAACTTCGTTACAACCTCAAAAAAGCTGATAATTCTGTTTACTTTATCATTTTTATTAATGAGTATAGAGGCTTTTACTTTAGGCTTATTGCATATTCCCAAAGACTATAATATGTATTTTTTCTTAGTTCCAACAACAGTTTTTTTGTTTTTATTATTACTAAATATAAAATTAAAACCCAGTCCAATCTATAGATATCTGCGAGATTTAAGTGTGCTGATTTATTTTTCCCATATCATTTTCTGCACTGCATATCCTATGATACTTGGAATGTTTAATCCAAATGCTCAACAAAATAACGTCAGCAAATTTTTCTTTACTTTATTTTCATCTATCTTATTTTCCGCAAGCATTATATGGCTATCTCAATTTAAACATTTACGGTTCTTGAAAAAATTATACTAACAAAAGGGGAGCAGGTTTTGATACCTGTTCCTTTTGTTTTATAAAATACATTCCGTAATTTAATATTCAAACTTATTTGCAACTTATTGCACTAATGCCTGAATTATTGGGGGAAATGAACGTTTTCAATTAGTTATGATGCTGTTAATCGTAAAATAAAAATAATATCAAACAGGCTTATAAATTCTATTTTGAAATTATAAGCCTATTATTTTTCAAAAAAGTCTTGACAAAAGAAAAAAATAGTTATAGAATGTGAAACAATATAACAGCAGAGGCGTAGATAAGAAAAGTAGTTCAAATGGAATTTCCCAGAGAGTCCTTGTTTGGTGAGAGAGGATAAATAAAGTTTGAATGAAAATGGTCTTTGAGCCATATGGGCGATATGTAGTCCATATCGGGTTTGCCCGTTACAGCAATATGCTATAAGATTTTAAAAAATCCGTAGCAGATGAGGTGTATTTCGTGAGGAATACATAAACTAAGGTGGTACACGAGAGAAGTTTTTTAATTCTCCCGTCCTTGATGAAAGTCAGGGACGGGGGATTTTTTTTATTATGTGGAGGAATTTAAAATGATTGATATTATTAATTTGTGGAAGAAATTTGACAACGGAAAAAACGTGACAGATGCTTTGAAAAATGTAAATATTCATATAGACAAAGGGGATATTTTCGGCATAATCGGTATGTCAGGTGCAGGAAAAAGCACATTGTTGAGATGTCTTTCTATGTTGGAAAAGCCCACAGAGGGAGAAATTATCATAGATGGCACAAGAACAGCAAAACTTAAAAATTCGCAAATGCAAAAAATACGCAAAGAAATGGGAGTTGTATTTCAAGGATATAATCTCTTGATGCAAAGAAATGTTTTTGATAATATTGCCTTTCCCCTTAAAATTAACAAGGCAAATAAAGAAGAAATTACAGCAAGAGTTGAAGCCTTGTTAAAGCTGGTTCAGCTTGAAGATAAAGCTTTGTCCTATCCTTGCGAACTGTCAGGAGGGCAAAAACAAAGGGTTGCAATTGCAAGAGCATTGGCAACTAATCCAAAAGTTTTGCTATGTGACGAGCCAACTTCAGCACTTGACCCACTAACCACAAAACAGGTTTTGAAATTGCTCAAAGATATCAGCCAAAATCTTGATGTGACAGTGGTTATAATAACTCACGAAATTAATGTTGTGCGAGCAATTTGCAATAAAATGGCAGTAATCGACAATGGCGAGGTGGCAGAAAGCGGAGCAACAAAAGACATTTTTGAAAACCCAAAAGGGGAAATTACAAAATTATTGCTTGATTGGAGCGTGGAATAGATGAAAGAATTTTTAAATCAATATGCTGTTTTGTTGTTTGATGGAACTTTTGACACATTATATATGGTTTTCTTTGCAACAATTTTCAGCTATATTTTGGGACTGCCAATGGGAATTGCATTGTATGTGACGCAAAAAAACAGCATACTTGAAAATACAGCTTTTAATAAAATATTCGGTTGGATTGTGAATATTTTAAGGAGCATACCCTTTATTATTTTGATAATAACAGTAATGCCTGTGACAAGGGCGATTGTAGGAAAAGCAATCGGTCCAACTGCTGCAATAATACCCCTTGTAATCGGTTCTGCACCTTTTGTGGCAAGAATGGTGGAAAGTTCCCTTGAAGAAATCGACAAAGGAGTGATTGAAGCTTGTGAATGTATGGGCGCAACAGCCTTTGAAATTATAACAAAAGTATTAATTCAGGAGGCATTGCCCTCAATTATACGAGGTTTTTCAATTACAGCCATAACTTTAATTGCCTATTCCGCAATGGCTGGGGCGGTTGGAGCAGGAGGACTGGGGGATATTGCAATTCGCTACGGCTACCATAGAAAAATCCAAAATGTGATGTATATATCAGTAGTTTTAGTGGTTATTTTAGTATGTATAATACAATCTGTATTCGGGTTTATTGGAAAAAAAGTTGATAAAAAGTGCAGATAATTGGTTTTAAATTATAGGTTTTTCGCTGCAGAGAATAGCTTGTAATTTTCTATAAATACATCAAATTTATTTTAATATTTTAAAAAAGTTAGGGGAAAATTAATATGAAAAACATTATTAAATCATCATTGGCAATATTATTGGCATTAACGTTTGCGGCTTGTTCCGTCGCTAATACAACAGAGGGAAAAAAGCTTGATACAGACGCAAAAAGCTCCTCAACAGTGGACAGTTCCAGTGAAAAAAGCTTATCCCAACCACCGAAAGAGGGAATGAAAACAATAAAAGTTGGTGCATCGCCCTCACCACACGCAGAAATTTTGGAAAAGGCAAAAGAAATTTTGCAAGAGAAAAATATAAACCTTGAAATAGTTGAATTTACGGACTATGTTTTGCCTAATACCGCATTAGATAGCGGAGATATTGATGCAAACTTCTTCCAACACAAACCTTATCTGGAGAAATTTAACGCAGAAAATGGCACAGATATTGTGGGAGTAGCAGCAATACATTTTGAACCATTAGGGATATATTCTGGGAAATCATCGGATATAAATAATATTCCCCAAAATGCGGTTATATCCGTTCCCAACGATTCAACCAATGAAGCAAGAGCATTATTATTGCTGCAAGATTTGGGTATAATAAAGCTAAAAGACAATGTTGGACTTGAAGCAACAACAATTGACATAGTGGAAAACCCGCATAATATCGAAGTCTTTGAAATAGAGGCAGCTCAACTTCTAGGCACAATAGCTGATGTTGATTTTGCTGTTATCAATGGAAACTATGCAGTTGATGGAAACATTCTCAACAATGTTATTGCAATGGAAGATAAAGATGGCGAAGCTTGCAAAACATATGCAAATTTGGTTGCGGTAAAAGGCGGAAACGAAGATAACGAATTGGTGCAAGAACTTGTTGCAGTTTTGCAAAGTGACGAAATACGAACATTTATTACTGATAGGTATAAAAACTTGTTTGTTCCTGCTTTTTAATTTAGTAGTAATAATAAACAAGCTTTAAAAAACAGTGTTGAAGTGAAAATTTCAGCACAGTTTTTTAATTTTACTTTTAACTATAGTTGGTTTTATGTCGAAAATATATTTTTCCTCACAATATAAAAATTAATCAACACTTGGTATAATAAAAATCAATATTTTATATTAAAAAGCTTTTTATGCTTAACAATTTACACCAATTTTCTAAAAATACTAGTCCTTTTTTAGGCATTAATTGGTATATGACAAATACTTTTCTACTAAACGTAAAGACGTAATGTTAATAACTCGGTGGAAACTGTTGAATTATAGTTGATACTTTCCCCAAAAGTACTAATTAAGCCGTTTTCTATGGGGATAACTCTGGGGAAACTGTGTATAACTTACAGTATAAATTTTATTTTACAAAAAAACAACTTTTTCAACATTAAACATCTAGTAATAAATATAAATTTTTATTAATTATTTAGCTATTTTAAACTGTACAAAAATATTGTATAATGTATAAGTATTAAAAAATTACGGAGATGAATAAATGAACAAAGGAAGACGAATAAGAAGGTCAAGAGGCGGCAACACGTTTTTGCAGTTTTTTGTAATGACAATTGTATGCGCCGTTGTGTCCGGCGGTATTGCTTATGGTTGGCAATCAATCCAAGAAAAAACCTCAGAGGGAAAAGAAAAACCCTTTTCGCCCTCAACTCAAAGCTCAACGGAACAAAACAGTAACCAAGAGGATTTAAGCAGTTCCTCCGACCAAAGTTCTCAGCAATCTGCCAGTGAAGAAACTAGCTCATCTGAAGAAAGCTCCAAGGAAACTTCTCAACCCGATAAGTCCAAAACCCTTGTTGAGGAAACCGAAAGAGTTCGCAGCAATTATTTTGACGATGCTGTTTTTATCGGTGACTCAATTACAACCGGTATTTCCCTATACGATATCTTGCCCAATACAACAGTTTTAGCCTCCACAGGAATTAACTTGCAGTCAATTATGACAAGCGAAGTTATCCCCTCGGGCGAAAATAAAATCACCGTTCTTGATGCGTTATCTGCCGCAAATGCCAACAAAATATATATTATGTTAGGTGCAAACGGACTTGCCTTTTTAGGAGCAGAGGAAACTGTTAAATATTACTCCGCTTTTGTTGATGCAGTTATAAAAGCAAAACCCGACAGTATTATCTATATTCAATCAATTTTCCCAATACAAGAGGAAAAATTTGCACAAAGATATCAAGGTAATTTAACAAATAAAACTATTGACGAAACCAATGAATTACTGTTAAAATTAGCTGAAGAGAAAAAAGTTTATTATGTTGAACCTGCAAAAGTGTTCAAAGATGAAAACGGTGGACTGATGAATGATGTTACTCCTGATGGATTGCATTTTAATGCTGAATATTATACAAAATGGATTGATTATCTCAAAGTTCACGCACTAACTCAAAAAGATTAAAAAATGGAGAATATTAATATGAAAAAAATAGTAAAAATTTTGACTGTGGCAATTTCTGCATTACTTGTTTTAACAGCTTGTTCAGGAAAATCAGAAACTAAAGATATTTCCGTTGCCGATACAACAAAATCTGTCCTTGAGGCAACAACTCTTGTGGGCGAACTGGTTGAAATCAGCGATAAAAACGTTGATTTACTCTACACAAAATTTGATAAAAGCATTATTGGGGAATATAAGATTTATGCCTGTGCCTCAAAAGCAACTTGTGAAGAAATCGCAATTTTCAAAGCAACTGACAAGGCAAATGTTGAGAAAATAACTGAAATTGCCAAGCAAAGAGTAGCTGATTTAATAACAGAAAATAAAGACTATAACCCTAATGAAATGACAAAACTTGACTCACCTCTCATCACATCAAAAGGGAATTACGTACTTTTGGTTATTGCTGATGATACTGCTCCCGCTCAAGAAGCTTTTTCAAAAGCTTTTAAATAAAGCATAGTAAGGAGGATTTTGCTATGATTGTTGAATCTTTATCAGCATCTGCGATAATTCTTATAATGTCCTATATCTATCTGAGAATGGGGAAGCCGAACCTTTCCCTTTCCATTTTGCCGTTGACCTTTGTCCCCGCAGTATACATTTTGTCAATTCCCATTGCAGGTGTCATCAATTCCGCTTTCACAGCATCAGAGCCACTTTCAAGAGCCTTTATGGTATTGGTGGCAGCAGTTACTGCCTGTTGCGTATTTGGCTTTTTATCCAACAAAATCAGGAAAAAATCCTTCAAATCCTTTTATGCCATTCTCTGCACAGGTTTTACTATTATTTTTGCGTGGGTATTGATTTTAGATTTAATTAAGCCTTTGTTAATTCATTAATATACAACTCAAATTATACTTAAATATTCAGTTTATCCGCTTTTAAAAAGAGCGGATTTTCTTTTGCCCAAACTTCAATAAGGGGAGAATTAAAAAGCGTCTGCACCAATTAAGGTACAGACGCTAAATTTTATGTAAAACTAATCTTGAAATAATGGAGTGCTGAAATATCTTTCACCTGTATCAGCCAAAATAGTGATAACAGTTTTGCCTTTGCCAAGCTTTTTAGCCAAAGCGATTGCAGCAACAACATTTGTACCGCTGGAAATTCCGCAAAGCAAGCCCTCTTCAGCAGCTAAACGTCTTGCCATTTGAACAGCCTCTTCGTCAGAAACGATAAAAACTTCATCATAAATCTCGGTGTTGAGATTATGGGGGATAAGTCCATCACCAATACCCATTTGGATATGTGTTCCGATTTCTCCGCCGGACAAAATTGCTGCGTGTTCAGGTTCAATTGCCCAGATTTTTGTGTTTGGGTTTTTCTCTTTAAGAGCCTCACCAATACCTGTCAAAGTTCCGCCTGTGCCAATGCCGGAGCAAAATCCGTCCACACCATTCGGAAAATCAGCAAGAATTTCAACAGCAGTGTGCATTTTGTGAGCAGAATTATTATTTGGGTTGGTGAATTGTTGAGGAATATAAACGTTGTCATTTTCCTTTTGCAATTTAAGAGCAAGTGCCAAACAGCCGTTGATACATTCGCCGATATCGCCGCCATCGTGAACTGTCAAAACTTCTGCACCATATTGAGTGACAAGTTTACGTCTTTCAACGCTTACCGAGTCGGGCATAACAATTTTGACTTTATAACCTTTTACAGCAGCAACCAAAGCAATACCAATGCCTTGATTTCCGCTAGTTGGTTCAACGATAATTGTATCTTTATTAATCAGTCCTGATTTTTCAGCCTCATTGAGCATATTGAAGGCGGTTCTTGTTTTGATTGAGCCTCCAACGTTCAAAGCTTCAAATTTAACATATATATCAGCGCAGTCGCTTGGACAGACTCTATTTAACCTAATCATCGGTGTGTTGCCAATAGCTTCTAAAACGTTTTTGTAAACCACATTAATACCTCCAATAAAAATTATTATTTTCTATGATACTATATATATGCGTTTTTGTCCATAGTGATTATAACTAAATTACAAATACAAATAATTCCAACATAGTTTATTACTTTAATCTATAACCCTTTGCCATAGTAAAACCCCAACATAAATATTCCCTTTTAGATTTCATCGTCCTGCGTTATAGGTTTCGATTGATCTCCCCAACCGCTAATATCTCCTCTAATCATAGCCCCAAACAAACGATTACGCACACCTTTATGTTCTTTTTCCAACTCCACTAAAAAATCTTTTGTCCATTGACGTTCAGTTTTCCCATCAATAGGGCAAGAATTTTTGACAACAGGTATATTTAATCTGTTTATTACTTTTTGTATTTCATTTTCGGGTGTAAGACATAGAGGTCTGATAACAGTAACGTCTTTTCGTGAAAGATAAGTCACAGGTCTGAAACAGCCAACACGACCTTCATTGAACAAATTCATTACAAAAGTTTCAACAGCATCGTCGCTGTGATGGCCCAAAGCGATTATATTGCAGCCGTTTTCTCTGGCAACATCGTGGAGAACTCCTCTTCTCATTCTTGCACAAAGACTGCAAGGATTGGATTCTTTTCTGATATCAAAAACAACATCGCCAATATTAGTTCTGCGGATAATATGTTCAATCCCCATTGAGTTCAAATATTCTGTCACAGGACTATAATCGGTTTCAATATTTTCAAAACAAGGGTCAAGGGTAACCGCAATAATTGAAAAATCAATCCCAATAAATTCACGAACACGTTGCAGTCCCGCCGCCAACAAAACGGAATCTTTTCCGCCACTCACTCCAACAGCCACTTTGTCCCCATCGGACAACATATTATATTGAGTTATTGCTCGTCTTAAATATCCTAAAATTTTCTGCATTGGTTCTCCTTTTAAGTACAATAATAGTAATAGAACTTTTGTAAGCCAACTCAATAATCAAAGCCATAAAATACAGCATAACAAGCAGTTATGAGTGAAAATCAGCGGATTTATTGAGCAGCATAATTATATTTTACACATCTATTTTATTATATGCAAGAGAAATTTGAATAATCATTTAATTTATCTCAAAAATCGACAGTATTGTTTTACATTTACATTGATATCTGATATAATTTAAAAGTGTGAAACCAATATTTACAAATATAATACCCAATTTATTATATAGAGAAGTAGGTCTTGAAAAAATGAACAAATATGATACCCTTTTAAGCAATACAAAAATATTTGCAATTGCAACATTCAGCTCAAAACTGATGGTGTTTTTGCTTATGCCCCTTTACACAAGGTTACTCTCACCGGCGGATTATGGTATTATGGATATCATTGTCCAAACCGCAAATTTGATAGTACCCATTGCATTTATCAGCATTAGTGAGGCAGTTATCCGCTACGGACTTGATAAAAACACAAAAAAGAGCGATGTTTTTACAACAGGTATTTCAACTTGTTTCAAGGGATTTTTAGTCTTACTTTTGTTCCTCCCACTTTTGAAACTCTACCCAACAATTTCAGATTATATCGTGTTAATCTATATTTATGTTATCTCCGCCTGTTTGAGAGCAGTTTGCAGTCAGTTCACACGTGGTATCGGACTGGTTCGGCTTTATGCTTTTGATGGAGTTTTAGCCACCCTCACCATTATTATATTTAATATAATTTTTATGGTAGGACTGAAAATGGGTGTAACAGGCTATGTTCTTTCAATCATTCTTTCAAATTTTATTTCAGTATTGTTCCTATTTATTTCTGCAAATCTCGGAAAATATCTGAAATTCGGTCAAGCCAGTAAAAAGCTTAAAAGAGAAATGTATGCCTATTCCTTGCCCCTTATCCCCACAACAATTTTTTGGTGGGTAATGAATGTTTCGGACAGATATATTGTCAATTACTTTTTGGGCGAGGATATAACAGGACTTTATTCAGCCGCATATAAACTTCCCACAATAATCACATTAGTTTCCTCAATTTTTGCTCAAGCTTGGCAGCTCTCAGCGGTTAATGAGTATGAAACTGACGATAAGGACAGATTTTATTCAAAGATTTTCGGATTTTTGCAAGCGGTTATCTTCACAGCGGCATCGGGAATTATTCTCCTTATAAAACCGCTCACAATCGCATTGGTGGCAAAACCTTACTATCCAAGCTGGGATTACACACCAATTTTGGTTTATGCAGTTGTTTTCAGCTGTTTCGCCACATTTCTGGGCAGTTTCTATATGGCATCAAAAAAGAACAGTATGTCGCTTATAACAACAATGATGGGTGCGGGACTAAATATCGTTTTGAATATGCTTTTCATTCCAAAAATGGGTGGCGAGGGAGCAGCATTCGCAACACTTATCAGCTATTTTGTAGTATTCTTAACAAGGACAATCGACACAAGACGTTTTGTTAAACTCAAAATAGATATCCCTGTTTTAGCTTTAAATATAATAGCAATGAGTTTGCAAGTTTTCGCATCAGTTATTTCAGTTGAGAGAAACTATATTGTTCAGATTTTGATGACATTATTTATTATCGCTCTTAATATGAAAACCCTTACGTACGCATTTGTAAGCTTAATAGAAATGAAGAATAATAAGAGGAAGAAAAAATAATGCTTGTAAAATTATTAACGCTTTTTGTAATATCAATGGTACCTGTTATAGAACTTCGTGGTGCAATACCTGTGGGAGTTGGAATGGGTATACCTTTTTGGCTTAACTATTTAGTTTGTGTTTTGGGAAATGTAATCCTTGTGCCAATACTAATTCCATGTGCAAGAACTGTTTTATTTTGGTGTGCAAAGCTGCCTAAAGTGGGAAAATACTTTCAAAAAATCATCGATTTAGGCAACAGAAAAATTGAAAAGCTGGGCAAATATGAGCTTTTGGGGATTTTCCTTTTTGTAGCAATCCCTCTCCCCGGAACAGGTGCATGGACAGGTTCGCTCATTGCAACACTTCTTCAACTCAACACTTTTAAGGCATTTATTGCTATAACTTTAGGGGTTATGGCAGCAGGACTTATAATGGGAGTTTTGAGTTTTGGACTTTTTGGATTGTTGGGAATATAAAATTGCAATAAATATTTTTTTGAAATACACAATCAGTTGGAAAAAGCTTCACTGACTGTGTATTTTTAATTGGCAAAAAATATAAAGCAAAGCATTTACCGCAAAATTTAATTAAAATAAGACAATAAACTTCCTTGCAATTAAATTATTATTGTTTTATAATACTTAGTACGCCGTTTGATGTAAAAAATCAAATTCACTCAAAAGTTGAATTATAGAGCTAAATTTCTTTGCGAAATAATATCAATGGATAAAAAAACAGGAGGATTTATGAATAACCAAGAAGAAAACAAAATGGGCGTTGCCCCAATTGGCAAGTTACTTATTTCAATGTCCCTTCCAACAATATTCTCTATGCTGATAAGCTCACTATATAATGTGGTAGACAGTATCTTTGTTGCAAGAATAAGTGAAAAAGCATTGACAGCGGTTACGTTAGCAATGCCTCTGCAACTTTTAATCATATCTGTGGCAGTTGGCACAGGAGTTGGTGTCAATTCTTTTATCTCACGAAAACTGGGGGAAAAGAACTTTGACGAGGTTAATAAAGCAGCCGTCAATGGGTTTATGCTGGGAGCTTTAAACTATGTAGTTTTTGCATTATTTGGAATATTTTTCACAAAAATGTTCTTTCAAATGTTCACAACTGACAGTGTTGTTTTGCAGTATGCCATTGACTACACAAAAATCGTGCTGATTTTTTCATTCGGAATATTCTTGTCAATAAGCTGCGAAAAAACAATTCAAGGCACAGGAAATATGAAATATCCTATGTTATTTCAACTTATCGGAGCGGTGATAAATATAATTCTTGACCCTATTTTAATTTTCGGCTTATTGGGATTTCCGGCAATGGGTGTTGCGGGTGCAGCAATTGCAACAGTTATCGGACAGATTGCCTCAATGATATTTGCAATTTGGGTTATATCCACAAAAAACCTCGGTTTCCATTTTTCACTCAAAGGATTTAAACCCGATTTATTAATTATTAAAAAAATCTATGAAGTTGGCTTGCCCTCAATTGTTATGCAGTCTATAACTTCATTTCTAGCGATTGCGTTGAATGGTATTTTGATGCAATTCTCTGAAACAGCCGTTTCGGTTATGGGGATTTACAACAAGCTTCAATCTTTCATATTTATGCCTGTTTTCGGATTAAATCAAGGTTTAATGCCACTATTAGGGTATAACTATGGTGCAAAAAACAAGCAGAGAATAAAAGATACCTACAAAATTGGTGTGCTTATTGCAACAGGTATTATGCTTTTTGGAATGATTGTATTCAACCTATTTGCAAAAGAACTATTATTGATGTTTGATGCTTCCCCACATATGCTTGAAGTTGGAATACCTGCATTGAGAATTATCTCTTTATGCTTTGTTTTTGCCGGAATAGGAATTATAAATTCCACAGTTTTCCAAGCTATTGGCGATGGAAAATTAAGCCTTTTAATTTCGATTTTACGTCAAGCGGTTATTATTCTTCCTGTATCATACTTTGGTGCAAAATTTTTCGGAGTTTCTGCTGTTTGGTTCGCATTCCCAATTTCAGAAATTGTAGCGGTTACAGTAAGTGTATTTATGCTGATTAAAGCTTACAATCAGAAAATCAGATTTTTAGATTAAGGAGAATTTTAATGGAAAAAGTATTTTGGGAGGGTGGCACACTTGTTGCCCCTGTACCTCCAACAATGGTTTCCTGCGGTACAATGGAAGAGAGCAATATTCTTACAATTGCGTGGACTGGTATCATCAATTCTAACCCACCTATGACTTATATTTCAGTCAGACCTGAACGATATTCTTTCGATATTATCAAAAAAGCGGGGGAATTTGTCATCAATCTTCCTTGCGAGAATGTTGTTACAGCTTGTGATTGGTGCGGAGTTAAAAGCGGTAGAGATGTGGATAAATTCAAGGAAATGGGACTTACAAAAGTTAAAGGGGAAAAAGTTGATGCCCCGATTATTGCACAATGTCCCCTCAATATTGAATGTAAAGTTAAAGATATTGTTGAACTGGGAAGTCACCATATGTTTATTGCAGAAATTGTGGGTGTTGATGTTGACAAATCCCTTATTGATGCTGAGGGAAAGCTTCATTTAGACAAAGGCAATCTTTTGGCTTATGCTCATGGAACATACTATACATTGGGTAAAAGCTTGGGTACATTCGGATTTTCTGTGAGGAAAAAGCCTGTTAAAACTAAGGGCAAAAAATAAAATATAGCAAAGGCAGAGATTAACTCCCCATATTGGGAGAAAATCTCTGCCATTTTTGTTGAAACGCAAAAAGTTCTCCACTTATTTCTAACAACAAGTGGAGAACTTTATCATATTATTTCTTTTTAGATTTATCGTTGCAGCCACAACCGCAGTCGTCATCATCGAAGTCTATATCTTCTTCGTTTTTGCCATCGCCGCAAGTGCAAGGTTTGCCCTCTTGGCAACCACAAGTGCAGTTTTCATCGCAATCGCAGTCATTTTCGTTGTCTTTCACATCACCGCAAGTGCAAGGTTTGCCTTCTTGGCAACCACAAGTGCAAGTTTCGTCACAATCGCAGTCACTTACTTCATCTTGTACATCTTTGCAGCCACAGCCACAATGTTTTGCTTCATCAACATCAGTGGAATAGTATTCAAAGTCATCGTCAAAGTCGGAATCGTCAAAATCGTCAAAGTCGTCAAAATTATCATGTAAAAAACAGCATTTCTTTTTGATATATGGCATAAATGCAACCACAGCACCGGCTATTGCAACAATAAGTGCAATAATGGAAATTATAGTACCCTTTTTCATATTAAGTTACCTCCTCAATTTTAATGCAATATGGCTTGTACATATTATAGTACCCAAAAACTAAAATAACAATACCTATGCTTAAAAATTTTCAAAAAATACATTATTTTTAGTAGTTTTAACAAATTTAGTTTATTTTCATCTCGGTGAAAGTCGGTCATATTGAAGTTCCTTTTCACCGCTGCTTATGGTTATTTTTTCTTTAAAAAGCAAAGTGTAAGCTGTTTGCCCTATTGTGTAATCTCTATTTTCCTTTGGGAAAAATGAACGGCAAAAAAACTCTTCTTCTTTTCCTTTTCTATCGAGAAAAATATAAATATCATTATCGCCATGGGGAGTGGATAAAAGATAATTTGCCTGTATTAAAGAAAACTGGTTTTGTTTTTCGTTGTAACGGAATATAAGTTTATTATCGTCAAATATTTGCTCTATTGCAACGAGAGGGGAAAAGCGATTTTGTATTTGAGAAACATATCTGCTTTGGCTTATGGTGTTATCTGAAATTGTGCCGTTCAAAATGCGAGAAAAAACTTCCCCTCTGTTTTGAGTTGCAATTCGTAAATCTTTTAATTTACCAAGCCCCATAAGGTGATGAAAGTCCAGAGGGGAAAACTCAACTGTGAAATCAGTAGATTTACCCTTTCTGCCAATAATAATATGATATTTTTTATCGAGCAGTTTCTCAAAAGACTTTGCACATTCTTGTAATTTATCCATTCTTCGACCCTCACAATGCAAAAGAAAAACCGCCTTGTTTATCATACAAGGCGGTTTTGAGTATTTTCTTTCGGCTTAACGCCTACTCCGGCTTGAGGTTACTACACAACCCCTACTGAAAGCTCCGCATAACAAGGCTTGCCGGTACGCTATTATGCTTCAACGCTTTGACAGACACACGCCGTTGCCTATCTTCATTATTATTATACTCAACTCTCAGAAATATGTCAAGATAATTTACCCATTTTGAGTTCTTAGGCTTTTTAGCTAAGGCTAGCTTAGCCTAATATTTAATATTTCTATTTTACAATAAGTGAAGTACCGCTCATTTCATCGGGTTTTGGCAAGTCCAAAATTTCGAGTAAAGTTGGAGCAATATCTGCAAGAATACCGCCATCTCTTAGCTTGAACTTTTCCCCAACAATAATCAGCGGAACGGGATTTGTAGTGTGGGCGGTGAAAGGCGAGCCGTCTGAAAGTGACATTATATCGGCATTTCCATGGTCAGCAGTTATTATTGCAATGCCGCCGATTTTTTCGAGGGAACTCAAAATTCGTCCAAGGCAAGCATCAACAGTTTCAACAGCTTGAATTGTTGAGTTTAAATTTCCTGTATGTCCCACCATATCGCAGTTGGCGAAGTTGAGAATTACAACGTCATATTTCCCATTTTCGATGTATTTGCAAGCCTTTTCAGTGACTAAATTTGCACTCATTTGAGGCATTGTATCGTAAGTGGAAACTTTTGGCGATGGGATAAGTTCTCTGTCCTCGTTTATATAGGAAATTTCACTTCCGCCATTAAAGAAAAAAGTCACGTGTGCGTATTTTTCAGTTTCAGCAATACGAAGTTGTGTTTTCCCATTAATGGACAAGTATTCGCCCAGTGTATTTTTAAGTGATTGAGGTTCAAATGCCACTAAAACGTTTTTGAAGTTAGCATCATACTCCGTCATAGTGACAAATGTGAGGTTTAGTTTTCCATTTTTTCGGGTAAATCCGTCAAAATCATCTTCCACAATTGCCCTTGTGATTTCTCTTGCTCGGTCTGGGCGGAAATTGAAAAAAATCACACTGTCGTCGTTTTTGATTGAACAGCCGCCGTTTATTACAGTTGGTATAATAAATTCGTCAGTGATTTCCTTGCTATATGATTGTTCAATCGCCTCAACAGGGTTAGAAGCGGTTTTTCCCATACAATTGACCATTGCCTCATATGCTGTCGCAACCCTATCCCAGCGATTATCTCTATCCATTGCGTAGTATCTTCCACAAATACTGGCAATTTTTCCAACACCCAACTCGTCAATTTTTGCTGATAAATCCTTTATGTATGCCATTGCAGAGGTGGGAGAAACGTCACGTCCATCAGTAAAACAGTGGATTGCAACATTATTAAGTCCCTTTAATTTGCAAAGTTTGAGCAGGGCATAAAGGTGGGAAATATGGCTATGCACCCCTCCGTCTGACAAAAGTCCCATAATATGCAAGGTTGAATTTTTCAAAATGGCATTGTCAACTGCTTTAATCAGTGTTGGATTTAGGAAAAAATCGCCATCTTTTATACTTTTAGTAATACGTGTAAGGCTTTGATATACAATTCTGCCTGCTCCGATATTTGTGTGACCAACTTCGGAATTTCCCATTTGTCCCTGTGGTAAACCCACGTCAAGTCCCGATGCACCTAGTTTTGTGTTGGCACAGGTTTCCAGCAAGTTTTGTATTATGGGAGTTTTCGCCATAGTTATTGCATTAGCTTTTGATTTTTCGCCAATTCCAAAGCCGTCAAGAATGATTAATGCTAAAGTTTTTTTCATAATTCGCTCCAATAATTATACCTTACGTAATAAAAATACATAAGGTATAATTTGTAATAATTCAGCTAGATGCAGTTATTTGCAATAGCCGTTATTTCATCTGGTTTCAACGATGCTCCGCCAATTAAACCGCCGTCAATATTCGCCATTGACAGAAGTTCAGCGGCATTTTTTTCGTTCATTGAACCACCATAAATTATCTGAATATTCTCGGCAGTTTCGCAATTATACATTTCACCGATAATTTTTCTAATAAATCTGCACACTTCCTCGGCTTGTTGGCTTGTTGCAGTTTTCCCTGTTCCAATCGCCCAAATCGGCTCATATGCAATAATTATTTTAGCCATTTCTTCCTGAGATATCCCCAATAATCCAAGTTCAATCTGGCTTTTAATATGTGTTTCAGTCACTCCCAGTTCTCTTTGTTCAAGGGACTCACCAACGCATAAAATCGCTGTCAAGCTATGGCTTATAGCTGATTTAATTTTTTTGTTCACACTTTTGTCAGTTTCCCCAAAATAAGTTCTGCGTTCGGAATGTCCCAATATCACGTACTCAATCCCTAAATCAGCAAGCATTTTTGCTGAAACTTCCCCTGTGTATGCTCCGCTTTCTTCCCAATAGCAATTTTGTCCGCCAATCTTAATTGGAGAATTTTTTGCTGTTTCGATTGCCCTTTCAAGAGAAATAAATGGTGGACAAATGATGAATTTGCAGTTTAAATCGCCCAGTTTGCTCTTTATTTCATCAAGAAGTATTGCGGTTTCTGATGGGGTTTTATTCATCTTCCAGTTGCCTGCAATTATTTTTTTTCTTTCCATTGAGTAACTCCTATCTGTCTTTTAAACAAGCTATTCCGGGTAGCTCCAAGCCCTCCAAAAATTCAAGTGATGCACCGCCACCTGTTGAAATATGTGTCATTTTGTCTGCAAATCCCAATTTTTCAACAGCAGCCGCAGAGTCACCGCCGCCGATTATTGAAACTGCACCGCTTTCAGCAACAGCTTTTGCAATTTCGCAAGTACCCTTTGCGAATTTATCAAATTCAAACACGCCCATAGGTCCATTCCAAACAATTGTTTTTGCGTTTTTGATTGCATCGGAATATAACTTTATGGTTTTAGTGCCAATATCAAGTCCTTGCCAACCCTCTGGAATATTGCCCTCATTCACTTTGCAATCAGCATCAGCATCAAATTTATCAGCGATTATGTCATCAACAGGCAATAAAAGCTGCACACCTTTTGCTTTTGCTTTTTCCATTAATTCCAGTGCAAGTGGGATTTTATCTTCTTCACAAATGCTGTTTCCGATTTCCATACCTTTTGCCTTAGCAAATGTATAGGACATTCCTCCGCCAACAATAATTGTGTCAACTTTTGAAATAAGATTAGTGATAACTCCGATTTTGTCGGAAACTTTTGCGCCGCCTAATATTGCAACAAATGGACGTTTTGGATTGCTCAAAGCCTCGCCCATAATTTTTATTTCTTTTTGGATTAGATATCCGCAAACACTGGGCAGATAATCAGCAACTCCCGCTGTTGAACAGTGAGCACGATGTGCTGTACCGAAAGCATCATTTACAAATATTTCAGCAAGACTTGCAAGTTTTTTTGATAATACAGGGTCATTTTTGGTTTCGCCTTTTTCAAATCGAACATTTTCCATAAGCATTATATCGCCATTATTCAAAGTTGATGCGATTTTTGCAGTATCTTCGCCCCCAACATCATTGGAAAGTTTAACTTCCTTGCCCAAAAGTTCAGTCAGTCTTTTTGCAACAGGTGCAAGAGAAAATTCGGGAGAAACCTCGCCCTTTGGACGTCCTAAATGAGAACACAAAATCACTTTTGCCCCATTAGATGACAAATATTTGATGGTTGGCAAGGATTCTTTAATACGATTGTCGTTAGTTATAACACCATCTTTGAGAGGTACGTTGAAGTCACATCTCACAAGGACTTTTTTACCGCTCACTTGAATATCTTCGATTGACATTTTGTTATACATAAATTAAAAACACTCCTATCAATTTTTTATAATGTAAAGCTGACGTTTTCACCGCCATAAATAACAATTTTTCTTCCAAAAATCTTTTATCGTCATTTCTTCTCACAGCCTAAAGCTATGATACTATTTTAAATCATATAGCAAGTTTTTGCAACGATAAAGGGATAAATTCAGCAAATTTTAATGTATTCTACATATATAATGCAATTATTCAAAGTTTTCATTAACAAGAGAAAATCTTATATGGTCTTCCCATTTTCCATTAATCTCAATAAAGTTTTTTGCAAGTCCCTCGTTGGCAAATTTAAGTTTCCCCAAAACTCTTTGTGACCGCAAATTCCAAGGCATAACATTTGCTTCAACTCGGTGGAGTTTCAATTCCTTGAAAGCAAATTTAATAACAGCCTCAAGTGCCTCCGTCATATATCCATTATTTATAAAGTTTTCATCGAGTTTATATCCGATTAATGCTGATTGAAAACAACTGCGAATTATATTGTTGATTGAAATTGTACCAATAATTTTTGTTTCATCGCCCTTTAAAAAAATATAATACCGATAAGCACTTCCATTTATTGCACAAATAGTGGACTCAAATAAAAGACATTTTTCCTGGTAGGAAACTGTGTAGAAACCCTCATCTCGTTTTGCCTCAAAAGGTGTGAGAAAAGATTTATTCCTCTCATAAAAATCCAAAACTAAATCAGCCATATATGGTTGAGATTGCTTTAAAATAAGCCTTGATGTTTCGATTTTTTCCATTTTGTCCTCCATTCACAAATTTTCATTATATAATCATTATATTACTTTATGCTGAAAAATAAAGGTTAAAACGAAAGTTTTGTAATAAATCTTAATTTCAAATAGTTTTCCCTTTTTGAATAGGTGAGTGGGTCAAAAAAATTCTGCAAAACAAAAAAGCGACAACAATATAGTCATCGCTCAAATTCATATCTTATTCTACTTTTCGTTTTTGTTTTTGCTCATAAATCCAATACCGATTATGCGTGGACCTGCATTTATAGCAATGCAAGCGCCCTCTTTATAAATCATTTTAGCTTTTTTGCCTGTCTTAGCAAAAATCAAATTTTCCAGTTCAACTCCAACTGATTGGTCCTCACCGATTGCTATATAGTAATTATCGTCGCCGTCAACACGATTTTTCAAATAATAATCAGCAATTGCAGGCACAATATTCTTATCCCCACGAACTTTATCAAAAATTAAGTTACTGCCATTGCGGAAAGTCAAAAGCGGTCTTATGCCCAACATTTCCCCAACAAAAGCCGCAGTAGCACTTAATCTGCCTGATTTTTTTGCAAATTTAAGAGTGTACATAGAGAAACACACATCAAATTTCAGCAGATATTCTTCAATAGCTGCAACAATTTCTTTTGCTGTATGGGTTTCTTCGTTGAGCATTTTTGCCCCAAGTGCAACAGGCATACCATATCCCATTGAAAAAGTTTTTGATGGGATTAGATAAAGATTGAGTTTTTCTCGAAGTTCAGGGTATTCATCAAACAAAAGCTCTTTTCCCTGCATAGAAGCATTATAAGTTGCAGAGCCATTTTCATTAATTGAAACATAAATAATATCAGTGTAACCCTCGTTATATGCCTTCAAATATTCGTCCATAAAAACAGGTGCGGTAATATGAGAAGTGACTGGAATTTCCTCATTATTATTAAGAATTTCATAAAATTCATCATTAGAAAAGCTTTCTCGGTCAAAGTAGCTTTCGCCATTAATTGCAACAGGCATATTTAAAACTCGAATTTTAAGTTCATTTTCCATTTCTTTGCTGATATCACTTGATGAATCAGTCATTAAAAGAATTTTTTCCATACTTTCCTCCGTAATGGGGGGATTAATCCCAATTATATTTCGTAAGTTTGCCAAAATTTTTGAGTTCGGGAAAATCCCATTGTCTAAGCACTTCATAAGTAGCTATGGCAACCGAATTTGATAAATTAAGACTTCTCGCTTGATTAATCATAGGAATTCTCACAGAATGTTCTTTGTTTTCGTGCAAAAGTTCCTCGGGAAGTCCCGCATCTTCTCGCCCAAAGACGATATAAACATTATCCTTATAATCTATATCAGCATAACAATTTGGTGCTTTAGTTGTAAAAAAGAACATCTCGCCCTGGTTTTTTGAGGTAAAATCGTTCCAACTATCGTAGTAGCTAATGTCCAGCAAGTTCCAATAGTCCAAACCTGCACGTTTGAGTTGTTTGTCATCAATTTCAAATCCCAATTTCCCCACAAGATGCAATCTTGCCCCTGTAACAGAACAAGTTCTTGCGATATTGCCTGTATTTTGCGGAATTTGGGGTTCAAGTAATACAATATTTAATATTGACATAATATATTGCCCTATTTCTTTTTAAAAATTATAACAGTTGTTACATTTAATACTATAATTAAACTATAAATACTCAGTCAAGTCAATAGAAATTTCAAACTAAAATAAAAACAAATTTTAAACTTTTACTTTTCCCCTCATTTTTGTGCGTTTCGAGGTTATTTCATATTCAAATTTAAGTTTTCGATAGTAGTCACATTCAATAAAATCCGTTGGGCGAACATTTTTGCTTGTCATTTCAAAATAGTTAAGACCGGCTAAATTAAGCATAGAATATACAAATTGCGAACAAAACATAATATTGGGTTTAAATGATTGTTTGAGCAGCAGCCCCATAAGATTATAAGCGCTGCCCTCTTCATTAATTTCCTTGATTTTATCAATAATAATCTTTTTTTGTTCTCTTGAACATTCAAGGCTATACACCAAAATTGATGCATCTATTTTTTTGCAGAAAAGTTCAATCATTTCATAGTTAAGTCCGGGTGGATAAACCTTTTCGCCGCCATTATAGCTAACAATTGTTGTCAAATCATTGTCAAATGCAATAGAAGAATGGTTAAAACTTTTTTGGGTGAACACTGAAAACACTTCACTGGCAGGACTTCCTGTGTCAGAAATAACAAGGTAAATATGGTTATCATCAAGGCTTTCATATGCTTTTTCAAAATATCTATCGGTTAAATTACCATTATTCACATATTTAAAAGAACTATGCCTTGGAAAATCTAGGGCAAGTTCCTCAAGGTTTTCCATAGTCAAGTGGCTTTTGGCTTTTTTCAATTTTGAAACAGCAGAAAAAACCTTTTCCTTATTGGCTTTAAGCTCCGCAAAACTCAGCACATACACCTCGTCCAACGATGGCAAACGGAAACCGATGTATTTTTTGACTGTGATAATTTTTTCCAAAAGGGGTGGAACAGCCAAAAAGCTTACACATAATAAACTGTTCAGCCAAACAAGATATGGTGGATTTTGTGGCGAAAACAAGCTTGGACTGCAAAATATTGTCTGTGCAATTGCCAACAAAGTATATGTTACAATCAAATAAATTTTAACCGAAATTTTAACTGATATTCTAAATGTGCGAAATATCATAAAAAACATCATTAAAATATAATACAAAACAAACATATAAGAATCAGCTTTTAAAAACAAAGCAACAGCACTGATAATTATGACTATATTTAACATTTTTTTGTAAGAATTAAGTTCTTGCAATTTTCTGAAACCTCCATTTTTATTTAAGCAAACTTTTTAATTTCTCAATGAAAAAGGCTGTGTTATTTCTCAACACAGCCTTAGTGCCGTTTTAAAATTAATACTCTACGTATACAATGCTGTCATATATTTCATTAATAAATGGTACAATTGACTTGTTGCCTGTATAGGATAAGTATATTACATTGTTGTCAAAACTGCCGAAAAAGTGTTCGCTAGTTCCGATTTTATAGAGATGAGCCTCTTCAAATTGTGTTTCATCTAATTGTATTTCTTCTTTTTCATCACTCTCTGACAGATATTTTTTCATTAAATCATTCATTATTGGTTTAGTAAGCATCTTAGCAGAAACTCTGAAAAATTCGATATTTGATGTTGGGATATACTCGATATCTGTGCCATCAAAAACCTCGCCATCAACTTTTCCCATTTGCGTTATTTCATATTGCATTGGAGCTAAAGGTGACCAATCACGCTTTGCACTGTTGGTTTTGCGAACTATGCCATCTCCTATTTCAACAGGATTATATCTGTGGTAACTTTCGTTTTGTTCAACCATATTCAGCAACAGATAGGGCATTGTTGTTCCGATATTTTCAAAGTTTCTATGCCAACATTCGTTTGAATGTTTAATCGGCAAGAGAATCAACACTCCTATTATAAAAATGCTGGCAATACTCATCATTAAATGAGGACCTCGTGAAATTTCACTTTCTTTTTTTTCTTTTCCATAATCATCTGCTTTTTGAATTGATGAAATAGACATTTTCGCCTTTTTTAAACGTATAAAATAAAATACTGTGAGTATAATAAGTCCTATACTAAGTGACATTTTGTATAAACTATCATACTTAATAATTTGATAAGTTTGCATACCATTATCAAAAAGTGTTATGAAAAATAAAACTACAAGTGCTGCAAAAATACAAATATTAAAAATTCCTGCTTTGGTGATATTCTTTTTCAAATAATCATAATCTTCCAATGGCAAAATTATATTTTCGTGGCTTAAATCATCATCTGTTGATGCGAAAATGTGAAATAGATTTTTGATTGTTGCAACATATGCAAAATCGTTGTTTTTACAAAGTTCAATCATTCTATCGTTCGGCACAGGCTGGTCATTTTCGGTAACAGGCATTAATTTATAATCAATTTCTTTACTATCGGATTTGGTGAATGTAGCAAAGAATATATTGCATTTTTTAAGTTGAAGCCCGTCATATGCCATATTTTTAAGCCAAAGTTCTATATTTGCGGTTTCGTATGGATTTCTTGGCATCAATTTTATTTTGTTCTTTTTCATCATATAACCCCTCATCAAGCTTAAATCTGTCAACTTTCATTTTATCACGTTAATCAAAAAATAACAATAGAAAAGATTAGGTGTTATAGGGTTATTTTGCATTTTTTATTGTATAATGTTAGATTAGTCTAATTATATATTGAGGAAATTATGTTTATTTTGGCTCATATAACTTTTAATTTCCATAGCAGCCTATTTTCTCTGTTCTCGCATATTAAATATTATTTAGTATGCCTAAATAAAATAACAGGCCGACAATCTTCATTTCTGAAAATTTCAGCCTGTTCTGTTAGGTTTGGTCAAAATAGATGTAGGGGATTGTGCTTATTAGCTATGCAATATATCATCAAACTTTGCTCGTATAAATGATTGATATTCCAGATGATTTTCATTAGTATCATATTCATTTTTAATTGATGTCTTAATCCAATCCAGCATTTTTTCACTGTTGTCTTCATATTTTCTAAGAATAATTTTTCCTTCTTCTGCTGCTTGCATAATCGCATCATATGCATCGGGTATAAACTCACAATATTCTACACTTACATTGGTTGTCGTGGTAAAAGCAAATGGAATATCGCTTAGTTTTTCTATTGAATTAACATTGTTTGATGAATAAATATATCCGGAAACGCCCTTATATGTGTCAATTGTTGCATTCGGGTAATATTCATCTAAACATAGAATCCCCTTTTGAAAGCCATAACTTCCCCATTTTTTATAATAGCCTGAATGCTTAAATCCAATTTCTTTACAATGCTTTTCTACAGCATTGCTCAAATAGACTAACACATTTTCTCGTTTAAAAGAAAGGTAAACAAGCGGCTTTTCGTGATTAGATATATGGGGAAATAATTCTTTTAACCCTCCAACTTGCGAAGCATGATAATACAAAATACTTCCCCTCCAATTATATAAATTATCTTTGACACATTATATCATATTTTTATGTGTGAAAACAATCATCTTCCCATTTTTGCGGGTTTGTATCAATGTATTGCCATATTTTTTGATATTCATTTTCATTTCTGATAATGTGATCGTGAAATGACCGTTGCCAAATTTTACGACCTGTTATATTATCATTTGCATTAGATAATTTCGTGGTTAACGATTTGAATGTGCAAATAATATCCGAAATTGTAGGGGAGGGGCTTTGCTCCGCCCGTTCCTCGTCAATTACAATAACCATATGTATATGGTTTGGCATTATCACATATTTATCAATTTTTATCATATATCGTTTTTGCAATTGGGATATTTCGTTTTCGCATATTGTTCCTATCGGGAGGAGCAGAGCCCCTCCCCTACATATTTCACACAATAATTCCTGCCGATTATTTGTACATATTGTCACAAAATATGCACCATTTGATGAATAATCATAACCCTGTAATCGTATCTGTTTGCGTTTGGGCAATTCCAAATTATCACCGACTATATGAAAAATAATGAAATGATATATTATTTCATTGAAATTTATGTTTTTTCAATGAAATGAAAAATCGTTTATTGCATAAATCTACAATTAGATTTGCTGGCTATCGGGAGGAGCAGAGCCACTCCCCTGCATATTTCTCTGGTCGAGATGACAAGATTCGAACTTGCGGCCTCTGCGTCCCGAACGCAGCGCTCTACCAAACTGAGCCACATCTCGCTATATTTTTAATCCACTTATAAAATTATCACAAAAGGCTAAATATGTCAATAGAAACGGCATTGAAATTGCATTATTTTTCAATAAATTCCTCAATTTCAATGCCATAATTTAAAAAATTCAGTTAAACATCAATTTTTGTTAAAACTGCTCCTTTATAATAATGCTCAAGAATTTCCACATAACTCGAACCTTGCCTTGCCATATAATCTGCACCATATTGGCTTAATCCAACTCCATGCCCATAACCGCAAACTGTGAATTTAAACCTATCGCCAACAAAATCAACTTCAAATTTAGTTGAGCGAAGTCCCAGTAATTGACGAATATCTCTGCCACAAAGGCTTAAATCCCCTATGTCAACCAAAAGCACATATCCACCCTCTGAACGATTTATAATATTAATCCATTGTGCGGGATTTTCGCTTAAATTTATGTCATCATATGTGTTTTGCAAAAGTTTTTTTAATTCTACTGCTGAAATTTCAACTTCTGTTTCAAAATCAGGTGCAAGAATATCTCCTTTGCTTTCCACAGGAACAAGATAGTCCGCACTTCCCACCCAAACATTTTCCGCAGATTCTGTCATTCCGCCAGACATTGAGTGGTAAGCGGCAAGAATTGGGCGGTCATCATATACCAAAACCTCGTCCAAAACCTCGTCACAAGCTGATTCAATTTTTCCCCAGTAAACCTCGAATTTGTCGCCGTACATTTTTTTAGCCTCATCTTTTGTCACATAACCTCTTCGTTTTGATGGGTCAGCCGAAAAATCAGCACCATTTAATTCCGAGGCAGGATTTTTCATATGGTCAATTCTGTTGCGTAAAGCTAAGGAATGTGAGGCTATTGCTTGAGATTTCAGCGCTTCAACTCCAAAACTCGGCGGCATTTCCGAGGCTACTGCACCGATTACATAATCCCTTATTTTAACTTTATTTATCTTGCCTGTGGTTAAATCCAAAATTTCAAATTCCTTTGTGTTGTAGATTTCGGGTAAATATGTTGGGATATCCTCTTTTGAAGATTGTTCCGCCTCTTCAATTGTTGCCTGTGATGAGCTTTCTTCAACATCATCTGTCATAACTATTTTTGGTTTTTCTTCCATTGAACTTGAATTTTTCGGTTTTTCTTCCGCAGAACTTGAAATTTCCTGCTTTTTTTCAAAAACTTTCTCAATTGCACTAACTTTGAAACAATTACCGTTGCGTGAAACCGCAGTTAGAGGTATAATTAAAACGATTACCATAAACGCTAAAACTAAAAATGTATTTGACCTCAATTTTTTTCACCGCCCATTTTTTATTCTTACTATATTTATATCAAAATTGGGTTGTAATTATTGTCACTTCACGTTATTATTTTAAAAATACCAAAAACTTTGCTTTTAATTATTTCACTGATACAAAAGCATTTATTATACCATTATTCTAACATTAAAGGAGCAAAAATTTTGATAAAGAAAATATCTTGTTTTATTCTGTCATTAATTATTACTATGTCTTTTTTTAATTCTGTTTCTTTTGCTGTTCAAACACCCACTATTAAATCCGATACTGCAATTTTAATGGACGCAAAAACAGGACAAATTTTATATGAAAAACAAATGGATAAAGTCAAGTTTCCAGCAAGTATAACCAAGCTCGTAACCCTTTATCTTTCAACTCTAGATACAGATGAAAATGATGTTATAACCATTGATGAAGCCGATTGTTTGTATGACCAAACTTTGGCACATATAGCATTGGTGGAAGGCGAACAAGTCACATTAAAAGATATGCAATATGCGGCAATGTTGATGTCGGCAAATGATGCTTGTAATGTTATTGCAAGACATATCAGTTCTGCCGAGGAATTTGTTAAACAAATGAACACTTTTGCCAAAAGTTGCGGCGCTACAAACACCAATTTTTCCAATACAAATGGCTTGCCCCAACCCGAACATTACACATCTGCTCACGATATGGCTTTGATGACTAAAGAAGCTCTCAAAAGTCCAAAGTTTTGTGAAATTATCAAACAGACAACATACGAAATGCCCGAAAATAACAAAAAACCTACTCGCCATTTTGCCTGTCAAGATGAAATGTTAAAACCCAATAGTCCAATTTTTTATCAAGGCATTTTGGGCGGAAAACTGGGGTGGACAGATGAATCACAAAATACAAAAGTAACTGTTGCACAAAGAAATAACCGAACATTAATTGTTGTTGTTATGGACAGCAAACCTAAAGGCGACAAATATGATGACACAAAAGCTTTGTTTGATTATGGCTTTAATGAATTTGTGGAGCAAACTATTTCTCCTCAGATACTTCCAACGAAAACTGTTGCCGCTATGAATGGCGTTAATAAAGTGGGGGAATATGATATCTTTTTGCCCTCAACAGTGAAATTTCTTATACACAAAGTAATAAATGCTGATGATATTACATATATTATGCCTGATATCACCTCAATTGACCAAACACAAGAAAACTCAACTGCTCTTAAAGTTGACGTTGTTCTTCCTGAATATGCAAAAGACGTTATGTATTGCACCCCGATTTCTCTTAAACTTAAAACAACATTCGTTCCTCTCATGGCAACTGCTGCCATTAAACCGCTGAAAAATCAAATTTTATGGGTGACTATTGAAAGCGGAAAAGTAATCGGTATTGCTTTTGGTATAACTTTTCTTGCATTAATTATAATTTTAGTTTTTGTACTTATACGAAAATATCTTATTATTTATCGCCGCCGAAAACGCAAGAGAAGAATTGCAAAGAAAAGACAAGCACAAATAGCTAAGGCAAAATCTATGAGCAATAATGGCAGAATGAGTCCAAAACTTCCCCAAAATCAAAACCCAATATCAAGGCGAAACACACCTATAAAACAACCTCCTCAAACAAGACAAAACGTTCCAAACCGTCAGCCAATTCAAAATAATCCGCCACAATCGTCAAACGCAAAACAACAAAGTCAAATTAACCGCCGTAATATTCCAAGGAATAAATAAAATACAAAACAACAAAAACACCGCATTAACTATCAAAAGTTAGTGCGGTGTCTTAATTTTAACAAAATATCCACTGTTCCAAAACGGCTGAAACTCTCTTTGATGCTATAAGTTTTGCCCAGATTTTTAATTTAATATAACCAGAGTATTCATCGTTTTATTTAATATATAATCCCTTTGGTACATTCGCTTTTTTAAAATAGCTGCTTTATTTTGTTGCTTTGGGAATTTCTTCTTGCTTTTTGCCCCAACCGAAAATTTGCGGGGGAAGAATGTAACTGCAAAGTATTCCAAAAGATATTGCAAGAGCGATTTTTGCTGTTAAATCCCCGTTGTACATAGCTTCGTCAGGTCTGTTCATAAACAGATTAAATGTTGTGTAATACATTCCTGCACCGGGAACTAAAACGAAAATTCCGCTTAATAAAAACAGGGTTGTGGGCGCTTTTCTTATAACCGATAAGTACCTTGCCATTGTTGTCAGTGCAAAACAAGAAATAAATGTACTGATTAATTGGGAATCCAAAAAGTGCATTGAAATAAGATAAACAAGCCAACCAAATGCTCCTGTTAAACCACAATACAGAACGTGCTTTTTTGATACACTGAAGATTATTGAAAAACAAACTGTACCAACAAATGCAAAAAATAATTCTAAAATCATAGTATCATACCTCCAACTAAGGAATTCCACATAAGTATAACAATTCCAACGCCAACTGCAACAGAAAGTGCAGTAATAAGTGCATCAGCAAGACGTATTACGCCCGACAAATAGTCATCGTCAAAGAAATGCCGAATGGAATTTGTGAGGGGTATTCCTGGTACAAGTGGCATTATACAGCCGATTATCATACTTCCAACAGAATTTCCCAAGCCTAAAAATCTTGCAAAACAACACAAAAGCGTTATGAATGCACTGGCAAAAAGATTTTTCAGTATTTTGGGCAACAAAGGATTTTTTGAGATGAAAGTGCTGAAAATATTGAGCAATGCCCCAACAAAAAACACAACAAAACAATCGTAAAATGTGCCTTTAAAAAGATAACAGAATGCCATACAGCCAAGTCCTGTGGCAAGTGTGACTGTTGTGAAATTATAAAGATTGGTTGTTTTTATAATTTCAAGCCTTCTTTTTGCCTCTTCGGGGGTAACATTATTGGTGGAAATATCTCGAGAAAGCTTGTTCACTTCGTCAACCCTGTCAAGATGAGTTGGCGAAATTGGAACATTGATAACTTTTGTGGAAAAAGATGAACCATCTCCCATAACTCCTGTCACAAATATTCCATTGGCAATAATATAAACGGAAAATTCCCTTATTTGATAAATTTCTGCAATTTTTTCCATTGTAACTTTTGCACGTGAAAGCTCTCCGCCGTTTGCTAACATTGTCACTCCGAAATCCGCTACTAAATCAAAAATTTCCTTGTTGGTCACCTGCTGTCCCTCCTTTTATTTAATAATTAAAATTGTATCGTTATATTTTGTCATATCCCACTTTTTCCCGTATTCCTCAGAAAATTTAATGTAGGACTGAACGTCTGACCTGATTGAATTTCCGCTTGTTTTAACTAAATTTGTTTTATTGTGAGCATAGGTGTAAAACAGTTCATCTTGTTCAGCTAATCGAGGTTCTTCGCAAGCTGCATTGAAATATGAAAGTGCTTGTAAAAGATTATCCTTTGATTTTTGGCTCAATCCCTCCCAATATTCATTGTTGATTAAAACCCATTGAGCATTGACATAAAGCGGTTTATCCACAACATATATTGAACTTTTTGAAGCTTTTATATCCAGACTTTCAGGTTGACTAAGATTAAAATTAAATATAACCATATCTTGAGAGTTCACATATTCAAAATATTTTTTGTCGTCTACTTCAGTTATTTCCCCATTAAAACGAGAAAAAATATCTTTTGCAAACCCATCAGATTTTTTTATTGCAACAGCCTTTTTGTCAAAATCGCCAACTGAACTTAAATATTCACTGTTTGATGCAATTACTTCCGAGGAAAGATAAACTGAACTTAAATATTTGCAGCTTGTTTTGTCTATGAAATATTGGTCAAAGATATCTTTGAAGTCATTTGAATTGGTGGTCATCGTGGATTGCAAGGCACTATCAAAGAAAAACGGCGAGGACAGCATTTGAAAATCTCGCCCATATTCGCCTAAATCTTTTGTTTCCACAATCGCCATTTGTGCATCACCATTGATAACATCAAAAATCGGGTGAGGGGAGATGTCATATTCTGCCACCATATCCGATGAATAATATTGTATTTTTTCTTTGAATATTTCAAGTGCTGAGATTGTTTGTCCATCATCAGGTTCAACACAAGAAATTTTTATTGCTTTTTGAGCGGCGGAGAGAGTGTTCGCACTTGGATTGCCACAGCTTGAAAAAATCAATATCGCCATTAGCAATGAAGTGATTTTCATTATTTTTTTAATCATTTTCCCACTCTTTCTCTTCAATTTTTATTCTATGTTTACATTATACAATATATTTACAAAATTTCAAATATAATAGTTGACAAATTTATTTTATATGCTATAATAAATGCAAGTGATAATTATTATCATTTATAAATGAGGTGTAAAAATGCAACCACTCAGATTTTCGGCTCAACGTGAGTTGATTTTTAATACTATTTTAAATGACAAAGACCACCCAACAGCCGACGCTATTTATAACAAATTAAAGCCAACTAATCCTCAACTAAGCCTTGCAACTGTCTATCGCAATCTGAGGCAACTTGAGGAAAAAGGCGATGTTATCAGAATATCAACACAATGCGGCTGTGACCACTATGACGCAAGAACGGATAAACATTATCATTTATACTGCAAAGTTTGTGATAAAATGTTCGACATTGACTATACTATTGACACGCAGATTATTGAAAAAGCTCAAGAACAAAGTCAACATCTTGTGGAAAACTATGAACTCTATTTCATAGGTAAATGTAAAAACTGTCGGGAAACCGATAAGAAATAAAATTTTAAAGGAGAATTATTATGGAACTAAAAGGATCAAAAACAGAACAAAACTTGAGGGAAGCATTTGCCGGAGAATCCCAAGCAAGAAATAAATACTCCTACTTTGCAAGTGCAGCCAGAAAAGAAGGCTACGAGCAATTTGCTGCTATATTTGAGGAAACTGCAAACAACGAAAAAGAACACGCTAAAATGTGGTTCAAACTTCTAAATGGCATTGGTTCAACTAAAGAAAATCTTCAATCTGCTGCTGCCGGCGAAAACTTTGAATGGACAGATATGTACGACAGAATGGCTAAAGAAGCTAAAGCAGAAGGCTTTGACAGCATTGCTTTCCTTTTTGAAGGTGTTGCTAAAGTTGAAAGAGAACACGAAGAAAGATATAAGAAACTTTTAGCTAATTTGGAAGAAGATGTTGTATTCCAAAAAGGTGACGAAGTTGTTTGGATTTGCCGTAACTGCGGTCATATCCACACAGGAAAAACTGCACCAAAGGTTTGCCCAGTTTGTTCCCACCCACAATCATATTTTGAAGTTAGAACAATCAATTACTAATTTCAAAATAGTATATAATAAATTTCTCTCTTTATCCATTAAAATAAAAGTCGGTCATTACAATTGTAGTGGCCGACTTTTTTGCTATGAAAATTTATTGTATATATATTTTAACACAGCTTTAATTATGATTTATCCCCAGATTTAAAGACGAGTGCAACAATAAGCCCAAAGAAAATTGCAGCAGTTATTCCGGCAGATGCAGCAGTAAATCCCCCAGATAATATTCCGATTGCACCGCTTTCTATAATAGCTTTTTTCACTCCTTTTGCAAGTAATGCTCCAAAGCCTGTTAGCGGAACAGTTGCCCCCGCACCGGCAAATTCAATAAGCGGCTGATAAAGTCCTAATCCGCCCAGTGCAACACCGATTACAACAAAGGAAACAAGAACTCTTGCAGGAGTTAATTTTGTTAAATCAATCAAAACTTGTCCAACTGCACAAATTGCTCCTCCCACAACAAATGCCTTTAAATATTCCAAAAATATTTCCATACTAAAATCTCCCTTGTGCATCATTCGCCGAAAAGTGGATTAAGTGTGCAATTCCGGGGATTGCCTCACCTTGTTGAACACTTGTTGTGCTTAAAAGCGCTCCTGTTGCAATGAATAGAACTTCATTCAGCTCACCTTTTCTGATTGAGGGAAGTATATATGATGTCAAAACTGTTGCAGAACAGCCACAACCTGAACCGCCAGAATGTACATCTTGCTCTTTTATATCATAAATTAAAACACCGCAATCTGCGTGGTTTTTTGAGATATCATAGCCATCTTCTTTTAATAATTCAATGAGCAATTCGCTGCCGATAATTCCTAAATCACCTGTTATAATCATATCGTAATTTGACGGGTCAGTCATTGTATCAATGAAAAATTGCTTAATTGTTTCTGCCGCACCAGGGGACATTGCTGCACCCATATTGTTGGCATCTTTTATGCCTTTATCTTGAATTGTTCCGATTGAAACAGCTTTTATATATGGTGGCATTGAGTTTTCGCCCAATATTACCGCACCCGCTCCTGTGACAGTCCATTGAGATGTTGAGGGGCGAACTCCACCATATTCAAGGGGAAAACGATATTGCCGTTCTGCTGTACAAAAATGCGAAGAAGTTACTGCCAAGGCTTTTTTTATTATTGTTGCATCTATAAAAAGTGAAGAAATGGCAATGGTTTCCGCCATAGTTGAACAAGCGCCATAAACGCCTAAATATGGAACACCAAAATCACGCAATCCAAAAGTTGAGCCTGTACATTGATTGAGCAAATCCCCAGCCAAAATCAAGTCCAGATTATCTTGACATAAACTTGCTTTTTCCAAGGCTTTATTGGCGGCATCTTTTTGCATACGGCTTTCTGCTTTTTCCCAAGTTTGTTCCCCAAAGGTTGTATCATCACAGAGAATATCAAAATATTTTGCAAGAGGTCCACTGGCTTCTTTTTTTGAGGCTACTGCGGCAAATGCAATTGCTGAGGGCATATTTTCCATAATAAAAGTTGATTTCCCGATTTTTTTCGCCATACAAAACTCCTCCTAATAAGCACCAAAAATATAAATTATTATGCCATATACAACACTGGCTGAAACTCCATAAACTATGACAGGGCCTGCAATAACAAACATTTTTGAGGCTAATCCAAGAATAAATCCCTCACTTTTAAATTCCAATGCCGGCGCACAAACTGCATTTGAAAACCCTGTTATGGGAACAAGTGTGCCTGCTCCTGCAAATTTGGCAATATCATCAAAAACATTAAGTCCTGTCAAAAGCGAGGCTATGAAAACCAATGTAACGCTTGCCGCTGTTGCAGAAATTTCTTCGTTTGCTCCAAGGCTGCCATAAAAATTAATCAAAAACTGCCCTATTACACATATAAGTCCTCCCACCGCAAAGGCTGATGGGATTGTGATATAACTTTTGGAATTGGGCGAATATCGTTTATTTAAGCGGTCATATTCCTTGTTTGTTATAATAATCACTCCTAATTTGTATTATATTTACTTTTATTATTTGCAATTTTTTCTAAATAATACTGATTTTATTTATCATTCTAATATTTTTTATCCAAGCCAAAATGTTGATATTGTAAATTGATTTTATAAAGCGTTGGCAAAAGTTTAGTAAAGATGTATTGCACTTTTAAGCTAAAGTTGCAAGATTTAAAATAATGATATTAAAAAAAGACGAGATAAACTCGTCTTTTTTCATGTAAATTAACTTTTAGTAAACATAAATTTTGGAGATAAAACCTCTAAAATATGCTCAAATCCAAAACAGCAGAGAGATATTCAAGAGCTTTAAACCCACAAAGACTGTTGCCTTTCGGGTCAAGTGCAGGGGAATAAGCCGCAATACCCATTCTGTTTGGAACGCAAGCCATAATTCCGCCGCCAACACCGCTTTTTGCAGGCACACCAACTCTTATTGCAAATTCTCCCGAGGCATCATACATTCCGCAAGTTGTCATAAGGGAACGCAGAACCTTGACGTGAAATGGCTCTACAACAAGCTTTCCTGTTATAGGCGACACTCCGTCATTGGCAAGAATTGAACCTAACAGGCTTAGTTGTTCGCAGCTTACCATAAGGGAACAAGCTTTGAAATAAACCTCAAGATGTTCTTCAACAGAGCCTTCAAAAATTTTGCTTGAAAGCATCATATATGCAAGCGCACGATTGCGATGTCCTGTTTGAGTTTCTGATTTGTAAACTTCTTCACTGTAATCAATATCGGGGTCATTCATTAAAAGTCCGGCGATTTTCCTGACTTTTTCAAAACGTTCAGCGGCATTTTGCCCTGTTATACAGCTAGTTACAGAAATTGCTCCAGCATTAATCATCGGGTTCATAGGCTTGCTCGTCATAGATTCAAGCCTTATTATTGAGTTGAAAGGGTCTCCGCTAGGCTCCATACCAACACGTTTGAAAACGTCTTCAAACCCCACATCGTGGAGAGCTGTCAACAATAAAATAACCTTAGAAATACTTTGCATAGTGAACTTTTTTTTGCTTTGTCCTATTGCATCAGTGCGCCCACCTAAATCAGTTATACAAACTGCTAAGTCGTTGGGGTCAGCTTTGGCAAGTTCGGGGATATAGTTTGCAACCTGTCCTTGTCCAAGCCATTTTTGGGAATGTTCATAAGCAGCATTTACCGCTTCTTGCATATATAAAGCCTCCTATTTTTAAAAGGTTTAGAAAAAATACACGTTTTATCGCTTTAGAACAACGTCGAGGTTATTATAACATAATGTCCATCTTATTTCCACAGATATCAAAAAAATAAATTGAAATAATTATTTTTACCTATTGACAAACTAAAACAATGGTGATATGATACGAACAAATAATAAACAGCGGAGGATTTTGACTTATGACAAACAATAGAATAACCAAGTTGAATAGCTATTATTATTACGGGTTGCGTTGATTCGTGCTTTATGAGTGCGGGTGAACGCTAATTGTGTTGCACCCGTAGATAAAGAGCATTGTTATATGCCGCTTATTTGGGTGTTACACTCAAGTAAGCGGTTTTTTGTTGTCCGGAAAACAAGAAAATATGCCTGCTTGCATACCCCACAATCCAATAAATTTAAAAATAATTTTAACAAATAGAAAGAGGATAATCGTAATGAATAATATAAAAATGACAACAGGCGAGTTTTTACCACTCGAAATGCACAAAGCAAGAATTGTACAAAACTTAACTCTTGAACCAATTGAAGAACGTATTGAAAATATGAAAAATGCGGGAAACAATATGTTCTTGCTGAATAATCGTGATGTCTTTCTTGATATGCTCACAGACAGCGGCGTAAATGCTATGAGCGACAAGCAACAAGCTGCAATGATGCAGGCTGACGATAGCTATGCCGGTTCGGAAACATTTTTCAGATTGAAAAAATCTCTAGTTGCTATGTTCCAAAAAGATGAGTTTTTACCTGCTCATCAAGGTCGTGCTTGCGAAAATATTCTTGCCGCTGCATTTGTTAAAAAAGGTCAAATTGTACCTATGAATTACCATTTCACAACCACTAAAGCTCATATAACCTCACAAGGTGGTTCTGTTTTAGAAATACCTGTTAAAGAAGCTATGGACGTTACAAGTGATGTTAAATTCAAAGGAAATATGGATATTGATGCACTTAAAAAAGCAATTGCTGATAATCCAAAAGATAAAATCGCTTTTGTACGTATGGAAGCCGGCACAAATCTAATCGGAGGTCAACCTTTCTCTTTGCAAAATCTGAAAGATGTTAAAAAAGTTTGCTCAGAAAACAACATTAAATTAGTTTTGGACGCAAGCTTGCTATCAGATAATTTACACTTCATTAAGGTTCGTGAAGAAGCTTGTTTTGATATGACAATTGAAGAAATCGTTCACGCTATGTCAAAAGAATGTGATGTTATCTACTTTTCAGGCAGAAAACTAGGTTCGGCAAGAGGCGGCGGAATTGTTACTTCTGACAGAGAAATGTTTGAAAAAATGCGTCCTTTAATTCCTTTGTTTGAAGGATTTTTGACATATGGCGGTATGTCTGTTCGAGAAATGGAGGCTATGGCTGTTGGTATTGATGAAACAATGGACGAAAATATCATCTCTCAAGGCCCTCAATTTATCGAATTTATGACTAGTGAATTTGTTAAACGTGGTGTTCCTGTAATAACTCCTGCTGGCGGACTTGGCTGTCATCTTGATGCTATGGCATTTTTGCCTCACCTTAAACAAACTGAATACCCAGCCGGTGCATTGGCTAGTGCGATTTATATTGTTTCAGGCGTGCGTGGTATGGAACGTGGAACAATGAGCGAACAAAGAAATCCTGATGGCACAGAGCCACTTGCTAATGTTGAATTAGTAAGACTTGCTTTGCCGAGAAGAGTTTTCACTATGTCCCATATTCTCTTTGCAGTTGACCGTATTTCTTGGCTATTCAAAAACAGAGATTTAATCGGTGGACTTGAATGGACAAACGAACCCGAAGTTTTGAGATTTTTCTATGGCACACTTAAAGCTAAGGGCGATTGGCAAGAAAAACTAATGAAAAAATTCAAGGAAGATATGGGCGAAAGTTTATAGTATTTTCCATAATTATTATTCATAAAGCTATCTTGAAATACATATAATTAATAATGATGAGTTTTTCATAAAAATAAATTATCATTCCCCTTTATCCATTTGCAATTTTACCTCCAAATAATTTTGCATACCAAAACAGCGAACACAATTGATTTTGCTAATCAAGGTGTTCGCTGTTTTATTGCGTTTATATAGGTTTATTGTTTTTGTTCCGCTGTCAAAATTGCCTCTGCTTCAATCAATGTTCGAGAGTTCATAAGTGTGTTTGCAAAAGCAATATCCTCTTCATAAGAATGAAGTTCAACGGCTGATTTAACGGTTTGAACCATATTAGGCGCAACGCTCAACTGGGTTATTCCCAATCCCACTAAAGTTTTTATCATTGTAGTATCGCTTGCCATTTCTCCGCACACGCACACAGGAATATGATGTCTTCTGCCTGCAGCAGCAGTGATTGAAATAAGCCTTAAAACTGCGGGGTGATGGGAGTTGAAAACATTTGAAACTTTGCTGTTTGCTCGGTCGGCTGCAAGGGTGAATTGAGTTAAATCATTTGTTCCTATGCTCAACAAATCAACATTTGAAGCTATTTCATCTGCCATTAATGCCGCAGACGGAATTTCAATCATTGCCCCAATTTTTATCACTTCATTATATTTATCGCCCTGTGCTATAATTTCTTTTTTTATTTGTTCCATCTTTTGTTTAACTTCAATAATCTGGTCGGGGCTTGTTACGAATGGCAAAAGTATTGTCACATCACCGCCGATTGATGCCATTAACAGCGCTTTAAGTTGGTCATGCAAAATAAGTTCGTTTTCAAGCTGAAAACGTATACCTCTGTTGCCCAATGCAGGATTGTTTTCTTTTTCACTTATAATAGAATAAAAATCCTTGTCACTTGATAAATCAAAAGTTCGGAAAACAACATAATTTCCCGGGGATTTTTCAACTATTTTCTTGTACACTTGGTATTGTTTTTCAAAGCTTGGAAGATTACTTTGCTTGTGGAAAAGCGTTTCTGTTCGCACTAATCCAATGCCCTCTGCACCCTCTTGAACAGCAATATCTATATCACTATCTGTGAAAATATTGGATTGTATGGGTATTCTTATGCCGTCATTTGTTCTGCCCTCAATGCCGATAAATCGGTTAAGTTTTTCTTTTTGGGAATTGAGCTTATAGAGTAGGTCGTCATAATAGCTCATATCCGAACTTGATGGATTGACTATTGCTAATCCGTCATTGCCATCTATTATAACTATCTGATTATCAGTAATTTTTTTAATATCCTCTTTTGTACAGCAAATTGCCGGAATTTGAATTGACCTAGCTATAATTGCAAGATGTGATGCCGGTCCACTGTTTGAAGTTATTATGCCGGAAACATTTTTAATATCAAGTTTTGCTAATGCAACAGGGGTTATATTTTCTGCTACTAAAACTGAACCGGGGGCAATATCATCAGCTTCTTCAATATCAATATCTCCTGCAAGATGTTTGATGATTTTATTCATAACATTAGTCAAATCTTCCCCACGACTTTTCAAATAATCGCTTTCACAATTGGACACAGAAAAAATAACTCTTTCGAATGCGGTTTTAACAGCATATTCTGCATTGCAATTCATATCATCAATAATAATGTCAATTTGAGCTAGTAAATCGGGGTCTTTTATCATATATAGATATGAAACAAGAATATCGCTCATTTCATTGTCTTCAGAATATTTTTCAATCAACTTACTTTGTTGAGTTATTGCAAGTTTAATACCTTTTCTTGCTCTTAGTTTTTCATTTTCAGGGTCATCACATTTTTGAAAAGGAACGTATACTGTGGAATTATTGAGCTTAATAATATTTCCGTACGCAATTCCAGAAGAAAGAGAGATGCCTTTTATTGTAGTCAATATCTTATACCTCCATTATAAATTAAGAGCTTTTTTTATTGAAAAAAAGTCGTTATTTTCTGCTAAAATTATATTTTCACCTTTGGATATATCCCAAGGGTAGTGTGCATCAGAATTTTTAATGAAAATTTTGCCTTTTAGTTCGTCTGAATTAAGACATTTTTGGTTGAGCGTATCATTATTTGAAAGTTCTACTGTTGGGAATAAACATTCCTCAGGTATTCCTCCCAAAATTGCCATAACACTGTTTGAAGTCTTGTTGATATGCGATGGGATTGCAATTCCACCGTAGGATTTAACAAGATTTTCAACTTGAGAAATGGAAATTTCTGTTGCATTTATAAGCAGTTTATCCACTTGCCCAACTATATTTCCGTTTTCATCTGTCACGTTTTGCTCCCCGAAAATTTCAGGTGAGTTTTTGAAATTCGGCAACGAGTTATAAACATATTCGCCGAAAATTTCCGCTTTTTCCCAATTGGGGAAAAGGCAGAGTATATGTATATCCTCCGAAGTTGAAAGTTCCATACCGGCAATAAAGCCAATATCATAGTTTTTTGCAGCAATAGCGGCTGACTTGCAATTTGCTGTTGAATTATGGTCAGTTAATGCAAAAACATCAAGCCCATTTAGCTTGGCAATTCCTGCAATAACCTCTGGGGTCATCTCATTATCCCCACAAGGTGAAAGACAGGAATGTATATGTAAATCGTATTTAATCGGTTTTAGATTGCAATTTGATTTAGGGGAAGTGCAAGGGGGAATTTGCTCAAACGCAGGCTCAAAACAAGCCTCTTGTAATATATCATTCACAAAATATTGCACTTCCTCTCGATTTTTGGAAATAACTAAATCTTTTTAATAAGACTGTCAATTAATTTTGCAGTATTGAATATATCGGTTTTTGCAGAAAAAATATTTATGTTCTTTTCTTTGGCTTTTTCCAAAACCGAAATATCAATTGCAACGCCTTCAGCAAAAATAATACAGGAAATATCAGCGAGAGAAGCCACTGCAAGAGCATTTATATTAGCCATAACTGTTACCCACGCACAATCTGATGGAGCTTTTCCCATAACAAGGCTTAATAAATCACAGCAATAAACGGATTTTATCTCACGAGTTTCGTCGCCTTGGGATTTAACCTCAAAAAATGGCATTGAATTGAGCTTACTTACCATCATCTTTATCCACCCCATTTCTAAACATTTCTTCTGTTAATTTGCGAGTTGATGTATCGGTTCTAAAAGCCGGTGGCAAGAGGTTTAAATCCCCATATTCTTGCTCATTGCTTTTAAATACATTTTCATTGACTCTGTAAACGCAATAATCCTCAGTTGCATAGCCTCTTACAATATCCTCTGCCAATGCTCGACAGGTTGGCGCACCGCAAGAACCGCAATCAAGCCCACAAAGTCGCTTTTCAATTTCTTTGATTTGTTTAAGTTTTGCCGAAGCTTTTTTGATGTCATTATCAAGCTGCATTACAGGCAAAAACTCGATTTTTTTATCGTGGTTAAGTTCAGTAGGGTAACTTGAAGCACAATTATAACAGTTGATAGGACGTTTATTGCTCAAAATTTTAAGTCGGGTTTTTGCAACAAAAGGATTTTCAACTGTCAAAACTCCTCCCACACAACCCCCTGAACAAGCATTTAATTCAACAAAATCAATGTTTTTCAGCTTGTCGTCCTCAAGGCTTTCCAAAACATTAATAACATTTTCAATTCCATCAGCGGCAAGGTATTTATCATTATAAAGAGCCTCGGATTCGCCGCCGCTTTTTCCCCAACTAATGCCGTCCCTACCGGCTTTTGATTCGTTTTCTTTTTGAGTTTCCGCTTTCACTTGCATAAGTGGCAAAAGTTTTGGGTAAATATCCCTTATGGCTACAACTTCGTCAATATACTGCTCAGAAGAGGTGAGCGGATTTTTTGAGGAGGTCACTTTTGCCGGACAAGGTGAGATGAAAACTGTTCCAATTTCTTCTTTTGTTAATCCCGTTTTCTCCATTGCAATTCTCTTTGCATCAAGTCCTGCATATTGTGCGGGAGATTTTAGCGGAAGAATATTGTCAATGAGTTCGGGAAATCTTACTCTTATCAATCTTAAAACGGCTGGGCAAGCCGAACTTATGACAGGATATTTGAGGGTTTTTGCTTTCATAAGTTGTTTTGTTGCCGATGTCACAACCTCTGCCGCATATGCAACCTCATAAACTTCGTCAAAACCAAAGCTTTTCAAGGCTGATATAACTGGTGCGGGGGATTGGAGATTGTTAAATTGAGCATATAGTGCTGGGGCAGGTAATGCGATAAGGTATTTATATTTGCTAAAGCTTTCAAATGAGCTTACTATCGCTTTTTTTGCGTGATGCGGACAAATTCTTATACATTCGCCACAGTCGATACATCTCTCTTTTAATATGAAAGCTTTGCCGTTTCTAACTCTAATTGCCTCGGTTGGGCAACGTCTAACGCAGTTAGTACAGCCCTTGCAAAGAGATTGGTCAAGCTCTACTGAATGAAAGTAAGTATCCATAACGGTCTATTTAACCTCCGTATTTTCCATCAGCTAATCGTTGGGGACATTAATTCTCATAAAAACAGTCGTGCCTTTTCCAACAACGCTTTTAATTTCAAAGTCATCAGCATATTTTTTCATATTGGGAAGTCCCATACCTGCTCCAAAACCCAGTTCACGTACTTTTTCTGTTGCAGTTGAGTAGCCTTCCTGCATTGCCATTTCAACATTTTCAATTCCGGGGCCTTGGTCTTTTAGGGTTATTTCAACACATTCGTCAAATATTTTCACTTCAGCCGTTCCACCGTTTGCGTGGATTACCATATTAATCTCGCCCTCATACATTGCAATAGCAACTTTGCGGACAACAACATGGTTCATTCCGATTTTTTTAAGCTGACTTTTGACATTTCCTGATGCCTCGCCAGCAAGGGTGAAGTCAGTTGCGGAAATTTCATAATTTAGGCTTAAAAGCTCAGTCATTCTGTTTTTCGCCCTCCAAGCCATTTTGATAGAGAATTCCACATGCTTCAAACATCTGGTGGGAGGTTGTCATCAAAAGAATATTTCGTTCCTGTGCCAATTTTATCATAGACTCATCGGGCTTTTTGTTTCGTACAAAAACAACGCACACAAAATCCATCATTTCCGCAGTACGGATAACTTGAGGATTAACAAGTCCCGTCAACAGAACAGGTTGCTCTTGAACATAAGCGAGTACATCGCTCATCATATCGCAGCCACAAGCGGAAACAACAACATGGCTTAGATTTTGTTCACAGCACAAAACTTTGGCATTAAGCAATTTTTTAATGTCTTCAACAGTCATAAAGAGAGTCACCTGCCATCAATATTATTTTATTTGGAAATTATTTATACGTATAACTATCTATTATGGTATTATACCATTATTTATATGTGTAAATCAACTACTATTAACATATATATATCCTAATATTTAATACAAGTTGTACACGAAAATGTGGCAAAAATTATATAGCAGGTAAAATAAGGAGATTTTTATGTCATTATGACTATTTATACAGAAAATTAATGTTTATTTCGCATAATTTTGCAGTGAATTGTAAATTTTATGCCTTTTAATATAGCAATCATAAATATAATCTGATATAATGAGCAGAGAAAATCATACAAAACTTCTAATAAACATTGTTATAATTCTGACAATGTTACTAAAATCTACCGAAGGAGGAATATTTTTTTATGGCAAGTAAAATAAGCAAAATTCCTTTCAAAGGAACAAAGGAACAAGAAGCTCAACTTAGAAAAATCATATCGGATAATAAGGATATGAGGGGAGCTTTAATGCCGGTTTTGCAAAAAGCTCAGGAAATTTACGGTTATCTTCCAATCGAGGTTCAAAATATCGTTGCTGATGGACTTTCAATTTCCGTTGAAGAGGTTTATGGCGTTTCCACTTTCTATTCCCAATTTTCCCTTAATCCAAAGGGCAAATACAAGGTTTCTGTGTGTCTTGGAACAGCTTGCTATGTAAAAGGTTCGGGAGCTGTTTTGGACAGAGTTTCTCGTGAACTCGCAGTAAACCCCGGCGAATGTTCCCTTGACGGAAAATATTCCCTTGAGGCTTCTCGCTGTATCGGAGCTTGCGGTCTTGCACCTGTTATGACCGTAAACGAAGAGGTTTTCGGACGCCTTGTGCCTGATGATGTCCCAACTATTTTGGCTAAATTTAAAGATTAATACATATTAATTCAAACTTTCAAAGGTTTTTTTAAAGAAAGAGATTTGTTATGCAAGAACTTTCACTTAATATTCTTGATGTTGCCAATAATTCCATAAGGGCAAATGCAACTTTAGTTCAAATTTCCATTGCTGAGGACAGCATCAAAAACTTGCTTGCAATCAAAATTTCCGACAATGGCTGTGGAATGGACGAAGAACAGCTTCAATTGGTTCAAGACCCATTTTTCACTACCCGTACAACAAGAAATGTTGGATTGGGAATACCCCTTTTTAAAATGTCGGCAATTATGAGCGGCGGCAATTTTGAAATTTCCTCCAAACTAAACGAGGGAACTTGCGTTGCTGCAACATATAAACTCAATCATATCGACCGAGTTCCAATGGGCGATATCACCTCAACTTTTGTAACATTAGTTGGAGGAAGCCCCGATGTTGATTTTGTTATGAGCTATTGCGTTGACGGAAATTGCTTGAAAGTTGATACAAGACAGTTTAAAGAAATTTTGGGGGATATACCCCTTAATTCTCCAGAAATACTTGCCTTTATCAGCGATTACATAAAAGAAATTCTTGCCCCAATTAATCCCAAAAGTTAATATATAATCATTTTATAAAACAAGATTTTTAATCCCCAATATATGAAATTAGGAGGTTAGCTATATGAAGAGTTTAGAAGAGCTTAAAGCACTTCGTGACCAAATGCAAAATAAAATCGGTATAAGACATGATGAAGACGGAGATATGAGAATTGTTGTGGGAATGGCTACTTGTGGTATTGCGGCAGGTGCAAGACCTGTTCTAGCCACAATCACAGAAGAAGTTGCCACAAGAAAACTCACTAATGTTGTTGTTGCTCAAACAGGTTGTATCGGTATTTGCCAATATGAGCCTGTTGTTGAAGTTTTTGAGTCGGGCAAAGAAAAAGTTACCTACGTTAAAGTAACTCCCGAAATAGCCAAGAGAATTGTTGCTGACCATATCGTAAACGGCAATCCTGTTCTCGAACACACAATCGGAAATAATGCCAAATAAGGAGGGTGTAAATATGTATCGTTCTCACGTTCTTGTCTGTGGTGGTACAGGCTGTACATCTTCAGGCAGCGAAAATCTGATTGAAGCTCTTGAAACAAATATTGCAAGAGTTGGACTTCAAGATGAAGTTAAAGTTATCAAAACAGGCTGTTTTGGCTTATGTGCTTTAGGCCCTGTTGTTGTTGTTTATCCCGAGGGTTCGTTTTATTCAATGGTTACTAAAGAAGATATCCCCGAAATTGTTGAGGAACATTTGCTCAAGGGCAGAATTGTTAAAAGACTTCTCTATTCCGAAACAGTTTCTGAAAATATTGTAAAATCCCTTAACGAAACAAATTTCTATAAGCACCAAAAACGTGTTGCTCTTAAAAACTGCGGTGTTATTGACCCCGAAAACATAAATGAATACATAGCATATGACGGCTATCAAGCTTTGGGAAAAGTTTTGACCGAAATGACCCCAGAGGACGTTGTGAAAATCATCACAGATTCAGGTCTGCGTGGACGTGGCGGCGGCGGTTTCCCAACAGGCAGAAAATGGGCATTTGCTCAAGCTCAAGTGAACGACAAAAAGTATGTTGCTTGTAATGCCGATGAGGGTGACCCCGGAGCATTTATGGACCGTTCAATCCTTGAGGGCGACCCTCATTCAGTTATTGAAGCTATGGCAATTGCTGCATATGCAATCGGTTCTGACGAGGGTTACATCTACATTCGTGCTGAATATCCAATCGCTGTTAAACGTTTGCAAACAGCTATCGACCAAGCTAAATCCCTCAACTTATTGGGCAACAATATCTTTGGAACAGATTTCTCCTTCGATTTAAGTATTAGATTGGGTGCAGGAGCATTTGTTTGCGGAGAAGAAACAGCACTTATGACATCTATCGAGGGTCAAAGAGGCGAGCCACGTCCACGTCCTCCATTCCCAGCAGTAAAAGGACTTTTCGGCAAGCCAACAATCCTTAATAATGTTGAAACATATTCAAATATCCCACAAATTATCCTTAATGGTTCGGACTGGTTCAACTCATTTGGAACAGAAAAAGCCAGTGGTACAAAAGTTTTCGCATTGGGCGGAAAAATCCACAACACAGGTCTTGTTGAAATTCCAATGGGAACAACTTTAAGAACTGTTATTGAAGATATCGGTGGGGGTATTCCAAACGGCAAAAAGTTTAAGGCTGCTCAAACAGGCGGACCTTCCGGCGGCTGTATCCCAGCGGAACATCTTGACATTCCAATGGACTTTGACAACTTGCTTTCAATCGGTTCAATGATGGGTTCAGGCGGACTTATCGTTATGGACGAGGACAACTGTATGGTTGATATTGCTAAGTTCTTCTTGCAATTCACCGTTGACGAAAGCTGCGGAAAATGTACACCTTGCCGTCTTGGTACAAAACGTTTGCTTGAAATGCTTGATAAAATTACAAAAGGCGAGGGTACACTTGAGGATTTGGACAAGATGGAAGCACTTTGCTACTACATCAAAGACAATTCTCTTTGTGGATTGGGTCAAACCGCTCCAAACCCTGTTCTAAGCACACTTCACTTCTTCAGAGATGAATATATCGCTCACGTTGTTGACAAAAAATGCCCTGCGGGAGTTTGTAAGGATTTGCTCAACTACACAATTCTTGAGGATAAATGCAAGGGTTGTACATTATGTGCAAAAACCTGTCCTGTTGGAGCAATCAGCGGAAACGTTAAATCCCCTCATTTTATCGACACAACAAAATGTATTAAATGTGGAGCTTGTATGGAAAAATGCCGCTTTAATGCTATTATTAAGAAGTAGAAAGGAGTGTGTACATCAATGACTATGGAAACTGTTAATATTAAAATAAATAATATCCCTGTTGTGGCAAAAAAGGGTTCAACAATCCTTGAAGCAGCCAGAGAAATCGGGATTGAAATACCAACACTTTGTTTTCTTAAAGAGATTAATGAAATAGGTGCTTGCCGTATATGTGTTGTTGAAGTCAAAGGTTCAAGAACTTTGGTTGCATCGTGCATTTATCCTATCAACGAGGGTATGGAAATTTTCACTGACACACAAAGAGTTCATACTGCAAGAAAAACAACACTCGAACTTATACTTTCTGTTCACGAACAAAAATGTCTATCCTGTGTTCGTTCAAACAATTGTGAATTGCAGAAACTTTGTAAAGAATACGGTGTTTCAAGTGATTCATTCAATGGCGAAAAGCCTAAACACGAAATTGACGACTCCGCATTACATATGATTAGAGATAATGGAAAATGTATTTTGTGCCGCCGTTGTGTTGCCGCTTGCCGAAAAAATCAAGACGTTTTTGTAATTGGTACAAACGACAGAGGTTTTAAAACTCATATCGGATGTGCATTCGACCTTGATTTAGCTGAAGTATCTTGCGTTTCTTGTGGACAATGTATTGTTGCTTGTCCAACAGGCGCTTTGAGCGAAAAAGATAATACTGACGAAGTTTGGGCTGCTATCCGCAATCCAAAGAAACACGTTATTGTACAAACTGCTCCATCTATCAGAGCAACTCTCGGAGAATCTTTCGATATGCCAATAGGTTCTAATGTTGAGGGCAAAATGGTTTCAGCATTGAAACTTTTGGGATTTGACGGAGTTTTCGACACAGATATAGGCGCTGATATGACAATTGTTGAAGAAGCACACGAATTTGTTGAGAGAGTTAAAACTAATGGCGTACTTCCAATGATTACATCTTGTTCACCAGGTTGGATTAACTACTGTGAACACTATTTCCCTGAATTTATTCCTAACTTATCAAGCTGTAAATCTCCTCAGCAAATGTTCGGAGCAATTGCTAAAACTTGGTATGCAAAGAAAATGAATATCGACCCAGCAGATATGGTTGTTGTAAGTGTTATGCCTTGTACTGCAAAAAAATATGAGGTTAAACGTGACTTCCAATCCGCTGCCGGTGAGGGCATTTTTGATGTTGACGTTGCAATAACAACTCGTGAACTTGCAAGAATGATCGAAAGAGCAGGTATCCGTTTCACTGAACTTCCTGACCAAAAATTTGATGACCCAATGGGTATATCAAGCGGTGCTGCAACAATTTTCGGTGCAACAGGCGGAGTTATGGAAGCAGCTCTTAGAACAGCATATGAATGGGTTACAGGAAAAACTCTTGAAAAGCTTGAATTTAATGAAGTTAGAGGCTTTGAGGGAATAAAAGAAGCTACATATATGCTAAACGATTTGCCTGTTAGAGTGGCAGTTGCCTCTGGACTTGCTAATGCAAAGAAACTTTTAACAAGCATCAAAAACGGCGAGGCACATTATGATTTCATTGAAATTATGGCTTGCCCAGGCGGTTGTATCAATGGCGGAGGTCAACCAATTCAACCTGCATCAGTACGCAACTTTGTTGATGTTGTTCAAAAACGAGCAAACGCTCTCTACGACGACGACAAGAAAGACGTTTTGAGAAAGAGCCACGAAAACCCAGCACTAAAAGTTATTTATGATGAGTTTTTGGGCGAATATGGCGGACATAAATCCCACGAAATTTTGCACACACAATATGTGGCTAAAAGTAGATTTTAATAAAATCAGATAAAATAAAGTCAGCACTCATTTTTCAAAATTGAGTGCTGACTTTTATATATTGCGTTTTATTGTGCTTAAACTTTTTCAACTTTAATTTGTATTTCAGTGATATAATCGTCTTGATTATTACTTGTAAGGCAATCGAATATGCAGTATTCATATGAATATCCCGATATTTTATAGTTCATTTCTTTAATTTGATTTATCAATATATCGTAAGTTTTCGGCATACTTTGATAAGAGCCTCTGTGGTATATATGAGCATACAAACCTTTGGGTTTAATGTGGAGCATAGCTTTTTCACAAGGTTTTTCCAGCGGCGAAAAAGCATAATCAAAGCTGATATAATTGCCCTTTTGCAAATTTTCCGCAGAAATCATATCGCCAATCTGATAAAAATGCAAATACTCGTTTTGGGAAACATATTTGAACAGCTTTTTTAAAGCTATATCCACTTGAAGTATACCGAAAGGTTTTGACGTTTTTTGGATAGCTAAATATTCTTCTTCACATTCAATAATAGTGTTTTTATCTTTAGATTTAGCCAAAAAGTTCTCAACACTTTGGATTTTGTGGTGCAATCTGTTTTCCAGCATTTGAAAATGTTCAATTTTCTTTTGAATTTCTTCATCTTGCAATTTAAGAGTTTCAAGAGTGTTGCTGCCGAAACGATTTTTCATATATGCTTTTATATCTTTCAAAGAAAAACCCATTTCCCGAAGAATTAAAATCGAGTCCAATTCTTCAACTTGGTCAGGGGTATAAAAGCGATAACCATTTTCGCTATTGACTATTTTTGGTTTGAAAATATTTTCTTTATCGTAATAAATCAACATTTGTTTGGAAATTCCGTTTAATTTAGCCATTTCTCCCACAGAAAACTTAATATCCATATAAACCTCCCTAAAAGCTTGACACTATAGTTACTATATCCTTTATAATGTAATTAGTCAAGTAAGGAGGACTTATGTTATTATCAAAAAATAAGAAAAACCTAAACATCGCAGGGCATTATTTAATAATGATTGTTGGAGTTGCAATATTAGGCTTTGGCCTTTTCAATATCCACAGTCAAAGCAAAATTACTGAGGGCGGAATACTGGGGTTGACATTGTTATTCCAAAATTGGTTTGGGATTTCCCCAGGCATATCAGGAATTTGCATTGATGCTGCTTGCTATTTTATCGGATATAAGATGCTTGGGGGAAAATTCTTAAAAAATGCTATATTTGCAAGTGTGTGCTTTTCAATACTTTATAATATATTTGAAAAATTTGGGTATGTTTTACCCGATTTATCTGATTTCCCTTTATCCGCCGCTATTTTGGGAGGAATTTTCGTTGGTATCGGTGTTGGACTTGTTGTAAGAGAGGGCGGTGCTTCGGGCGGTGATGATGCTCTTGCACTTATCCTTTGCAAACTCACAAAATGCAGAATTGCTAAAGCTTATTTCTGGGCTGATTTTGCCGTTTTGGTTTTGTCCATCACATATATACCCCTTGTGAACGTTTTCTTTTCCCTAATTTCAGTTATGCTTTCATCATTTATTATTGATAAATTTCAAGCATAAATAAATCTCTTATGCCCTGCAAAAAATCCTGTACTGCTTAAATTGCAATACAGGATTTTTCCTTTGTGCAAGCCTTATAAAAGTGCTTTTATTCTGTTGCCGCCGATATTTTTTAAGCTAACTTTTGCGTTGGGATATTTAACAAAACAAAAACTGTACAGCAAATAATGCCGTACAGTTTTTTATATTAAAGAGTTTGAACTATTTTGTGAAATTGTCGAAGTAACCCTGAACGATAATAACAGGTGTGCCTTTATCGCCACTTCCAGAGGTTAAATCGCAAAGTGAGCCGATTAAGTCGGTTAATCTTCTTGGAGTTGTGCCTTGAGAAGCCATTGAGCCTTTCAAGTCATCAGCTTTATTGGTGATATATTCGGAAATTGCTTGTTTTAGTTCATCTCCGCTTAGATGAGCAAATTGATTATCAGCCAAATATTTCAGCTTAACTTCGTTTGGCTTGCCCTCAAGACCGATTGTGTAGCCGGGGGAAACAACAGGGTCAGCAAGTTCCCAAATTTGTCCAACAGGGTCTTTGAATGCACCATCGCCATAAACCATAACTTCAATCATTTTTCCTGTTTTGTCAAATAGCTTTTTCTGGAGATTATTTACAAATTCTGTGCAATCCTCAGGGAAAAGTTTAACAGTGGTTTCAGTTGCTTTATTTGAGCCTAGAAGTCCATATTTTAAGTTTGAACCACTGCCCTCAACGGACTTGCTGAGAATATCAGTTAGTCCAAAAAGTTTTTCAGCACCATTTGCTTTTAGTATTCTTCTTGTGCGTTCACGTGAATGAATGTCGCAGAAGAGAACATTTTTAGTGTAGTTCAAAATTGTTTTTGGGTCATTAGCGAAAATAATTTCAGCTTCACAGTTCATTTCTTTGATGAGTTCTTTATAGTAGGTCACGTAGTCAACACCTGTGAAAGGGTGAAGATTTTCGCCAAAATACTTTCTATAATCAGCCTCAGTCAAAATATCTGACCATGGATTTACGCCTGCCTCGTCAAGCTGGTCAAGGGAAACAAGGTGATTTCCAACTTCGTCGGAAGGGTAGCTAAGCATTAAAACGATTTTTTTAAGCCCTTTTGCAATACCTTTTAGGCATATTGAAAAGCGGTTTCTGCTTAGAATTGGGAAAATAACGCCCACAGTGTCGTCCCCGAATTTATTATGAACATCTGTTGCGATATGGTCTATAGTTGCGTAGTTGCCCTGACTTCTTGCAACGACAGCCTCGGTTATTCCTATAACATCTCTGTCATTAAGGTCAAAGCCCTCAGCTTTTGAAGCCTCAATAACGCTGTCGATAACGATTTGAGTTAAATCGTCGCCTTGACGAATAATTGGGGTTCTAATACCACGAGAAACAGTTCCTACCATTCTAGCCATACAACATTCTCCTTTTTTTAAGTAGCAGATGAATTGCTCATATTCTTGTAAAAAGGAAAATATCCCTTTTACTTTTACATTATACACTACTTTTACATATAAATAAAATATATATATCTAATATATGCTATAACCACAGCTTATATGCTCGAAATATGATTTATTTTGTAAATAATGCAGTAAATTGCTGTTTAATTTTCACTTATATGATATAATGACAATAAGTGACATATGGAAAAATAATATTTATGGAGGAAAAAAATGAAAAAAGCAAATTTGGCAAAAAAATCTCTTGGATTTTTGTTGGCATCAACTCTTCTACTTTCCACCGCTATCCCTGCTTTTTCTTACACAAAAGACAAATCTGACATTGACATAATCGCAAATACCGGAGTTTCTTTGAGTGTTCCACAGGCGCTTAACATCACTGAACCCAGCTATAATGTTTCAACTTCTTACTCTTCCTACACTGTTATGGGTACTTCAAACCCTGCTTCACCTCTTTATATCAACGGTACTGAAATTACCTCAAGAGGACAATTTGGAAGTTTTGCAGTTAATATCAATTTAGCTGAAGGAAAAAACCTCATTGAAGTAACTCAAGATGGAGCTACTAAATCAGTTTATATCACTCGTGGCTCTGCAAGCTCCTATACTGTTGCTACAAAGATAACAAAAGCTTTCCCCACAGCCACACAAGCTGTTAATTCAGGTTCAACTTTGAAATTAACCTGTGTTGCTCCTGCCGGAAGTCAAGTTTATGCAACATTTATGGGGCAAACTATCGAGCTTAAACAAAATGTTGCTGCCTCAAAAGGAATTGCAGCAAATTTCTCCGCTGATATGACTGTATCACAATCCGAAAATACTGTTAAAAACTGCGGTAATATCACATATACTCTTGTTAATGACGGCAAAACCACAGCATATAATTCTGATGGTAACTTGATGATTGCCGGAAACGGTGCAAGCATTGTTGTACAAAATATGCAAAGTGCAACTGCTCTTTACAGCGGCAACAACACTAACACAAACATCATTTCAACTCTTCGCTACGGAACAGTTGAAAGAGTTATCGACCAAAATGCCGATATGTACAGACTGGGTATTGGCGGTTGGGTTAAAAAATCAATGGTTAAACCTCTTGAAGGGGTTTGGAGATTTAAAAACGATGTATCCTCTGTTGAAACGAAAGCTGACACTAAAGGCGAGGCTTATATCCTAAAAGGCAACGCATATCCAAGCTTTATCGTTGACAACAACAATGCCACTTTAAAAATCACTTTCTATGCTACAAGCGGTGTGCCAGAGATTTCAACTGCAAACAGCAATATTTTCTCCAGTGCCGCTGTTTCTGAATTAAACGGCAACACAACTATCACATTCACTAAAAAATCCGTTAATTCATTATGGGGCTATGGCGTTGAATATAATCAAGGCGAAACAGTTATTTACTGCAAAAAAACTCCTGTTAAATCCGATGATTCCGAAAAGCCATTAAGCGGAATAACAATTGCTATTGATGCGGGACATGGCGGAAAAGACCCAGGTGCATTAGGTATTGCAAGATCCACAGGTCCTACCGAAAAAGACTTGACTTTAGCTTCTGCAATTGCCACAAAAAATCGTCTTGAGGGATTGGGAGCAAAAGTTATTATGTCCAGAACCTCAACCGATGAAAACCCAACATTCAACGAAAGAATGTTCCTTACAATGGTTAATCGTGCAGACTTCTTCATTTCAATTCACTACAATGCTTCTCTCTCCTTATCCGCAAAAGGCACTGAAGTTTACTACTTTGAAAAAGAATCCAATAGGTTTGCTCAAAATGTTCAATCTGCTCTTGTTGCCAACACAGGACGCAACAACAGAGGGCATAAATCCACTCCATTCCGTGTTGTTCTAAACACATACTGCCCATCTATTTTGACTGAAATTGCTTTCCTAAGCAACCCTGTTGAATATGATAGTGTTTGCAGCAGAACCAACATTTATAATGTTGCAAACTCAATGGCAGACGGAATTTTAAGCACATTGGCATAAAGCCATCAAAACTTTCCATTGTTTTAAGACATATAAAAAACGCAGAGCTGTATTTTCAGTTCTGCGTTTTGTTTTTGAGGTAAATTATATTTGGGCTATTTAGTTTTGGTTTCTTTAAGATGTTTGCAATAAAGTGAAATTTGATAAATATGGGGTATGGTTAGTGGCAGCATTATCAAAAGTCCTGCGTACCATTCCATAACGCAATTCACAATTATTCCTATGAAAATAATAATAAGTCCGATAATTGATAGTACAAGGGATTTTTTGTTTTCTTGTTGATTGTTCATTATTAAGTTTCCTCCATAATATAAAATTACTGCTTATTAAAAGGGGATTTTGAAAAAAGTATACTCACAAATAAAGCTATACTCTTAAAAATATTACGATTGAATTATAACATATTTTAGCAAAAAGTAAAGTGAAAAACAAAAACCCGTTCTAGTAAAAGAACGGATTTATAATCATTATTTATTGTAATATTTGGCTATATAAGGGAAGTTATACATTCGCAGTTTTGCGTTTTATTTTCGAGTTGCAATATTCAAGTAGGGGAAATACCGTTCATTCCCACACATTAAAGCAAACACAGTTTGTCCCTACAATTAACTGCCCCATTCATCAACTATCCAATTAGAATGGCTATTTTCTCTAATTAATATCCATTTCCAATTTGAACAGGTTTCGCCTGCTTTAAGGTCAGGGTGAAATTCTGAATCATCTACTCGGAAATCGCACATTAAAACAATAACATTCTCTTTTTTTATGCCATTATTTGCCCCATGTCCACTCTCCATATATAATTTAATAAATTCATCGGACTCTTCCTCGTCATACACCATTTTTATAAGTGTACAACCTTTTTGTTCCTGAAAATTTACTGTTGCAACATATATAGCTTTTTTTATTTCTTTTGCTGTAAACTTTTGCTTTTTAATTTCAGATTTCTCTGATGATGGCACTTCTGTAGCTGATTGCTCTGATGACGGCACTTCTATAGCAGATTGCGTTGAAGTGGACTCTTCCGACGGAGAAATTTTTTTTGACATACAATGCTCATCTTTAGCATTTACTTTTTTGACATCATTATTGCACCCAATGAATGTAGATATTATTGTTAAAATTAATGCTATTGCTATAAACTGTTTCATTCCAAACCCCCCACAATTATATAAACCACATTTATTAATCATATCACAAAATGAACAAAATTTCAAATATAACTGCCTACTTTTGCAACTATTTTTTTGAAATAATGTTCTCTTTTGGGGGAGATGATGGATTCGCTTTTCTGCTGAAAAGCCGGTCGCAGAAATAATAACCCACTGGGTTATTATTCTATACTGCTCCTATTGTAAAGTTAATTCAATTTTTTCCGTTTGCTCAACTTGTAAGGCGGTAGCTGTTTCTAAAGTATGCAAAAGACTATGCTGTGACCCTATATTTGTAACATCAATTTGATTTACACAAAGGGCAAGCCAAGGCATTTTTTCCGCTAAGCTATCCATAAGTAAGTTTATATCTGTGTTAGTAATTTTTTCTATGGAAGTATAAACTGAAAATTGACGATGCTCAAATCCGTTTTGTTTCATAAATTGGCTTATATCCGAGTATGCCCTTTTATAAAAAGTTGGATTTAGTGAAATTTTCGGTTTAGGATAATGTGCTGCTAATGCTTTTTGACTTAAATCAAATGTGATCTGTTTTCTACTTCCTGATTTCTTTTTGTTCTGATCCATATCTTATGCCATGCGCCTTTGTACTTTCCATGCCTGTGAAAGTACATCTTCTTCACTATCATCATCATCAAAAAAAGTGCAAGAAGCGGCACAGTTTACAAACCATTCAGATTTAAGCAAACTCATAATTACTTTCCACATATGAGCATAGTCATTTTCGTTTCCATTATCTTCAAAGGATAATACATCGTTATCCGAAGAACAGAGTAAACCACGCTTTGCAAATGCAGATTTTATAGTTGTATAAATGTCGGATTTTTGATAGCCGCTGGAAATAACCGCAGTTTCATTAAAGGTCATTTCAACTTTCATTTTTTGCGCTCCTTTCTTTTGAGGATATTCTTATTGTACCATATTTTACGAAAAAAGTCCTCTGAACTGTAAAATTTACAGGACTTTTTCAACAGGCTGCAATAACCCACTGGGTTATTATTCTATACTGCTCCTATCGAATCCATTTTTTTCTTTTACAATGCAAAAAGAAGCACTATTGTTAGTACTTCTCTTTTTTCTGGTGGGAGATGATGGATTCGCTTTTCTGATGAAAA